>NZ_JAOWHY010000047.1:150461-315177 GCF_030332375.1 Citrobacter sp. Cpo148
GACTCGCTTCGCTCGCCCTTCGGGCAGCCCACTCACTCCGTTCGCGGTCTGTCCAGCTGGCTGCGCCAGCAGTCGAACCCCGGTCGGGGTTTCTCATCCCCCCGCAGATGTGCAATATGTGAAAAAAAAGCCCGTACTTTCGTACGAGCTCTTCTTAAAATATGGCGGTGAGGGGGGGGATTGACTCGCTTCGCTCGCCCTTCGGGCAGCCCACTCACTCCGTTCGCGGTCTGTCCAGCTGGCTGCGCCAGCAGTCGAACCCGGGTCGGGGTTTCTCATCCCCCCGCAGATGTGCAATATGTGAAAAAAAAGCCCGTACTTTCGTACGAGCTCTTCTTAGAATATGGCGGTGAGGGGGGGATTCGAACCCCCGATACGTTGCCGTATACACACTTTCCAGGCGTGCTCCTTCAGCCACTCGGACACCTCACCATATTGTTGTTCCTGTGTTACCGGAACGGGCGCTAATGTAGGGGAAACACCGCCCCGCCGTCAATCAACTTTTTGAAAAAAATGTGCATTTACACAAACTTCAAGCAACATGGAGCATAAATAAGCGGGAATTGTTTTTTTTGCCAGCATCCTAAAATTTGCTACTCTGATGTTCCCTCGAAAAATGATGATAATAAGTGCGAGAAAGTTCCGCACAACAATGTTCAGGAGACAATATGGATATAATTTTCTATCACCCAACATTCGATACGACCTGGTGGATTAATGCGTTGGCAAAGGCAATACCTGGTGCGAACGTACGTGAGTGGAAAGTAGGTGATAATGCACATGCTGACTATGCGCTGGTCTGGCATCCGCCGGTTGAAATGCTCGCAGGACGAAAATTAAAAGCCGTATTTGCGCTGGGCGCGGGCGTCGATTCTATTCTCAGTAAACTCAATGCTCATCCGGAAATGTTGGATGCGTCGATCCCGCTTTTCCGTCTGGAAGATACGGGTATGGGCCTGCAAATGCAGGAATATGCTGTCAGTCAGGTGCTGCACTGGTTTCGTCGCTTTGATGATTATCAGGCATTGAAAAATCAGGCGAAATGGCAGCCGTTGCCAGAATATACTCGCGAGGAGTTTACCGTCGGGATCATGGGGGCTGGGGTATTGGGCGCAAAAGTTGCCGAAAGCCTGCAGGCATGGGGATTCCCACTGCGCTGCTGGAGTCGTACGCGTAAATCCTGGTCTGGCGTGGAAAGCTTCGCCGGTACTGAGGAACTGGGCGCGTTTTTGAGTCAAACTCGCGTGCTGATCAACCTTCTGCCTAATACGGCAGAAACCGTAGGCATTATTAACGCTGATTTACTTAGCCAATTGCAGGATGGCGCCTACGTGCTAAACCTTGCACGCGGTGTTCATCTCAATGAAGACGATCTTCTGGCATCGCTGGAAAGCGGCAAGGTGAAGGGGGCCATGCTGGATGTTTATAGCCGTGAACCGCTGCCAGAAAACAGCCCATTATGGAAACATCCGCGTGTGGCGATGACGCCACATATTGCCGCAGTTACCCGTCCGGCAGAAGCGGTGGACTATATCTCCCGCACGATTATGAACCTGGAGAGCGAGCAAGTCGTAACAGGTCAGGTCAATCGCGTTCGGGGATATTGATGGTAACCCGGCAAGTACCGGGTTTCAGCTGAAATACCCGTTATACTTCAAGCTGCATGTGCGTTGGCTACGGTTGTTCACCTGAATCACTTACATAAGTAAGTGATTCAGGTATCACTCCCTTGCCACCTGCCTGCGACTCGAATTTTAGGGTATTAATGGCGGCGATACCTGCTATCCTTGACGGAAAATGACTACAGGAGAGAGTTATGTATCCCGTTGACCTGCATATGCATACCGTCGCCAGCACCCACGCCTACAGCACCTTAAGTGATTACATCGCGGAAGCTCGTCGCAAAGGCATCAAGCTATTTGCCATTACCGATCATGGACCGGACATGGCGGATGCGCCTCACCACTGGCACTTTATCAATATGCGTATTTGGCCACGTGTCGTGGATGGCGTGGGGATCCTGCGCGGAATAGAAGCCAATATTAAGAATATTGAAGGTGAAATTGACTGTTCAGGTCCGATGTTTACCTCCCTGGACCTCATTATTGCGGGCTTCCATGAGCCGGTTTTTGCACCTCACGATAAAGACACCAATACCCAGGCAATGATAGCTACGATGGCCAGCGGTAATGTGCACATCATAAGTCATCCGGGAAATCCCAAATATCCTGTTGATATTAAAGCAATTGCGCAGGCGGCGGCAAAGTACCAGGTTGCACTGGAAATCAATAACTCTTCGTTTTTGCATTCGCGTAAGGGCAGTGAGGATAATTGCCGTGCGGTTGCTGCGGCTGTGCGTGATGCTGGTGGATGGGTGGCGTTAGGGTCGGATTCACATACCGCTTTCACGCTGGGAGAATTTGGCGAATGCCGTAAAATCCTGGATGATGTTAATTTCCCTGAAGACAGAATTTTAAACGTCACACCTAAACGTCTATTGGCGTTTCTGGAATCGCGAGGCATGGAGCCGATCGCGGAATTTGCTGAACTGTAATTGTTACTAACTGGAATATATCAATGAACGAGTTTTCTATCCTGTGTCGTGTACTGGGCTCGCTGTTTTACCGCCAACCGCAGGACCCTTTACTGGTTCCCCTGTTTACCCTGATTAGTGAAGGTAAACTGTCCGCCAACTGGCCGCTGGAACAGGACGAACTGCTCACCCGTTTACAGAAGAGCTGCGATATGCCCCAGTTGGCTGCAGATTACAACGCGCTGTTTGTCGGTGACGAGTGTGCAGTGCCGCCTTATCGTAGTGCCTGGGTAGAAGGGGCGAAAGAATCCGATGTTCGTGCATTTCTTTCAGCCCGGGGCATGCCGCTTGCTGATACACCGGCAGATCACATTGGTACGCTGTTGCTGGCGGCTTCATGGCTTGAGGACCAGTCTGCGGAAGATGAAAGTGAGGCGCTTGAAACCTTGTTTGTAGACTACTTGCTGCCCTGGTGCGGTACGTTCCTTGGTAAAGTTGAAGCGCACGCGAACACGCCTTTCTGGCGTACGATAGCACCGCTGACGCGTGATGCCATTGGTGCGATGTGGGACGAATTGCAGGAAGATACAGACGAATAAATGTGACGTACGTCAATTAAAAGTGCAACTCAATTTATAAGCTTGCATAAATTGTGTGCGTGATCTCATTACCATGCCGTTTTTCTGCTAAGATGCGCGGCATGAACATACTTCTCTCAATTGCAATCACAACGGGCATTCTCTCCGGGATCTGGGGATGGGTGGCCGTTTCTCTTGGTTTACTCAGTTGGGCTGGCTTTCTGGGTTGCACGGCTTATTTCGCCTGCCCGCAAGGTGGGTTAAAAGGACTGTGGATCTCGGCGTGTACGCTGCTAAGCGGTGTGGTGTGGGCGTTGGTGATTATTAACGGTAGTGCGCTTGCTCCGCATATGGACATTATTGGTTATGTCATGACAGGAATTGTCGCGTTTCTGATGTGTATCCAGGCAAAGCAATGGCTGCTTTCATTTGTACCGGGCACGTTCATTGGCGCATGTGCAACATTTGCAGGGCAGGGCGACTGGCGACTGGTTGTACCGTCACTGGCACTGGGCCTCGTATTCGGCTATGCAATGAAAAACAGTGGTCTGTGGCTGGCATCTCGCCGTGAAAATAGAATATCGTCGACGCTGACCAGTAAATAAAAAAGCGTGAGGGTTTTCCTCACGCTTTTTATGCTGTATAGACCCATCAGGATTCTGGCGGTACCGACATATGACGGTATTTAACCAGGATGTCATTATCAACTTGTTTCTTATCCTGCAAATCCCACAATCCGCGATCGATGCCGTCATTAATCAGGAAGATAACGCCCGTTTCAATCGCTGACATCAGACAAAGCATAACCGGTTCGTTAGAGGTGTAGCCAATTTCACCTTCCAACAGACGCTGGTAGTCAATAAAGCGGAACACCCCAGCCTGTACTTCATAAGACAGAATGGTTTTACTGGTATTCACTGACGACAGGATCTCACCGGTGCTGACGTTAACTACGCGCAGGTTTACCGCTATCTGGTCGAGCTGGTATTGCGTATCGGCGCCAATACCAAAATAACGTGCACCGACACCACCCGATTTAACGTTGCTTTCATAACCGATAATTGATCCTTCCACCATGACGTTTGCCGCGGTCAGGGACTGTAGCGGGATCCGGTTATTAATCGCAACCGTACCGTTTTCCTGAGCTGCACGAATGATTTTGCGTTCGTTAAGCAAGTTCTGTAACCCCTGACGTTCCAGTGGGATGAACCAACGAGAATCTTTCAATGCGGTGACAAGCATAGCCGTGGCGCTTTGCGGGACGGCGGTTGAGAAGTTACTTGCCGGGTAAGGTTTAAATTGGCCAGTCTCATCCTGAATGTTGTATACCGACACAAAGATCTTACCTGTAGGCATAGGCAGATGCGTCAAGTCTTTATAGCTTTGGGCTCGGGGCATTAATGTCGGCTTAGCGGCTTCTTGAGGCGGAGCTGTTAAACATCCGCTGAGTAAAATTACTGCCACCATGATAAGTAAACGCTGCATGATTATTTCCTTTCGTGGCTATAACTTAGAAGTCGGTCGACTGTGTTTGTAAACCCGACACTTCAATTGTCGAAGTTTTCCCCGATTTCCTGTCGGTGACATTCAATTGCAGTTGTCCGTCCCGGTTGGCGATATCAATGATAAAATCATTGGTCACCATTCTTCCTGGTTTACCGGTATTAATGTTGGTGAGTAGGCCACCGAGAATTTGTGACTGAATCGCCTGAGTAAAGTTATCCAGAGCTGACGGGGTTTCAATACCGTAATCGTCATAGCTTGGATCTTTATATGAGTTCTGGGCCTGGGCGCTGTTCAACAGAAAAGCACCATTATTCGGGTTGCCACCAAAGTTTGGGTTGCGAAACTGGAACGTCATGTTTCCGGCCCAACTTAATGGTGAAATTAGCATGAGCAAAACCACTGCATGTTTAACACGCATGAAAGCCTCCGGACAAAATCATGTTTTAGAATTCATCACGCGCTAAATCGCTAGTGCTTAATAGTGTTTGATCTATTTGCCGGCGATTTAATGCTTCCTCAGTTTGTGCCAATGCGAAGACTACAATTTTGTCGAAGTCTTTTTTCGTCGGAAATAAAAAAGTCTGGAAGATAACGTCCTGATTGACCGTTATGGTGATCCAACTTCCCCAACGCGCACTGGGTCTTTCATTAATGGTTAAGTTTCCTGTGTACTCGCTTTCCCACTTATCACTAAAGGCCCGATAAAAATCATGCCCGATTGAAGAGACAGTGTGGTCAGTTAACAGCCCGGGAACCTCCACCTCTACGGTTGTCGCTGCGTGCAGACTCCCGGCAGCAAAGAATAAATTTGCTGCCACAATCCAGGTCAAATACCGTTTCATGGCTTTATCGCCTGAGGTTATCATTGGCCCATGAGACCGCCTGCGTACGGTTTTTGACAGCTATCTTTTTGAAAAGATTATAAAGATGTGTTTTTACCGTATTTTCACTGATAAACAGTGAGCGAGCGATTTCAATATTTGAGGCGCCGATACGCAATTTATTAAGGATCTCTTTTTCACGGTGCGTCAGCAGTGCCGACTCCGTGCTGTTATAACGATAATTTCCAGAGTGCGTGATCAGATAACTGGCAAGTTTTTGCGTGAAGTAACATTCACCGCGCAAGATACCCTGCAAGCCGCTTACGACACGCTGCTCGTCTTCAGTTGCGTAAAAAACACCATTGATATGCGGCCAGTTTTCGATATCCCGATAAGGGTAATCATCAGGAGTATTCAACAATAACGTCTTTATATTGTTGTTTTTTCTACTCAAATTATCTTGCCAGTAATGGATCAGTTTTTTATCTGCCTCCATCATATCCAGTAAAACAATGCAGCTGGAGGATATATCATCCAGAGAACGTTGAATATTATGTAGTTTTCCGGTGAGTGCCAGTGATTGTTTTAAATGCTGTAATAATGCAGTTGCCTGCAAAGAAGGTTTTGTGATCAACAATAATGTATGACCATGAATACTATGGACTTCATTAAACATGATGAAACTCCACTTTTTAGTCGCACACCTGACAGCTGTCTCTACTAAAATAGAGGCACCAGAAGTACTGACAGATGTTGCACTGCTGTGTAGATATAAAATATCGACCCAAAGGGGTGAAAATATTAAAACAAATGGACTTCAACTGATTTCAATCTAGCTATTACAAATCTTAAAGCAAGTGTTAAACATGTAACAACTTGTAAAATTATATATTAAAATGTGATTTTATGGTTTTATTAGAGTTTAGATTTGATAGGAAAGTTGTACATTTTACCTTTGCTGCATAGATTTAAAAAATCATACAAATTATACTAACGCATTGATTTTAAATTAGTTAATTAATGGTTGTTGAGTTTTAGATTTCTAATGAATTCTAAAATCCTTGTCTCAATTTACGTTGGTCAATTTTAGATGGAAAAAAATGACCTTTGTCACGACTTGTACCGATGTCTATCTCGACGTTGTACTGAGAGGCCCTGATATCGTGCAAAATGCACTTTCTCAGTGACTGCATAGAAATTCATTACTGATAGCAAAATAAAAATAAAAGCCAGACCAGAAGCGGTGTTATTCACTGTTAATTAGTACTTTGGTGTGAATCCGGATATAAAAATACCACTCGCGGGTGAGTTATTTAAAATGTTTCCACGGACATACTCTTCATCGTAACGTGGCGTTAACAAATGTAAGTCATGTTAACAACAATTTGAGTGGTAATTAATTTAACTTCATGTACGACCAGGTCCAGGGTGACAACATGAAAAACAAGTTGTTATTTATGATGTTTACAATACTGGGAGTGCCTGGGATTGCATCCGCAACCAGTTATGATTTAGCTAATTCAGAATATAACTTTGCGGTAAATGAATTAAGTAAGTCTTCATTTAATCAGGCAGCCATTATTGGTCAGGTTGGTACTGCTAATAGTGCAAATACTCGCCAGGAGGGCACCAAGTTATTGTCGGTCATTTCGCAAGAAGGTTCAGGTAACCGGGCGAAAACAGACCAGACGGGATCAAATAACTTTGCATATATTGATCAAACGGGTAGCTCTAATGATGCGAGTATTAAACAAAGCTCTTACGGTAATACGGCGATGATTATCCAGAAAGGCTCTGGTAATAAAGCCAATATTACCCAGTACGGTACACAAAAAACAGCAGTTGTGGTGCAGAGACAGTCGCAAATGGCAATTCGCGTTACTCAACGCTAATCCATAAACGACGTTTAAATCAATCCGATGGGGGTTTACCATGAAACTTTTAAAAGTGGCAGCATTCGCAGCAATCGTAGTTTCTGGCAGTGCTCTGGCAGGTGTTGTTCCGCAATGGGGCGGTAATCATCATGGTGGCGGTAGCAACTATGGCCCAGACTCTTCAATGAGTATTTACCAATTTGGCTCTAGTAACGTTGCGAATGCGCTGCAAAGTGATGCACGTAAATCAGACGTGACTATCACACAACACGGACATGGTAACGGTGCGACCGTCGGCCAAGGTGCTGATGACAGTACCATTAGCCTGAAACAGACCGGCTTCCAGAACAGTGCTGATATCAATCAGTGGAATGCAAAAAATGCTGATATCAGCGTAACTCAGTTCGGTGGTCGTAACGGTGCTGTGGTTAATCAGACAGCGTCTGACTCCAATGTGCTGATTCAGCAGGTTGGTTATGGCAACAATGCTACAGCTAACCAGCACTAATTCAGTTTTCTGACTGATAATAAACAGGGCGAAAGCCCTGTTTTTTTTCGGGAGAATATTATGCACACGCTATTACTCATTGCCGCGTTGGCAAATCAAATAACATTCAATACAACTCAGCAAGGTGACATGTACACCATTATTCCTCAGGTGACATTAGCTCAACCGTGCGTATGTGAAGTGCAAGTCCTTGCCGTACGTAAAGGAAAGGGCGGACAAAGTCAGTCACAGCAGAAAACAAGCCTTTCGGTCCCTGCTAATCGGCCAATTGAATTAACAAAAATGAGCTTTAATATTTCACCGGAGGATTCGGTCAAAATTATCGTTACCGTTTCTGACGGGCAGTCTCTGCATCTGTCGCAACAATGGCCTGACTCAAACAGTCACCCATAATTTTTTGCCGGATTTGCATTAAGGGTGTGGCTGGGAGTGCAGTGCTGTTCTATGAATATAGAAACGAACAAACGTTTTATTTGATCGTAACTCGCAGCGGTGAAGGATCATTGCGATCCCTCAAGGATGATTAATCATTGAGGAACCCTTATGTGTACATTATTAAAGCGTATTTTAAATACCGGTTTGTGGGCTTTTTCTCTTTTAACCCTCCCCGCAATGGCGACGCAAATCTTACCCGGCGGGGTAATTCATTTTCGTGGTGCAATAGTTGAAGCACCTTGCGACGTTAACACTCGACAACAACAGATTGAATTGTCATGTATGCGTGATGGCACGATGAGTAATAGTCTCTACGACCTGCAACAGGTCACGACAGCGCCTCAGAGTGTGCAACAAATTGCCACGGTGAAAATGCATTACCTCAATGAACAGAAAAGCATGGCTATTCTGAATATTGAATATAAATGAATCATTCTGGCGTAGGTATGCACGCTTATGGCTAAAAAGTGAGATTTCAAGGAAAACCCTGCTGTACACTTAACGGAGAGTGTTTTGTCAGGGGGAACTTATGCAATCGCGTGTTCATGTGTTACAGGGCGACATTACGACGATCGCGGTAGATGTGATCGTCAATGCGGCCAACTCCTCGTTACTGGGAGGAGGTGGAGTCGATGGCGCGATTCATCGTGCTGCCGGGCCTGCGTTGTTGGAGGCCTGCAAACAGGTTATACAACAACAGGGAGAATGCCCGACCGGGCATGCCGTTATCACGCTGGCTGGCGCGCTTCCGGCAAAAGCAGTTATTCACACCGTAGGACCCGTCTGGCAAGGCGGTGATCACCACGAGGCTGAACGACTTGAAGAGGCCTATTTAAATACATTACAACTGGCCTTAGCCAATGGTTATCAATCCATTGCTTTTCCAGCTATAAGCACCGGAGCTTATGGTTACCCACGTGCTGCAGCGGCAGAGATCGCGGTGAAAACGGTGTTGAAATTTATCACCCGACGTACGCTACCTGATCAAATATACTTCGTGTGCTTTGATGAAGAAAACGCTCGACTATACAAGAGATTACTTACCCAACAAGGCGATGAACGCACGGACTGATATGACGCGACTTGAGCGTGCCATCACGCCGCTATGCGTAAACCACCCGGGAGAATGCGGCATTCTGACGTTGGATGACAGCCTGGATGCGTTTGCTGCTCGCTATCGGTTGACAGAAATGGCGGAACGTACCCTGGATGTTCAGTATTACATCTGGGAAAGCGACATGTCCGGGCTATTGTTATTTTCCGTTTTGCTGGCCGCAGCGAAGCGGGGCGTCCGGGTGCGTTTGTTGCTGGATGATAACAACACGCCAGGTCTGGATGACACGCTGCGTTTGCTGGACAATCACCCTAATATTGAAGTCCGCCTGTTTAATCCCTTTTCCTTTCGCATCCTGCGTGCCCTGGGCTATTTAACCGATTTTGCCCGGTTGAATCGACGTATGCACAACAAAAGTTATACCGCTGACGGCGTCGTAACTCTTGTGGGGGGGCGAAATATAGGCGATGCCTATTTTGGCGCAGGCGAACAACCACTGTTTTCCGATCTGGACGTTATGGCTATTGGACCGGTTGTCCAGGATGTTGCAGACGACTTTGAGCGTTACTGGCACAGCCGCTCGGTTTCAACATTGCAAAACGTACTTGAGGTGGCTGAACCAGCTTCTACGCAAAAAATCGAACTTCCCGAATCCTGGTATAATGATGACATCACGCGTCGCTATCTACATAAGCTGGAAACCAGCCAGTTTATGACCCATCTCGATCAGAGGTCGCTGCCGCTAATTTGGGCGAAAACGCGCTTGCTGAGTGATGATCCTGCAAAAGGAGAGGGGAAAGCGCCGCGCCACTCACTATTACCACAGCGTTTGTTTGACGTGATGGGATCTCCCACCGAGCGTATTGATATTATTTCCGCCTACTTTGTACCAACTCGCGCCGGTGTGGCGCAGCTCCTGAGACTGGTGAGAAAAGGCGTTAAGATCGCAATTTTAACTAATTCTCTGGCAGCGAATGATGTCGCGGTTGTTCACGCAGGCTACGCGCGCTGGCGAAAAAAACTCTTGCGCTACGGTGTGGAGTTATACGAGCTCAAACCAACCCGCGATCGCGTTTCAGCAGTTCATGACCGGGGATTAACCGGTAATTCAGGCTCCAGCCTGCATGCGAAAACCTTCAGTATTGACGGTCGTAAAGTGTTTATAGGATCGCTTAATTTTGATCCCCGTTCAACGTTGCTCAATACGGAAATGGGGTTTGTGATTGAGAGTGAAGTACTGGCCGAGTTGATTCATAAACGTTTTATGCAAAGTCAGCGTGACATGGCCTGGCAACTACGTCTTGACCGTTGGGGCAGAATCAACTGGGTTGATCGGCTTTCTGGCAGCGAAAAGGTACTGAAAAAAGAACCCGCTACAGGATTCTGGAAGCGGGTTCTGGTGAGGCTTGCATCCGTGTTGCCCATTGAATGGCTGCTCTGAACCATTCAATGCAAGAAAACTAACCGGCTACCGCCTTGTTTTTATCCTGCTTAATGGGCGGTTTACCCGAAAAGAGAAACTTCAGCACCGGGATCCGTAAATGGATTTCGTACAGTATGACCGCAATTCCAACCACAAAAAGCAGACCGCAGAGAAAACCCAGCAGATTCGACTTGATATGCGGTGTGATATACGCGCCAAAAAACAGCGTTAACGGGTGGTGCACCAAATAGATGAACAGCGACGCGTTGACAAAATAGGTCACGCGAGCCGACTGGAAATTCAGTAAACGGTGGCCAAGCGAAAAGACGACATTCACCATCCATAGCCCCATGATCATGGTAATGACATATTCGGTTTCATACATCCAGGCATCGCCGTTGCCGTAACGTTGATTGAGCAGGTATGCGACAAATGCGAATGCGGCGCCTAGCGTGCAGCCGCGCGATGGCGTGGTAAACAGTGCTTTCAGATTCGGATTGATAAACGCCAGCGCACCGAGCATAAAGAAAGGCACATAGAACAGCGTTTGCATAACGATAAAATTAAACATGCCATCGCTGAGAATCGAAGGGTAGAGGATGAAAATCGTTCTTCTGACGGCGGCATAGCCGACACCCAACAATATAAAAATCAGCGTTAATTTGGTCATCGACACCCCCGATGCAGAGGTACCGTCTCCACGCGATAGTCTGTTTTTCATCTGGGTAAATACCCACATGCTCAGGGTCGTTAACACCACCAGAACCAGCAAAAACCACAGATGGGAAATCAGTTCCCAGGCCAGCGCATTGTATTTGTCGTAGCCGCTGAGGGTATGCCAGCTGTCTGCTTTTCCCTTCACGTATTGCAGCATGATAAATTGCGGCAGCGTAAGCAGCGGAATCGCGGTCAGCATAGGGATCCCCACGCGTTCTACACGCACCTTCCACCAGCGTTTTAACGGATAGCGCAAAAAAAGCATGTAGGAAAAATAACCTGAAATGACAAAGAAGACCTGCATGCGAAATGCATGGATAAAGTCGTTAAAAAGGGTTAACCACCAAGACGGTTCTGCGCTGTTCACGTGCCAGGTGTGGGTGGAGTAGATCAATGAAATATGGAATGGGATCCCTAACAACATTAGCCAGGCACGGATGGAGTCAAGAAAATATTCACGTGGTGGTGATACAGAGCTCATAGACAGTTACGTATTCTCAGACTTTTCGTCTTATCCCTAAGACGAATAATGGTTACATTCGAGGGCAACCCTACACGAAGTCCAACAACCTGTCTCCAGGATAAGCACGCAAAGTGAAAACAGGCAGATGAACCTGCTTAAACCATGAGCCAGCGCGCGAACAATACAGGGATTCAGTTGTCGGAGTACCCGATTATCCATTAAAATGGATCGGATCAATATAAGCACACAAAGGGGGAAGTGCTTACTAATTATGAAACATAAACTACAAATGATGAAAATGCGTTGGTTGGGTGCAGCAGTCATGTTAACGCTGTATACATCATCGAGCTGGGCGTTCAGTATTGATGATGTTGCAAAACAAGCTCAATCCTTAGCCGGGAAAGGCTATGAGGCGCCAAAAAGTAACTTGCCCTCCGTTTTCCGCGACATGAAATATGCGGATTATCAACAGATCCAGTTCAATCGCGATAAAGCGTACTGGAGCAATCTCAAGACCCCATTTAAGCTCGAGTTCTACCACCAGGGTATGTACTTCGACACGCCGGTCAAAATCAACGAAGTTACCGCCACGGCGGTGAAAAGAATCAAATACAGCCCGGATTATTTTAATTTTGGCGATGTTCAGCATGATAAAGACACGGTAAAAGATCTCGGCTTCGCCGGGTTCAAAGTGCTGTATCCGATCAACAGCAAAGATAAAAACGATGAAATCGTCAGCATGCTCGGTGCCAGCTATTTTCGCGTTCTGGGTGCAGGTCAGGTCTACGGCCTGTCAGCGCGTGGTCTCGCGATTGATACCGCTCTGCCTTCTGGTGAAGAATTTCCCCGCTTCCGTGAGTTTTGGATCGAGCGTCCGAAACCGACTGATAAACGTTTAACCATTTATGCTTTGTTGGATTCTCCGCGTGCAACCGGAGCGTATCGTTTTGTCATTATTCCAGGCCGTGACACGGTCGTGGATGTTCAGTCCAAAGTTTACCTGCGCGACAAAGTGGGCAAACTGGGTGTGGCACCGTTAACCAGTATGTTCCTGTTTGGACCGAACCAGCCGTCTCCGGCGACAAACTATCGTCCGGAACTGCATGATTCTAACGGTTTGTCTATCCACGCGGGCAATGGGGAGTGGATTTGGCGTCCGCTGAATAACCCGAAACATCTCGCGGTGAGCAGCTTCGCAATGGAAAACCCGCAAGGATTCGGACTGTTGCAGCGTGGCCGTCAGTTCTCGCGTTTTGAAGATATCGACGATCGTTACGATCTGCGCCCAAGCGCCTGGATCACGCCAAAAGGTGAATGGGGTAAAGGTAAGATTGAGTTAGTTGAAATCCCAACTAACGATGAAACGAACGATAACATCGTTGCGTACTGGACGCCGGATCAACTGCCTGAAGCGGGCAAAGAGATGAACTTCAAGTACACTTTGACGTTCACGCGTGATGAGGACAAGCTTCATGCGCCGGAAAGCGCCTGGGTACAGCAGACTCGTCGTTCTACCGGTGATGTAAAACAGTCCAACCTGATTCGTCAGCCTGACGGTACCATCGCGTTTGTGGTGGACTTTACCGGCACAGATATGAAAAAGCTGCCGCAGGATACCCCGGTTACCGCACAAACCAGTATTGGCGACAACGGTGAAATCGTTGAAAGCACTGTGCGCTATAACCCGGTATCTAAGGGTTGGCGTTTGATGCTGCGCGTGAAAGTGAAAGACGTGAAGAAAACCACTGAAATGCGTGCTGCCTTGGTCAATGCCGATCAGACGCTGAGTGAAACCTGGAGCTACCAGTTACCTGCCAATGAATAAGACAACTGAGTATATTGACGCAATGCCGCTTTCGGATATCGAGAAAGCGGCACTGCCGAAAACTGACATCCGCGCCGTTCATCAGGCGTTGGATGCCGAGCATCGTACTTACTCGCGCGAAGATGATTCACCGCAGGGTTCTGTGAAAGCTCGCCTTGAGCAAGCATGGCCGGATTCTTTGGCTAAAGAGCAGTTGGTTAAGGACGATGAGGGCCGCGATCAGCTGCAGGCGATGCCAAAAGCAACGCGTACCTCTATGTTCCCCGATCCCTGGCGTACCAACCCGGTTGGTCGTTTTTGGGATCGCTTGCGTGGGCGCGATGTGACGCCGCGTTATCTTTCGCGTTTGACGAAAGAAGAACAGGAGAGCGAGCAAAAATGGCGTACCGTAGGCACCATCCGCCGCTATACGCTGTTGATTCTAACGCTGGCGCAAACGGTCGTAGCAACCTGGTATATGAAGACGATCCTCCCGTATCAGGGGTGGGCATTTATTAATCCGGTAGACATGATGGGACAGAACTTGTGGGTCTCCTTTATGCAACTGCTGCCCTACATGCTGCAAACCGGAATTCTCATTTTGTTTGCCGTGCTTTTCTGTTGGGTGTCTGCGGGATTCTGGACCGCGCTGATGGGCTTCCTGCAACTGTTGATTGGACGAGATAAGTACAGTATCTCGGCCTCAACGGTTGGGGATGAACCGCTGAATCCCGAACACCGTACCGCGCTGATTATGCCTATCTGTAACGAGGACGTTGACCGCGTATTTGCGGGACTTCGCGCCACGTGGGAATCGGTCAAAGCAACGGGCAACGCCGAACATTTCGATGTTTATATCCTGAGCGACAGCTACAACCCTGATATCTGCGTGGCAGAACAAAAAGCGTGGATGGAGCTGATTGCTGAGGTGCAGGGCGAAGGGCAGATTTTCTACCGCCGTCGCCGTCGTCGCGTGAAGCGTAAAAGCGGCAACATTGATGACTTTTGTCGTCGCTGGGGAAATCAATACAGCTACATGGTGGTGCTGGACGCTGACTCAGTGATGAGTGGTGACTGTCTGAGCGGCCTGGTGCGTCTGATGGAAGCGAATCCGAATGCCGGGATTATCCAGTCTTCACCGAAGGCTTCCGGTATGGATACGCTGTATGCGCGCTGCCAGCAGTTTGCGACCCGTGTTTACGGACCGCTGTTTACCGCCGGGCTTCACTTCTGGCAGTTAGGGGAATCACACTATTGGGGCCACAACGCAATTATCCGCGTGAAGCCATTTATCGAGCACTGTGCGCTCGCGCCGTTACCGGGCGAAGGCTCGTTTGCGGGATCGATCCTCTCCCATGACTTCGTGGAAGCGGCATTGATGCGTCGTGCTGGCTGGGGTGTGTGGATTGCTTACGATCTGCCGGGATCTTATGAAGAGCTGCCGCCGAACCTGCTGGATGAACTCAAGCGCGACCGCCGCTGGTGCCACGGTAACCTGATGAACTTCCGTTTGTTCCTGGTGAAAGGGATGCACCCGGTTCACCGTGCGGTATTCCTGACCGGTGTAATGTCCTATCTGTCTGCGCCGCTTTGGTTTATGTTCCTCGCGCTCTCTACCGCATTGCAGGTGGTGCATGCGTTGACGGAGCCGCAGTACTTCCTGCAACCGCGTCAGCTGTTCCCGGTTTGGCCGCAGTGGCGACCTGAACTGGCGATCGCGCTGTTTGCTTCAACGATGGTGCTGCTGTTCCTGCCGAAGCTGCTGAGTATTTTGCTCATCTGGTGTAAAGGGACGAAAGAGTACGGCGGGTTTATCCGCGTCACGCTGTCGCTACTGTTGGAAGTTCTGTTCTCCGTGTTGCTGGCGCCGGTGCGTATGTTGTTCCACACCGTCTTCGTCGTGAGTGCCTTCCTTGGTTGGGAAGTTGTGTGGAATTCGCCGCAGCGTGATGACGATTCGACCCCGTGGGGTGAAGCGTTTATGCGTCACGGTTCTCAGTTACTGCTGGGGCTGGTGTGGGCTGTGGGTATGGCCTGGCTGGATCTGCGTTTCCTGTTCTGGCTGGCACCGATTGTCTTCTCGCTGATCCTGTCACCGTTTGTTTCCGTGATTTCCAGCCGTTCCACGGTGGGGTTACGTACCAAGCGCTGGAAGCTGTTCCTGATCCCGGAAGAGTATTCTCCGCCGCAGGTGCTGGTGGATACCGATACCTATCTGGTGATGAACCGTAAACGTACGCTGGACGATGGCTTTATGCATGCGGTGTTTAATCCGTCGTTTAACGCACTGGCCACGGCCATGGCGACTGCACGCCACCGCGCCAGCAACGTGCTGGAGATTGCACGCGATCGTCATGTGGAACAGGCACTGAACGAAACGCCGGAGAAACTGAATCGCGATCGTCGCCTGGTGTTGTTGAGCGATCCGGTGACCATGGCGCGTTTACATTACCGTGTCTGGAATTCACCTGATAAGTATTCTTCGTGGGTGAACTACTATCAGGGACTAACACTGAACCCGCTGGCGCTCAGGAAAAAATAAGCGTTCTGTAACGTGAAAATACCGGCCTGGTGCCGGTATTTTTTTATATTGAATAGAATGAGTCGTGAGGTAGCAGGTGCGAATATTGGCTGTAGGAATAATGATCTTCTTCCTGAGCGGATGCGGCAGCATTATTAGTCGTACCATCCCAGGGCAAGGACACGGAAACCAATACTATCCTGGCGTGCAATGGGATGTTAGGGACTCCGCATGGCGCTACGTCACTATCCTCGATCTGCCATTTTCGCTAGTGTTTGATACGTTGCTGCTGCCGCTCGACATACATCATGGACCTTACGAGTAATTATCGCTCATCCCATTCATCGGCTGCGGTCTGTCCCTCTTCAGTATCAAGGGGAGGTTCCAGCTGGAATTCACCTTCATCCCATTCGTGAAGCGTATTTTCTTCCTGCCACTCCTGGCGGATTTCAATTTCATCATAGTCGCCATCAAAAACGCTCTGGGCCGCTTCTCCGCTCAGGATTGGAAGACATTCACCATCTACATCATCCTCGTCAGCAAAGAATTCCGCCTGCCACATAATGTCGCCATCCTGTAGCACGTATTTTTGGACGCTTAGCTGTTGAACGCTGGCGTCGTCTGACTCAAGGTCAGGGTTATCAGCCAGAAACACTTCACGAGCTGCATCAATAGCCTCTTCCAACGTGGCATAAAAATTCATGTCATTCTTTGCCATATTTCTTCTCCTAAGGCGAACAATAAAGGGGGATGATTCAATCTATAGACGGCGATCCGCAGAGCGTCAAACCCGTTAGCTGCATGGCTCACTCAATCAGATGATTACTGCCTGCAATGCCTACGAGACTGGGGGAAAGTAACTTCGGTTGTTTATGAAAAATTTACATTGGCAGATACTGAAGCCGACGTAATATCAGGAAAAAAATTCAAGAAAAAATAGTAATGTATGTGATTTGCAATGTAGTAATGAAAATCAAAAAATTAAAAAATGACGTTATATAAGGAAATCTTCAGGGTTGAACGTTATTTTTTATGTGTTTTAGAGAGGGAATCCGATCGCTTATGACGTAATATTTCATAACTTAATAAAAACAAAGAAGAAAATTAATGCCCAATACGGAAGTGTCGCAGGTGCAATCAATGAAAGTGGCTAAACTTAGTGGTGTCTCTGGTAGTGACAAAGTATCTTTTGTGTATGGGGGCTGTGAATGGTGTGGGTGATACTAAAATAGTATACATAATAAAATGTTATTAATGACAAAGGTTATAAATCTATAAGAAACCATTAAATAAGAAATGAATTAGTGTCATTGAATCTGTGCAGATATAATAGTTTGCAAAATCTTATGCTTTATTATATAAAATGCAAAATTAAGAGAGCCTTTAAGGTTGTTATGGATAACGGCAATTCAAATAATAGAAGGTTAATGGCTTTCTATATAATCTGTTTGGCTAGCTATGTTCTTGGTGGAGTGTGTCTTACACAATTTAAATTAACGATACAAAGTGTGCCGCAAACAGTATATCTGATTATAATTGTAGGGTTATTCTTTTTATATGGGATAATCTTCCTGTTTATGTTATTCCAGTATCTTTGTAGAAAAGATCTCACCTGCCTTATGATATTAGGTATGGCGTTTCTTGGGAATAACATATTTTTCATCGAGACTATCTACATCGTTCAGGACTTGATTAATGATTATGCCTCAATCGAAAAAAGAACTAACGATATAGCCATATTCTATTACTTTCGGCAGATTAGTTTCATCGCTCTGCTATTTGTTTCATTAAAATCTTATAAAGTATCCTCGACAGTTATTGAAACCAAAGAAAGAGAACCTTGCTATATCGTTCTGTCTTTTTTAATCATGCTTGTTATCGCGGTGGTGGCGCACGCTCTGGCCAGTTACAACCCTAATTTTACACTCGAGATCACAAGCCTGAAGCCTGATAATGTCACCGTGCACTGGCATATTGGGTACATTTATTCGCTTATTGTATCCTGGGGACTGGTCCTGTTGTATTTAATCATTAAAACCAGAACGCATAACATCTTGTGGAAAAGTATAGGGCTACTGTGTTGCTCGGCAATATTGACCAATGTACTACTTCTGAGCCTGGATGAATATAGCATGTATATTTGGTATGTAAGCCGGGGGATTGAGGTGATAAGTGCCCTGTGTATAATCTCAATACTGATGTACAACACCTTCATCATCTTAAAAAAAGAAACGGATTCAGCTATTAAAGACGCAATGACTAAAATATATAATCGTAAACTATTCTATAAGTCATTAAAATCATCATTAGCAAAAGGCACAGTATGTGTAATGGTTCTGGATATTGATAAATTCAAACGGATTAATGATACTTACGGTCATCAGGAAGGTGACAGAGTGATAATCAGCATTGTCGACATTGTCAATAAATCAATCAGAGATACGGATATTTTTGCCAGAGTAGGCGGCGAAGAATTTGCGATCCTTCTTAAGTGTAACGATAAAGATGAGGCAATTGTTGTTGCAGAGCGAATTAGGCGAAATGTAGAGAACGGTACGACAATACCAAATTCTTATGAGTTAAAAGAAAAAATGACGATAAGTATCGGTGTATATTGCAGCAAGATTGATGATGAATCAGCGGATAAAGTTGTTTCATACGCCGATGCCGCATTGTATGAAGCCAAAAATTCTGGCAGAAATAAGGTGTGTTACTATTATCATTAAGGTTGAAATATATGCCGTGTAAGATAAGTTTATTATTCCGAACCGGCGAATACAAATACACAAATCATCCCACGACCTCTGTACTCCGACGACGGCGCAGGCTATTCCACGAGTACAGGGCGTTAAACAGTACGACGCCCGCGGTCACACAGAAAACGGCACGAAAACCGTAGTTGGCGGATATCGCTGCCCCCATTAGAGGTCCTGTTACGTTACCGATATCGCGAAATGACTGGTTATAACTGAAAATACGTCCAGCTATTTGATTGGTCGAGTTGTAAACCAGCAGCGTTTGTACCGCCGGGAGCAGAGCGCCGTCGGCCGCACCCAATAAAAAGCGCAGAACACCAAGCTGCCAGGGCGTATGGACAAATGACATCGGAATAAGCAGTAACACAGAAACGATCAGCGCGACGATCAGGATCTTCTCCGGGCCAATTCGATCGCCTAATTTGCCAAGTTTCGGGGCGCTGATTAATGCCGCAACGCCGGGGACAGAGGCTATCATCCCACTGATAAACGCAATATTGCTGACGTTGCCAGCCAACTCTCGAACGTACAGAGTCAGTATTGGCGCGATAGAACCGGTGGCTACCTGAATGATCAAAGTGGTGATAAACAGGCTCAGCACCAGTTTGGGGTTCTTTAAAGAGGCCACGACTTCACGAATGTGCAGCATCTCCTTCTTGCTCACCGGCTGGAAACGCTCGCGGATAAAAAATAGCGTCAGGATGAAGCACACCAGCAGCACGCTGGCGGTGATGAAAAATACCGGGCGTAATCCGTACTGATCCGCGAGCAGCCCGCCAGCTAGCGGCCCGAGCAGTGCGCCACTAACGCCACCGGTTGAAAGCGTTCCCAGTGCCCAGCCGCTTTTATTGCGTGGAACCTGGGTGGCGATCAGTGCATTCGCATTGGGGATGAATCCACCAAGCAGCCCTAACAAGGCGCGCAGGATTAAGAACTGCCAGATATTTTGCGCCAGTCCCATCAGCAGCATCACAATTGCCATGCCCAACGCGGAACGCAGCAGCATGATTTTTCGTCCTTTGCGATCGGCAAGACCACCCCAGAAAGGAGAGGCAATGGCTGAAAAGAGAAAGGTGATGCTGAAGACCAGGCCTGACCACATATTCAGGGCGCTATGACCCGTGACGCCGAGACTCTCGACGTAAAGAGGCAAAAAGGGCATGACCAGGCTAAATGCTGCTCCGGTTAAAAAACAACCTAACCAGGCAACGGTGAGGTTGCGTTTCCAGTTTATGGGGGCATCTGAGGGTGACATAGCGATCCGCAGTGTGATGCGCTGTTTGCGCTATCGATTGAATATAAGTAAGCAGGCTAATTATGCGCCTGGTTGATAGTTGCTGCAATGCGGATAGCAGTTAAACCTAAAACGGGTAGGGAGCGGGTTGCAGCCCACTGGGCTGCAACTCTGCGTCAGTACAGAGAAGGGGAGCCTTCAGGACGTGTCTTGAAGCGACGATGCAACCACATATACTGCTCTGGCGCCATCATGATGCATTGCTCAACAATTTTGTTCATCCACGCAGCTGTAGTCTCTGCGTCGTCCAACGGTGGTGAACATTCTGGAGGCAACATAATCAATTGATACCCTTTACCGTCAGGTTTGCGGCGGGGAACAAACGGTACCAGGCAGGCATTGGACATGCGCGAAAGCATCCAGGTCCCTGAGGTTGTTGCGGCTTGTTCAACGGCAAAAAGTGGTACAAACACGCTGGCGCGAGGGCCGTAATCATGATCCGGCGCGTACCAGACCACTTCGCCCTTTTTCAAGGCTTTAATCATCCCTTTCAGGTCTTTACGATCGAGCATTGATTTATTCGAGCGCATGCGGCCCCAGGTTTGTAGCCAGTCCAGCAGCGGATTGTCGTTAGGCCGATACACACCAATACCCGGCTCCTGCAAGCCAAACTGGCGCGCACCCAGTTCCAGAGTCAGAAAATGCAGACCCACTAACAGAATCCCGCGTTTTTGCGCCTGAACGTCACGGATATGTTCCATTCCGATCACTTCCGTCCAGCGCGAAATACGCTTATCGGACCAAAACCAGGCCATCCCGGTTTCCATTACGCCCATACCTACGGATTCGAAGTTCTTGACGACCATCTGCTGGCGTTCCTGCTCACTCATCTGCGGGAAGCACAGTTCCAGATTTCGGGAAACAATTTTTGCCCGACGTTTCATCAAACGTAGCGCTAGTCGACCTAACGCACAGCCCAACTTAAAGAGGATGGGGTAGGGTAACTGCACGATTAACCAAAGGATGCCAATACCCAGCCAGGTTAACCAATAACGTGGATGCAGTAACGCAGCCGAAAACTTGGGTAAATTCGTCATGTCTATCCTGTCTTCAAACGACCAATTCCCTGTATTGTCGCATTTTTTCGCGCGTATCAAAAATTTGTGACGAGAGAACGGTGATTAATTCCGCAATTGTTGTTGCGATTTTATCGTGAAGTATGAAATGTAGCGTAAAATGTGTGGATGTAAATTGGCGATGTTTGCTTTATTATGCCGCCGATTTTCATTTATTCCTTATTTGCAGGATACGTACACCATGCCAGTGTTACACAACCGCATTTCGAACGACGCCCTCAAAGCCAAAATGCTGGCCGAGACTGAGCCGCGCACGACGATCTCATTCTATAAATATGTCACCATTGCCAATCCTCAGCACACGCGTGATGCGCTGTACCAGATGTTCACCGCATTGAACGTCTTCGGGCGAGTATATCTTGCCCATGAAGGAATTAACGCGCAAATCAGCGTACCGCGAAGCAACGTCGAGGCATTTCGCCAGCAGCTCTATGCGTTTGATGCTGCATTGAAGGATTTACGTCTGAATATTGCGCTGGATGATGACGGTAAATCGTTCTGGGTACTGCGTATGAAAGTCCGCGAACGTATCGTGGCGGATGGTATTGACGATCCAGACTTTGACGCCAGCAACGTGGGGGATTATCTCAAGGCAGCAGAAGTGAACGCCATGCTGGACGATCCTGAAGCGGTATTCATTGATATGCGCAACCACTATGAATATGAGGTGGGTCATTTCGAGAATGCGCTGGAGATACCGGCAGACACGTTCCGCGACCAGTTGCCGAAAGCTGTTGAAATGATGCAGGCGCATAAAGATAAAAAAATCGTGATGTACTGCACGGGTGGGATCCGCTGTGAGAAAGCCAGCGCCTGGATGAAACACAATGGATTTAGCAAAGTCTGGCACATTGAGGGCGGTATTATTGAGTATGCCCGCAAGGCGCGTGAACAGGGACTCCCGGTACGTTTTGTCGGTAAAAACTTTGTCTTTGATGAGCGTATGGGCGAAAGGATCTCTGAAGATGTTATCGCGCATTGCCATCAGTGCGGCACGGCGTGCGATAGCCATACTAATTGCAAAAATGATGGCTGCCATCTGTTGTTTATTCAGTGCCCGGCTTGTGCGCAGAAATATAAAGGCTGCTGTAGCGAGCTGTGTAGCGAAGAGAGTGAGTTGCCGGAAGAGGAACAACGGCGTCGTCGTGCGGGGCGTGAAAATGGCAATAAAATCTTCAATAAATCACGCGGTCACCTGAATACCAAACTGGGTATTCCAGACCCTGCGCAATAACATGATGCCGGATGAGGGGTAGTACCTCATCCGGTAATTCATGCGTTACTTCTGCTGAACACCTTCCACTGAGATGATCAAATCGACTTCCTGCGATGCAGGGCCGAGATCGGTGGTGATGTTGAAATCCTTCAGCTTAATCTTACCTTGCGCTTCAAAACCAGCGCGCGTACCGCCCCAGGGATCGCCACCCTGACCGATGAGCTTCGCGTCCAGCGTAACCGGTTTGGTAACGCCGTTCAGGGTCAAATTACCGGTGATATCCAGGTCATTTCCCTCTTTTTTCACGCTGGTGGAGCTGAAGGTCGCCTGCGGGAATTTTGCCACGTTAAGGAAATCTGCACTGCGCAGATGCTTGTCGCGTTCGGCGTGATTAGTGTCAACGCTGTTGGTGTTGATGGTTACGTTAACCTTATCGGCTGCGGGATTTTTCTCATCAAAGGTAAACGTACCGTCGAAATCTTTGAAAGTGCCGTACAGCCAGCTGTAACCCAGATGCTGAATACGGAAATTAACAAAGGCATGCTGTCCTTCCTTGTCAATTTTGTAATCTGCCGCCACGGCCGACCCGGTAGTGAATAACAGAGAAGCGAGTGTAAGTCCCAGCAGGTTTTTTTTCATTTTAAGCTCCATAGTCAGATGACGATTTTCCCAACATGCGATTGAGGGTATCGTCGTTATCAATAAAGTGATGTTTCAGGGCCATCAGTCCGTGTAGTAGGGATAAAATCACCACGGTCCACGCAAGCCACAGGTGCAAGCTACCGGCGAGGTCGGCCTGGGTACCCGCATTGGCCAGGGTGGCGGGAATGTCGAACCAGCCAAAGACGCTTATCGCTTTGCCATCTGCGGTGGAAATCAGATATCCGCTGAT
Source organism: Citrobacter sp. Cpo148 (assembly GCF_030332375.1). NCBI lineage: Bacteria > Pseudomonadati > Pseudomonadota > Gammaproteobacteria > Enterobacterales > Enterobacteriaceae > Citrobacter > Citrobacter sp. Cpo148. The sequence continues at coordinate 173,933 of NZ_JAOWHY010000047.1, forward strand.
GACTATTGAAAAGAGCAGCAAATAAAGTGCGAGGTGACCCATTGCCGCAGCGATACGGGTTAAACGGGAGTAGCTTGCCAACGCAGCAGGCGGAGGGGAGAACAACCGACAGATAACGCGGATAACCAGTCCCATCATGAGTAGGATGCCGATGCTTTTATGCAGTTCGGGGGCCTGGTGATACCAGCCATCATAGTAGCTAAGCGTGACCATCCATAACCCCAACGCAAACATGCCATATACAGCAATCGCAACCAGCCAATGTAATGTGGCTGACACTACACCATAGCGCTGTGGAGTATTATTGAATTGCATAAGCACACCGATTGATATTTCAGAAGTGAATGAAAATGGCGTGTAAAAGACATTAATGCAACTAATAAATAACAATAGTGATGATATTTATTTTTTGTTCAATAAAGTTGATTGATTGTTGAGATAATCATCAAGGGATTAGTGCGAAAATATGTGGTGGGGCTTAGTTTATGGGATGTTATGGTTTTTGTTATTGTTCAGTTTATTGCAATGAAAATTAAGCTAATCTCAATTTTTGTCAACTATTGTCAGCGCGCAGGAATTAGAAAAACATAATATATATTACATCCATAATGGCCAGCAGCGACCATAAAATAATGTAGAGCATAAGGTGCTCGCGAATATTATTAACCAGATAGTGAAAGATACGGCGCATTGACGTTATTCCTGTCATTAAAAATGGCCTCACCAACGAGGCCATTCATTTATTATCACTTAAAACGGCTTAGCCTGAAGGGGGTCAGGTCAAATTCAGACGGTTTGTCCTGAGCGAAGTCTGCCGCAATCTCTCCCAGTACAGAGGCAAACTTAAAGCCATGTCCGCTCAGTCCGGTAATGATCAGCGTGTTGTCATGTTCCGGCAGAGTATCAATGATAAAGTCCTCATCCGGAGAATTATCGTAAGTGCAGGATGCGCCGTGCAGGCAACAGCCAACGCCAGGCAGAATTGTGCGCAGGAATGGGAAGGCTTCAGAACCGTCGCTGGCTACAGCGGCAAATGGCTTACGCTCTTCTGCAGAGTGAATTACCTGTCCGCCATTGTGCTTACCAATTTTCAGCTCGTCGTTTTCAGCCGGGAAACCGTAGTATTGATCGCCATTTGGCAGTTCGCCGGTGAAGGCCGGGAAGTTATTCTTAACGCTGTAGCGCCCATCGGCCTGATACCAGGCGAACACTTTGCGCACAGGTTGTATCGGTAGTTCAGGGACTAAAGCCTGCACCCAGGTACCGGCGCTGATCACTGCTTTCTTCGCGTGGTAGTCACCGTCAACCGTTTCTACCGTGATGCCATCATCACCGTGATGAATTGCGCTGACCGGGCATTTAAACAGTTGCGCACAGCCTGCTTCTTCCGCCAGACGGATCCAGGTTTTAATTGCTAACTCACTGCGTAAAAAACCGGACTCCGCTTCAAACAGACCGATATAGTTGTCAGGTACGCGAATTTCCGGCCAGCGAGCCATGATGGCCGCTGCATCTAATTGTTCAACGTTAAGTTGCCACTGTTTTGCGCTTTGCGCTGCAGTTGCTAAGAAGGTTGACTCTGCCGGACCGAGGTTGATAACTCCGGAGCGAACAAAAATCGGTTCTTCATTATGGGGGGACAGTTCATCCCACAATGTTTGCGCACGTAGCACCAGCGGAACGTATTTTTCGCCTTCGCCATAAGCATGACGAATTAATCGAGTATCGCCGTGGTGGCTGCCCTGTTGATGTGGTGGCATATGCGCATCGATCATCAGAACCTTCAGACCGGCACGAGTGGCATAGTATCCAGCTGCGGCGCCTACCGAACCGCTGCCAATAATGATTAAGTCGTATTTCATCCGCTTCTCTCTGCAATCGCGATAGTAGAAGGGTAAATAACTGACCTGGAATATTCAACCTGGAAATAAGAAAGGCACCGCTAAGGTGCCTTTTGATGGTTGGATGTATCAGGTTTAATGTCGCTGATACTCATTTACCTGGTAATCGCCAGATTCAATTTTGGCGATTCCTGCTTCTAATATCGAAATAAATTGCCTGGCAACATCAGTGGTTAACCAGAGCGTTTGACCAACTTCAGTCCCATCCGGGTCAGGGCGGTTCGGGGTTTGGTAGTGCAAACGCAGCATCAGCGCATCGTAGCTATCAACAGTGCTGATGTCCCACCCTACAAGCGGATGAGTCTGAATGACTTCATTATTCTTTTCCATCATGCCCCCTAATTCGTGTTACTAGACAACGGTTTTCGAGGTTCAATGCGTTTTTTTCTGAAGCAACTTCAGTATATCAATAAATAAGGGTATTCATTGAAAATTTAAAGAGGGAAGGGCATAAATTTTTTGTTTTCAGCGTTATCTGACTAAGAAACCGACATGTTATTCATTTTTTTTTAGTATGTTGCACAATTATTTTGTTGTTTTGGTTAAAAGATAATCGGTGGGTTAATATTAAATTAAATGCTCGTCAGAAGAAATGTGCGATTGATTACAAGATAGCGTGTATAAAAAAGCCGGGGCGACCCGGCAAACAAACATCACTGCATATCATTATTTATTCGTTAATGAACCAGTCATCCGCGCTTTCCCAGGTTTCCTGTAGGATCTCGCTGATGCGCTCTTTGTCCTCTTTGGTCGCGCCAATAACCGACAGATTGTTTGCGCCGGCATAACGGACGGTAACGTTACCTTCGTTATCCGGAAAATGGTGCTGAATACGGCGGGAGAGTTCACCTGCCAGTGCGTCAATTGCACCGGCAGGTAAAGGTGAAGTTTTGGCAATAGTGACTTCAATACGCATAGTAGCCCCCTGTGGAATATACTGTTTATTTATACAGTTATTCGAATCGGTTGGCTACACTTTTTTTAGCTTTTTACTGACCAGCGTACCGTTTCGCCACCCAGGAAAGGCACCAGCGTATCGTCTTCCAACGCTATGCTCTCAGGAACAAGGTGCTCCATGCGTTCCAGCTCAATAAAGGTCTCATTTACCGGCAAACCATAGAACTGTGGGCCGTTGAGTGAGCAGAAGGCTTCGAAATGGTCCAGCGCATTCATCTCTTCAAACACGGTGGCATAGCTGCCTAGTGCGGTCGGTGCATTAAAGCATCCAGCACAGCCACAGCTTGACTCTTTGCGATGACGTGCGTGCGGCGCTGAGTCGGTACCGAGGAAGGCGCGCGTAAACCCGCTGGCAACCAGTTCACGCAGCGCCTGTTGGTGGACGTTACGTTTGAGGATCGGCAGGCAGTACAGGTGAGGACGAATCCCGCCAACCAGCATGTGGTTGCGGTTAAACATCAGGTGCTGTGGCGTAATAGTCGCTGCCAGAAGCTCGTTACCGTCGCGCACGTATTCGGCAGCATCTTTGGTAGTGATATGCTCGAACACTACTTTCAGCGAGGTCAAACGCTGGCGCAGCGGTTCCATCACTGTTTCAATAAAGCGCGCTTCGCGATCGAAAATATCGATATCTGCATGCGTCACTTCGCCGTGCACCAGCAGCGGCATACCCAATTTTTCCATCCTCTCCAGCACCGGCATGATGGCGTCAATAGAGGTTACGCCATGTGTCGAGTTGGTGGTGGCATTGGCCGGATAGAGTTTTGCTGCGGTGAATACGCCTTCGTTAAATCCACGTTCCAGCTCGTTGGGATCCAGCGTATCCGTTAAGTAGCAGGTCATTAATGGTGTGAAGTCGTGTCCGGCAGGTACCGCGTCAAGAATGCGTTGGCGATAAGCGATAGCCGCGTCAACCGTGGTGACGGGCGGTGCCAGGTTCGGCATGACAATGGCGCGACCATAAATTTCACTGGTGTAGGGCACGACAGTTTTTAACATGTCGCCATCGCGAAAGTGAAGATGCCAGTCGTCTGGGCGGCGGATCTTTAAAACCTGGGATGGTGCAGTCATTAATATGCTCCGGCTGAGGATAGTCTTTTTTGCCGGAAACAAAGGATAAGCGGAAACGTTTTCGTTTGCACGAAAAAAAAGGGCGCATCGGCGCCCTCAGTTTTATTAGTCGGTGAACGGGATGATGATTTCCCCCGGTTTCACCTCAATTCCCTTCGCCAGTTTTTTCGCCAGTGCTTCACCCTGGCTACTGTCATCCTGCAGAATGTAGGCTGGCTGCTGGTTGAAATAGTTACGCAGCGACTGGTTTAAATAAGGCATCAGCGTTTGCAGTACCGACTGCATTTTTTCTGGTGTCACGGTCGCATCCACGACTTCCATCTCTTGCAGATAAATTGCGCCTTTCTCTTTGTTAAATACCGGTAAGGCTTTTAACTTCAGCTTCATGGTCGCTTTCTGGCTGCCAAACAGGGAATTCATGTCCAGGTTGGCGTCACCGGTCAGGGTCACTTTATTGGGTTCTTCACGGCCAATCTGACTGGCGAGATTATTTAGTACGATGTGTGCTTCAGCAACGCCGGGCAAGCCGATATCTTTAGAAAAGTTATTATGCTTTGCCAGGGCCTGATTAATTTCTTGCTCGCTAACCGTGTATTGCGTGAGTTGATTACAACCAACCAACAGGCCGCTGACAATCAGTGCAGCGGCAAAAAAAAACTTTTTCATGGGGTTCCTCAACATGATGCATGTGGCGTAATCGTGACACAAAGCATCATCGAGTACCAGCGCCCCGGACGCCAGCAGAAAAAACTGAAAAGCGCCCGGACGCAGGTTCGGCTATCAGGCGTCTGGCTCCAGCATGCCTCTCGTTGGGCGTTTGAGACTGAATTGCCAGCCCAGCGCCAGGAAGGTGATGAGGCCGATAATACCGAGCATCATCCAGGGCAACTCTGGCTGTGCCAGGGCCTTGCCCATGTCAAACAGCCAGCCGCCGCCGATATATCCAATTGCGCCACCGATAGCGAGCCCCAGTCGACTGAAGCCCATATAGCTTCCTCGGGCACGTGCATTCGCCAGTGAGGCGCTAAGGGTTTCACGCGCTGGTTCGGCGATGATCGAGCCAATATAGAACGTACAGATCAGGGTGAACAACTGCTGCAAATTCCCCACCAGACCGATCGGCATCATGCTCAGAGACATCACCAGCAGACCGGCCATCAGACGATGTTCAAGGCGAAAACGTTTTTCACTCCAGCGGGCAATTGGGTAGAGCAGCGTCAATGAGAGGCACGCCTCGATGGCATACATCCATTTCACAGCGGCCGGTGAACCTGCGATGTCGTTCACCATGATTGGCAGCATCAGCATCACCTGTACCGCCAGCATGTAATAGCCCGCCAGCGTCAGCACATAGGTGACAAAGCGCTTGTCATGCATCACGTGGCTCATCCCTTCGCGCACTGGAATTTTCACCGTCGACAGCTTCCATGCCGGGAGCAGCCAGGCGTTAAACGCCGCGCACAGAACGAACAAAATTGCGCCGGTGGCACAGACAAGACGGAAATCATATTGTAATAACCAACTGCCAAGCAACGCGCCAACCACGGCCCCGACGCTATCCTGCATCATCAGAATAGAGAAAAAGCGCCCGCGCTTTTCCGGGCGGATCAGTTTAACCACCAGCGCCGAGCGGGGTGGATCGAATAGTGTACCGCCCAGTCCGGAGAGAAAGCAGGAAAACCACAGCAGCCACGGCTCATGGGCAATGCCCATGGTGGCGAACCCGGCAGCGCGCATCAGCATGCCGGTGACGATCATCGGTTTTGCACCGAAACGGTCCGCAATAGCACCGCCGAAAATACCCAACCCCTGCTGGATAAATTGACGTAATCCTAGTGCAATACCGACCATCACGGCGGCCCAGCCCATTTGGTCGACGAAACGAATTGAGATCAGCGGGAAAACGACGAAGAAACCCAGCACGACCAGCATATTATCGATGAGAAGGAAGTATTTACCCAGGTTCCTTGCCTGCGAGACTTGCGACATTTCCCCTCCAGGGAAAAACTCGTCACTCTGGATAGAGTTTAAAAGATAAGCACCTCCTATTCTGCGGTGTCGTCATCGCTTTTCCCACCCTTCGCGGGACAATATTTTTTTATCAAAAGTCCGTCTTGATAGAGAGTTTTCATCAAAATGTGTGAATAATTCAAAAAATGGCATTTTGCTCTTTTCACAGGGCGTATTCGCACAGGTATAGTAATGCGAATAGCGTATTGAAGACGTTACGGGAAGGAGTAGGTATAGAATGTTTGGCTATCGCAGTAACGTGCCAAAAGTGCGCTTAACCACCGACCGCCTGGTCGTGCGTTTAGTGCATGAGCGTGATGCCTGGCGTCTGGCAGATTATTACGCAGAAAATCGTCATTTCTTAAAACCCTGGGAACCTATTCGCGATGAAAGCCACTGCTATCCGTCCGGCTGGCAGGCGCGTCTGAGCATGATCTCTGAGTTTCATAAACAGGGCACCGCCTATTATTTTGCGCTGCTCGATCCGGACGAAAAAGAGATTATCGGCGTTGCGAACTTCTCAAACGTAGTGCGGGGATCCTTCCATGCCTGTTATCTCGGCTACTCCATTGCGCAGAAATGGCAGGGGCAGGGGCTAATGTATGAAGCCTTAACCTCGGCCATCCGTTATATGCAGCGCACGCAGCATATTCACCGCATTATGGCTAACTACATGCCACATAATAAGCGCAGCGGTGACCTGCTGGCGCGACTGGGTTTTGAAAAAGAAGGGTATGCCAAAGACTACCTGCTGATTGACGGGCAGTGGCGCGATCACGTGCTGACGGCGTTGACCACATCAGAATGGACCCCCGGCCGCTAAGTTTCAGATGCAGCTATGATTAATGGAGAAGACGATGAAATACGAATTAACCGCCACCGAAGCGCGAGTGATTGGCTGTTTATTAGAAAAACAAGTGACCACGCCGGAACAGTACCCACTCTCCGTTAATGGAGTCGTAACAGCCTGCAATCAAAAAACGAATCGTGAACCGGTGATGAACCTGTCGGAATCGGACGTGCAGGAGCAGTTGGATAACCTGGTTAAGCGACATTTTCTGCGCACGGTGAGCGGTTTTGGCAATCGCGTCACGAAATATGAGCAGCGTTTCTGCAACTCTGAATTTGGCAATCTGAAGCTTAGTGCCGCAGAGGTGGCCATAATCACCACACTGCTGCTGCGGGGCGCTCAGACGCCTGGTGAACTGCGTAGCCGCGCATCCCGTATGTACGAATTCAGCGATATGGCCGAAGTGGAGTCGACGCTGGAAAATCTGGCGAACCGGGAAGATGGGCCTTATGTGATCCGCCTGGCGCGTGAGCCGGGCAAACGTGAAAGTCGCTATATGCACCTGTTTTGTGGTGAGGTTGATGAAGCCATTGCCGCGGCAGATGAACCCCCTGTAGCCTCCGGTGATCTGCAGGCGCGCGTGGAAGCGCTGGAAACGGAAGTCGCAGAACTTAAGCAGCGACTTGATTCCTTGCTGGCGCACCTGGGAGACTAACGTGAAAAAATTACGTATCGGCGTAGTCGGCTTGGGCGGTATTGCACAAAAGGCCTGGCTACCCGTGCTAGGCACCTCCGCGGACTGGACGCTGCAAGGCGCATTTTCACCTTCACGCGATAAAGCGCAGCGTATCTGTGATACCTGGCGAATACCCTACGTGGATTCATTGAAGAATCTGGCGCAAACCTGTGACGCGGTTTTCGTCCACTCCAGTACCGCGACGCACTATGCGGTAGTCAGTGAATTGCTGAATGCCGGAGTTCACGTGTGTGTGGATAAACCGCTGGCGGAAAATCTGCACGAGGCTGAGCAACTGGTCGAGCTGGCCGCGCGGAAAAAACTCACGCTGATGGTCGGGTTTAACCGTCGATTTGCACCGCTGTACCAGGATCTCAAAACCCAGTTGAGCACCGCAGCGTCTGTACGTATGGATAAGCACCGTACGGATAGCGTTGGGCCGTACGATCTGCGCTTCACTCTGCTGGACGACTATCTGCACGTGGTCGATACCGCTTTGTGGCTGGCGGGAGGGCAGGCGCAGTTAAAAAACGGCACGCTGCTGACCAATGAATCTGGTGCGATGCTCTACGCCGAGCATCATTTTTCTGTCGGTCAAATGCAGATAACGACCAGTATGCATCGCCGTGCCGGTAGCCAGCGCGAGAGCGTGCAGGCGGTGACGGACGGCGGCCTGATTGACGTAACTGATATGCGGGAATGGCGGGAAGAGCGTGGGCAAGGTGTTGTTCATAAGCCGATAGCGGGCTGGCAAACGACCTTAGAACAGCGTGGTTTTGCCGGATGTGCCCGTCATTTCATTGAGTGCGTGCAAAATCAGACGGTTCCCCAGACGGCAGGCGAGCAGGCGCTACTGGCCCAGCGTGTTGTTGAAAAGCTGTGGCGGGAGGCGATGGCTGAATAACCCCCTGTAACATCTGGCGGTAGTAATTCATTGTAATCCAGGTACTATATGCCCACTCAAAATAACACCTCTTTTCAACCATAGGCTGGTTTGTCGGCCTGATAAGGTGCCAGGGTGTCGCCATCAGGCACAGCAAAAGTGTCGGATGGCGGCGAGAATGCCTTATCCGACCTACGGGCAGGTTTGTCGGGGTTTTGCCTCAGAGTCTGGAATACAACATAGATGAATTTATTAAAGTCGCTGGCAGCCGTCAGCTCGATGACGATGTTTTCACGTGTGCTGGGTTTTGCACGTGATGCGATTGTCGCCAGAATCTTTGGTGCAGGGATGGCGACAGATGCCTTTTTTGTGGCATTCAAACTTCCTAACCTGTTGCGCCGAATTTTTGCCGAAGGCGCATTTTCGCAGGCATTTGTGCCGATTCTTGCTGAGTACAAAAGCAAGCAGGGGGAAGATGCTACCCGCGTGTTTGTTGCCTACGTTTCCGGACTGTTGACGCTGGCGCTGGCCGTGGTGACGGTAGCCGGGATGTTGGCTGCGCCATGGGTGATATTAGTCACCGCGCCGGGATTTGCCGACACAGCGGATAAATTTGCGCTGACCACTCAACTGCTGCGGATCACTTTTCCCTATATTCTACTGATTTCACTGGCCTCACTGGTTGGTGCGATCCTTAATACCTGGAACCGCTTTTCCATTCCTGCGTTTGCCCCGACCTTTCTGAATATCAGCATGATCGGCTTCGCGCTATTTGCGGCACCCTATTTTAACCCGCCGGTGCTGGCGCTGGCGTGGGCCGTTACGGTTGGCGGCGTGCTACAGCTGATTTATCAGCTTCCGCACTTGAAGAAAATTGGCATGCTGGTGCTGCCGCGCGTGAACTTCCGTGATGCGGGGGCGATGCGTGTCGTCAAGCAAATGGGCCCGGCGATCCTTGGGGTATCGGTCAGCCAGATTTCACTGATCATCAATACGATTTTCGCCTCGTTTCTGGCCTCTGGCTCAGTTTCATGGATGTATTATGCCGACCGTCTGATGGAGTTTCCGTCCGGTGTTCTGGGCGTGGCGCTGGGGACTATCCTGCTGCCATCGCTGTCCAAAAGCTTTTCCAGCGGTAATCATGATGAATATTGTCGCCTGATGGACTGGGGCCTGCGCTTGTGTTTCCTGTTGGCATTACCGAGTGCCGTAGCGTTGGGTATTCTGGCCAAACCGCTGACGGTGTCTCTGTTCCAGTACGGTAAATTTACCGCCTTTGATGCCGCGATGACCCAGCGTGCGCTGGTGGCGTACTCGGTAGGTTTGATTGGCTTGATCGTGGTGAAAGTGTTGGCTCCGGGCTTTTACTCGCGCCAGGATATTAAAACGCCAGTGAAGATTGCCATTGTGACGCTGATTATGACCCAGGTGATGAACCTGGCGTTTATCGGGCCGTTAAAGCATGCCGGGCTGTCGCTGTCGATTGGTCTGGCGGCATGTCTGAACGCTTCACTGCTGTACTGGCAACTGCGGAAACAGAAAATCTTTACCCCACAACCGGGCTGGAGCTGGTTCCTGGCGCGTCTGGTGATTTCCGTGCTGGTGATGTCTGCGGTGCTGGTTGGGATGCTCTACATCATGCCGGATTGGTCGCAGGGAACGATGTTGTGGCGTCTGCTGCGTCTGATGGCGGTCGTGGTGGCAGGTATTGCCGCTTACTTCGCAGCACTCGCCGTACTGGGCTTTAAAGTAAAAGAGTTTGTGCGTCGGACGGCGTAAAGGATCAATGCCGGATGGCGGCATAACGCCGTATCCGGCCTACAAAAGGCGTAGGCCTGATAAGCAAAACGTTATCAGGCTGACATCAAATAGAGAATTTTTTCCCGCCGCGGTGCGCAGCAGAGGTTTGACCGTTTGCGCCATACAACGCCGGTTCCTGGTGCGGTTTCAGCACTTGTATTGCTTGTTGATTACGCTCGATCTGCCCTTCCAGCAGCCAACCGTTGTGCTGGTTGAGGTCGCGTAAATGCTGTGTTTTCTTGGTGATAGTCTGCCAGCGTTCAGCAATCTCATCATTGGCGCTGCGCGTGGCGTCATGTTCCAGGCGGCGCTGCTGCTCAAGATAATCAAGGGTTGCCAGCAAGGAGCTTTTTTCTTCTGTAATACGCTGTAGCTGGCTGCCGTTGATATGCCCTGCGGAAAGCTGCTGCTGTTCAGCATCCATTACCGTTTTCAGGTCATTGAGGACGGTCGTCATCTGGTCAAGTATTTCTGACAAACGAGTCATACTTTATTTACTCTGTAGGTAGCTCTGCGCCTCGCGAATCAGCGAGTCGGCAATTTTTCCGGTATCCATTTTCAATTCACCGTTACGGATTGCGGTTTTCAGTGCTTCCACGCGTTCCATATTGATGTCATTGGTGCCGGGCTGCATCAGTTTGGCCTGGGCGTCGCTCAGCATGACGCTGGTGCTGGTGGTCGTGGTGGTTTTTTCCTTCAGCGCTTTTTGTACCGGCGCATCGCTGGTTTCACGCGGCTGAACGGTGCTTACTGGCTTCAATGGTGAGGTACGATCAATGCTCATTTTATTTTTCCTCATCGAGGGGTTACGCTATAGCGGCCCGCTGTAATCATTGGTTGTTTATCTATCGGCACACGCTAAAAAATCTTTAACCTATTATAGGTTAATAAGAATATTCCCATCAGAATCGACGACGCCGCTCACCACCTGGCCTGAAATCATCCGCACTCGCGCATTCTGTGCGACAGCGGCGTTGTTCAGCGCTTTACCTTCGGCATTGACCCGAAAGCCATCTCCGTTGGCAATTACCAGTACGCGCTGACCGGCCTTGATCCGCCATGCCTGGCGCAACATCGAAAGCTGTATCGGTTGGCCCGGCACCAGATCGCGCAGGCTCACTGCATCCTGCACCTGACTCATATCCAGCACCGCACGCGGCGGTAGTTGGTCCAGTCGACCACGTTTCAGCGTTACGCTGGCTGGGGTCAAGGTGCTACCTCGCGCTACGGACGCAGCGGCAACAACGTAGTTCCCCGTCGCCTGCACGTTCACCTGCAGATAACGTTTTTCGTTGGCACAGCGGGCCAGCACATTCACATTACCCCACAGTTTCGCGCTACCTGACACGCTTAGTGCTGGTTGCTCACAGCTCGGCAGTAAGTTAGGTGACGTTCGGATAGTGACCACCACCTCATCGCTAAATCCGGCCAGGCGCTGGGAAAACCATGCCGTTAGCTGCGAATTCAGGTCTTGCGCCAGCGTCATAGGGCTGAACAGCAGTGCTGCCACGACTATTCCACGTTTAAACGTTTGCATCAAAACCTCGCGCTTTTTCAGGTAGTGGCAGGATTTTACCTGTGTGACGCAGTCATCAACGCAACAAATAGCGACGCATTTTGCGTTTATTCCGGCGATAACGCGCGCGTAATGGGATTTAAGCTGTCGGCTGAATTTTGTCATTTGCGGAGGAGATATGCTCGATAAGCTCGACGCCGCCTTACGTTTTCAACAGGAAGCGCTGAATTTGCGCGCCCAACGCCAGGAAATATTGGCGGCCAACATTGCCAATGCCGACACGCCGGGGTATCAGGCGCGCGACCTGGATTTCGCCAGTGAATTAAAAAAAGTCATGGTGCGAGGACGGGAAGAAACCGGCGGCGTTTCGTTGACGCTGACCTCTGCACAACACATTCCGGCCCAGACCGTTTCTGCGCCGTCTACGGAGCTGCTCTACCGTATTCCTGACCAGCCATCTCTTGATGGCAACACGGTAGATATGGACCGGGAGCGCACGCAATTTGCAGACAACAGCCTCAAATATCAAATGGGGCTGACGGCGCTGGGTGGACAAATCAAAGGCATGATGAACGTGCTGCAAGGAGGGAACTAATTCGTGGCGCTGTTAAATATTTTTGATATCGCAGGTTCTGCGCTGACGGCTCAGTCTAAACGCCTGAACGTCGCGGCCAGCAACATGGCGAATGCGGATAGCGTCAGCGGACCCGACGGTCAGCCGTATCGCGCGAAGCAGGTTGTTTTTCAGGTAGATGCTGCGCCAGGTGCGGCAACCGGTGGCGTAAAAGTCGCTGACGTCATTGAAAGTCAGGCGCCGGATAAGCTGGTTTATGAACCCGGTAATCCGCTGGCCGATGCGAACGGCTATGTAAAAATGCCGAATGTGGACGTTGTTGGCGAGATGGTCAACACCATGTCTGCCTCACGTAGCTACCAGGCAAACGTCGAAGTGCTCAACACCGTGAAAAGCTTGATGCTTAAAACGCTGACGCTAGGCCAGTAAAGGAGGCGCACATGTCTATTGCTGTAAAAATGAATGACCCGAGCACGACGGGGGTTAATGCCGCCACGGGGAACAGCTCCCTGACGGGCAGCAACGCCGCTGACCTGCAAAGCAGCTTTCTTACGCTGCTGGTTGCACAACTGAAAAACCAGGACCCTACCAACCCGCTGCAAAACAACGAACTGACTACCCAGTTGGCGCAAATCAGTACCGTGAGCGGGATTGAGAAACTGAACACTACGCTGGGATCGATCTCCGGGCAGATCGACAACAGTCAGTCGCTGCAGGCCAGTACTCTGATTGGCCACGGGGTCATGATCCCGGGTACCACCATCCTGACCGGTAAAGGGACAGAAGAGGGTGCCAAAACCACGACAACACCATTTGGAATTGAGCTGCAGCAACCGGCAGATAAGGTTACCGCAACCATTACCGATAAAGACGGCAAAGTGGTGCGCACCATTGACATTGGCGGGTTGAAAGCAGGCGTTCATACCTTTACCTGGGACGGCACCATGACCGATGGCACGGATGCACCAAGCGGTTCTTACAACGTGTCAATTGCTGCCAGTAATGGCGGAACGCAACTGGTGGCCCAGCCGCTTCAGTTTGCGCTGGTGCAGGGCGTTATTCGCAGTAACGGCGGTAATACGCTGGATCTGGGCACCTATGGAACCACCACCCTCGACGAAGTACGGCAGATAATTTAAGCCTTCACACTTATCAGGAGTAAGTCATGGCCTTTTCTCAAGCGGTCAGCGGTCTGAACGCTGCAGCGACCAACCTCGATGTCATTGGTAACAACATCGCCAACTCCGCCACCTACGGTTTTAAATCTGGCACGGCATCTTTTGCCGATATGTTTGCCGGTTCGAAAGTCGGTTTGGGCGTTAAAGTTGCGGGTATTACTCAGGACTTTACCGACGGTACTACCACCAACACCGGACGTGGTCTGGACGTTGCTATCAGCCAGAACGGTTTTTTCCGTATGGTAGACAGCAACGGTTCCGTTTTCTACAGCCGTAACGGTCAGTTCAAACTCGATGAAAACCGCAATATCGTTAACATGCAGGGGCTGCAGCTGACAGGCTATCCGGCTACCGGTACACCGCCAACAGTTCAGCAGGGTGCGAACCCGGCACCGATCACTATCCCGAATACGCTGATGGCGGCTAAATCAACCACCACTGCGTCAATGCAGGTCAACCTGAACTCCACTGACAAGGTCCCTACCAAGACCCCGTTTAATCCAAGCGATGCGGATTCCTACAACAAAAAAGGCAGTGTTACCGTTTTCGATAGCCAGGGTAACGCTCATGACATGAATATTTTTTATGTCAAAACAGGCCCTAACAAATGGGATGTCTACACCCAGGATGCCAGCGTTGCGGGTTCAGTTGCCAGCAAGAATGCGGTGATGAACTTTAGTGCTAACGGTACGCTGACTTCTGTGAATAATTATGTTGAAGGGACGGTGCCAGTCGATCCAGCAGATCCGGATGGACCAAAAATCCCCGTTGAAGGTCCAGCTAATGCCCAACCGCAAATTCAGATCTCCACTGGTACGATCAATGGCGCAGTTCCGGCGAACTTCTCCCTGAGCTTCCTGAATTCCATGCAGCAGAACACCGGTGCCAACAACATCGTTGCCACGAATCAGAACGGCTACAAGCCGGGCGATCTGGTGAGCTACCAGATTAACAATGACGGTACCGTGGTCGGTAACTACTCCAACGAACAGCAACAGGTTCTGGGGCAGATCGTGCTGGCAAACTTTGCCAACAACGAAGGTCTGGCGTCTCAGGGCGACAACGTCTGGGCGGCGACTCAGTCTTCTGGCGTGGCGCTGCTGGGTACCGCAGGCGAAGGTAACTTCGGCAAGCTGACCAACGGCGCGCTGGAAGCGTCAAACGTGGATTTGAGTAAAGAACTGGTGAATATGATTGTCGCCCAGCGTAACTATCAGTCGAACGCGCAGACCATCAAAACCCAGGATCAGATCCTCAACACGCTGGTCAACCTGCGCTAAGCGCCTGACGGGATGGCTTAATGGATCACGCAATTTATACCGCCATGGGCGCGGCCAGTCAGACGCTGAATCAACAGGCGGTGACGGCCAGCAACCTGGCAAACGCCTCCACGCCAGGGTTTCGTGCGCAGCTCAATGCACTGCGCGCGGTTCCTGTAGAAGGATTGTCTTTACCGACGCGTACGCTGGTCGTGGCCTCCACGCCGGGGGCCGATATGACGCCCGGTCAGATGGACTATACCTCCCGCCCGCTGGATGTGGCGCTGCAACAGGATGGCTGGTTGGCTGTGCAGACCGCTGACGGTAGCGAAGGATATACCCGTAACGGTGCTATTCAGGTGAGCCCAACGGGTGAACTGACTATTCAGGGACACCCGGTAATTGGCGAAGCCGGACCGATCGCCGTACCAGAAGGCTCGGAAGTCACCATTGCGGCGGACGGGACCATTTCTGCACTTAACCCTGGCGATCCGGCTAATACGGTCGCGCCAGTGGGGCGGTTGAAGCTGGTGAAGGCTACAGGGCTTGAAGTGCAACGTGGCGATGACGGTATGTTCCGTCTGACCCAGGCCGCACAGGCCACCCGTGGTGCGACGTTACAGGCTGACCCCAGCATTCGCGTGATGTCGGGCGTGCTGGAAGGCAGTAACGTTAAACCGGTTGCTGCGATGAGCGACATGATCGCCAACGCCCGCCGCTTTGAAATGCAGATGAAAATTATCAGTAGCGTGGATGATAACGCGGGCCGCGCCAACCAACTGCTGTCGATGAGTTAATACAGGACATTTTATGATCAGTTCATTATGGATCGCCAAAACCGGCCTGGATGCGCAGCAAACCAACATGGATGTGATTGCCAACAACCTGGCAAACGTCAGCACCAACGGATTTAAGCGCCAACGTGCCGTATTTGAAGATCTGTTGTACCAGACGATTCGTCAGCCTGGCGCACAGTCTTCTGAACAGACCACACTGCCGTCTGGTTTGCAGATTGGTACCGGCGTACGTCCGGTTGCGACCGAGCGTTTACACAGCCAGGGTAACCTGTCGCAGACCAACAACAGTAAAGATGTGGCGATTAAAGGCCAGGGCTTTTTCCAGGTCATGTTGCCCGATGGTACGTCCGCTTATACCCGCGACGGTTCTTTCCAGGTGGATCAGAACGGTCAGTTGGTGACGGCGGGTGGTTTTCAGGTTCAGCCTGCCATCACCATTCCGGCTAACTCGCTCAGTATCACCATTGGACGTGACGGTATTGTCAGCGTGACCCAACAGGGGCAGGCGGCGCCTGTTCAGGTCGGGCAGCTTAACCTGACAACCTTCATGAACGATACCGGTCTGGAAAGCATTGGTGAGAATCTGTACACCGAAACGCAGTCATCCGGTGCGCCGAATGAGAGCACGCCAGGGCTGAACGGCGCGGGTCTGCTGTATCAGGGCTATGTTGAAACCTCTAACGTCAACGTGGCGGAAGAGCTGGTAAACATGATCCAGGTTCAGCGCGCTTACGAAATCAACAGTAAAGCGGTATCGACCACCGATCAGATGCTGCAAAAACTGACGCAACTCTAAAGTGGAGCCCGGTGGGGTGAAAACCTCACCGGCACACTGATTTTGAAGATGACCGCAATGCGAAAATACGCGCTTCACCCATACCCAATTTTAGCCCTGCTGGTGGTTTCACTAACAGGATGTGCCTGGATCCCGGCCACGCCGCTCGTGCAGGGCGCAACGTCTGCCCAGCCAGTTCCAGGTCCAACGCCGGTGGCGAATGGCTCAATCTTCCAGTCGGCACAACCGATTAACTATGGTTATCAGCCACTCTTTGAAGATCGTCGTCCACGCAATATTGGCGATACGCTGACCATCGTATTGCAGGAAAACGTCAGCGCGAGCAAAAGCTCTTCGGCGAACGCCAGTCGCGACGGCAAGACAAACTTTGGCTTTGATACCGTACCGCGCTATCTGGAAGGATTGTTCGGTAACGAACGTGCAGACGTAGAAGCCTCCGGCGGTAACTCCTTTAACGGTAAAGGCGGCGCGAACGCCAGAAATACCTTCAGCGGTACGCTGACCGTAACGGTCGATCAGGTACTGGTGAATGGCAACTTACATGTCGTGGGTGAAAAACAGATCGCTATAAATCAGGGCACTGAATTCATCCGCTTCTCCGGGGTTGTTAACCCGCGCACCATCAGTGGCAGCAACTCCGTACCGTCAACCCAGGTTGCGGATGCGCGTATTGAGTACGTCGGCAACGGCTACATCAATGAAGCGCAGAATATGGGCTGGTTGCAGCGTTTCTTCCTTAACTTGTCGCCGATGTAAGCGAGGTACCCAGTGTTTAAATCTTTTGTTGGAATGGTACTGGTGCTGATAACCACCTTTGCGCATGCTGACCGTATTCGTGACCTGACCAGCGTTCAGGGGGTGCGGGAAAACTCGTTGATAGGTTATGGGCTGGTAGTCGGTCTGGATGGAACGGGTGACCAGACCACACAGACGCCGTTTACGACGCAAACGCTCAATAACATGCTTTCGCAGTTGGGGATAACCGTGCCAACTGGTACCAATATGCAGCTGAAAAATGTGGCGGCGGTGATGGTTACCGCGTCGTTTCCTGCATTCGGTCGTCAGGGACAAACCATCGACGTAGTGGTTTCCTCTATGGGGAATGCCAAAAGCCTGCGCGGCGGTACGCTGCTGATGACCCCGTTAAAAGGGGTTGATAGTCAGGTATATGCGCTGGCTCAGGGGAATATTTTGGTGGGCGGTGCGGGTGCGGCTGCAGGTGGCAGTAGCGTGCAGGTTAACCAGCTCAATGGTGGACGCATTACCAACGGCGCGATTATCGAACGTGAATTACCCAGCCAGTTCGGCGGTGGTAACACCATTAATCTGCAGCTCAATAATGAAGATTTCACGATGGCGCAGCAGATTACCGACACCATCAACCGCTCGCGTGGCTTTGGTAGCGCAACAGCATTGGATGCCCGAACCATTCAGGTGCGCGTGCCAAGCGGTAACAGCTCGCAGGTGCGTTTCCTCGCTGATATCCAGAATATTGAGGTGAACGTCACGCCGCAGGATGCGAAAGTGATTATCAACTCGCGCACCGGATCTGTCGTCATGAACCGCGAAGTGACGCTGGATAGCTGTGCTGTGGCACAAGGCAACTTGTCGATTACGGTAAACCGCCAGGCGAACGTCAGCCAGCCGGACACACCATTTGGCGGTGGACAAACCGTGGTGACGCCACAAACCCAGATTGACCTGCGCCAGAGCGGTGGTTCGTTGCAAAGCGTGCGTTCCAGCGCCAACCTGAACAATGTGGTACGTGCGCTGAATGCGCTGGGGGCAACGCCGATGGATCTGATGTCCATTCTGCAATCGATGCAGAGCGCGGGTTGCTTACGCGCCAAACTGGAAATCATCTAATGATTGGTGACAGCAAACTGTTGACCAGCGCTGCCTGGGATGCGCAATCACTGAACGAATTGAAAGCGAAAGCGGGCCAGGACCCGGCGGCGAATATCCGTCCGGTCGCCCGTCAGGTTGAAGGGATGTTCGTGCAGATGATGCTGAAAAGCATGCGTGAAGCGCTGCCGAAAGATGGCGTGTTTAGCAGCGATTCAACGCGCTTGTATACCAGTATGTATGACCAACAAATTGCGCAGCAAATGACCGCAGGCAAAGGTCTGGGGTTGGCTGAAATGATGGTCAAGCAGATGACTGAAGGGCAAGCGCAACCTGCGGATGACGCGCCGCAGGTGCCGATGAAGTTTTCACTGGAAACGGTGACCAGCTATCAAAATCAGGCATTGACGCAACTGGTCCGCAAAGCCATCCCCCGGGCGACAGAAAGCAATGATGAGCCGCTGTCAGGTGACAGTAAAGACTTCCTCGCCCAGCTATCGCTGCCGGCTAAGCTGGCCAGCCAGCAAAGCGGCGTCCCGCATCATCTGATTCTGGCACAGGCGGCGCTGGAATCCGGATGGGGGCAGCGACAAATTCGCCGTGAGAACGGTGAACCGAGCTTCAACATTTTTGGCGTGAAGGCTTCGGGAAGCTGGAAAGGTCCAACCACTGAAATCACCACGACTGAATATGAAAACGGTGAGGCGAAAAAGGTGAAAGCCAGATTCCGCGTCTATAGCTCTTACCTTGAGGCGTTGTCGGATTATGTCGGTCTGATATCCCGTAACCCGCGCTATGCAGCAGTGACCGCTGCCTCGACCGCCGAGCAAGGGGCGCAGGCATTGCAAAATGCGGGTTACGCCACGGACCCTAACTATGCGCGAAAATTAACCAGCATGATCCAGCAGTTGAAATCGATGAGTGAAAAAGTGAGCAAAACCTACAGCACGAACATCGATAATCTCTTTTAAATAGCTCAAGTCTACCGACCTGCTGCCGATAATAACGAGTATTGAAGGATTACAAGGAACCTCCATGTCCAGCTTGATTAATAACGCGATGAGTGGACTCAGCGCAGCGCAGGCCGCGTTGAATACTGCCAGTAACAACATCTCCAGCTATAACGTTGCCGGATATACCCGACAGACGACAATTATGGCGCAAGCGAACAGCACGCTGGGTGCGGGGGGCTGGGTAGGCAATGGTGTCTATGTTTCTGGTGTACAACGTGAATATGACTCCTTTATCACTAACCAGTTGCGAGCAGCGCAGAACCAGAGCAGCGGTCTGACGACACGTTATGAGCAAATGTCAAAAATCGACAATCTGCTCTCCAGCAAAACCAGTTCTATTTCGACCTCCATGCAGGACTTTTTTACCAGCCTGCAAACGCTGGTCAGCAACGCCGAAGATCCGGCGGCACGCCAGGCGCTAATCGGTAAAGCTGATGGATTGGTAAATCAGTTTAAAACGACCGACCAGTATCTGCGCGATCAGGATAAGCAGGTCAATACCGCGATTAAAGCCAGCGTTGATCAGATCAACAACTATTCGAAACAAATTGCCAGCCTCAACGACCAGATTTCTCGTATGACAGGCGTCGGCGCAGGTGCGTCTCCTAACGACCTGCTTGACCAGCGCGATCAGCTGGTCAGTGAATTGAATCAGATTGTCGGTGTTGAAGTCAGCGTTCAGGATGGTGGCACTTACAACCTGACCATGGCCAACGGCTATTCGCTGGTACAGGGCAGCAATGCACGTCAACTGGCGGCAGTGCCTTCCAGCGATGATCCTAATCGTACAACCGTGGCCTACGTTGATGGCGTTGCCGGAGCTGTTGAAATTCCGGAGAAACTGCTGAATACCGGTTCACTGGGCGGACTGCTCACCTTCCGTTCTCAGGAGCTGGATCAGACGCGTAATACCCTCGGTCAACTGGCGCTTGCATTTGCCAGTGCATTTAACGCCCAGCATAAAGAAGGTTTTGATGCCAACGGCGTTAAAGGTGAGAATTTCTTCGATATCGGCAGCCCGTCAGTTTTGAGTAATAAGAATAACATTGGCAAAGCGGAATTAACTGCAGAAGTTGGTGACAGTTCGAAAGTACAGGCTACCGACTATAAGGTTGTGTTCAGTGGCGGTAAGTGGCAGGTGACGCGTCTGGCAGATAACACAACGTTTGAAGCTAAACCTGATAAGGACGGAAAACTGGATATTGATGGTCTGAAAGTGACGGTGACTATTGATCCCACCAAGCCCGGGCCTCAAGAAAATGACAGTTTTATTCTGAAGCCGGTAGAGAACGTCATCGTTGATATGAAAGTCAAGGTGACCGATGAGTCGAAAATCGCCATGGCTCAAGTGTCTAAAAATGATACGGACCCCACCATCGATAAAGGCAAGAGCGACAACCGTAACGGTCAGAAACTGTTAGATCTGCAAACCAAAGCGACTGTCGGCAATAAGACCTTCAACGATGCATATGCCACGCTGGTAAGCGATGTCGGGAACAAAACCGCTACGCTGAAAACCAGTGCCACCACCCAGAACAACGTGGTGACACAGCTTTACCGGCAGCAACAATCTATTTCCGGCGTAAACCTCGACGAAGAGTACGGTAATTTACAGCGTTTTCAGCAGTATTACCTGGCTAACGCGCAAGTGCTGCAGACCGCGAATGCGTTGTTTGATGCACTGATTAATATCCGCTAAGGGAGAGGGACACAATGCGTATCAGCACCCAGATGATGTACCAGCAGAATATGCGTGGCATCACTAACTCTCAGGCTGAATGGATGAAGTTCGGCGAGCAGATGTCAACGGGCAAACGCGTGATCAACCCATCAGACGATCCGATTGCCGCCTCGCAGGCCGTGGTACTTTCTCAGGCTCAGGCGCAGAACAGCCAATATACGCTGGCACGCTCATTCGCGACGCAAAAGGTGTCGCTGGAAGAGAATGTTCTGAGCCAGGTGACGACGGCAATTCAGGCTGCACAGGAAAAAATCGTTTATGCCGGGAACGGAACGTTAAGTGATGATGACCGTGCATCGCTGGCCACCGACCTACAGGGGATCCGCGATCAGCTGATGAACCTGGCAAACAGTACCGACGGTAATGGTCGCTATATTTTCGGTGGATATAAAACAGAATCTGCACCGTTTGCCCAGGCAGATGGCGCTTACAGCGGTGGTACAACAAACGTTACCCAACAGGTCGATGCCTCCCGAACCATGGTGATTGGTCATACTGGCGATAAAGTATTCGCCAACCTGACAAGCAACGCCGTACCGGAACCTGGTGGCGGTACTCAGGAAAAGAACCTGTTTAAAATGCTGGATACTGCTATTGATGCGCTCAAAACCCCTATTGAGGGTGATGACGTTGCAAAAGCTACCGCCGCTGCTGCCATTGATAAAACCAACCGTGGTTTAAAGAATTCACTCAATAATGTTTTGAGCGTCCGTGCAGAATTAGGTACGCAGCTGAGTGAATTAAGCTCGCTGGATTCACTGGGTGCCGATCGTGCATTAGGCCAAACTCAGCAGATGAGTAATCTGGTGGATGTCGACTGGAACGCCGCGATCTCGTCTTATGTCATGCAGCAGGCTGCGCTACAGGCATCCTATAAAGCGTTTACCGATATGCAGGGAATGTCGTTGTTCCAGCTCAATCGTTAACGCCTCGTTTTGAAACATATCTTGAAACTGGGTATGTTTGTCTGCCCGCTCCTTTAACACCCCGGAGCGGGCATTTTTTTAGGCAACCGACGTCTTACTAAGCGACGGGGTCCCCGTCAGTCTTATGACCAACGCAATTGCACTGCTGAAGGTAGCCAACGCAACAACACCTTCCCAATTTGCCAGGGCGTAGACCTGACTTCCGAGAACCGAACCCAGCGCCATACCAATGAACACCATCGTAAACAGCAGAGCGTTCAATCGTCCTCGTGCCAGAGGCTCCAGGCTATAGACCAGATTCTGGTGGGCAACCAGGCTGGATTGCAATCCGAGATCAAAACCTACCGCCGAAAGGGCGATGAGCAGCCATTGCCCCTGAACGGGCAGGGCGGGTAACAAAAACATCAGAGCGAAAGATGCCGTTACCAGCAAAGCACCCAATTGCGTTACTTTTGCCGCACCCACTTTATCGGCAAGATGACCCGCCAACGGTGCGGCAAGCGCTCCGGCTGCCCCCGCGATACCAAAAGCACCCGCTATAGCGCTACCCATGTGGTAATGCTCAGATAACATTACCGCCAGCGTAGACCAGAAGGCGCTAAAAGCAATGGACAGAAAGCCTTGTGCCAGTGCTGCGCGGCGCAAGGTGGAATATCGTTGCCAAAGTTGCGCCATTGAGAACATTAATGATGGATAGCTCAACGTGGAATGGACCGTAAAGCGAGGCAGTACTTTCCACATAATCGCGGTAATTATGGCAATGCTGACGGCAGCGAGTTGATACATCTCGCGCCAGCCAAACGCTTCGCCCACCACTCCACTGACGGTACGTGAGAGTAAAATCCCCAGCAGAAGGCCCGTCATCACAGTGCCCACCGTTTTTCCCTGCTTGCCTTCCGGCGCCAGAATAGCCGCCGCGGGAACGATATCTTGTGCCATGGTTGCCGCCATTCCCATCAGCAGGCTCACCAGTAATAGCGAATGCAACTGACCGGTAAAGCTACAGGCCAGCAGCAGCGCGGCAAGAGAGATGCTTTTCAGCAGGATTAATGTCCGGCGGTCATAACGATCGCCTAATGGCAATAAAAACAATATACCTAACGCATATCCCGCCTGGGTCAGCGTCGGGACCAACCCCATACCGGTGAGACTTAAGGCCAGATCCTGACCCATTAAAGGCAGAAGAGGCTGGGCGTAGTAGATAGCGGCCACGCTGAATCCGGCGCCCATTGCCAGAACAAAAATGACCCAACGGGAAAGTGCGGTATGTGTGTTCACAAATGATTCCTCAATCACAGGATGTGCGGCTATTTTTATCCTTCTGCGGGTGGTGCGGTAGCGAGCGCAGTGGTAAAACAGTTATACGCCAGACGTATGAAGAAACTGATAATGATAAAAACTGAACGTATAGACAGGGTGGAGCTGATGCGCACGTTTGTGCGTATCGTAGAAGCAGGATCGCTTTCGGCAGCGGCAAAACAGATAGGGACGACGCAGGCGACCGTAAGCCGACGGCTGCAATCGCTGGAGACGCTGCTGGGTGTGAAACTGCTTATGCGTACCACGCATGCGATGAAATTGACCGACGACGGCGAAAGAGGCTATCAGCATGCTAAGAAGATTATTGATGCCTGGCTGGCGCTGGAAGATGGACTTAATGTCACAGAAGATGAACCGGTGGGGACGTTGCGAGTCCGCGCACCGCATGCCTTCGGGCAACAACAACTACTTGAGCCGCTTTTGCAGTTTTTTTCGCGCTATCCCCAGTTGGCAGTAGAGTGGATGCTCAACGATAAAACCGTTGATTTTCTGAGCGATAATATTGATTGCGCGATCAGGGTTGGTGCTGAGGTGGATCCGGCCACGGTTTCCGTCTTACTGGCTGAAGTTCCCCGTAGTATGGTGGTGAGTCCAGGACTGCTGGAGCAATATGGCGAGCTTTCTCATCCTGAGCAGTTATCAGCGCTGCCCTGGATTGCAGTGAACACGTTTTATCAGCATAGCGTTTCGTTGTTGCACCAATTGCGTAATGAGCCAGTCACGCTGAATATTTCACCCAGATTAAGCACAGACAGTATTTATGTCGCAAGAAATGCCGCGCTGGCGGGGTTGGGAGTGACTATTGTTTCAAGCTGGATGGTGGCGGAGGATATTGCCGACGGACGTCTGGTTGCGTTGCTACCTGAGTGGCATGCGGCGCCGTTGCCTGTACATTTGGTTTATCCGTGGGCGCGTTACTATCCGACCCGCTTACGCAAGTTTCTGGCCCTAATGAAGGATGTTATGCCGCAGCTGACGGGGATGAAAGGCGTAGATCAGATATAAAAAAGCCGACCCGAAGGCCGGCTTTGATATTGATTATGGCTTACTCAACAGGCTGTGGACGTGTTGCTGGCGCAGTCGCTTGATGCGTTGCGCTATGTCCACCTGCGGCACCTTTGCCTTCAAAGGCGAATGCCGGACGCTGCCAGTCGCTATGACGCGGCGCTTCTGGCACATATTCCGGTGCCGGAGCGCGGGTCATTGGCGCGGTTGCATGGCTATGCAGGTGTTCAGCATCAGCGCTGGCTGCGACAACTTCAGCCTTAACGACTTCAGTTTCGACGACAGGCGCGGCAACAACGACTTTCGGCGCTGCAACCTCTTCAACAGCTGGCGCTGTTTCCACAACTTCAGCAATCTCTTCAACCACTTCTGGCTGGGGAATAACCACCTCTGCAGGCTCTTCGGTAACCGGTGCAGTCACAACGTCAGCCACAGGTTCGGCTTCAGCGGCGATTTCTTCTGCTACGGGCGCATCAGATGCAGCGATAATTTGCGGTTGTTCCTCGACAGGGGTCGCAATCACTTCCGGATGCGTGGTTTCAACCTGTGTGGTTTCAACAACGGCGGCCTGAGGCTCAGCTACGACAACCTCTGGTTGCACGGCTTCAACCGGCGCAGGGGTATCCACAATGTGTTCAACGGCAGCGGCAGCAACCTGAGGCTCTACGGCGACAGGTGCAGCTTGCTGCTGGACCATTTCCTGTTCACGCTGTTCTTCAACCTGCTGATCCTGAGGACGTGCGACAGGGTAGCGGATCCAAACTTTACCGGACGCTAATTCAGGAGATGCGCAGGCGACCGTTAACGGCATCGGTGACTGAACCGGATAACGCTCGTCACGGTAACGACGACGACGCTGTCCACTAACGCGCAGATGGCGAGGAGAGCGGCGAGAACGACGCGGCATACCGTTGGAGTCACGAGCTTCGCTGTTGTCTTCCTGCTCAGTCGCAACGACGGCTGGCAGATCAACTTTCGCCAGTTCGGTGCGCTGTGACGGTACCGGCTGTTCTGTTGGTTGAGCAACAGCAGTTTCAGCGATTGCAGCAACAGTAGCCACTTCGGCTTCAACCGCCGGGCTGTCTGTGAAACGAACTTTCTGAGTCAACTGACGCTGTTTGCGGCGGGTTTGAGGCTGACGTACGCGCTCTTCCTGCTCAGTATCCTGCACAGGTTGTTCAGCCTGGTTCAGCTCTTTAACTTCCTGCTGAGCCTGACGCTTGTCATCGTTACGACGGCGGTTGCGTTCGCGACGCGGCGCCTGCTGTTCATCACCGGATTTCGCTTTGTCTGCAACATCAGTGGTTTGCTGGCGGTTATCGCGAGCTTCCGCATTTTGCTGCTGGGACTGACGACGGTTACGGCGGTTATCTTCACGGTTTTCGCCGTTTTCTGAACGTTCGCTACGGTTGTCGCGGTCACCGCGATTATCACGGTTATCACGACGATCGTTACGGTCGCGACGATTGTTCTGACGCGGTTTACGACGATCCTGCTGGCGTTCGGTTTTCTCTTCAGCTTTCGGCGCAGGTTGTTCAACCGGTTTCACTTCTTCGCTACCACCGAAGATGGACTTCAGTGCGCCAAAGAAACGGCTAATCAAACCGGGTTGTGCGGCAACGGCTGCGGTTGCTGCTGCAGCTTTAGGCGCGGTGGCTTTCGCGGCAGGTTCCTGCAGAGCAGGGGCTGGCGGAACGTCTGGCATGGCGAAGGTGGCCAGCGCCGGTTGCTCAGGCTGTTTACGCTCGACGTACTCTTCTTCCGTCGGCAATGCCATTGCCTCTTCATGCAGTTTCGGCAGCAGGTAGCTCAGGGTCGGTGTTTCTTCCCCTTTACGTACGCGCAGCACAGAATAGTGCGGGGTTTCCATCT
Organism: Citrobacter sp. Cpo148; assembly: GCF_030332375.1. Classification (NCBI taxonomy): domain Bacteria; kingdom Pseudomonadati; phylum Pseudomonadota; class Gammaproteobacteria; order Enterobacterales; family Enterobacteriaceae; genus Citrobacter; species Citrobacter sp. Cpo148. The sequence continues at coordinate 199,923 of NZ_JAOWHY010000047.1, forward strand.
GATCGTTTGGCACGATCACACAGCGCACGCCATTCTGACGCGTTTCGATAGCATTAACCGCGGTACGTTTTTCGTTAAGCAGGTAAGAGGCGATTGGCACAGGAACAATAGCATGAACTTCTTGCGTATTTTCTTTCAGTGCTTCTTCTTCGATCAGACGCAGAATAGACAGCGACAGTGATTCGTTATCACGTACGGTACCGGTGCCGGAACAGCGCGGGCACACGTGATGGCTGGATTCACCCAGAGACGGGCTCAGACGCTGACGAGACATCTCAAGCAGACCGAAGCGAGAAATATGGCTGATCTGAATACGCGCTCTGTCCTGGCGTACGGCCTCGCGCAGACGGTTTTCAACCGCGCGCTGGTGGCGAACCGGCGTCATATCAATGAAGTCGATTACAATCAGACCGCCGAGGTCGCGCAGACGTAGCTGACGGGCAATTTCATCGGCTGCTTCAAGGTTAGTGTTGAACGCAGTTTCTTCGATGTCGCCGCCGCGAGTTGCACGCGCGGAGTTGATATCGATAGCGGTCAGGGCCTCTGTGCTGTCAATAACGATTGAGCCGCCGGACGGCAGGCGCACTTCGCGCTGGAACGCGGATTCAATCTGAGACTCGATCTGATAGTGGCTGAACAGCGGGATTTCGCCGGTGTACAGTTTGATTTTGCTGCTGAAATCCGGACGACCCAGCGCGGCGATGTGCTGACGCGCCATCTCCATCACTTTCGGATTATCGATAAGGATTTCGCCGATGTCCTGACGTAAGTAGTCACGGAAAGCGCGAACGATAACGTTGCTTTCCTGGTGGATCAGGAACGGAGCAGGGCGGCTGTCAGCGGCTTTTTGAATCGCTTCCCAGTGCTTCAGGCGGAAGCTCAGGTCCCACTGCAGCGCTTCGGCGGATTTGCCGACCCCTGCGGTACGCACGATAAGGCCCATGCCATCAGGCAGTTCCAGGCTTGCCAGCGCTTCTTTTAATTCGGTACGGTCGTCGCCTTCAATGCGGCGGGAGATACCGCCCGCGCGCGGGTTGTTCGGCATCAGAACCAGATAACTACCCGCCAGGCTGATAAAGGTAGTCAGCGCAGCGCCTTTATTGCCGCGTTCTTCTTTATCGATCTGAACGATGACTTCCTGACCTTCGCGCAACACGTCTTTAATGTTGGGACGACCATGGGAGTTGTAGTTAGCGGGGAAGTATTCGCGGGCAATTTCTTTTAACGGGAGGAAACCGTGACGTTCAGCGCCGTAATCAACAAAAGCAGCTTCCAGACTCGGTTCAATACGGGTAATTTTGCCTTTATAGATGTTGGCTTTTTTCTGTTCGTGTCCAGGACTTTCGATATCCAGATCGTACAGACGTTGCCCATCTACAAGGGCGACACGCAACTCTTCCTGCTGAGTTGCGTTAATTAACATTCTTTTCATCGTAACTTACTCATTATTCTTACATTGACGACTAAGCTGCGGGCAGAGTAATGCCTTTCCGGGTGTGAACCGATGGCCTCGTGTCTATTCGCGTCGCCAACCTCACGGTTATCGTCAGCTCAAAGAGGCGCAGAGTGTCGGTTGCCTGCATTTCATACGGAAACACAGCGCAATTATCAGGGGAACAGTCTGGGTGTTACTCTCCAGAAAAGCTTCCATATTACCGGTAAGGACTGCAACCCGCAGCCCGCTAACTGCCTGAAAGATCAATACGTCTTACGCCATTGCTGCGTTGATGATCGGTCGGGCAAAATTGGGTCATTCCGGAAAAGTTCTTGTTTTAACAAGATTCAACACGGAAACAACCTCATTATTCCACTGCTAACCTTGTTATAGCAAGATGACTTTTGCCATTTATCACCCGGTTACTCACAGTTTTTTCACTTCCGCGTAGTGATTGCTTTAATAACCACCAAATCGGCTATGTCAAACTTAAGTAATAGGGTATAGCAGTTAATATAAGCATAGAAAAATGTGTGGCGCGAATCTTGATGGCTATTTAAAATCGGCCCCCATGAAAACAGAGACTCCAGCCGTAAAAACAGTTGCCATTACTGCCGACGAAGCAGGGCAACGCATCGATAACTTTTTGCGCACCCAGCTTAAGGGCGTGCCGAAAAGTATGATTTATCGCATTTTGCGTAAAGGCGAAGTGCGGGTGAATAAAAAACGCATTAAACCCGAGTACAAACTCGAAGACGGGGATATTGTGCGTATTCCACCTGTGCGTGTCGCTGAACGTGAAGAAGAGGCCATTTCACCGAACCTGCAAAAGGTCGCGGCGCTGACCGACGTCATTTTATATGAAGATGACCACATTCTGGTGCTTAACAAACCTTCAGGTACGGCCGTACATGGCGGAAGCGGGTTAAGCTTTGGCGTCATTGAAGGATTACGTGCGCTGCGCCCGGAAGCGCGTTTCCTTGAACTGGTGCATCGCCTCGACCGGGATACCTCCGGCGTGCTGCTGGTTGCCAAAAAACGCTCAGCCTTGCGTTCATTGCATGAACAACTGCGTGAAAAAGGCATGCAGAAAGACTATCTCGCGCTGGTTCGAGGCCAATGGCAGTCGCATGTCAAAACCGTGCAGGCGCCGCTGTTAAAGAACATTCTGCAAAGCGGTGAGCGTATCGTGCGGGTGAACCAGGAAGGCAAACCGTCAGAAACACGTTTTAAAGTGGAAGAGCGCTATGCGTTTGCCACGCTTGTGCGCTGTAGCCCGGTGACCGGACGTACGCACCAGATTCGTGTGCATACCCAGTATGCCGGTCATCCAATTGCTTTTGACGATCGCTACGGTGACCGTGAGTTCGATAAGCAACTGGCGGATACGGGGTTGAATCGACTTTTCCTGCACGCCGCAGCGTTGAAATTTACCCATCCGGGAACGGGTGAAGTGATGCGTATTGAGGCGCCGATGGATAAGCAATTGAAGCGCTGCCTCGAGGTTTTACGCAGTAAAGCCTGATGCGCGTTGCTTATCAGGCCTACAATCGTGTGATGCACCGTAGGCCTGATAAGACGCATCGCGTCGCCATCAGGCAGATCAATCAGGCATTCAACGGGTTCATCTCTTCCCGCCGCAGCATTTGACACAACGCGATAAGCGGCAAACCGATCAGGGTATTTGGGTCACGACCCTCCAGACGTTCAAAGAGTGCAATACCTAACCCTTCACTTTTGAAACTACCTGCACAATGGAGCGGGCGCTCTTTGCGCAGATAATCATCAATTTCCGCCTCGCTTAAATGACGGAAATGGACGTCAAAAGGTTCTACTTCAGTTTGTAAATGTCCGGTCGCAGAATTATACAGCGCCAGTCCGGTGTAAAACGTCACAATATTGCCACGGGCTTTGAGTAATTGTTGGCGCGCATTTTCTTCAGTTAATGGTTTGCCGGTTATTTCACCATCAAGAACACAAATTTGATCGGAGCCAATAATCAGATGCGATGGGTAACGGTGGGCGAGAGATTGCGCTTTTTTCTGCGCCAGTCGCAAGACTAAATGGCGTGGTGCTTCGCCGGGCAACGGCGTTTCATCAACCTCTGGCGCAGCGCATTCAAACGGGATTGCCAGTTTTTCGAGTAAAGCGCGACGCCAGGGGGAGGTAGAAGCAAGAATAAGTTGAGGCATATTTTTTCCCTCGCATATAGCGTATTGATGATAGCCATTTTAAACTATGGACTTCGACCTACAAGCTGGCTGTAGTGGCTTGTCTTGAGCGATTTTAAGTCGATGACCCGCAATGTGTGCGAATTATTGGCAAAAGGCAACCACAGGCTGCCTTTTTCTTTGACTATATGACGTTACAAAGTTAATATGCGCGCCCTATGCAAAAGGTAAAATTACCCCTGACTCTTGATCCGGTTCGTACGGCTCAAAAACGCCTCGATTATGAAGGTATCTATACTTCTGATCTGGTTGAGCGCGTCGCCGATTCTGTAGTCAGTGTGGACAGTGATGTGGAATGCTCCATGTCGTTCGCTATCGATAACCAGCGTCTCGCCGTTATAACCGGTGATGCGAAGGTATCGGTTACGCTCGAATGTCAGCGTTGCGGGAAACCGTTCCCACTTCATGTTCACACAACATATTGTTTTAGTCCTGTCCGTTCTGACGAGCAGGCTGAAGCACTCCCGGAAGCGTATGAGCCGATTGAGGTTAACGAATTCGGTGAAATCGATCTGCTTGCAATGGTTGAAGATGAGATTATCCTCTCCTTGCCGGTAGTTCCGGTGCATGATTCTGAACACTGTGAAGTGTCCGAGGCGGACATGGTCTTTGGCGAATTGCCTGATGAAGCGCAAAAACCAAACCCATTTGCCGTATTAGCCAGCTTAAAGCGTAAGTAATTGAGGAGTAAGGTCCATGGCCGTACAACAGAATAAACCAACCCGTTCCAAACGTGGCATGCGTCGTTCTCATGACGCTCTGACCGCAGTCACCAGCCTGTCTGTAGACAAAACTTCTGGTGAACAACACCTGCGTCACCACATCACTGCCGACGGTTTCTACCGTGGCCGTAAGGTAATCGCTAAGTAATCACGCATGACTCAATGGCTTTCCCACTTCTGGTGAGAAAGACAAAGAGTGAACGCGTGATGAAGCTTAGTGAGGCTTTCCCCGGGTGACTGGGGAAACACCTAACCGGGCAGCGACGATACCTTGACACGTCTAACCCTGGCGTTAGATGTCATGGGGGGAGATTTTGGCCCTACCGTGACAGTGCCTGCAGCATTGCAGGCACTGAATTCTAATTCGCAACTCACACTTCTTTTAGTCGGGGATCCCGATACAATCACGCCATTACTTGCCAAAGCTGACTTCGAACAACGTTCGCGTCTGCAGATTATCCCTGCTCAGTCAGTTATTGCCAGTGATGCCCGGCCCTCGCAAGCTATTCGCGCCAGTCGTGGAAGCTCAATGCGTGTTGCCCTGGAGCTCGTGAAAGAAGGTCAGGCACAAGCTTGTGTCAGCGCCGGTAATACGGGCGCACTCATGGGACTTGCGAAGTTATTGCTCAAACCTCTTGAGGGGATTGAGCGTCCTGCGTTGGTGACGGTGTTACCCCATCAGCAAAAGGGCAAAACGGTGGTGCTGGATTTGGGCGCCAACGTAGATTGTGATAGCACGATGTTGGTGCAATTTGCCGTCATGGGTTCCGTGCTGGCAGAAGAGGTTGTTGGCATTGCCAATCCTCGTGTAGCGTTACTCAACATCGGCGAAGAAGAAACGAAAGGTCTCGACAGTATTCGAGATGCTTCAGCTGTGCTAAAAACAATCCCTTCCATTAATTATATCGGCTATCTTGAAGCCAATGAGTTACTGACTGGCAAAACCGATGTGTTGGTCTGTGACGGTTTTACAGGTAATGTCACATTAAAGACGATGGAAGGTGTTGTCAGAATGTTCCTTTCACTGCTGAAATCTCAGGGTGAGGGCAAAAAACGGTCGTGGTGGCTTCTGTTATTAAAACGTTGGTTACAAAAAAGCCTGACAAGGCGATTTAGTCACCTCAACCCCGACCAGTATAATGGCGCCTGTCTGTTAGGATTGCGCGGCACGGTGATTAAGAGTCATGGTGCGGCCAATCAGCGAGCATTTGAAGTCGCGATTGAACAGGCAGTGCAGGCGGTGCAGCGACAAGTTCCTCAGCGAATTGCCGCTCGCCTGGAATCTGTATACCCAGCTGGATTCGAACTGCTGGACGGTGGTGAAAACGCAAAATCACGAGCACACAGATAACGGTGCGTTTGTGAATGTGGCCAACGTATCAGCGATTTGCTCGTAGCGGTATATAACCAAAAAGTGACTGAGCGTACATGTATACGAAGATTATTGGTACTGGCAGCTATCTGCCTGAACAAGTGCGTACTAACGCCGATTTGGAAAAAATGGTTGAGACGTCTGATGAGTGGATCGTCACTCGTACAGGTATCCGTGAACGCCATATTGCAGCGCCAAATGAAACAGTTGCGACGATGGGCTTTGCCGCCGCAAACCGTGCGATTGAAATGGCGGGCATCGACAAAGAACAAATTGGTCTGATTGTGGTTGCTACCACATCATCCACTCACGCATTTCCAAGCGCGGCGTGCCAGATCCAAAGTATGCTGGGGATCAAAGGCTGTCCGGCGTTTGACGTTGCAGCCGCTTGTGCTGGCTTCACTTACGCCCTGAGCGTTGCCGACCAGTACGTTAAATCTGGCGCAGTTAAGCATGCTCTGGTCGTTGGCTCCGATGTCCTGGCCCGTACCTGCGATCCAACCGATCGCGGAACGATCATCATTTTCGGTGATGGGGCTGGTGCGGTTGTACTGAGCGCATCAGAAGAGCCAGGTATTCTCTCCACGCATCTGCACGCTGACGGTCGCTACGGCGAACTGTTGACGCTGCCTAACGCCGATCGCGTGAACCCGGAAAACCCGATCCACCTGACGATGGCGGGTAACGAAGTATTTAAAGTCGCGGTGACCGAGCTTGCGCACATCGTTGATGAAACGCTGGAAGCCAATAATCTCGACCGTTCTGCGCTGGACTGGCTGGTGCCGCATCAGGCTAACCTGCGCATTATCAGCGCGACAGCTAAAAAGCTGGGTATGTCGATGGATAATGTTGTCGTGACGCTCGACAGACATGGTAATACCTCTGCTGCCTCCGTACCGTGCGCGCTGGACGAAGCCGTCCGCGACGGGCGTATTAAAGCTGGGCAGTTGATATTGCTTGAAGCCTTCGGGGGTGGATTCACCTGGGGCTCCGCGCTGGTTCGTTTCTAGTATAAGGATTTAAACATGACGCAATTTGCATTTGTGTTTCCGGGGCAGGGTTCCCAGACCGTTGGGATGTTGTCTGAAATGGCAGCAAACTACCCAATTGTTGAAGAAACATTTGCTGAAGCATCAGCTGCACTGGGCTATGATCTGTGGGCGTTGACTCAGCAAGGTCCGGCTGAAGAACTGAATAAAACCTGGCAGACGCAGCCCGCGCTGTTGACCGCATCCGTTGCGCTTTATCGCGTATGGCAGCAGCAGGGGGGTAAAACACCTGCGCTGATGGCGGGTCATAGCCTGGGCGAATATTCTGCTCTGGTATGTGCGGGTGTTATCGGTTTTGCCGATGCCGTACGTCTGGTTGAACTGCGTGGCAAATTCATGCAGGAAGCGGTTCCGGAAGGCACTGGCGGCATGTCTGCTATTATCGGTCTGGACGATGCCGCTATCGCTAAAGCGTGCGAAGAGTCTGCCGAAGGCCAGGTGGTTTCACCAGTAAACTTTAACTCACCGGGTCAGGTGGTTATTGCCGGGCATAAAGAAGCCGTAGAACGTGCTGGTGCTGCCTGTAAAGCCGCGGGCGCTAAGCGTGCGCTGCCGCTGCCGGTCAGCGTTCCTTCTCACTGCGCGCTGATGAAGCCTGCCGCTGAGAAACTGGCCGTTGAGCTGCAGAAAATCACCTTTAACGCGCCGACTGTTCCGGTTGTGAACAACGTCGACGTGAAGTGCGAGACCACGGCAGACGCAATTCGCGATGCGCTGGTTCGTCAGCTGTATAGCCCGGTTCAGTGGACTAAAACCGTTGAATTTATGGCATCCCAGGGCGTAGAGCACCTGTATGAAGTCGGTCCGGGTAAAGTTCTGACCGGTCTGACGAAACGTATTGTTGACACCCTGACTGCTTCGGCACTGAATGAGCCGGCGGCATTGTCTGCGGCGCTAGAGCAATAAAAGAGGAAGACCATGAGTTTTGAAGGAAAAATCGCGCTGGTTACCGGTGCAAGCCGTGGCATTGGCCGCGCAATTGCTGAGACACTTGTTGCCCGTGGCGCGAAAGTTATCGGTACTGCTACCAGCGAAAGCGGCGCGCAGGCCATTAGCGATTACTTAGGTGCAAATGGTAAAGGTCTAATGTTGAATGTGACCGATCCGGCATCTATCGAATCTGTTCTGGAAAATATTCGCGCAGAATTTGGTGAAGTCGATATCCTGGTCAATAATGCCGGGATTACTCGTGATAACCTGTTAATGCGCATGAAAGATGACGAGTGGAACGATATCATCGAAACCAACCTGTCATCTGTTTTCCGTCTGTCAAAAGCGGTAATGCGAGCTATGATGAAAAAGCGTCATGGGCGTATTATCACTATCGGTTCTGTGGTTGGTACCATGGGAAATGCGGGTCAGGCTAACTACGCTGCGGCGAAAGCGGGTCTGATCGGCTTCAGTAAATCACTGGCGCGCGAAGTTGCGTCTCGTGGCATTACTGTAAACGTTGTTGCTCCGGGCTTTATTGAAACGGACATGACGCGTGCGCTGTCTGATGATCAGCGTGCGGGTATTCTGGCGCAGGTTCCTGCGGGTCGCCTCGGTGGCGCTCAGGAAATCGCCAGTGCGGTTGCATTTTTAGCTTCTGACGAAGCAAGTTACATCACAGGTGAGACTTTGCACGTCAACGGCGGGATGTACATGGTTTAACCACGATGAAAAATATTTGCGTTATTGTAGGTCTTGGCCTCAAAATAACGTAAAATCGTGGTAAGACCTGCCGGGATTTAGTTGCAAATTTTTCAACATTTTATACACTACGAAAACCATCGCGAAAGCGAGTTTTGATAGGAAATTTAAGAGTATGAGCACTATCGAAGAACGCGTTAAGAAAATTATCGGCGAACAGCTGGGCGTTAAGCAGGAAGAAGTAACCAACAATGCTTCCTTCGTTGAAGACCTGGGCGCAGATTCTCTTGACACCGTTGAGCTGGTAATGGCTCTGGAAGAAGAGTTTGATACTGAGATTCCGGACGAAGAAGCTGAGAAAATCACTACCGTTCAGGCTGCCATTGATTACATCAACGGCCACCAGGCGTAAGTGAACATCTCCAGGCGGTCATTCGACCGCCTGAGTTTTATCTTTTTATCCCACTTGAATTATTTTCCCTCCCTGGAGGACAACCGTGTCTAAGCGTCGTGTAGTTGTGACCGGACTGGGCATGTTGTCTCCTGTCGGCAATACCGTAGAGTCTACCTGGAAAGCTCTCCTTGCCGGTCAGAGTGGCATCAGCCTGATCGACCATTTCGATACTAGCGCCTATGCAACGAAATTTGCTGGCTTAGTAAAGGATTTTAACTGTGAAGACATTATCTCGCGCAAAGAACAGCGCAAGATGGATGCCTTCATTCAATATGGAATTGTCGCTGGCGTTCAGGCCATGCAGGATTCTGGCCTCGAAATTACGGAAGAGAACGCTCATCGTATTGGCGCCGCTATCGGCTCTGGTATTGGCGGTCTCGGTCTTATCGAAGAAAACCATACCTCACTGGTAAACGGTGGACCGCGTAAGATCAGCCCGTTCTTCGTTCCGTCGACGATTGTTAACATGGTGGCTGGTCATCTGACCATCATGTACGGCCTGCAAGGGCCAAGCATCTCCATCGCGACCGCCTGTACTTCAGGCGTGCATAACATCGGTCATGCCGCACGTATCATTGCATACGGCGATGCAGACGCGATGGTTGCGGGTGGTGCTGAAAAAGCCAGTACGCCGTTGGGTGTGGGTGGCTTTGGCGCGGCACGTGCACTGTCTACGCGTAATGATAACCCGCAAGCGGCAAGCCGCCCATGGGACAAAGAGCGTGACGGCTTTGTGCTGGGCGACGGCGCTGGCATGGTGGTACTGGAAGAGTACGAGCATGCGAAAGCGCGCGGTGCAAAAATCTATGCTGAAGTCGTTGGCTTCGGTATGAGCAGCGATGCTTACCACATGACGTCGCCACCGGAAAACGGTGCAGGCGCTGCGCTGGCAATGGTCAACGCACTGCGCGATGCGGCTATTGAAGCGGGTCAGATTGGCTATGTCAACGCGCATGGTACGTCTACGCCTGCAGGCGATAAAGCTGAAACCCAGGCAGTGAAATCTGTCTTTGGCGATGCGGCAAGCCGTGTGATGGTAAGCTCCACCAAATCCATGACCGGACACCTGTTGGGTGCGGCGGGCGCGGTAGAGTCTATTTTCTCTATCCTGGCGCTGCGCGATCAGGCTATTCCGCCAACCATCAACCTGGATAACCCGGATGAAGGTTGTGACCTGGACTTCGTACCTCATGAAGCGCGTCAGGTTAGTGGTCTGGAGTATGCGCTGTGTAACTCCTTTGGCTTCGGTGGTACCAACGGCTCTTTGATCTTTAAAAAGATTTAAGTCCGTCAGGTGATGCGCTAGCATCGATAGCAAATTGAAAAGGTCCGCTTGTCGGGCCTTTTTTTATTCGGTTTTCCGCCCTTGTCCTGTGTTACTCATCCTGCCAAACTAGCGGACCAGAAATAAGGAGCCACCATGTTCTTAATTAATGGCTGCGAGCAAGATATGCTGGCCGCAAGCGATCGAGCGACCCAATTTGGTGATGGCTGTTTTACCACTGCCTGTATTATCGACGGTGAAATTCCTCTCTTTGCAGCGCATCTTGCGCGTTTACAAGACGCTTGCCAAAAACTGCTGATCTCTTTTGAAGATTGGTCCGAGCTGCAAAATGAAATGAAAATGCTGGCGAAAGGGCACGTACGCGGAGTGTTGAAAGTGATTATCAGCCGTGGCAGTGGAGGCCGGGGTTACAGTGGCAAAAATTGTCATAGTGCCACACGCATCCTCTCCGTTTCATCCTGGCCCGATCATTACGATCGTTGGCGGCAAGAAGGTATTACGCTGGCGCTAAGCCCAGTGCGGCTGGGACGTAATCCACTGCTTGCCGGGCTTAAACACCTGAATCGACTGGAGCAGGTGTTGATTCGCTCTCATCTTGAACAGACGGACGCCGATGAAGCGCTGGTTCTTGACAGCGAGGGATGGGTTACGGAATGCTGTGCGGCTAATTTGTTCTGGCGTAAAGGCGATGTGGTTTACACGCCCCGGCTGGACCAGGCCGGAGTGAACGGTATTATGCGACAATTCTGTATCCGGATGCTGGCACAATCGCCATTCAGTATTGTCGAAGTGTATGCCGGGTTGGAGGAGGTAATGCAGGCTGATGAAATCGTCGTCTGTAACGCGTTAATGCCCATTATTCCCGTGCGTGCCTGTGGCGACACGTTGTTGTCTTCACGTTTGTTATTCGATTATTTAGCCCCACTTTGTGAGCACCCGAATTAGTCATGAAAAAACTGTTACTTGTTGTCCTGTTATTGCTGGTTGTGCTGGGCATTGCCGCTGGAGTGGGAATGTGGAAAGTTCGCCATCTGGCGGACAGCAAATTATTGATTAAAGAAGAAACGATTTTTACGCTGAAAGCGGGGACGGGCCGTCTGGCTCTCGGCGAACAGCTGTATGCAGACAAAGTTATCAATCGTCCGCGCGTGTTCCAGTGGCTGCTGCGTGTGGAGCCCGAGCTGTCGCATTTTAAGGCCGGAACATATCGCTTCACGCCTGACATGACGGTGCGGGACATGCTGCAACTGCTGGAAAGCGGCAAAGAGGCGCAGTTCCCGCTACGTCTGGTTGAAGGGATGCGCCTGAGCGATTACCTCAAACAGCTGCGTGATGCCCCGTATATCAAACATACGTTAAGCGACGATAGCTATGAGACCGTGGCCGAGGCACTTAAGCTGGAAAACCCGCAATGGGTAGAAGGCTGGTTCTGGCCAGATACCTGGATGTATACCGCCAATACTACTGACGTAGCGTTGCTAAAACGCGCGCATCAGAAAATGGTTAAAGCGGTGGATACTGTCTGGGAGGGGCGCGCTGATGGCCTGCCTTATCAGGACAAAAATCAGCTGGTAACCATGGCTTCTATTATTGAAAAAGAAACTGCGGTTGCCAGCGAGCGCGACCAGGTGGCTTCGGTCTTTATTAACCGCTTACGTATCGGTATGCGTTTACAAACCGATCCGACCGTGATTTACGGGATGGGTACACGGTATAATGGCAAACTGTCGCGTGTGGATTTAGACACCCCGACCGCCTATAACACCTATACCATCACGGGACTGCCGCCAGGCCCGATTGCCATGCCGGGAGAGGCCTCGTTGCAGGCCGCGGCGCATCCGGCAAAAACGCCGTATCTCTATTTTGTGGCTGACGGTAAAGGCGGCCACACGTTTAACACCAATCTTGCCAGCCATAACCGGTCCGTGCAGGATTACCTGAAAGTGCTTAAGGAAAAAAATGGGCAGTAACTATATCGTCATTGAAGGCCTGGAAGGCGCCGGAAAAACCACCGCGCGTAACGTGGTGGTGGAGACACTTGAGCAACTCGGTATTCGTGACATGGTTTTCACCCGTGAACCTGGTGGAACGCAGCTGGCTGAGAAACTAAGAAGTCTGGTGCTGGATATTAAATCGGTCGGTGACGAGGTCATTACCGATAAAGCCGAAGTTCTGATGTTTTACGCGGCGCGTGTACAGTTGGTCGAAACCGTTATTAAACCTGCACTGGCGAAAGGCGCGTGGGTAATTGGCGATCGTCACGATCTGTCGACCCAGGCGTATCAGGGCGGCGGACGCGGTATCGATCAAAACATGCTGGCAACCCTGCGTGATGCGGTGCTTGGTGATTTTCGCCCGGACCTGACGATCTATCTGGATGTGACGCCAGAAGTCGGGTTGAAGCGTGCCCGTGCCCGCGGCGAGCTGGATCGTATTGAGCAGGAATCTTTCGACTTCTTTAATCGTACTCGCGCGCGCTATCTTGAGCTGGCTGCCAAAGACGCCAGCATTCGTACTATAGACGCTACGCAGCCGTTGGAGGCTGTGATGGCTGATATCCGTCATACCATCACCCAATGGGTGAAGGAGCAGGGCGCATGAAATGGTACCCATGGTTACGACCGGATTTTGAAAAACTGGTAGCCAGCTACCAGACGGGTCGTGGTCACCATGCGTTACTGATTCAGGCGTTACCCGGAATGGGCGACGACGCGCTGATTTACGCCCTCAGCCGCTATTTAATGTGCCAGCAGCCGGAAGGGCATAAAAGCTGTGGACAGTGCCGCGGCTGTCAGCTAATGCAGGCGGGGACGCACCCTGACTACTATTCGCTGCTGCCGGAAAAAGGCAAAAGCACGCTCGGGGTTGATGCGGTACGCGAAGTCAGTGAAAAGCTGTACGAGCATTCGCGTCTCGGCGGTGCGAAGGTCGTGTGGATCCCGGATGCTGCCCAGTTAACCGATGCCGCCGCCAACGCCTTGCTGAAAACGCTGGAAGAACCCCCGGCACAAACCTGGTTTTTCCTCGCCAGCACAGAGCCAGCTCGCTTGCTGGCGACATTACGCAGCCGTTGTCGGTTACATCATCTTGCACCACCGCCGGAGTCGTATGCGATTTCCTGGCTTGCTCGTGAGGTGACTGCATCGTCAGAAGCGCTGCTGAGCGCGTTACGCCTGAGTGCAGGTTCGCCAGGCGCGGCACTTACGTTGTTACAGGCTGAAAGCTGGGCGCACCGCACAGATTTTTGTGCGGCACTGATGAACACATTAAACACAGGCGACTGGTATATCTTGCTCGCGGCGTTAAATCACGATCAGGCTGCCGCCCGTTTACACTGGCTGGCAACGTTGTTGACCGATGCGTTGAAACGTCCGTATGGCGTTTCCCATTTAACGAATCCTGATGCGTTGGACCTGATATCTTCTATCGCAGAACGGTTATCCGTTGCCCAGATACAGGCGATACTCGGTGACGTTTGTCATTGTCGTCAGCAACTGCTGAACGTAACGGGCGTAAACCGTGAACTGGTGTTAACCGATCTTATTCTTCGTATTGAGCATTACCTGCAACCGGGCACCGTACTGCCTGTTCCCCATCTTTGAGAGAGACATTATGTTTTTAGTCGACTCACACTGCCATCTTGATGGCCTGGATTATCAATCTCTGCATAAGGACGTGGATGACGTGCTGGCAAAAGCGGCCGCACGTGATGTGAAATTCTGTCTTGCCGTTGCGACCACTCTGCCAGGATATCGCAGTATGCGCGAACTGGTCGGTGAGCGTGACAATGTGGTTTTCTCCTGCGGCGTGCATCCGTTAAATCAGGATGAAACCTATGATGTTGAGGACCTGCGTCGTTTTGCCGCCGAAGAGGGGGTTGTGGCGATGGGAGAAACCGGGCTGGACTATTTTTACACGCCGGAAACAAAGGTGCGCCAGCAGGAATCTTTTATCCACCATATTCAGATCGGCCGTGAGTTACAGAAGCCGGTTATCGTGCATACCCGCGATGCGCGAGCCGATACGCTGTCTATTCTGCGCGAAGAAAAAGTGACGGATTGTGGCGGCGTACTACACTGTTTTACAGAGGACAGAGAAACGGCGGGCAAATTACTGGACCTTGGATTCTATATCTCGTTTTCCGGCATCGTCACGTTCCGAAATGCAGAGCAGCTCCGTGATGCCGCCCGCTATGTTCCTCTGGACCGGTTATTGGTCGAGACGGATTCTCCCTACCTTGCGCCTGTACCGCATCGTGGAAAAGAGAACCAGCCCGCCATGACTCGTGACGTTGCTGAGTACATGGCCGTAGTGAAAGGTGTTGCCGTTGAAGAACTGGCGCAGGCAACCACTGATAACTTTGCCCGCCTGTTTCACATCGACGCTTCTCGCCTGCAATCTGTTCGTTAACTGACTTTTTTTAAAGCTCGTAATTAATCACTAATGCGGGTAAAGTTCACCGCCACAAAATGGGCGGTGAATAATCAGTTTGACACATTCAGAAACGCATTTTATCGGAATGTGCGGATTTTGCGGCCATTCACGACTGAACTGTGATAGCCGTCAAACAAAAACAAACTGAATTATTTTACTCTGTGTAATAAATAAAGGGTACTTAGATGCCCTGTACACGGCGAGGTTCTCCCCCCTCGCCAATGCGTGAGAACGTAGAATACACAAAGTCAATCAAGCTGCATCAAGGCGGCAAGTGAGTGAATTGCAGGAGCTTACTAGAGTAAGTGACTGGGATGAGCGAGCGCAGCCCGCCCTGAGGCGGTTTGAAGGATGAAGTGTATAAGCACAAATACTCAGGAGCACTCCTAATTATGTTTAAGAATGCATTTGCTAACCTGCAAAAGGTCGGTAAATCGCTGATGCTGCCGGTATCCGTACTCCCGATTGCAGGTATCCTGCTGGGCGTCGGTTCCGCTAACTTCAGCTGGCTGCCAGCCGTTGTATCGCACGTAATGGCAGAAGCAGGCGGTTCTGTTTTTGCGAACATGCCGCTGATTTTTGCTATCGGTGTTGCGTTAGGCTTCACTAATAATGACGGTGTATCTGCACTGGCATCCGTTGTTGCTTACGGCATCATGGTTAAGACCATGGCTGTTGTTGCGCCGCTGGTTCTGCATTTACCTGCTGAAGAGATCGCCGCTAAACACCTTGCTGATACGGGTGTTCTCGGGGGGATTATCTCCGGTGCGATTGCAGCGTATATGTTTAACCGTTTCTACCGTATCAAATTGCCTGAGTATCTTGGCTTCTTTGCGGGTAAGCGCTTCGTTCCTATCATTTCTGGTCTGGCTGCCATCTTCACAGGTGTGGTTCTGTCCTTCATTTGGCCGCCGATTGGTACTGCTATTCAGACGTTCTCTCAGTGGGCTGCATACCAGAACCCGGTCGTGGCGTTCGGTATCTATGGCTTCATTGAGCGCTGCCTGGTACCGTTTGGTCTGCACCATATCTGGAACGTTCCATTCCAGATGCAGATCGGTGAATACACCAACGCTGCGGGCCAGGTGTTCCACGGTGATATTCCTCGCTATATGGCGGGTGACCCGACTGCGGGCAAACTGTCCGGTGGCTTCCTGTTCAAAATGTACGGTCTGCCGGCTGCTGCTATCGCTATCTGGCACTCTGCTAAACCAGAAAACCGCGCGAAAGTGGGCGGTATCATGATCTCCGCGGCGCTGACCTCGTTCCTGACCGGTATTACCGAGCCGATCGAGTTCTCCTTCATGTTCGTGGCGCCGATCCTGTACATCATCCACGCGATTCTGGCTGGTCTGGCATTCCCGATCTGTATCCTGCTGGGTATGCGCGACGGTACGTCGTTCTCCCACGGTCTGATCGACTTTATCGTTCTGTCCGGTAACAGCAGCAAACTATGGCTGTTCCCGATTGTCGGTATCGGTTATGCGATAGTTTACTACACCATCTTCCGTGTGCTGATCAAAGCGCTGGACCTGAAAACGCCAGGTCGTGAAGATGCTACCGAAGACAGCAAAGCAGGTGCGACCGGTGAAATGGCTCCGGCTCTGGTTGCTGCATTCGGCGGTAAAGAAAACATCACTAACCTCGATGCGTGCATCACTCGTCTGCGTGTCAGCGTGGCTGACGTTGCTAAAGTGGATCAGGCTGGCCTGAAGAAACTGGGTGCGGCAGGCGTTGTGGTAGCTGGTTCCGGTGTTCAGGCTATCTTCGGGACTAAGTCCGATAACCTGAAAACTGAAATGGATGAGTACATCCGTAACAGCTAAGCAGTAAGAAGTTGGGGAGAACTAAGGCAGCCTGCGGGCTGCCTTTTTTATTGCATTAATTAGCCTGAACACGAATCGGTGCGGTGGCGGCGAACAGCCAGGGACGTGCCTCTGCGTTCACGCGCGGGGATAGCGTCTCTCTGACCTGCTGGTGGTAATCATCAATCCACTGTTTCTCAGCATCACTCAGCAGATGCAGTTCGACCAGATTCAAATCAATCGGTACCAGCGTCAGCGTTGAGAAACGACAGAAACCAGGACGACTGTTGATAATCTCCACCTGATTCTCAATGCGGATCCCATATTGTCCGGCAAGATAATAACCTGGCTCGATGGTGATGATGTTGCCTGCGACCAGTGGCCACGGGTTTACTTTTTTGGCAATGCGATGTGGCTGCTCATGAATAAGCAACTGGTGACCCACGCCGTGTCCCGTGCCATGATCAAAATCCAGTCCCAGCTCCCACAACGCCCGGCGGCTAAAAGCATCCAGTTGATGGCCCTGAGTCCCGCTGGGAAACTGCAGCGAAATAAGCGACAAAAAGCCTTTCAACACGGCGGTGTAATGCAGGCGACGTTGCGGATCCTGTGGGCCAAATGCGAGGGTACGCGTCGTATCCGTCGTACCATTGTGGTACTGGCCACCGGAATCATTCAGATACATGGCCTGTGAGGTAATTGGCGTATTGGTTTTTTCACTGGAGTGGTAATGGCACATTGCGGCATTGCTGGCAGAGGCCGAAATCGTGCTGAAACTTTGCTCGATAAATCCCGGCTGCTGCTGGCGAAATTCCAGTTGCTTGGCCTGCGCTTCCAGCTCGGTGACCGGATTGCCTGCCGCTTCGCGCAAAGGAACTTCATGGGCCAGCCAGGCAAGGAAGTTTACCCAGGCTGCGCCATCTTGTTCATGGCATTCCCGATAGCCTGCCAGTTCAACGTCATTTTTGTGGGATTTCATCAGAGTGATGGGATCGGGCGCCCAAAGAACGTTGCCACCGTGTTCTTCAATGGCAAAACGCAATGCGACCGGGGCGTAGTCTTTATCGACCAGGAAACGCTTCCCATTAGCTAATTGCTGGCAGCGAGTCAGAAAATTCTCTTGCGGGGCCAGAGTAAGCGTATCCAGCAGTGATGCGGGGAGCTGTTGCGTTTTATTGCTATCCACAAACCATTCCAGCTCACCGCTGCGATGGAGCAGGGCAAACGAAAACGGCACTGGTACCATGGACAGATCCGAACCACGCACATTCAATAACCAGGCAATGTTATCCGGCAGAGTAATTGCCAGCACGTCAGCCTGGTGTTGAGCGAGTTGTTCCACGACGCGGGCACGCTTTTGCGTGCTGCTTTCCCCGCTGATTTCAATGGGCATTTCACGAATGATGCCGCAGGGTGCTGCCGGGCGGTCTAGCCATACCTGGTCAAAAGGATCTTGCTCAAGAGGCACCAGCTCGCAGTGGGTTGCCGACAGTGCTTCAAACTGACTATTGACCATCAGCATTGGTTCAAAGCCGATACGTTTACCTGCTGCAACATGAGACTGCAAATAGTCGGCCAGCGGCTCATCGTGTAAATGATGAATTTCAAAATCATCCAGCGAGACTTCATTGCGTACCTGGACCTGATAGCGTCCATCGACAAACATTAACGCGCGATCCCGAAGGACCAACGCGAGGCCAGCAGAGCCGCTAAAACCGGTCAGCAAGGCTAGTTTATTGTCATGCGGCGTACAATCTTCACTTTGATGAGCATCGGCGCGCGGAACAATCATGCCATCCAGCCCCTGCGCTATCAGCAGGTTGCGCAGGGCGGAAAGAGGAGTTGAGTTGTGCATAGTTACCTTCAGGTCTTAACGGAACGGCGGTTCGTTGAATGTACGTAATTTACGGGAGTGCAGTCGGTCGCCTTCAGCACGCAAACGATCGATAGCCCGGATACCTATTTGCAGATGCTCAGAAATGGCACCTTCATAAAAACGGTTGGCCTGACCAGGCAGTTTGATCTCACCGTGCAGCGGCTTGTCGGAAACGCACAGCAGCGTGCCGTACGGAACGCGGAAACGATATCCCTGGGCGGCGATGGTGGCGCTTTCCATATCGATAGCCACCGCGCGGCTGAGGTTAAAGCGTAGCGCAGAAGCGGAATAGCGTAGCTCCCAGTTGCGATCGTCAGTGGTGACGACGGTACCGGTACGCAGGCGTTGTTTAACCTCTTCGCCGGGCATACCGCTGACTTCTTTGGTAGCGTCATACAGTGCGCGCTGCACTTCCGCGATGCTCGGAATTGGAATATCTGGCGGCAGTACGGCATCCAGCACGTGGTCGTCACGCAGATAAGCATGGGCCAGAACATAGTCGCCAATCGCCTGGCTTTCACGCAGCCCGCCACAGTGACCAATCATCAGCCAGACATCAGGACGCAGTACGGCCAAATGATCGCAAATGGTTTTGGCGTTAGACGGGCCAACGCCGATATTGACCAGCGTGATCCCCTGACCGTCGGCGGTGATTAAATGCCAGGCGGGCATCTGGTGTTTCTTCCAGGCGAGATCGGAGATCGCTTCTTCAGGCGCTTCAGTTTCAGCGGTGATCCAGATCCCGCCCGCACAAGAAAGCGCGATATACGGGCTGTCCGGGTCGAGGATCTGGCTGCAACCCCAACGCACAAACTCATCGACGTAGCGGGTGTAGTTGGTGAACAGCACAAACGGCTGAAAATGTTCAACCGGTGTTCCCGTGTAGTGGCGCAGTCGCGCCAGCGAAAAATCTACTCGTCGGGCGTCGAAGTGCGACAACGGGGAGAATTCCGCCGGATGATAGGTACCGTCGGCTGTTTCATCGCCAATCTGTGACAGCTCGGTTGTGGGGAAGTGGCGCGTTAGGCCGGTACTCATCGAGCGGTCGAGCGTCAGTTCAGAACCGTCAATGACATACGGATAGGGGATTTCATGCTGCGACGGCTCAACGGAGATATGCGCATCATAATCCTGATACAGCAGCGTGAGTTGTTCTTCAAGATACGGACGAAAAAGCGACGGACGGGTAATCGTAGTGGTGTAGCAGCCCGCATGGGTAAAACGACCATAGGCGCGGGTTTTAGGGGGATTGGTGGCGCTGCCATCCCAGGTGACACACAGTGATGGGTAAACAAAAAGACCGTTATGGCGGGCGATTACGTCAGGGAGCGTCCCTGTTTCAATATACTTACCAATGGCGCTACGCAGTGCTTTTACCGACTGCTCGTACAGCGCGTCCAGTTTATCCAGTGCCTGAGCCGGGGTCAGGCTGGAGCCCTTATTGTTCATGTCTGTCTCCTTGTTCCTCAGATGTACAGCTCTCCCGATAGTATGTCACAGGAATGTGAAACAAAAGTCAGACGTTGAGGAAGATTGTGCGAAGACCGGACGGCCTCCGCACCCGGGCTTAACCGTGCTGCTTATCCCGCATCAGCAATGCTGTAGTGGCGGAAATAAGACAACCCGCCATCAGATAAATGGCCACACTGTGCCAGTCTCCGCCGGAGAATGTTACCAGCGCAGCAGCAATGAAGGGGGTAAAACCGCCGCCAACCACGCTTGCTACCTGATAACCAACGCCCGCACCGCTGTAGCGATAGCTTGCGCCAAACAAACCGGTAAACATAGGTTGCTGCACGCAGACCACCATATCGTGTGCAATGTTGGCTAACAT
This sequence comes from Citrobacter sp. Cpo148, assembly GCF_030332375.1. NCBI lineage: Bacteria > Pseudomonadati > Pseudomonadota > Gammaproteobacteria > Enterobacterales > Enterobacteriaceae > Citrobacter > Citrobacter sp. Cpo148. The sequence goes on from NZ_JAOWHY010000047.1 coordinate 220,052, forward strand.
AATTGCGAAAAACACGATCCAGAAAATGGATTGCGCTTCTAACGCCATAAAGAACGGGAATGCGCTGAGCGTCCCGACCAGTGCGCCGGTAATGTAAACGCGCCGGCGACCAAAGCGGTCGGCGAGCCAGGCAAAGCAGGGAATGGTCAGACAGCTCAGTCCACCTACCAATAAGCCGATATTCAGAAACAGTTCGCGAGGTAAGCCCAGATTCTGCGTGGAGTAATTTAGGGCAAACGCGGTGACGATATACATCGTCAGCAGTTCACACAGGCGCAGAGCGATAATTTTCAAAAAGGCACCTGGATGACGGATTAACGCCTCGACTACCGGTAGTCTCTTTTTCTCTGGTTGCGGTGCCTGCTGCTGCTGTTCGAATTCGGCTGATTCATCCATTCGGTTACGCATCCACAACGCGCCCAATACCAGCACGATGCTGAACAGGAATGGAATACGCCAGCCCCAACTCAGGAACTGCTCATCGGTGGTTTGCGAGCTAATCAGCGAGACCAGACCGGTAGAAAGCAGTAGCCCGACGCCATAACCGACCTGAACACCGCTGCTGTAGAAGGCTTTTTTATTTTTCGGCGCGCTTTCGACCGAGAGCAACGCCGCCCCGCCCCATTCACCGCCAACGGCGAATCCCTGAATAGCACGCAGCGTCACCAGCAGAACGGGAGCCCACCAGCCAATGGTGTCAAAGGAAGGAATAATCCCTATCAGTGCAGTGGCGATCCCCATCATCCAGACGGTGAGCATCAGCATACGTTTACGCCCCAGGCGATCGCCGAAGTGGCCGAAGATCACCCCGCCTAACGGGCGGAACAAAAATCCGACGCCAAAGGTAGCAAATGCGGCAAGTGTCCCCATCGCTGGGCTGACTTGCGGGAAGAACTCGCGGTTAAAGACCAGTGCGGCAGTGATGCCGTAAAGCAGAAAATCATACCAGTCGACCACGGCACCCGCGAAGCTACCAAGCGCAGCGCGTCGGGCGCGGTTAAGTGAAGAGGCGTCCTGTTGGGGACCCGTGGAGGTGAGGGAGGAATCCATAGTTATCCTGTCTGTACTGTTTTTTAGTTATTAGTATTTGAGTTGGGTTACACACATTGCAGTCGCAATATTAACGACCGTTATGAGATTACCGCGACAGACGGGAAGTGAAAACGATTATCTCCCTCATCTGATGGCAACATGAAAAATAAGATGAATGAGAAATCTGAACCTGGTGGAATCGTGGCCTGTCAGGAGTGTTCTGATTTCAGGTGGAGCATTAGGAGCGCTGTATTTGGGGAAGTTATAAACCCACTTTCATAATGGTATACGGAGATTCGGTGAAACCACATCGCTCATAAGCACGAATCGCACGCCCGTTATCTCCGTGGACATATAAGCGAAGCTCCAGTGCCTTTTCTGATTTAGCTTCTTTTGTAAAATGTTTGATGAGCTCATCAGCTAATCCCATCCCACGATGCTCCGGGGCGATATAAAAGCTTTGGATCCACCAGTAGTCATTTCCATGAAAATCACTCCATTCTTTTACGACAGAGGTATTGGCGATCACTGTTCCTGAAGAATCTTCCATGACCCAATATTTTGAACGTGGGTTTTCACTAAACGCCGACGAAACGCCACGCTCCACAGCAACAAGGTCAATCACTGAACCTTCAGATTCTTGTGCTTCCTGAGTGGTGAATTCGATGATTTTATTGATATCGTCAGGCGTAGCTGGTCGAATAAAGTAGTTCATAAGTCTGGCTCTCATTAGCGTTGCGGCTATACGAATCGCGCAATACCCTACATCAAATCTTGTTCAATGTCCGCTCTTGGCACGGAGCGGACTTGTTAACTTGCCTGACGATCCGCTTTGAGCGAAGAGCGGCTGTCCCATCCAGCGTAAGAACGTAAAAAAAACCGCCGTGAGGCGGTTTAGCTGTCTCGTTAGGAGGTTGCGCTTGCGAGTCGTGCTGCAAATCCAATGAAGAACATACCTACCAGCGCGTTTCCAATGGTTGATAATCTACGGTTGCCTTTCAGACGGCTTAGCAGATAAGAGCCGCAGAAAACGAGGAAACCGAAATAAACGAGAGTAATTGCGAACATTACTGCTGCAAGGATGATAAACGCCATCCAGGAATGTTCAGCCTGAACATTGATGAACTGGGCGAAGAAAGAGATATAGAACAGCAGCGTCTTTGGATTCAGTAGAGTAACCAGCATTCCACGCCCGATAATCCCCTTAGCATCAGCTGACGATTTCTTTTCCTGACTTGTTTCAACAGTTGGCTTAAAGATAGCGCGTATCGTCTGGACACCGAGATAGAAAAGATAGGCAGCACCTGCGTATTTGATGGCGTTAAACTAGGCTGGAGTTGAGCTTATGACTGCGGCCAGCCCACACCATGCCAGCAGAACCAGAAGTACGTCACTCATGAGAATGGAAAATATTGCAGCAAAGCCTCGTTTAATGCCGCTCGTAATGCTTGTTTTAATCACGAACATGGTCTCAGGGCCAGGAGCAAGAACTATCAGTGTCGCACCAAGCAGATACGTCCAGAAATTCACGATACCAAAATCAGCAAACATTTTTACTCCAGTTCTCTCGTTTTCATCGAGGCTATTCTAACGTAACCAGCGTTAATGAAAACACATCACGGCTGCTTTCTATTTATTCGGCCAATGTCCGCTCCTGGCACGGAGCGGCCGGTCACCCGCTAGACAGCAATCCCCATAATCCTGATGACGCTCTGCTGTGAAGCTGTTTTGAAATAGTCTCTTTTAATTAAGGTCATGCCCTGTTTGCGGTAGAAATTACAGGCGCGTTCGTTCTGTTCAAGAACCTCCAGCCATACAAAGTCTTTCCCCCTGGCCCGGGCCAGGTCTTTGACGGTGTCAAACATGACCTGACCGTAACCTTTACGGGTGTCTGCAGGATCAAGATAGAGCTTGTTAAGCAGCATCCCTGACATATTCGTATCAGGGATGCTGCTTTCATAGGTCACTTTCGCAAAACCAATTGGCCTATCGGTCTCTGCTACATACCAACAGACCGCTTGCTCATTCAGGCTCTGTTCCAGCTCGTCCAGAGAATATTCGCTTGCTAAAAAAGCTTCCAGTTCAGACTTTGACTCCCACAGATGTTCAAAGTGTGCGCGGTAGATGCGGTAGCCCAGCGCATTAAGCAACATCGCGTCGGCAGGTGTGGCTTCACGGATTTGTAATGTCATGAATGATTCCTGTCCTGGTAATAAATTAACGATTACTGAACTATATCAAAACTGTCAGTGATACAGTGGTATGCGAATATTTCAGAGGCTTATCAGTATGAAGATTGTTTTTATCCCTGCGTTGATCGCCGTCCTGATTGATAAAGAACAGGACATGGGACGGGAATTGACCCGCGATGAGGTTGAGTCCATTCGCGATGGCGCTACAGCCATCCGCCTGCCAGCCGAAGCAGCCGAGGATATAATCAGAGAGCGTGGCTACCGCGATATTGATCCTGAGAATGTCTGGCGCGAGTGGCAGGCGTATAAAGCTGACTGAATGTCGAAGGGAACACGCTGCTTTAGTGGCACATGAAAATTATGCTCTTACACGGATGCGTTTACTCCGCGCCTGTCGTGGAGCTGAGGGGCAACTTTGAGCGACATGCAGCCAGTGAGTTTTGAATAAAATTTAACGGCTAAATCGACGCCCCGTAATTTTTATAAGTGGGGCATTTTTATCTTCAGAACCTATTAACTCCAGCCTTGTTTTCTACGACGGATATAAGGTAATACGGATAATAAAGCCAGAACCGCTAATACCATTCCAATCCATAGAGCTGAACGTAAACCGAATCCAGATGAAATTGCCATTCCACCTAAATAAGAACCGCCACCTAATCCAATATTGATCACGGAAGTATGAACGGCATTGACCATTGGCCCTGGATGTGCCACGCTGACAATTCTTGCCATCATTGCCGGATTCATTGGTACGCCAGATAAACCGATAAGTATAACAGCCAGAAGAGCAATGACCTGATATTGAACAAATAGCGCCATGCCGAGCAAAGAAATACTCAATATTGTTAAGCCGACAACCATAACAGTTAAACTATGGCGATATGCAAGACGTCCCGTTACCATATTCCCGATGATATTGGCTAGTCCATAAAGCATCAGAATGAAGGGAACTGTCTGCATTGTAAATTCACTGACATCAGTCAGCACGGGAACAAAATAACTGAATGCCGCAAAACTTGCTCCTAAAATCAAACAGCTGGTTGCACAGGCTTTCCAATAGGCTTTATTTTTAAATGCCTTAATCTCTTCAGCCATCTTGATAGCACCGCCGCCGCTCATATGTGGCAATAAACGTACTAATGCTAGCAAGCATATGAAAACCAGGACCGCGACCAGCCCAAAACTTATTTTCCAGCCCCAGTGCTGGTCAATGATTGTCGCGATAGGTACACCAAAGACATTGGATACCATAAAACCAGCTATCACTATTGATGCGGCACGAGGGCGATTTTCAACAGATACAAGAGCCATACTTGTCGCGAGTGAAAGACTTAAACACCCTGCACATAAAATACCTGTCACGATGCGAATGGCAACTAACACATTGTAATCAGAGGCAAAGACGCTTAATCCTTGTACGATAACATATAACCCTAACAGCCATAATAACGTTGAGCGATAGGGCGCTTTAAACTTAAGAAAGGTGTAGGTTAATACCGGGCCACCTAGCATTACACCGAATGCATAATATGAAATCAAATGCCCGACTTCGCCGACTGTAACACCAAATGCTTCCGATAGCGTGGTCATCATACCCGCCACCATTAACTCTGCTGTACCTAATGAAAAAATGGCTAACCCTAAAATATAAACGACTAATGGCATGTTTTTTTATTTTTCCTTGTATTGGAATGATCGTTACAAAAATGAGTGCAAGTAAATAATGAATTTTTTCGCTTAAATTTATAAATTGATTAACAGACCAGCGACGACATCTTCGAGGATTTTTCTATCTGTAATGTTTTTATTCAGTACACGTAAACCGTAATAGCCTGCCATAAAGCCTCTCGCCATTTCGACGGCTGATGCTTTATTGTTCAGTTCGCCGCTTCGTTGGCCTTCGATGAATACCGACACCAGCGTTTTTTCTAAATGCTGACGATATTCATTATTCAGGCTCGCAACGGCTTCATCTTTACTGCCCATCTCTAAGGCTGAAAATAAGACCATCGCATCATGCTGCTCTGGCTGAGAAAGATCTTCGGCAATACCCCAGAGCAGAAGGGTATGCAATCGCTCTTTTACCAGACCTGGTTGTGTGAGTATTGTTAACTGTGCTGACATAGTTTGTTCGTGGCTGCGCAACAAAGCTTGCTCGTACAGGGCTTGCTTGCTTCCAAAGGCATTGTATAGGCTTCCCCGCCCTAATCCCGTACCATTGCATAAATCTTGCGCGGAGGTGCCTGCATAACCATTGGCGCTGAAAACAGCGACGGCAGCATCAATGACATCCTGATCTTCGAACTTTCGTGGACGACCTGGAAAGGTTGGTTTTTCAGCACTCATAGGGATGTGGGACTTGAAATGAGTTGAGGCGGCATAGTATTGATTATGGAACGATCAGTCAAATAATTTTCATAAATAAATCAGCGATGACGCGCAGACAGATTTTCTTATGAATTGCTATGCGTTTCTATAGAGGGATGTGTGGATTTTATCCTTTCCAGGATAGTACGTTGATACAACGGCAACCACGCGTAATGGTTAATCATCACACCGGAATCTACCGTATTCTAGCGAACGTCCAACGTCCCCCTTCGATTAAGGATAGCGTTGCATCGACCGATTGAACTCACAGGGCAGAGTAAAGTCATTGCAGCGTGAGTGATATGACAGGCGACCTGTTGAAGCCATGGTACCATTACAGACTGTATCATCTACCTCACTACACACATCGGCCTGCCAGATACTGGTTCGGGGTGTATCTCCGTATCCACGCTGAATATGGTTCTCAGCAATCCAGGGTTCATCACCTCTTCTGGTGTGCCTTGCGCCATAACATGTCCGTTCGCCATTACCACCAGATGGTCGCAGTACCGGCTGGCTTGATTAAGGTCGTGCAGCACGGCGACCACCGTTTTCCCCTGAGCCCGGAGTTCGCCCATCAGCCGCATCAGTTCCACCTGATGATTGATATCGAGATAGGAGGTTGGCTCATCGAGTAGTACAACGGGCGTATCCTGCGCCAGGACCATCGCCAGAAATGCGCGCTGTCGCTGACCGCCAGAAAGATCGGTTAACCGTCGGTCGGCAAGATGTTGGATCCGGGTCTGGTTCATAGCATCATGGACCCGCGTATTGTCTTCAACGGAGAGACGCCCCCAGAGTGACAACCACGGGTTGCGACCGTACGAAACAAGCTCCTGGACGGTGATCCCCTCGGGAGTTAAATGGTGCTGGGGCAGCAGCGCCAGCCTGCGGGCTAGCTGGCGTGATGAGAGCGTATTGATGGCACTATCGCCGAGAAATACGCCTCCGGACTGCGGTGTTAACAGTCGTGAAAAACAGTTTAACAACGTTGACTTCCCGCAGCCGTTAGGGCCGAGCAGGGCGGTTGTCTTCCCCGCTGGTAGGGTGAGTGAAACGCCATCAAGCACCTTGTTTATCCCGTAACAGACCGTCAGATTTTCAGTTCGTAATGTCATTTATCGCATTCTCACAAGCAGCCAGACAAACCATGGTGCACCGATAATGGCGGTCAGCACGCCAGCCGGAAGTTCCAGAGGAGGATGAATAATTCGCGCCAGCAGGTCGGCAACCACCAGCAGTAACGCACCTGTCATGGCTGAAACGGGCAGCAGCCAGCGGTGACGTCCACCAGTAATGCTGCGCACCATATGCGGCACCACAAGACCAATAAAGCTAATTGGGCCGCAGACGGCCACGCCGGTCGATGTCATGGCGACGGCCAGTAGCAAAGCCTGGAGCCGAATACGCGGCACCGACATACCGAGCGTGGTGGCGCGCGCATCGCCCAATGCCAGGAGGTCGAGATCGCGGCAAAAGCGCAGACTCAGCGGCAGAAACAAAATCAGCAGTGGGGCGGCTATTTTCACAAAGCTCCAGTCACGGCCCCATAAGCTGCCGGTCAGCCACAGCAGGGCGCTGTTCACATCCTGCGGACGCGAAAGCATCAGATAATCCGTCAGGCTGGCCCAGCAGGCAGAGAGCGCAACACCCGTGAGCGCCAGCTTCATCGGCTGGCTGGTGTTCGCCAGTATTCTCAGCAGGATCAGGCCCGCCATGCCACCGGCAAAGGCCAGCAGCGGCAGAGAAATCACCGGTAGTGACGGCAAGAGAAGCAGTGCCCCCACAGAGGCCAGGCTGGCGGCATGGTTTACGCCGAGAATATCCGGCGATGCCAGAGGGTTACGCACGATCCCCTGCACCAGAACGCCTGCCACCGCGAGGGCGGCACCGACAAGCAACGCCAGCAGCAGTCGCGGCAGGCGGTACGCCGTTAATACGTAATGATATTCGCGCCCGCTCTGCCAGTCGGTTAGCAGGGCATGCCAGGGAACGGCGATCACCCCCATTTGCAATGACAGAGTCGAAAATCCTGCCAGCGCGAGGGCGATGAAAATGACTATCGCAATTTTCATCCACGCCTCCTGACCAGCCAGACAAAACAGGGGGCACCAATCAGCGCCACTACTGCTCCTGCGGGCAATTCGCCAGGGAAGGCCAGCGCTCGGGCCAGAACATCCGCCAGCAGCAGCAGCGTGGCACCCATAATCATGCTCATCGGCAGGACCTTGCGCTGATCGAATCCCACCCAGAAGCGAGCCAGATGTGGCATCAGCAGACCGATAAACGCTACCGGGCCTGCCACGCTGACGCAGGTACCGACCAGAAGCAGCACCAGAATATTGATGATCAAACGGAGCTTCGGCAGATTCACCCCCAGCGTGCGGGCGGTGCTGTCACTGACGTTAAGCAGGTTCAGTTGATTAGCCAGCAGCAACACCACCGGTACAGCAACCGCCACCATCGGGAAAAGCTGCCAGAATTCCTGCCAACGTGCGTGGGATACGCCCCCCGCGAGCCAGTAAAAAATGCCGTAAGCGTGATCTTCCGTCAGCAGCAGGGTGATGCGGGTTAGGGCCATACAGAAAGCCGAGAACGCGATGCCCGCCAGGATCAGTTTGTTTCTGTCCTGGGTGTGGCGAAATCCACCGCCTGCGGTCATCACCAGCAGCCAGCTTACGCCGCCACCGCAGGCGGCGATAAAAGCGATAGAGTAACCCGCAACGGGCACAGGGCTGATGGCGCTGGTAAGCGCCATCGCCAGCGCTGCGCCACTGTTAATACCGAGTAGTGAAGGGGAGGCCATTGCATTATGCGTCAGGGTCTGCAGCAGCGTTCCCGCCAGAGCCAGGCTTGCGCCGATCAAAATGGCGACCAGGCTTCTCGGCAAACGAAGGTTTTGCACCAGCGCTTGTGGAAGCGTCGGCGTATGGCCTGGCAGCAGGGCGTGAATGGCGTCAACGCCGGAAACAGGAATGGCCGAGTAGCAAAACAGACTCAGCCAGAAGATAGCGATAAGCGCGACAAGGGGAAGACCCCACTGTAGCGCTGGATGTTTGAAAACTGTCATTTCACATCGGATAAAGGCTGGTGGTGAAAGATTTTTACCGTGTCGCTGGCAATGCGTTCGGCTGCGAAAATGCCGCGCATCCGCGCCCAGGCGTTACTGTCGACCGACGCCGTCTGTTGTTTTTGCGCCGAAGTTAACATCTGCCACAGCGGGTCTTGTTGCCAGCGTTTCACGATGCTCTCTTCACGATAGTGCGCGACCAGCAGCCATGCCGGATTGAGCGCCAGCACCTGTTCCAGACCGATGGACGGCATAGACGAACCCGCCATAGCTGCAGGCACCGTCAGCCCCAGAGAGGTCAGGACGCCCCCGGTCCAGGTCTCCTGCGTGTGCAGGTTGAACTGCTGCTCCCGGGACGTACCAAACACCACCATCGTGTCTTTTGGCAGTTGGCTGGCCCACGCTGACATCTGTTGTTGGTGTTGCGCCAGGCGTGACTGCATCTGTGCTTTTTTACCCACAATTTCACCGATGATGGCCGCAGATTGCAGATTTTCAGCGTAGGTTTCATTGCGAGACTTGAGCAGCAGCACAGGTGCTATTTGCTGTAAGGCGTTGTAAATACCCGCATGGCGGCTGCTGTCGGCAATGATCAGATCCGGTTTCAGCGCGCTGATGGCTTCTAAACTCGGCTGCGCACGCGTGCCGACAGACTGCCAGGGTTTCAGATGGGCACGAACCTCTGGAAGAATGCGTGTGGCATCGTTATCGTCGGCAATGCCGACCGGACTGACATCGACAGCAGCCAGTGCGTCCGCGAACGAAAGTTCCAGCACCACTATCCGTTGTGGCGTTTTATCAAGCGTAAAGGTGCCATGTTCGTCATGAACCGTGGCGGCAAAAGCATGGCCGGTGAGCAGCAGAGCGGCGAATAGCGTGCGTAATGGTGTGAACATGTAAATTGCCTGCGTCGGGTGGCGTTTCGTTTGCCCGACCTACAAAACAGCATGCAGGCCGGGTAAACGGGGTTTAGAACTTCAACGAACCCTGCATATACAGCGTGCGCGGCTGGCCTGCGTAGATGCCTTTGTTGTTGTCGTCGTAAGAGCGGGTGAAATACTCTTGGTCGAAGATATTTTTCACACCGAACGCCAGGTTCAGGTCTGCCATCTGCGGGCCGAAGTCATAGGCTACGCGTGCGCCCCAGAGCATAAAGCCAGGGATGCGACCGGTACTGCCGTCAGCGCTCTCTTTAACGGTGTTGGCGTTATCCGCAAACTGGCTGGACTGGAAATCGCTATTCAGATTGAAGGTCCAGTTGCCCGGCTTATAGTCCACGCCCAACGTGCCTTTGTGTTTTGGTGAGAAGGGCACCTGATTGCCATAGGTATCGCCTTTCTCGCGAATCTCAGCGTTCACATACGCATAGCTTGCGTAGACTGAAACGTTGTCGAGCGTTGGCGTCAATGTGCCGAGATCATAGCGAGTCTGAGTTTCCAGTCCGGTATGACGCGTTTTACCGCGTGCAGTAACGGTGTCGTTGGTTTGGTTGGAATCGTACTGATTATTAAAGTTAATCAGGAACAGCCCCATTTCCGCCGTCAGCGCGCCATCGTCGTATCGGGTTCCGAGCTCCCAGGTTCGCGCTTTTTCCGGTTCCACATTGCCGCTTTGCACAGCTTTGCCAATTTGGCTGTACTGTACGGTGCCGAATGAGCCTTCAGTGTTTGCATAAAGATTCCAGCTATCAGTCAGGTGATAAAGCACATTTAGCGCCGGAAGTGGGGCGTTGTAGCTTACTTCCTCATGTGTGCCTTTGATGGCGTTGTTCTGGTATGACTCGATATGTTCAAAGCGCATACCCGGTGTGATAGTCCAGTTGCCAATGTCGATTTTGTCATCCAGATACCAGGCGTGCGCTTCGGTGCCCGAACGAGTGTCGCGATCGTAAGGGCTGGCGCTGGACGGCAGTTGTCCACTGCTGGTGGCCGTGTAGTAACGCATTTCATGCGTCGACTCGCTCACATAGCGGTATCCCACGCCCACTTCGTGCGCGGAAGGACCCACCATAAAGCTCTGACTGTAGCGTGGTTCAATGCCGCGTACCCAGTAGTTACGCGGTGAAAGGGTGAGGCGTTTTCCCTGTTCCAGGTAGCCGCTGCGCAGGGTTTCAGTGTAGAAGCCCTGAATATTGAATTTATGCTGGCTGTCCGGCTGGAACTGATAGCCGAGGCTTGCCAGCTTGCGGCGCCCCCAGAAGCGATCGTAAGGGCGCGTGGATTGCCAGCGGTCAGCGTCGTAATCCGCGCGAGACAGGCCACCGGGCATGTCAGCTTCACCGTCGTAGTATTGCAACAGACTGTTGAAGGTATGCACTTCGTTTGGCGCATATTTGCTTTTCAGCATCAGGTCGTCGATGCGGGTCGCGCTGTGTTCGCGCCAGTCGCTTCCACGTGTACCGGAGTAAAGCAGGGCGGTACCAAAACCGTTATCCGCCGTGCCGCCCACCATCAGGTTGTGCGTTTCTTTTGGGTTATTTTGTGAAGATGTTGGGCTGAGCTGGCCTTCCACGCCGGCTTCGATGCCGAAGTCTTGCGGAATAGCGCGGGTAACAAAGTTCACCACACCGCCCACGCTCTGTGGCCCGTAACGCACTGCGCCACCGCCGCGAACCACGTCGATGGCGTCCATATTTCCGAGTGAGACGGGCGCCAGTGAAAGCTGCGGCTGGCCGTAAGGGGCAAACGGCACGGGAATACCGTCCATCAGCACCGTTGAACGGCTGGCCAGGCGCGGATTCAGGCCGCGAATACCAAAGTTCATTGCCAGATTGTGGCTACCGGTGCCGTTGTTTTCTGGGGCGGTAACGCCAGGAATGCGGTTCAGTACCTCGCGCATGGATGTTGCGCCGGTTTTGGCAAAATCCTCACGGCGGATAACGTCACGTGCGCCGGCATGCTCGAATACGTCGTTTTCGCGCGCATCCCCCAGCCAGTCGCCCACCACGGTCAGGGCATCTTCTTGCGGTGTTGGTGCGGGCTCCAGCGTCCAGCTATTATTACCCAGCGATTTCACCTGCAGGCCACTACCGTTCAGCAGGTGTTGCAGGCCAGTTTCGACGTCGTAGTCACCGTGAAGACCGTTACTCTGTTTGCCGCGCGTCAGGCTGGCGTCAACCGATAGGGTAATTCCGCTGAGCGCGGCATACTGATTAAGGGCTTTGTCGAGCGAACCCGGTGCAATATCAACCTGCGCTGCGAAGGCGGATAACGACAGCCCGGCCAGCGGCAGCAGGCTCAGGCGAACGGCGTTAACCAAAGGTGTTGTTTTGCGAAAAACGCGTAAAGGCGTCATACCTTCTCCATCATCATTTTTGTTGTGTTCATCTATGAGTCGAATGAGAAGGGGAAAAAGGACAATCGAAATGAGAATTATTTTTCTTACAGTGCGGAAATATTTACCCAGTATCGCGTAACTGACTGAATTTTCACTGGAAGAGTCTTGGCAATAACATCCAGGATTGCATCAGTATTTTTCAGCGGGAAAGTGCCACTCAGGCGTAACCCGGCTACAGCCGGATCGCAGCGCAGCACGCCGTTGCGATAACGGCTCAGCGTGGCAATCACTTCACTCAAAGGTTTATCGCTGAAGCTCAGAATGCCCTGCGTCCAGGTGGCGCTTTCATCATCCGCTGAGGCTATTGCACCAAATTCAGACGCGCTAAACTGCAGGCTCTCGCCAGCGCTGACGATGCGTTTTTCCTGCGGACGATTTGCCAGTAAGACTTCAACAGCGTGTTGTTGAACGACAACGCGTGTGACGTTGTCCTGCTGGTAGACGGTAAATTCTGTGCCTAATGCGGTGAGCTGGCCCTGGCGGGTCACAACGCGGAAAGGTCTCTGCTGCGCGTCTTTTGCGGTAGTAATAGCAATTTCGCCGTACCAGAGATGGACAGCGCGTTGACGTGTATCAAAACGAACGTCCGCGGCGCTTTGTGTGTTGAGCGTCAGCAGAGAACCATCTTCCAGCCGCTGATGGCTGACCGCGCCTTTGGCGGTGCGGTAATCCGCGCGCAGACCTTCACCGGCTTCAGACTGCCAGAGCTGCCAGCCGCCGCCTACGCCGAGTAGCAGCAGTAGCCCTTTCATGACATGACGACGGGTAAGGCGCGTATCGTGCAGCGCCCGGCTGGCGACATCGCCCGGTACGCGGCTGAGCTGGCTGCGCAGGTTTTCAACCTGTTGCCAGGCCCACTGATGATCTTTGTCCTCTTCGTACCATTGTTGCCAGCGCGCTTCTTGCTGTGGGCTGATACGCTCGCAGCTCAATACAGCATACCAGTGCGATGCCGAGCGCAATGCCTGGCGGCGAGAATCGGTGATAGAAGCGTTCACAGGCCGTGCTCCAGACGAAACAGCAGACAATGTTCGATAGCCTTTGCCATATACTTTTTCACCGAGCTGACGGAGATACCGAGCTTCAGCGCGATCTCGCTGTATGTCAGACCATCCAGTTGCGAAAGCAGAAACGCCTCTCGTGTTTTTCCGTTCAGCCCGTCAAGCATGCTGTCGATGAGTTGCAGGGTTTCGAGCTGGCTCTCGCGTTCCTCGGGGGAAGGCGCGAGCGCCTCCGGCATAAGCGCCAACATCTCCAGATAGGCTTTTTCCAGCGCGTTTCGGCGAAACAGGTCGACCATCACCCGTTTGGCGAGAGTGCACAGAAAGGAGCGCGGATCGCGGATCGTCGAGAGCGAGTCGCTGCCCATTACCCGTAGAAAAGTGTCCTGGGCAATGTCATCTGCATCAAAGGCGGACTGGAGTTTGCGCGTCAGCCAGCTTTTCAACCAGCCGTGATGTGCGCCATAAAGCGACTCGAGCGTAAAGGAAGCAGTGGTAGTGGCGTGGTCAGACATGTGGAATGTATCAAAAGTTAATTATCACGCGATTATAGTAATATGAGAATGGTTATCATTACAATTAGAAATATAATTGTATTACGTTGAACTTCTTAATGCGTTGTTATTTATAAAAATGTTATGAGGTGGATATCGGATGGGGAAGGGGAGTCTGCTTCTGGCATGTGACGGTTGGAATGACATCTGACCATGTCTGCTGTGAGCATGGAGCAGACGAATGCTTTAAAGCATGCTGAACTCTTTAAAAGTAAACCGTATTGGGAGGACACCGAGAGCAGAGCAGCTGTTACTTTTCTGGAAAAGGTGAGTTGCGGATCAGGAAATGCTCAATCGAGTCGATTAAACCGGGAGCTAAGGGGAGCGCGGGTTCAGCGTATGTCGCGATATTCGCTTTGCGATCGTCCGAAGTCACCTCTTTCATAACATGGTTCATATTGGGCAGTATAACCAGGGGCGCTTGAGGATTCGCGGCCTTAAGCAGTCTTGCATCCGTTTCTTCCACCTGGAGATCGCGTTGCCCTTGTAGCACTAACACGGGTTTGGAAATACTCGAAATGAGATGACCCGGATTATATGAAAACGCATTGATCAAAAACCCCTGAACAGCAGGATTAAAGATACTTTGCAGTGCTGGGTGAATATTCGTAATATCGACTCGCCGCCGATGCTCCAGAGCATCAATTATCGGCAGCGCCTGCTTTAATAGAATTTCATTTTCCGGATTAGCGTTAAGTTGCCCCCTCAACACCTCGCCCATCGGCCTCCCAGGCGTTGCGATAAGAACCACACCGCACACATTCTCTTTTTGAGCCGAGGCAAGTGCGACTAGGCCCCCTTCGCTGTGTCCTAAAACCCAAACACAGGGAGTATGCATGTGACGTCTAAGCACGTCTACCCAGGATCGAACGTCGTCAACATAGTCAGCAATCGTCACCGCATTGGCATCCTCTACGGCCATTGCGCTAGCGAACATTCCACGTTTGTCGATACGAAGTGTCGCAAAACCTTTGGCAGCAAGGCCTTCAGCAAGAAGTCGGTAAGGCGATGCATTCACACCAAGTGGGTTGTTTCCATCCCGATCGGTTGGCCCGGAGCCAGGAACGATAAGAACAACGGCTGTTGGTTTTGAATTCGGGGTGAGTAACGTGCCTTTCAAAGGGCCTTTTGGCCCTGCGGCATCCAGGACAGTTTCGGAAAAGGTCTCCGGTACTGCCGCCAGACTCACAAATGGGCAAGCGCCCAAAAGGGCAATTGAGGCGGCAATATTCATTGGAGATGTTCCTGTAAAATTCAGCGTATCCGTCAATTTATATTATAAATATGGCCTGCTCTCCATTGATTAATATATCAGCGGCGATAGAAAACGCCGCTTCTGGGCACAGAGCGGACGTACTGGGTGAGTTTAAAGTCTACTGTGAGCGAAGAGTGGACATCTCAACTCATTGTTGTTCCTGTCTATTGATATGGAAGCCTGGAACGGCAAGCGTCTGGAACAAATACCTGCGGCTATTATGAATGAAGTGTTGGCCAGACTAAGTTGAGGTTTTGATATGCGCAATGAGCAATAGCATAAAAGCAAAAAACCTGCTTAGTTTCCTAAGCAGGCTTCTTAAATTTGGCTCCTCTGACTGGACTCGAACCAGTGACATACGGATTAACAGTCCGCCGTTCTACCGACTGAACTACAGAGGAATCGTTTGAACGAGGCGCATATTAGCGAGGGTGGTGAGGCTTGTCAAAGGGGTAAATACATTTGTGTGTTCGTTTGCTGACAAAATCAGCAAAGCGGCGATCTTTCCGTCTTTTTATGCTTTTGCCCCATTCTGGTGCGTGTCTACCTCTTCCAGGGCAGCCTGAATGAGATACTTAGGTGTGCAGAATGATCTTCCTTCGCTTTTACTCCTGACTTTACGCGGCTTTAACCGTAAAACACCGTTTTAGACGAAAGTGGCAAGCATCTTGCAATCCTGAATTTAATGACTGCCAGCACGGGTTCTGGTATTCCGACAGGAGGCAAAATGAACTTCAGACGACTGAAATATTTCGTGAAAATCGTCGATATTGGTAGCCTGACCCAGGCAGCGGAAGTGTTGCACATTGCGCAACACGCGCTGAGCCAGCAGGTCGCTACGCTGGAAGGTGAGCTGGATCAGCAATTGCTGATTCGTACCAAGCGTGGCGTCACGCCGACGGAAGCAGGAAAAGTGCTATATACCCACGCCCGGACGATTTTACGTCAGTGCGAACAGGCGCAACTTGCGGTTAATAACGTGGGCCAGACCTTGAGTGGACAGGTCTCTATCGGCCTTGCGCCGGGGACAGTCGCGTCATCCATTACCATGCCGTTATTACAGACGCTACGTGCCGAACTGCCTGATGTGCTGGTCTATTTGCATGAAAACAGTGGGGCAGTGCTGAATGACAAGCTGCTCAGCGGGCAATTAGATATGGCAGTGCTCTATGAGCGTTCACCCGTGGCGGGCATCAGCAGTCAACCGTTGCTTAAAGAGGATCTGTACCTGGTTGGCACGCGTGAGTGTCCGGGGCAAAGCGTCGATTTAGCCGCAGTGGCGCAGATGAATTTGTTCTTGCCACGGGATTACAGCGCGGTTCGCCTGCGCGTGGATGAAGCTTTTTCGCTACGTCGCTTAACGGCTAAAGTGATTGGCGAAATTGAGTCTATCTCCACCCTAACGGCCGCCATTGCCAGTGGTATGGGTGTCACAGTGTTGCCTGAGTCGGCCGCCCGTTCATTATGCAATGCGGCTAACGGCTGGATGGCGCGCATCACAACACCATCGATGAATCTGCCATTATCGTTGAACGTATCAGCCAGAGGGAGTTTATCGCCCCAGGCGCAGGCCGTGAAGGAGATCCTGTTGTCGCTGGTCAGCCGTCCGGCGCTGGAAAATCGCGAGCTGCAACTGGTCAGCTAAACCTTATTCCCGCAAGGAATAAGATGCAGGTTTTTATTATTTGTTATGCCGGGCATCAGACTTTAACAATAGCGTAATGTCTGATGTGCCCGGAGCGAAACGTGAATTTCCAGCAACTTAAAATAATCCGCGAGGCGGCCCGTCAGGATTACAACCTGACAGAGGTCGCGAATATACTGTACACCTCGCAGTCGGGCGTCAGCCGACACATTCGTGAACTTGAAGATGAACTTGGTATCGAGATTTTTATCCGTCGCGGTAAACGCCTGTTGGGCATGACCGAACCGGGTAAAGCCTTGCTGGTTATTGCCGAGCGTATTCTGAATGAGGCCAGCAATGTTCGTCGACTGGCGGATCTGTTTACCAATGACACGTCCGGCGTTCTGACGATTGCCACCACGCATACCCAGGCACGCTATAGCTTGCCTGCGGTGATAAAAGATTTTCGTGAGCTGTTCCCTGAGGTGCGTCTGGAACTTATTCAGGGTACGCCACAGGAGATTGATGTCCTGCTACAAAATGGCGGGGCAGATATCGGAATTGCCAGTGAGCGGCTGAGCAGCGATCCATTGTTGGTGGCTTTTCCCTGGTTTCGTTGGCACCACAGCCTGCTTGTTCCTCACGACCATCCATTAGTGAAAGCCTCTCCGCTCACGCTGGAGTCTATTGCTCACTGGCCGTTAATTACCTATCGTCAGGGGATTACAGGGCGTTCCCGCATCGATGAAGCATTTGCTCGCAAAGGGCTGATACCGGATATTATTCTCAGCGCCCAGGACTCGGATGTGATTAAAACTTACGTGTCGCTGGGGTTGGGGATTGGGCTGGTGGCAGAGCAATCCAGCGGCGAGCAGGAAGAGGGGACCTTAACCCGTCTGGATACCCGGCATTTGTTTGATGCAAATACCGTTTGGCTAGGGCTTAAACGCGGACAGCTGCAGCGCAACTACGTCTGGCGATTCATCGAGCTATGCAATGCAGGGCTATCCGTCGATGAAATTAAGCGCCAGGCGATGGAGCCAGATGAAGCGGTGATTGATTATCAGATTTAACTACAAAAGCCCGTGAGCGAACGGGCTTCTCTGACGTTGCTGAATGGCGGGTAGAAAGCTGCGTTACCTCAAGGTCTCCAGCCTCAGATCCTGCGTCGGCACCCGCGACAATATCGAACAAGACACCGCCCGGCCCGAATCCGCATAAATAAACTGAAATCCATTCTTCACCGAAAGAACATCTCGATTGGTAAACGTATAGAATTTATTACTCTGACTACGGCGGGCATCGGAAATATAAAAACTATTGTTTTCCCACAGCACGCTAACGTGCTGGAACAAATGAAATGTCACCTCCGCCCAGCCTCTGTCCGGGCAACGTAGCGTGACTTTCTCACCGGCTATTGTACTCAGTGGGATTACTAATAAAGCGGTTAGCGCTGCTTTCAGCAGTATCGGCATGGGCAAGTATGGGTCTCATTCTGATGTCGTTGCACGATAAGATACTTAACCCTGACGTTAACGAATTGGATCATAGAGACATTTTGCATAAGCAGACGGACATTCTCCCGTCGGCAGTATGGAAAAACCTGGTGTGGAGTGAAGCGCTCTACCTGGCGAATGGGATCGCAGAAAAGCAAAAAGCCTGCTTAGTTTCCTAAGCAGGCTTCTTAAATATGGCTCCTCTGACTGGACTCGAACCAGTGACATACGGATTAACAGTCCGCCGTTCTACCGACTGAACTACAGAGGAATCGTTTGAACGAGGCGAATATTAGCGATGCCGCTCAGCGTTGTCAAAGCCTGAATAGATAAATGCGATCGTTTGCTGAAATATTCCCCATTTCGCCGCTTATTCAGACGCAACCGGTTGTTTTATGCACTTTTCGCGTTCGGGGCGCGGGTATTTCCACAACCAGCGGCCGGTGACCATACGCCAGTAAAATAACGCAGCGCGTACGGCCCAGTCGAAGAACATACCTAACCAAACGCCGACAACTCCCCATCCTAATACAATACCCAGGGTGTAACCCGCGACTACGCGGCAGCCCCACATGCCCAGCATCGATACCCACATAGCAAAACGTGCATCTCGCGCACCTTTAAAGCCTGCTGGTAACACCCAGGAGGCTGCCCATATCGGCATAAATGCTGCGTTGAGCCAAATCAGGATGACTATGACCTCTTTTACATCCTGATCGTGGGTATAAAATGAGGCCATCACCCCGGCGAAAGGAG
This sequence comes from Citrobacter sp. Cpo148, assembly GCF_030332375.1. Taxonomy (NCBI): domain Bacteria; kingdom Pseudomonadati; phylum Pseudomonadota; class Gammaproteobacteria; order Enterobacterales; family Enterobacteriaceae; genus Citrobacter; species Citrobacter sp. Cpo148. The sequence goes on from NZ_JAOWHY010000047.1 coordinate 238,738, forward strand.
CGGTTAACCAGGCAATTGCCGTCAGGCCGATCGTCGACAGCCAGAATACATGCCGTAGCTGGATTTCAGCCTGGGCAATCTGGCCATTTCCCAAACGCCTGCCGGTAATGATTGTCGACGCGGAACCTAAAGCATTCCCCGGTAAGTTGATAAGCGCGGCGATAGAAAATGCAATAAAGTTCCCGGCGATAACGCTGGTTCCCATGCCTGAAACAAACATCTGCGTCAAAAGTTTACCGCCATTGAACAGCACTGACTCGATACTTGCCGGAATGCCGATCCCCATCACCTCCCAGATAATGGCGAGATTGAGTGGCTTAAAATAGCTTTTGAAGGGAATTCGCAGCGCGGGGTTAAAACCAATCATCAGTACCCAGATGATGGCAATCGCCCCGATGTAGCGCGAAATGGTCAGTCCCAGGCCTGCTCCCACAAATCCCAGACCTTGCCAGGAAAAGATCCCGTAAATCAGGATGCTACTGATGATGATATTCAGGATGTTCATGCCGCCGTTAATCAACAACGGTATTTTTGTATTTCCGGCTCCACGTAGTGCGCCACTGCCGATCAGCGCAATGGCTGCCGCCGGGTAGCTGAGCACCGTCAGCTCCAGATAGGTGAGTGCCAAAGCTTTAACGTCTGGCGTTGCTTCACCTGCGACAACGTCAATAATCTGTTGACCAAAATAGTGAATGACAGCTGCCAGAACGGTAGCAAAAATTGTCATGATCACCAGTGATTGTCTGGCCGCGGCTCTGGCCCGTCGACGATCTCGTTTCCCGAGGCTAAATGCTACAACCACGGTGGTGCCCAGATCGATGGCGGCGAAAAATGCCATGATGACCATATTAAAGCTGTCGGCGAGTCCGACACCGGCCATCGCTTCTTTTCCCAACCAACTGACCAGGAAGGTACTGAGAACACCCATCAATAGCACACAGGTGTTTTCCAGAAAAATGGGGACAGCCAGCGGAGTGATTTCGCGCCAAAAGAGAACCTTATAACTCTTGCGTTTGGCATACCAGGGCGTGCGGGAAGCGACCTGGCGTAAGGCAGCGGAGACGTTCAAAGTGGACCTTAACGAAGAAAGTTGAAACCTCATTTCAAATGATGAGGGAGAATCAAAAAAGCTGCAAAGTTTTTTCTATTTAAAATGTCTGTAAATGCAACAAACTGTCGAGAGAAGCATCAATTGATTCGCATTCGAGGAAATGGGGTTTGACAAAATTTTTTTCGCCGCTAAGATAAGCCTCCACAACGATTCCTCTGTAGTTCAGTCGGTAGAACGGCGGACTGTTAATCCGTATGTCACTGGTTCGAGTCCAGTCAGAGGAGCCATATTTAAGAAGCCTGCTTAGGAAACTAAGCAGGCTTTTTGCTTTATGTTTCAAACCTGATCGAGCGAAGCTAAACCGGAATCTTACGCCGGGAAATCCCCATGCTGACGCGCAACCAACGTCAGAATGGAATACAGCGCCACCGCCTGCTGGTGCTGATTAAAGATCTCCACCGACCACTCCACCACGCCGGTCGCTTTTTCTTCGGCATTGCGCTGATGTTTCACCGTTTTGCGTTTGCAGGTTAAACGCACCTGGATAGTGTCGCCCGGCTTAACCGGCTCGATAAAGCGCAGGTTTTCCATGCCATAGTTGGCAATCACCGGACCGACGCCCGCGTCAACAAACAGACCGGCTGCGGCGGAAATCAGGAAGTAACCGTGCACCACGCGCTCGCCGAAAATGGAATCGGCTGCTGCAATCTTGTCCATATGGGCGTAGAAGTGGTCACCGCTGAGGCAGGCAAAGTTAACGATATCCGCTTCGGTCAGTGTACGACGTGGCGTCAGCAGGCTGTCGCCCGGCTGGATCTCTTCGAAGTATTTACGGAACGGGTGAATACGATCTTCCTCCACCCGAGCGCCACGCACCCACTGTTGGCTTACCGCCGCGAGCATGGTTGGGCTGCCCTGAATGGCGGTGCGTTGCATGTAGTGTTTCACCGCGCGCAGCCCACCCAGCTCTTCACCGCCGCCTGCACGTCCAGGCCCGCCGTGGACCAGCTGTGGCAGCGGAGAGCCGTGACCGGTCGATTCCGCCGAGGACTCTTCGTTCAGCACTTGAATACGCCCGTGGGCACGGGCCGCACCGAGGACAAACTCTCGCGCCAGTTCGCCGCTCGCCGTCACCAGTGTTCCTGCCAGACTGCCTTCACCGGCGCGCGCCAGCGTCATGGCATGCCCGGTATTTTGATACGGCATCAGCGTGGCGACCGGACCAAAGGCTTCAATTGCATGTACCGCGGCAATTTCATCCGGCTGCGGACAAAACAGCAGCGTTGGCGGGAAGAAAGCCCCAGCCGTGCTCAGATCTGCTTTTCCGCCCAGCAGCACCTCACACCCGGCTTCAACCAGACGATTCACATTATCCTGTACGTCCTGACGCTGATCGTTATTCACCAGCGACCCCATCTTCACGCCTTCCTGCGCCGGATCGCCCACTACCACTTTTTGCAGACGGGTAATCAGCGCCTCGCTGACCGCTTTCACCTGCGCCTGTGGCACGATAATGCGGCGGATAGCGGTACATTTCTGCCCGGCTTTGGTCGTCATCTCGCGCACTACTTCACGTACAAACAATGCAAACTCAGGCTGTTCTGGGGTGACGTCATCACCCAGCACACAGCAGTTGAGTGAATCCGCTTCCATGGTGAATGGAACCGATTTAGCCACCAGATTGGGGTGCACGCGCAACTGTTGCCCGGTATGAGCAGAACCGGTAAAGGTCACCACATCCTGGCTGTCGAGGTGATCGAGCAGGTCGCCCGCGCCGCCACAGATAAGGCTAATTGCGCCGTTCGGTACCAGGCCACTGTCGATAATCGCTTTCACCATTGCCTGAGTGAGCTGCGCGGTGGCGGTTGCAGGTTTGATAATGGCTGGCATCCCGGCAAGCCAGGTTGGCGCCAGCTTCTCTAGCATACCCCAGCAGGGGAAGTTAAAGGCGTTGATATGCACCGCAACACCGGATTTGGAGGTCAGCACGTGGCGTGCGGCAAAACCGCCCTGTTTGGACAGCGGGATCAGTTCGTCTTCCGGCCACAGCGTATCGTCCGGCAGCTCGCGGCCACCGAGACTGGCATAAGTGAAAAGCGTGCCAATGCCGCCTTCGATATCGACCCAGCTGTCACCGCGCGTTGCTCCGGTTTGCGCGGATAAGGCATAGAAATCGGCTTTCAGTTCCATTAAATGCTTCGCCACCGCTTTTAGCATCGCGCTGCGCTCAATAAAACTCATTGCCTGTAACGCTTTGCCGCCGTGCTCAATAGCAAAGCGGCGCGCCTGCGCCATATCCAGTCCAACGCTTGTCACTTCCCAAAGCGCTTCACCGGTAAGGGCGTGGTGGATGGTGCGGGTGCGGCCCCGGCCTGTCTGCCAGGCACCGGATAAATAACTGGCTAACTGCTGCATCGTTAATCTCCAGATGTGTTCCGTAATATCTCTTTAAATAGTTCTTTTATGAATCACAAAATGCAAGCGAGATTTTAATAATTTATTAACAATGAGATCGCGAACACTTTACCTTCATTGGTTATCTATCTGTTATTAATGGATAAACAAAAACCATTTGCGACAAGTATCGCAAAACCAGCAAACAAAATTTGTGGTTTTATTTAACCAAGATGTAACTTTTATAAAACAAAGTGATTCACAAATATTGATTTGTTGAAATTATCGGAATCATAAGGTGATGTCGTGACAGAAGAACAACGCTTTGACCAGCGCATCGCGCAGGAAACGGCCATCGAGCCGCAGGACTGGATGCCGGACGCATACCGTAAGACGCTGATCCGCCAGATTGGCCAGCATGCGCACTCGGAAATTGTCGGCATGTTGCCGGAAGGCAACTGGATAACCCGCGCACCCACGCTGAGGCGTAAGGCCATTCTGCTCGCAAAAGTACAGGACGAGGCCGGACACGGTCTGTACCTCTACAGCGCGGCGGAAACACTGGGCTGCGCGCGTGAAGATCTGTACCAGAAGATGCTCGACGGCCAGATGAAATACTCCTCCATCTTCAACTACCCAACCCTTAGCTGGGCGGATATCGGTGTGATCGGCTGGCTGGTCGATGGCGCGGCGATTGTTAACCAGGTGGCGCTGTGTCGTACCTCCTACGGCCCGTATGCCAGGGCGATGGTCAAAATCTGCAAAGAAGAGAGCTTCCATCAGCGTCAGGGCTTCGAAGCGTGTATGGCGCTGGCTACTGGTAGCGAGGAACAGCGTCAGATGCTGCAGGACGCCATCAACCGTTTCTGGTGGCCTGCGTTGATGATGTTTGGCCCGAACGACGACAACTCACCGAACAGTGCCCGCAGCATGGCGTGGAAAATCAAACTGCACTCCAATGACGAACTGCGTCAGCGCTTTGTTGATAACACGGTCCCGCAGGTAGAAATCCTCGGTATGACCGTGCCGGACGCCGACCTACAGCTTGATGAAGCGACGGGGAAATATCGATTCGGTGAGATCGACTGGCAGGAATTTAATGAGGTCATCAACGGTCGTGGTGTCTGCAACCACGAACGTCTGGGCGCAAAGCGTAAGGCCTGGGAAGAAGGGGCATGGGTGCGCGAGGCCGCACTGGCGCACGCCGAAAAGCAACAGGCCCGCGACGCGGCGTAAGGAGAGAGTCATGAGCAAAACATACTGGCCGTTATACGAAGTTTTTGTCCGCAGCAAACAGGGGTTATCACACCGTCACGTTGGCAGTCTGCATGCCGCCGATGACCAGATGGCGCTGGAAAATGCACGCGATGCCTATACACGCCGCAGCGAAGGCTGCTCCATCTGGGTGGTGAAAGCCAGCGAAATTGTTGCGTCACAGCCGGAAGAACGCGGTGAATTTTTTGACCCGGCGGAGAGCAAAGTCTATCGCCATCCCACGTTCTACACCGTGCCGGACGGCATGGAACATATGTGAGGCAACGATGAATAACCTGAATACCGTTGCAACCTATGCCCTGCGTCTGGGCGATAACGGCCTGGTGCTGGCTCAGCGTCTGGGTGCCTGGTGCGGTCATGCGCCGGAGCTGGAGATTGATCTGGCGCTGGCTAATATCGGCCTCGACCTGCTGGGGCAGGCGCGCAACTTCCTCAGCTACGCCGCCGAACTGGCGGGTAGCGGCGACGAAGACACACTGGCTTTTGGTCGTGACGAGCGTCAGTTCCGCAATCTGTTGCTGGTGGAACAGCCTAACGGCAACTTTGCCGACACGATCGCTCGCCAGTTCTTTATCGATGTCTGGCATGTGGCGCTGTTCACTCGTTTGGTTAACAGCCGCGATAAGCAGATTGCGGCTATCGCTGCCAAAGGACTGAAAGAAGTGCGTTATCACCTGCGCTTCAGCCGCGGCTGGCTGGAACGACTGGGGAATGGTACTGACTACTCCGCGCAACTGATGCAGCAGGCGGTCAACAACCTGTGGCGCTTCACCGGTGAACTGTTTATGGCCGACGAGCTGGACATCAGCCTGAGCGAGCAGGGCATCGCCGTTGACCCGCGCGAATTAGAAGCTGAATGGCAGACCACGGTGCACACCGCGCTGCTCGATGCGGGTCTGCAAATCCCTGAAGAAGCGGCGTTCCGTCGCGGCGGCAAGCAGGGGCTGCACAGCGAACATCTCGGCCCGATGCTGGCCGAGATGCAGTACTTGCAGCGGTCGTATCCCGGCCAGCAGTGGTAACAGGAGGTGGCTATGCAACGTCTCGCCGCTATCGCACCCCCGGAGGTGCGTACCGTCTGGGGATTGCTAAGCGCCATTCCAGACCCGGAAGTCCCGGTGTTGACCATTACCGACCTCGGCATGGTGCGCCGCGTTGAGCGTCACGGCGACGGCTGGGTGATTGGCTTTACGCCGACGTACTCCGGCTGCCCGGCCACCGAGCATCTACTGGGTGAAATTCGCATGGTGATGGCGGAGCACGGCTATACGCCAGTACATATCGTCCTGCAGCTTGACCCACCGTGGACCACTGACTGGATGAGCCCGGACGCCCGCGAACGCCTGCGCCAGTATGGTATCAGCCCGCCGCAGGCCCACGCCTGCCATGCCGAAATGCCAACTGACGTACAGTGCCCGCGCTGCGCCAGCACCCATACCTCGCTGATTAGCGAATTCGGATCCACGGCCTGTAAAGCGTTGTATCGCTGCGACAGCTGCCGTGAACCCTTTGATTACTTTAAATGTATTTGAGGTTGCGATGACAACATTTCATTCGCTTACCGTGGCCAACGTCGAAGCGGAAACGCGCGATGCGGTGACCATCACTTTCACCATTCCTGACGCGCTGCGTAATGACTACGCCTTTCGACCGGGCCAGCATTTGACGCTGAAAGCTCACCTCGGTGGAGAAGAGCTGCGTCGGTGTTACTCCATTTGTCGCAGCCGCTCGCCGTCGGAAATTAGCGTCGCGGTTAAAGCTATCGACGGTGGGCGTTTCTCCCGCTATGCCCAGCAGGATATCCAGCAGGGTATGGCGCTGGAAGTGATGGTGCCGCAGGGGCACTTCGGCTACCAGCCGCAGGCCGAGCGCGAAGCCGAATATCTGGCGATTGCCGCCGGGTCCGGCATTACGCCGATGATGGCGATTATTGAAGCGACGCTGACGACCGAACCGGCCAGCCAGTTCACGCTGATCTACGGCAACCGCAGCAGCCACAGCATGATGTTCCGTCAGGCGCTGGCCGATCTGAAAGACCGCTATCCGCAGCGTTTACAGGTGGTGCACCTGTTCAGTCAGGAGTCGATGGACAGCGATCTGCTACAGGGTCGTATTGACGGCGACAAACTGCGTGCGCTGGGCAAAAACCTGCTCGATTTCAGCCGCTTTGACGACGCCTTTATCTGTGGCCCATCGGCAATGATGGATGAAGCCGAAGTGGCACTGCGCGAACTGGGCATAGCGGAAAAATCCATTCACCTTGAGCGTTTCAATACGCCGGGGACCAGCGTGAAACGCGCCACCGGCGTGCAGGCGGAAGGCCGCACGGTCACCCTTCGTCAGGATGGGCGCGATCGCCTGATTTCACTGAATGCGGAAGATGACAGCATTCTCGACGCCGCGTTGCGCCAGGGCGCTGACCTGCCGTTCGCCTGTAAAGGCGGCGTGTGCGCCACCTGCAAATGCAAGGTGGTCAGCGGCGAGGTGGCGATGGCCGCCAACTATAGCCTTGAAGCCGATGAACTGGCGGCGGGCTATGTGCTGAGCTGCCAGGCGCTGCCAACCAGCGGTGACGTAGTGGTCGACTTCGATGCGCGGGGGATGGCATGAGCGAACTGCTGATTTCCCGTCACGACCGTGTACTGCAACTGACTCTGAACCGTCCGCAGGCGCGTAACGCCCTGAACAATGCGCTGCTAACGCAGATTGCTGACGCGCTGGAAAGCGCGGCGGCGGACGCCAGCATCAGCGTTTGCGTGATTAGCGGCAACACGCGCTATTTCGCCGCCGGGGCCGATCTCAACGAAATGGCGGAAAAAGATCTGCCCGCCACTTTCGACGATGTTCGTCCTCGCCTGTGGGCACGTATTGATGCCTTCAACAAGCCGCTGATCGCGGTGGTTAACGGTTACGCGCTGGGAGCCGGGTGCGAGCTGGCTCTTCTGTGCGACCTGGTGATTGCCGGGGATAACGCGCGCTTCGGCCTGCCGGAAATTACTCTCGGCACCATGCCAGGGGCGGGCGGTACGCAGCGGCTTATCCGTTGTGTTGGTAAAGCGCTGGCCAGCCGAATGGTGCTGAGCGGTGAAAGCATTGATGCAGAACGAGCGCAACAGGCCGGGCTGGTGAGTGACATTCACCCGGTGAATCTCTCCGATGAATACGCGCTCAAGCTGGGGGCGACCATCGCCCGTCACTCACCGCTGGCGCTGCGGGCGGCAAAACAGTCTCTACGCGCTGCGCAAGAAGTGGGGCTCCAGGCCGGTCTGGTGCAGGAACGTCAGCTGTTTACGCTGCTGAGCGGCACCGAAGATCGTCGTGAAGGCGTCAGCGCCTTTTTAGAAAAACGCACACCGGAATTTAAAGGACGCTAATCGTGGACGCATTTATTCTCAGCGAAGTGGAGCAGGGCGTGATGACTATCATCCTGAACCGCCCGGACCGACTCAACAGCTTTAACGACGTGATGCACCAGCAGCTTGCCGATTGCCTGAAACAGGCCGAGCGCGACGACACCATTCGTTGCCTGCTGATCACCGGCGCCGGACGCGGATTTTGCGCCGGACAGGATCTGAACGACCGTAACGTTGACCCGAGCGGCCCCGCGCCAGATCTGGGCATGTCGGTGGAACGCTTCTACAACCCGCTGGTGCGCCGCTTAGCCGCGTTGCCGAAGCCGGTTATCTGCGCCGTCAACGGCGTTGCCGCTGGTGCTGGTGCCACACTGGCCTTGGGCTGCGACATCGTCCTCGCCGCGCGCTCGGCGAAGTTTGTCATGGCCTTCAGCAAACTCGGCCTGGTGCCGGACTGCGGCGGAAGCTGGGTGCTGCCGCGCGTAGTCGGTCGCGCTCGCGCCGTGGGTTTGCTGATGCTTGGCGATAACCTCAGCGCCGAACAGGCCGCGCAGTGGGGCATGATCTGGCAAGTGGTCGACGATGCCGAGTTGAAAGATACCGCGTTGACCATGGCGCGCCATTTCGCGACGCAGCCGACCTATGGCCTGGGGCTGATTAAGAAAGCCTTGCAGCTTTCCGAAACCAACACGCTGGATCAGCAGCTTGAGCTTGAGCGCGACTACCAGCGCATGGCCGGTCGCAGCGACGACTACCGCGAAGGGGTCAGCGCCTTTCTCGGCAAACGCCCACCACAGTTCAGCGGGAAATAAGCCATGACGCAAACTCTTCATCGCGTTGCCGTGATCGGCGGCGGAACAATGGGTGCAGGTATTGCCGAGGTGGCTGCCAGCGCCGGACATTCGGTCCTGCTGTATGACATTTCCGCTGAGGCGATTACTCGCGCCATTGAGGGTATTCGCCAGCGACTCGACGTTCGTGTTGGTCGTGGAAAAATCAGTGCGGAACAGGCCAGTGAGCTGCTGGCACGGATCGCCCCCGCGACTGAACTGAATCAGTTTGCCGATGCACAACTGGTGATTGAAGCCGCTTCCGAGCAGCTGGAAATTAAAAAAGCGCTGTTTAGTCAGTTGGCGGAGATCTGTTTGCCGTCAACGCTGCTAACCAGTAATACCTCGTCGATCTCAATTACCGCGATTGCGGCGGGAGTGAAGCATCCGGAACGTGTGGCGGGGCTGCACTTCTTTAACCCGGCACCGGTGATGAAACTGGTGGAAGTGGTGAGCGGGCTTGCCACCTCAACCGAGGTAGTCGAGCAGCTTTGCCAGTGCGTGACTGCCTGGGGCAAGCAGCCGGTGCGCTGCCGCTCAACGCCGGGTTTTATCGTCAACCGCGTGGCACGTCCGTATTACGCTGAAGCCTGGCGCGCGCTGGAAGAACAGGTTGCGTCAGCGGAAGTGATTGATGCGGCGCTGCGTGACGGCGGCGGCTTCCCGATGGGACCGCTGGCGCTGACCGACTTGATTGGTCAGGACGTCAACTTTGCCGTGACCTGTTCGGTGTTTAACGCCTTCTGGCAGGACCGCCGTTTTCTACCGTCTTTGCTGCAACAGGAGCTCGCTCTGGCGGGGCGTCTGGGCAAGAAGAGTGGCCACGGCGTCTATTGCTGGCCTGCTGAGGTATCGCCTGAACTGGCTGTTGCAGCGGTAGCGCCTGGAAATGCAGCAAAAAATATCAAGCGTGACGTTGTCACTGAACTGGATGATGTGCTGCTCCTTGAAACGACCGGTGAAACCGCGCTGGCCTTAAGCGCGCAGCACCAGCGCCCGGTGGTGGTGTATGACCATGCTGCGGGCGACACCGTCGTTCTGGCAAGCGCACCAACCAACCCGGCTTCAGCCACCGACAAAGCGGTGTACTACTTCCAGCAGCAGGGCAAAAAAGTGCTGCGTATTGCCGACTACCCAGGGCTGTTGGTATGGCGCACGGTAGCGATGCTGGCGAACGAAGCGCTGGATGCGCTGCAAAAAGGAGTCGCCAGCGCCGAGGATATCGATACCGCCATGCGCTTGGGGGTCAACTACCCGCACGGGCCGCTGGCCTGGGGTGAATCGCTCGGCTGGGGACGTGTGCTGCGTCTGCTGGAAAATCTACAACAGCACTATGGCGAGGAACGCTATCGCCCGAGTGCGCTGCTGCGCCAGAAAGCGCTGATGGAGATGCGTCATGAGTAATGAAGCCTGGCGCAACGCCCGCGCCATGTATGTGAAAGACACCTGCGCGCAGGCGCTGGGGATTGAAATTATTGAGATGGACGACGGTTATTCGCAGATGACTATGACCGTGTCGCCGTCGCAGCTGAATGGCCATCAGACCTGTCACGGCGGGCAACTGTTCTCGCTGGCGGATACCGCCTTTGCTTACGCCTGCAACAGTCAGGGACTGGCAGCAGTAGCCTCAGCAGCCAGTATCGACTTTCTGCGTCCGGCCTTTGCAGGTGACAAACTGACCGCCACCGCGCGGGTCAAGCAGCAAGGCAAACTCACTGGCGTTTACGACATTGAAATTGTCAATCAGCAACACAAAACCGTGGCTCTGTTTCGCGGCAAATCCCACCGCATCGGTGGCACGATTACAGGAGAAGTCTAATGCGTGACGCATTTATTTGTGACGGTATTCGTACCCCGATTGGTCGCTACGGCGGGGCGCTGGCAGGCGTGCGTGCCGACGATCTGGCGGCCATCCCGTTGCGTGAATTACTCAACCGCAACCCACGCCTGGATCCCAGCGCTATTGACGATGTGATCTTCGGTTGCGCCAACCAGGCGGGCGAGGATAACCGCAACGTGGCGCATATGGCGACCCTGCTGGCGGGTTATCCGCACAGTGTTGCCGGCACGACCATCAACCGTCTGTGCGGCTCCGGGCTTGATGCGATCGGCTTCGCTGCTCGCACGATCAAAGCCGGTGATGCCGACCTGCTGATCGCTGGTGGTGTTGAGTCAATGTCCCGCGCGCCGTTCGTGATGGGTAAGGCAACGACGCCATACCAGCGTCAGGCAGAAATGTTTGATACCACCATTGGCTGGCGTTTTGTGAACCCGCTCATGCAGCAACAATTCGGAACTGACAGCATGCCGGAAACGGCGGAGAATGTAGCTGAATTGTTAAATATAAGCCGAGAGGACCAGGACGCCTTTGCGTATCGCAGCCAGCAGCGCACGGCGAAAGCCCAGCGTGACGGCATTCTGGCGCAGGAAATTGTGCCGGTACAAATCATTGGCAAGAAAGGGGCAGTTAGCGCAGTACGTGAAGATGAACATCCGCGTGCAGAAACCACGCTGGAGCAACTCGCACAACTGAAAACACCGTTTCGTAAGAACGGCGTGGTTACCGCAGGCAATGCCTCTGGGGTGAACGACGGCGCGGCAGCAATGATCGTAGCCAGCGAGCAACACATAAAGGCCCAGGGACTAACGCCGCGTGCACGCATTGTCGCGATGGCGACGGCGGGCGTGGAGCCGAAGTTTATGGGGCTTGGGCCAGTTCCTGCGGTACGAAAAGTGCTGGAGCGCGCCGGGCTGAATATCAACGATATGGATGTGATTGAGCTGAATGAAGCCTTTGCCGCCCAGGCGTTGGGTGTGATGAGACAGCTTGGACTGGCAGATGACGCAGAACACGTGAATCCCCATGGGGGGGCTATCGCTTTAGGTCACCCGCTGGGGATGAGCGGTGTGCGGTTAGCGCTGGCTGCAACGCTGGAGCTGGAACGACGCAATGGACGTTATGCGCTGTGTACGATGTGTATTGGCGTGGGTCAGGGCATTGCCATGATCCTTGAGCGAGTGTGAGCTAATTGACCTGCGAGTGCCCTACAAAATGACAACGACAACAACAAAATTAGATCCGATTGAAACCGCATCGCGTGACGAATTACAGGCTTTGCAAACCGAGCGCCTGAAATGGACGTTAAAACACGCCTATGAAAATGTCCCGATGTACCGCCGTAAGTTCGACGCGGCGGGGGTTCACCCGGATGATTTCCGTGAGCTGAGCGATCTGAGCAAGTTTCCCTGCACCACCAAGCAGGATCTGCGTGACAACTATCCCTTCGACACCTTCGCGGTACCGATGGAGCAGGTGGTGCGTATCCATGCATCATCCGGCACCACGGGTAAACCGACAGTGGTGGGCTATACGCAAAATGATATCGATACCTGGGCTAACATCGTCGCCCGCTCGCTGCGTGCCGCAGGCGGTACCGCGAAAGATAAAATCCACGTCGCTTATGGCTATGGCCTTTTCACCGGCGGACTGGGCGCGCACTACGGCGCGGAACGCCTGGGGGCAACGGTTATCCCGATGTCCGGCGGTCAAACCGAGAAACAGGCGCAGCTGATTCGCGATTTCAAACCTGACATGATTATGGTCACGCCATCCTACTGTCTGAACCTGATTGAAGAGCTGGAGCGCCAGATGGGCGGTGACGCGCGGGGTTGTTCGCTGCGTACCGGTGTCTTTGGCGCAGAGCCGTGGACAACGGGGATGCGCGCGGAGATCGAACGTCGCCTGGGTATTACGGCGCTGGATATTTATGGCCTCTCGGAAGTGATGGGGCCGGGCGTGGCGATGGAGTGCATCGAAACGGGTGATGGTCCGACAATATGGGAGGATCATTTCTTCCCGGAAGTGGTCAATCCGGATGACGGTACGCCACTGGCCGACGGAGAGCACGGCGAACTGCTGTTCACCACGCTGACGAAAGAAGCGCTACCGGTCATTCGTTATCGTACCCGCGACCTGACCCGCCTGCTGCCGGGTACCGCACGCACGATGCGTCGTATGGATCGCATTAGCGGGCGCAGCGACGATATGCTGATTATTCGCGGCGTCAACGTCTTCCCATCGCAGGTGGAAGAAGAGATCCTCAAGATTGAACATCTGGCTCCGCATTACCAGTTGGAAGTGGATCGCCGAGGACATCTTGATTCGCTTTCGGTACGCGTGGAGCTTAAAGAGAGTAGCCTGGTGCTAAGCCATGAGCAGCGCTGCCAGATTTGCCATCATTTGCGTCATCGTATTAAGTCGATGGTCGGTATTTCAACGGACGTAAGCATTGTTAACTGCGGCAGCATCCCGCGCTCAGAAGGAAAGGCGTGCCGGGTGTTCGACCTGCGCAAAGTTGCCGCCAACGGTTAAGACTCGTAGGCCTGATAAGCGCAGCGCCACCAGGCGAGAGCGCACAAGTTGCCGGATGGCGGCGTTGCCTTATCCGGCCTACAAATTCCTGCCATATCGCGCAAATTATCCTGTGCTATGATTCAAAAAGGACAAAAAAGACAACAGTATGAATCATATGGAAAAACTCGATAGTTTTATTCAGCAGGCGGTAACCGCAATGCCGGTCAGCGGCACCTCTCTTATCGCCTCGCTTTACGGAGACTGTTTATCGCAACGCGGTGGAGAAGTCTGGCTTGGTAGCGTTGCCGCGCTGCTGGAAGGGCTTGGCTTTGGTGAACGTTTTGTACGTACCGCGCTGTTTCGCCTTAATAAAGAAGAATGGCTGGACGTAGTACGTATCGGCCGCCGCAGTTTCTACCGCCTGAGTGATAAAGGGCTACGCTTGACGCGCCGCGCCGAGAGCAAAATCTACCGTGCCAGTGCCCCTGAGTGGGACGGTACCTGGCTGCTGCTGCTGTCGGAGGGGCTGGAGAAAAATACCCTGGCCGAAGTTAAAAAGCAGCTGTTATGGCAAGGTTTTGGCGTACTGGCGCCGAGTCTGCTGGCGTCGCCATCGCAAAAGCTGGCGGACGTACAGTCGCTGCTTCATGAAGCTGGGGTAGCGGAAAACGTCATCGTTTTTGAGGCGCATTCGCCGTTGGCACTCTCCCGCGCTGCGCTGCGTGAGCGGGTAGAAGGGTGCTGGCACTTAACCGAACAAAATGCCATGTACGAGGCGTTTATCACGCTGTTCCGTCCGTTGTTACCGCTACTGCGTGACGCCGGGCCGGACGAACTTACGCCAGAGCGCTGCTTCCAGATCCGCCTGTTGCTCATTCACTTCTATCGTCGGGTTGTGCTCAAAGATCCGCTGTTGCCGGAAGAATTGTTGCCTGCTCACTGGCTGGGTCAGACGGCGCGTCAGCTGTGCATTAATATTTATCAACGTGTTGCGCCCGGCGCCCAGGTTTTCGTCAGCGAAAAAGGCGAGAGCTCGGTGGGGGAACTGCCCGCGCCGGGTCCGCTCTATTATCAACGCTTCGGCGGATTAGCCGAGGTGTAACAGGAGAAGCCATGCCGATTTACCAGATTGACGGGATGATCCCGGTAGTTCCTGCAGAAAGCTATGTTCACCCAACCGCAGTGCTGATTGGCGATGTCATTCTCGGCAAAGGTGTTTATGTTGGTCCCAACGCCAGCCTGCGCGGAGATTTTGGGCGTATCGTGGTTAAAGATGGGGCGAATATCCAGGATAACTGCGTGATGCACGGATTTCCCGGCCAGGATACGGTGGTGGAAGAGGACGGACATATCGGCCACGGCGCGATTCTGCATGGCTGTGTGATTGGGCGTAACGCGCTGGTCGGCATGAGCGCGGTGATTATCGATGGCGCGACCATCGGTGAAAACAGTATCGTTGGTGCTTCGGCGTTTGTGAAAGCGCGCGCTGAGATGCCTGCCAACCATCTGATTGTCGGCAGCCCGGCAAAAGCGATTCGCATGTTAACTGAGCAGGAACTGGTGTGGAAAAAACAGGGCACTCGCGAGTATCAGGTGCTGGTGGAGCGCTGTCAGCAGACGCTTGCAGAAGTGAAGCCGCTGACTGCGGTAGAACCCGACAGAAAGCGGCTGGAGTTTGATGAGAATTTGCAACCTAAGTCAGCGAGTTAGCGATTCTACGCAATACCCGGTGTCAGAACTGATAGCTGGCGGTAACGCTGACGTTACGCGGCTCACCATAAACGATAGAACCGTCGATATTCGTGTCGTAGGTTTTATCGAACAGGTTATTAAGGTTACCCTGCACTGAGAAGTTTTTTGTTACCTGGTAGCGGGTGAACAAATCTACCAGGGCGTAGCTTCCTTGTTCCGCGCGGAATGTGCCATAAGGCGTGACCGTATCGCTGTAAACACGATTCTGCCAGTTAACTCCACCGCCGACGGTCAGTTCCGGCATGGCTGGCAGGCGATAACGGGTAAACAGTTTTACCGTGGTCCGCGGCAGGTTTGGGTTTACTGCATTGCCTTCGTTGTCTTCTGCAACATAGCGTGTCGCACCAAACGTCATCTGCCAGTTATCGGTGATCGCACCGTTAATCTCGAATTCGACCCCTTTGCTGACCGTACCATCCATCGCTTTAAAGGCCGTGTCGCCATTGCTACCGGCGATTGGCACACCGGTTGATTGCGCTACGTTATCCTGTTCAATGCGGAACACCGCGAGCGTGGTGGTTAAACGGCTGTTCATCCAGTCGGACTTCAGGCCAAGCTCATAGTTGTTGCCGGTGATCGGAGATAGATATTTACCGGAACTGTCGCGCTTGTTCTGCGGCTGGAAGATTGAGGTATAGCTGGCGTAGGTAGACCAGTTATCGTCAATGTCATAGACCAGACCCGCATACGGCGTGGTGTGGTTTTGCTCCATGCTGTAGGTCAGGGTGTCGATACGCCAGTTGGTGTAACGTGCGCCAACAATCAAATGCAGTGGGTCGGCCAGCGAAATACGCGTTGCGGCGTATAGCGATTTCATGTGCGTGGTATCGTCCTGAGCCAATGACTGCGGGTTCCAGTTGGTTTCCGGGAAGTTACCATCGTAGGTATAGAAGCTGCCGATTTCGTTGGGGAAAACGTTCGCCCACGAGCTTTCATAACGGTTATTCTGTTTACTGTAGCTGCCGCCCAGCATCAGATTATGCTGACGACCAAACAGATCGTAACCGCCGTCGGCAAATAGATCGACAGCATCCACTTTACGTTTGCCGCTGTTCCAGCCGGTTCCTCCGACGTTACCATATGGGCCAATCAGCGTGCCGTCGGCCTTATTAACATAGGCATCGACGTACATCATTTTACTGTCGAACTTGACCTCGGAGTGGGTGGCGTTCATGGTCGCCTGCCAGGTATCGGCAAAACGTTGTTTGATGGTGACAAACACTTTGTTGAAGTCTTTATCGTTGTAAGCCCAGTCCGGCGCAGTGCTACGCGAGCGGTCGTAGCTGTTTTTACTGCCATCGGTATTCCAGCGCGGCAATCCACCCCAGGTTGGGCTGTTGATATCAATGCGCTGATATTCATAGCCCGCAGACAGGCTGGTGGTGTCACCCAAATCGGCATCGACAATCCCGGAGAAGAACATTTTTTCGCTATTGTAGCGATCAAGCCAGGAGTCGTTATTCTGGTAACCCGCCACGATGCGGCCGCGCACGTTGCCGTCTGCTGTAAGCGGGCTTTGCAGATCGGTCACATAGCGTTGTTTGTTCCAACTGCCATATTCCGCTGAAACATTACCGGTGAACTCGCGGCTGGTGGCATGCTTACGGATCATGTTAATGGAGGCTGAAGGGTTACCCGTCCCGGTCATTAGCCCGTTTGCGCCACGGACCACTTCGACACGCTCAAAAAGGGCGGTGTCAGAAAGGGCGTCACCGAGATTCCAGCGGGATTCAAAATAGGTCGGGATCCCATCGACCATATAGTTATCAATCTGAAATCCGCGCGAGTAATAGCTGCTGCGATCTGAATCCGCCTGGCTTTTGCTTATCCCCAACGTGTTATCCATCACATCGCCCAGCGTTTGCAACTGCTGATCTTCCATGCGCTGCTGGCTGACAATGCTGACTGATTGCGGGATATCGCGCTGTGTCATCTGCATTTTTGTGCCAGCGGTCGTCGATTTAACGCTGTAATCCTGCTCCTCACTGGATGCGGCTGGAGCAGAACCCTCCACGATCACTGTCTCTTCAGCAGGGGCTGCGAGGCTGGTGGAAGGTAAAAGCGCTAGCGTGATGCATGCTGCCAGCAAAGAAGGGGCAAGGCCCGGTTGGCGTTGAACATTCCCGTTGAGTGTTGTGAAAGACATCGAAAAGTCCTTGATAATTATTAATATTAAGTTCAAATCACCGGTAGTTGTGATGAACCCTTTGGTTGTAAATTATTAAATGCGCATGTAAATACAAATGCGAAATATACGCATTAGCACTCAATGTGTAAACAGATGCTACGGCATAAATGAAATATTGTTTCAGTACTATGCTTGAGCAATAGCGCAGGGAAATGGTTATAAGAGCAGCACTGACTGGGGTTTTCGCTTAAAAAATCGAGGGTTAAAGTTGAAAGAGCGTGAGTAACTCGCTCATACTCTATACTCGCAGAGTTACCCGGCGTAGCATGGCAAAACGCTTGGGCTGTTAATGAAAAAGGAAAACGTCGTGGCAGAAGAAACTATATTCAGCAAAATTATTCGTCGTGAGATTCCGTCGGATATCGTATACCAGGATGAACTGGTCACTGCGTTTCGTGATATTTCCCCTCAGGCACCAACGCATATCCTGATCATTCCTAACATTCTGATCCCCACTGTCAATGATGTGACGGCGGAACATGAACAGGCATTGGGCCGCATGATCACCGTTGCGGCGAAAATTGCTGAGCAGGAAGGCATTGCTGCAGATGGGTACCGCTTAATCATGAACACCAACCGCCACGGGGGGCAGGAGGTGTATCACATTCATATGCACCTGCTGGGTGGACGTGCGCTTGGCCCAATGCTTGCGCATAAAGGTCTGTAAGCATGACCAGAGGATGCATTGCGCTTTCACTAGGTTTGTTGTTGCTGGCGGGTTGTCGAACACATCCTGAAATCCCGGTAAGTGATGAACAGTCGCTGGTGATGGAATCAACAATTCTGGCGGCGGGTATTACAGCAGAGCAGCCCACGTTAACAACGTCTGATATTCAGGCCTCGGCATCCTCGCGACTCTATAACGAAAGGCAAGAACCCGTTACCGTTCATTATCGGTTTTACTGGTATGACGCCAGAGGGCTGGAAATGCACCCTCTGGAAGCGCCACGCAGTGTGACTATTCCGGCTCATTCGTCGGTGACGCTGTACGGCAGCGCCAATTTTCTGGGGGCGCACAAGGTTAGACTTTATCTTTATTTGTAAGGGGTGAATCTTGATGAACAAAATGAATCGCTACGCACTGATTGCCGCGCTGGCGATGTTTCTCTCAGGCTGTGTGGTGCAACGTGAGCCCGCGCCGGTAGAGGAAGTGAAGCCGGTACCGGAACAGCCTGCGCAGCCGCAACAGCCGGTGCCGGTTGTGCCAACGGTGCCAAGCATACCGCAGCAGCCGGGTCCAATTGAGCATGAAGACCAAACGGCGCAGCCTACGCCACGTCAACGTCACTATGACTGGAACGGGGCTATGCAGCCGATGGTCGGCAAAATGCTGCAGGCAGACGGCGTCAAAGCGGGCGGCGTTCTGCTGGTTGATAGCGTGAATAACCGCACCAACGGCTCGTTGAACGCGGGTGAAGCCACCGAAACCTTACGTAACGCGCTGGCGAATAACGGTAAGTTTACGCTGATTTCTGCCCAACAGCTGGCTGTCGCCAAACAGCAGTTAGGTCTGTCGCCGAATGACAGTTTGGGAACGCGCAGTAAAGCGATTGGTATCGCCCGTAACGTTGGCGCGCAGTATGTGCTTTATTCCAGCGCATCCGGCAACGTCAATTCGCCTGCGCTGCAAATGCAATTAATGCTGGTACAAACTGGCGAGATAATCTGGTCAGGTAAAGGTGCCGTTCAGCAACAATAACAGACTCACGCGCGGCGAAGTGTTGTCGCGCTATTTCCCGCAGTATCATCCCGTCGCAACCAGCCAAACCGGTCTGAGCGGCGGGAGCTGCATCATTGAACACCGTTCCCACCGGCTGGTACTGCGCTGCCATCACGATCCTGACGCGCCGGAATCTCATTTCTTACGCCAATATCATGCGCTAAAACACCTGCCAGAAAGCCTTGCGCCACGTCCTCACTTTTATACGCGTGGGTGGATGGCAGTCGAGTTTTTTCACGGTAAGGTAGAATCCAGATTACCGGACGCCGACGAACTCGCAGGCTTACTGTATCATCTGCACCAGCAACCCCGATTGGGCTGGCGAATCAGCCTGCTTCCGCTACTTGAACAGTACTGGCAGTGTGGCGATCCGGCGCGTCGTACACCATGCTGGCTGCGCGCGCTGAAGCGGCTAAGGAAACGAGGTGAGCCTCGACCTTTGCGTCTGGGGCCGCTGCATATGGATGTTCACGGTGACAACATCGTACGTACAACTTCAGGGTTGCGGCTGATTGACTGGGAATACGCCGGAGACGGTGATATTGCCCTGGAGCTGGCGGCAGTATGGGTTAGCGATGAATCCCAGCACCAACAGTTGGTTAGCACCTACGCCCAACGAGCGCACATTGAGCCAGACGTTTTGTGGCGACAGGTCAGACAATGGCAACCCTGGATAATGATGCTGAAGGCGGGGTGGTTTGAGTATCGCTGGCGGCAAACCGGCGATCGACAATTTATCAGGCTGGCCGATGAAACCTGGCGGCAGCTAACAATGAAAGGATAAGGAGAGCAGTGTGGGCCCAGTAATGTTGGATGTCGAAGGGTATGAGCTGGACGCTGAAGAGCGTGAGATTCTGGCACATCCGCTGGTAGGTGGGTTGATCCTCTTTACCCGAAATTATCATGACCCGGAACAGCTGCGTGAATTAGTGCGTCAGATCCGGGCTGCGTCACGTAACCATCTGGTGGTGGCGGTAGATCAGGAAGGTGGACGCGTACAGCGTTTTCGTGAGGGCTTTACCCGCCTGCCTGCGGCTCAATCCTTTGCTGCGTTGCACGGCCTGGAAGAGGGCGGCAAACTGGCTCAGGACGCCGGGTGGTTGATGGCCAGCGAAATGATCGCGATGGACATTGATATCAGCTTTGCACCCGTGCTGGATGTGGGCCATATCAGCGCGGCAATCGGCGAGCGTTCTTACCATGCCGATCCGCTAAAAGCGCTGGCGATGGCGACCCGCTTCATTGACGGGATGCATGCTGCTGGCATGAAAACGACCGGTAAACATTTCCCAGGACATGGGGCGGTGACGGCGGATTCACACAAAGAAACGCCAACCGATCCACGCCCAGAAGCCGAGATTCGTGCGAAAGATATGTCCGTGTTCCAGACGTTGATTACGGAAAACAAACTGGATGCCATTATGCCTGCGCATGTCATCTACAGTGATGTCGATCCGCGTCCGGCGAGTGGCTCACCTCACTGGTTGAAAACGGTGCTACGCCAGGAGCTTGGCTTCGATGGTGTCATTTTCTCCGACGATTTGTCGATGGAAGGGGCGGCGATTATGGGAAGCTATGCGGAGCGTGGACAGGCATCGCTGGATGCAGGTTGCGATATGATCCTGGTCTGCAATAATCGTAAGGGAGCGGTCAGTGTGTTAGATAATCTGTCGCCGATCAATGCAGAACGTGTTACACGTTTGTATCATAAAGGTTCATTTTCACGTCAGGAACTGATGGACTCGGCACGCTGGAAGACGGTAAGCACTCAGCTTAACCAACTTCATGAGCGCTGGCAGGAAGAGAAAGCAGGTCATTAACGCAAGTTTGGCGAGGATGCGATGATTATCTATTTACACGGTTTTGACTCTAACAGCCCGGGCAACCATGAGAAGGTGTTGCAGCTGCAATTCATCGACCCGGATGTCAGGCTGATTAGCTACAGTACGCGGCATCCTAAACATGATATGCAGCATCTGCTGAAAGAAGTGGACAAAATGCTGCAGCTGAATGTGGATGACCGTCCGCTGATTTGTGGTGTGGGGCTCGGGGGATATTGGGCTGAACGGATTGGTTTCCTGTGTGATATTCGTCAGGTAGTGTTTAATCCCAACCTGTTCCCGTATGAGAACATGGAAGGCAAAATCGACAGACCTGAGGAGTATGCAGACATCGCAACAAAATGCGTGACCAATTTCCGTGAGAAGAATCGCGATCGCTGCCTGGTGATCCTGTCACGTCATGATGAAGCGCTTAACAGTCAGCGTTCGTCGGAAGAGCTGCATCATTTTTACGAGATAGTCTGGGACGAAGAGCAGACGCATAAGTTTAAGAATATCTCTCCGCATTTGCAGCGCATTAAAGCGTTCAAGACGTTAGGTTAATCCTTATTGAGCGTTTAAAAAAACAGCCGCCAGGCTGTTTTTTTTGTTCTTAAAGTTCCGGTTGTCTATCTTTTCAGCATCAAAACTTGATACATATCAATTTTGGTATGACCAATGCACCGTTCGTGTTATTCTCACTCTCGAAGAACATTTTCATTACCGTAACTTGTTGTTAATTAAAGGCTATACTCATAACTTTTAATTAACAATTGGTTAATAAATTTGAGGGGGTCACGTTGACTACACCATTGAAAAGGATCGTGATTGTCGGCGGCGGTGCTGGCGGACTGGAAATGGCGACGCAGCTGGGTAAAAAACTCGGGCGTAAGAAAAAGGCCAAAATCACACTGGTAGACAGAAACCACAGTCACTTGTGGAAACCGTTACTGCATGAAGTGGCGACGGGTTCACTGGACGAAGGTGTGGATGCGCTGAGTTATTTGGCTCATGCCCGTAACCATGGCTTCCAGTTCCAGTTAGGCTCGGTGGTGGATATCGATCGTGAAGCGAAGACCATTACTCTCGCTGAGCTGCGCGATGAGAAGGGTGAGCTGCTGGTTCCTGAGCGTAAAGTGCCGTATGACACGCTGGTGATGGCGTTGGGCAGTACGTCCAACGATTTTAACACCCCTGGCGTGAAAGAAAACTGCATTTTCCTCGATAACCCGCATCAGGCGCGTCGTTTCCACCAGGAGATGCTGAATCTGTTCCTGAAGTATTCCGCGAATCTGGGCGCTAACGGAAAAGTGAATATCGCCATTGTGGGTGGCGGTGCGACGGGTGTTGAACTCTCCGCTGAGCTGCACAATGCGGTAAAACAACTGCACAGCTATGGTTACAAAGGGCTGACCAATGACGCGCTGAACGTTACGCTGGTCGAAGCCGGTGAGCGTATTCTGCCTGCGTTGCCGCCGCGTATTTCCGGTGCTGCGCATAATGAGTTGACCAAACTGGGCGTACGCGTACTGACCCAGACGATGGTAACCAGCGCTGACGAAGGGGGACTGCACACCAAAGATGGCGAATACATTAAAGCCGATCTGATGGTGTGGGCGGCGGGTATCAAAGCGCCAGACTTTATGAAAGACATTGGCGGTCTGGAAACGAACCGTATTAACCAACTGGTGGTTGAGCCAACTCTGCAGAGCACGCGCGATCCTGACGTGTACGCGATTGGCGACTGCGCTTCCTGCGCTCGCCCGGAAGGCGGTTTTGTGCCTCCGCGCGCTCAGGCAGCACACCAGATGGCGACCTGCGCGATGAACAATATTCTGGCACAGATGAACGGTAAGCCGCTGAAAGCGTATCAGTACAAAGATCACGGCTCTCTGGTCTCGCTCTCTAACTTCTCTACCGTGGGTAGCCTGATGGGCAACCTGACCCGTGGTTCGATGATGGTGGAAGGACGTATTGCGCGCTTTGTGTACATCTCACTGTACCGCATGCACCAGATTGCTTTGCACGGCTACTTCAAAACCGGCCTGATGATGCTGGTCGGCAGTATCAACCGGGTGATTCGCCCGCGTCTGAAACTGCATTAATATCGACCTGTGGCGTCGGATGATTTTACGCATCCGACGCCTTCCTTCAGAGTTGTCTGAATCATTCCGCTTTCTCTCCACCTCCCGCTATTTTCATCCGTAATCTGATTGGCATTCCTTACCTTCTGTTGCAAAGTTGTTGCTAATAGCAAAAAAGGAGGTAGTCCCGTGAATAAATCAATGTTGGCGGGTATAGGGATTGGCGTAGCTGCTGCGCTGGGTGTTGCAGCGGTGGCCAGTCTGAACGTTTTCGAGCGTGGCCCACAGTATGCGCAAGTTGTCTCTGCAACACCGATTAAAGAGTCGGTAAAAACACCGCGTCAGGAGTGCCGGAACGTAACGGTCACCCACCGCAAGCCGGTACAAGATGAAAACCGTATCGCGGGTTCCGTACTGGGCGCGGTTGCGGGTGGTGTAATTGGGCATCAGTTTGGCGGCGGACGTGGTAAAGATATTGCCACCGTGGCCGGTGCTTTAGGCGGCGGCTATGCAGGTAACCAGATTCAGGGTTCGATGCAGGAAAACGATACTTACACCACCACGCAGCAGCGTTGTAAAACGGTGTATGACAAATCTGAAAAGATGCTGGGCTACGACGTGACGTACAAAATTGGCGATCAGCAGGGGAAAATCCGTATGGATAAGGACCCCGGCGCGCAAATTCCGTTGGATAACAACGGACAGTTGGTACTGAATAACAAAGCGTAAAATAGCATTATCCTGAACATTAGCCCCCCATTCGCTCAGGCTGGGGGGCTTTTTTTATCAGAAGGTTAAGGCGTAGTTCAGACCAAAAGTACGACCCCGGCCCTTGTATTCATACAGTGACGGGCTGCCGTAGGTTGGGCTATACAGTAGTGGCGCACGTTGTCCCCACAGTGTGGTGTACTCTTCATTCAGCAGGTTTTCCACGCTGAAGGTCAGCTTACCCAACGGGAGCTGATAGCTGCCGATAAAGTCCATCGTGTTATAGCCATCCAGCTTGTTACCGCTGGCGTCGGTCAGATCAAATGTTTGCTGGCTCTGTACGCGCAAGGTCCACGGTTCTGGTGCCCAGCCGACCCACGCGGTTGCTTTTGACGGTGAGGCCAGCGTGACATCCCATTTTTGCCATTTACCGTTCTGTTTCACTTCCGATTTAATGACGTTGAAGTTGCCACCCAGGCTCCAGTCCGTGTCCGCAATGAAATAATCCACCGCACCTTCAAGGCCATAAATGCGGCGATCGTCGGGCTGAACGTTAATGGTCATATCGCTGCGGTTGATAACGATCGATTTATCTGAAGTCGAGTAGTAAGCGGCCAGTTGCGTGCGCAGACTATCGCCGGTATAGCGCCACCCCAGTTCGTACGAGTTAACTTTAATCCCTTCCAGACGTGAATCCGCCACGTTGACGCTGCGCTGGAGCTGGTAATGATCGCCAACCAGCGAATAGGTACCGTTACCGTAATATTTCCCTGGGTCCGGAAGCTCCACGCCCTGAGAAAAGTTAAACCACGTTTGCTGACGGTCGGTCAGGTGGGCAAGGATACCGGCGTTGAACAGGAAATTATCGTAATCGGTTTTGCCGCCTGGAATGGTATCGGCAGAGTTCGCAAGCCCGGTCGCGATTCCCTGCTGTTGAGCATAGCCAACGAAATCATCAACCCTGTTTTCGGTCCACTGATAGCGCACGCCGGCGCTGAGGGTAAAGATATCGTTAATGTCATAGCTGTTTTGCAGGAAAGGCGCGAAGTTGGTGATGCTGTAACCGGGGTAACGCCCGGTGGTATAAGCTGTACGGTTATCCATACCGCCGGAGGGCAGGGACCAGGCCAGATCGAAGAATTTCTGATTGGAGTCGAAGGTTTCGTGATCGGCATCGACACCCCACGTCAGCTCCCAGTTATCCATCAACTGGCTGTTGAGGGTAATTTTGGCACCAAACTGGTCGGTGTCCTGCTGTGATGCGGAGAAACTGGTGACTTTGCCTTTGCTGAGCGTAGGGAAGGGGTAGAATTTCAGCGATTCGTCACGGTAATAGATTTGGCTGACCAGGTTCTGGCCAAAAAAATCTGCATCTGAATATTGCAGACTAATAAGATGACGTTCGGTGCCGGGAATACGATCGGAATTCAGTCCGCTGCTGGTATATGCTTTGCCGTTTCCGGTCACGGCGGACATGTTCTCGCCGAGATCCAGCCCGTAATCGTCATCCCCCTGACTTTTATAGTACTGCGTAACCAGTTGCAACTGACGGTTGTCGTCAAGTTCAATCGTCCCTGTGCCCATGACGTCCAGACGATCGGAGTGCTGTAACCCGGTTTGGGTGTTATCGAGCAGCAGGGCATCGTGATTACCGTCATACCAGCCGCCAAATCGTTGATACGCGACGGACATACGCCCGGAAGCGCGATCGGTTCCGCCACTCACCGCCGCGGCAACGCGTTCATCATGATCGTTGCTATTGTTGAAGCCGCTTTTGCTCCCCAGTTCGAGTTCTACTTCACGCTCCGGCTGACCTTTTTTGGTGACAATGTTGATTAATCCGCCGGTACTGCCACCGCCATAAAGAGAGGTTGCGCCTGAAATGACTTCAATATGCGCAATGTTAAATGGGTCAATGGAGTCAAGCTGACGGCTGTCGGTTCGCGAGGAGTTCAGACGGACGCCGTCAATTAGCACGACAATGGCGCGACCGCGCATGTTCATGCCGTAGTTTGTGCGTCCCTGGCTACTAACATCGATTCCTGGGATTAGCTGAGCAAGAACATCCTTGAACTCTTTTCCTCCCTGAACCTGTTGTTCAATCTCGCTTCCTTCAATAACCCATGTCGTTTGCGCCATTTCTGCCACGGTGCGCTGGCTACGGTTGGCGCTGACGATGAGGTTCTCTTCCTCAGCCGCAACAGCGGGTAGAGTTAAAGATAACAGAAGAGGATTGAGCACCCAGAGACGCTTATGCATTTGTATTCCTTTTAAAAAAAGTCGGTCTGTTTTTGTTATAGCGGTAGAGAAACCGATGGTTACATTGTGAAACAGGCATTAAAACAAATGCGAATATTGCTGATAATAATTGTCGTTATCAATACTTTTTACAAAAAATGATCGGGTAACACGATGAAAACAATGAGAAATGTAGGGACAATAGAACGGGAATCTAACCGGGGGCTTTATCAGCTCCCGGTGGTGTGAGTACAGGGGGGAATTGCGGGAAAGGCTTAAGCTTTGACGAGTTCGGGCCACAGTCGCAGGGTTGTGTGTGCGATCTGCATCAGTTTTTCAAACGTTGCGCCTTCACGGGCGCTGATCGACATACCTTGTAAAATACAGTTCAGGTATTCGGCCAGTTTTTGCACGTCGCAATGGGCCGGAATTTCGCCTCGTTGCTGGCGCTGGTGAAGGAACTGGGTAAGCGTCTGTTCCTGCATTGCATGGCGGGATTTCACCGTGTGTGCAATATCGCGGGAAGAGGCTGCCAGCGTCGCAGAAGTATTAATCATGAAACATCCCGCCGGGGTGTCCTTGCTGGTAAAGCAGGTCGCTATAGCGGTGAAATAGTCTTCCAGTGCGGACTCAAGGCTTTTTTCTTCACAAAACAGCTGAGCTTCGTGTTTCGCCGCAAAGCGGGTGATGTAGCGGTCCAGTACGGCACGGAACAACCCTTCTTTATTGGTGAACTCCGCATACAGCGTGGGCGCTTTTGCGCCGGTGGCTTCCACGAGATCGGCGAGCGAGGTCGCTTCATATCCGTGCTGCCAGAAGAGTGTCATGGCCTTATCAAGCGCGGCTTCCCTGTCGAACACTTTTGGTCGGCCACGGCTTTTTTTTGCACAACCTGTCGTTTCAGTTGTCATGGCGCCGATGTACCTTTGTTGGGTTTATTGAATAACCATTATAAAAATATTCGACTGCACACTCCAGCGGATTCACGATAAAAATAATTTATAGCTATTAGTATGAAAAATAAGACCTTTATATTTTATATAACGATCATTATAAAAAAATGTTGACGTGTGACCTGGATCACATCTATGATTTACCTATCGATCGTTAAGTTAATATTTTCGACACCCATTCATCTGCTAAAGGTCACTATCATGAAAAACGTAAAAACACTGTTTGTTGCTGCTGTTCTTAGCTCACTGTCATTTGCAAGCTTTGCCGCTGTTGAAGTTCAATCCACTCCTGCGGGCCAAGAGAAAGTCGGTACTATTTCTGCGAATGCGGGGACTAACTTAGGTTCTTTGGAAGATCAACTGGCGCAGAAAGCCGATGAGATGGGTGCGAAGTCTTTCCGTATTACTTCCGTTACCGGTCCTAACACTCTTCACGGAACTGCTGTTATCTACAAATAAGATTTAACCCATCGCAATGCCACTGCGAGTTAAATAAAAAACCCCCGCGGAATAAAATCCAGCGGGGGTTTTTTTATACACTACGTTTACAGCGGTTGTTGAGCAACATCATGATGACGAGTCACATCGACCGGCATGCCAGAGCGAATCTCCATCGCATGATCCATGACGGCGGTATCTGTTTGCGCCGCATTTTTAAATGTCTGCATGGACGCGTTCAGCACGATCGGCAGCAGTTGCGGGTCGTCATTGATTTTTTCGGACAGCGGTTGGTGTACTTCCACCAGGCGCACGCCGTTAGGCTCAACGGATGCTTTGATCGGCGTATTGATAATATTGACCTTAGTTCCGGGCGTTACCTGACGGAACAGGGTTTCTATATCACCGTCGCGCAGACGAATACAGCCGGAGCTGACGCGCATTCCGATGCCAAAATCAGCATTTGTACCGTGCAACAGGTACACGCCGCCGTATGCCGCTAAGCGAATCGCATGATGGCCCATCGGGTTATCCGGACCGGCAGGCACAACGGCAGGCAGGTCAATCCCGTTTGCTTTGTATCGCGCGCGGATATTTGCCGTCGGCGTCCAGGTGGGGTTGGCGCGTTTATCAGAGATGGTGGTTACCATCGTAGGCGTCAGCGTGTCACCACCTAACTGGCCAATACCAATAGGATACACGGTCACCGAATTGGTCCCCGGCTGGTAATAATAAAGACGCAGTTCGGCGAGGTTGATAACAATACCTTCGCGCGGGGCATCAGGTAGCAGAGTTTGTAACGGGATCGTCAAAACGCTGCCCGGACGTGGTACGTAAGGGTCAACGCCAGGGTTGGCCTGCAGCAGCGCGAGAAAGCCGACATTGTACTTTTTCGCAATCGCTTCCAGAGAACCGCCATTGTCTTCAACAACGTGAACGGCATTCTGACCCACCAGACGGCTTCCCGGTGGCGGCAGCGGCCAGGTGTTTGCCTGAGCCGGAAGTGCTAACGCGAATGTCGCTGCAAGCGTAAAAAACGCGAGCCAGCGAGAGAGTCGTTTATTGTTTAACATCACCATAAATCCATTGTTTTTACGTGGTTTTTATTATGTAAAAGTAAACGAGAATTATGGCTGTTTGCTGTGTCGGGAAGTGCAGGGAAGTGCAAAGAGTTTGTAAATTCATCAGGCCGGGTGAGTGGTGTGCTCACCCGGCCTGTTCACTATGCTTATGCTACGGCGTTTTCTTCAAGCTGACGCATAAACTGGCGGACCCATTCGATCCGCGTTTTACGCTCGCTCAACTCCTGCATGAATTTCAGCCGGGTTGGACCGTCCAGACGGAAGTGCTGCGGCTGCTTTTGCAGTAAACCAATCAGCCAGACCGGGTTGACGTGGTTTTTCTCGGCAAATTCAATGGTACCGCCTTTTTCATTGCCTTCGAGCTTTCTGATCCCCAGTTTCTGCGCCTGCTGGCGTAAACGGGCGATATCCAGCAGCGTACGAGCCGGGTCGGGCAGCAAGCCAAAACGGTCTATCAGCTCAACCTTAATTTCTTCCAGTTCGTTTTCGCCTTTCGCACTGGCAATGCGCTTGTAGAACGACAGTCGGGTGTTTACATCCGGGATATAGTCATCCGGCAGCAGAGACGGCATGCGCAGTTCAACTTCGGTTTGCTGGCTGGTGAGATCTTCCAGTGACGGTTCACGCCCTTCTTTGAGCGCATCGACCGCGTTTTCCAGCAGTTCCATATACAGTGAGAAGCCGATGCTTTCCATGGAACCACTCTGATCTTCACCCAGTAATTCCCCGGCGCCGCGAATTTCGAGGTCGTGGGTCGCCAGCGCAAAACCTGCACCCAAATCTTCCAGCGAGGCGATGGCTTCCAGACGTTTTTGCGCGTCGGTGGTCATCGCTTTCGGATGCGGCGTCAGCAGCCAGGCGTAAGCCTGGTGGTGAGAACGTCCCACACGACCGCGCAACTGGTGTAATTGCGCTAAACCGAAGTGATCCGCTCGTTCGATGATGATGGTGTTAGCGGTGGGGATGTCGATCCCGGTTTCGATAATGGTGGTACACACCAGCACGTTAAAACGCTGATGGTGGAAATCGTTCATCACGCGTTCCAGTTCGCGCTCGCGCATTTGTCCGTGACCGATACCAATACGCGCTTCCGGCACCAGTTCTGCTAATCTGTCAGCGGTTTTCTGAATGTTTTCGACGTCGTTAAACAGATAATAAACTTGTCCCCCGCGCAGAACTTCACGCAGGATCGCCTCGCGTACCACCAGGTTGTCGTATTCGCGCACGAAGGTTTTGACCGCCAGACGACGAGCGGGCGGCGTGGCGATAATCGACAGATCGCGCATGCCGCTCATTGCCATATTGAGCGTACGTGGAATTGGCGTTGCCGTCAGGGTCAGAATATCGACATCTGCGCGCATCGCCTTGATGCGTTCTTTGTGGCGAACGCCGAAACGGTGCTCTTCATCGACAATCAGCAGACCCAGATCTTTTAACTTCACATCTGCTTGCAGCAGTTTGTGCGTGCCGATGAGAATATCAATTTTTCCCTCGGCAACTTGCTCCAGAATCTGCGCTTGCTCTTTGGCGCTACGGAAACGGGACAACATCTCAATGCGTACCGGCCAGTTGGCAAAGCGGTCGCGGAAGTTGTCGAAGTGCTGCTGTGCGAGCAGGGTGGTCGGCACCAGCACGGCAACCTGCTTGTGGTTCTCTACGGCGAGAAAGGCCGCGCGCATCGCGACTTCGGTTTTACCAAAGCCGACGTCGCCGCACACCAGGCGGTCCATGGCCAGCGGTTGACACATATCGCTGAGTACCGCGTTAATCGCCTGCGCCTGGTCAGGCGTGGTTTCAAACGGGAAACTGTCGCAAAACAGCTGATACTGTTCACGGTCATGCTTAAAGGCAAAGCCTTCTTTCGCCGCGCGCTGGGCATAAATATCCAGCAGCTCTGCCGCAACATCGCGCACCTTCTCAGCGGCTTTCTGTCGGGCACGTGACCAGGCATCGCCGCCAAGTTTATGCAGCGGCGCATTCTCTTCTGCGCCACCTGCATAGCGGCTGATCAGATGCAGTGACGACACCGGCACGTACAGTTTGGCGTCGTTGGCATAGGTGAGCATCAGATATTCACCGGTGATGCCGCCCGCTTCCAGCGTGGTCATACCGGCATAACGACCCACGCCATGCTCCAGATGCACCACCGGCTGACCGGGATGCAGCTCTGCGAGGTTACGAATTAACGTATCCGGGTTGATGGTGCGACGAGAATCCTGGCGGCGGCGCGCCACGCGTTCCCCAAGCAGATCGCTTTCACAAATCAGCGCCAGATTGCGTTTGCTATCGATGAAGCCGTGCTCAGCTGCGCCAATCATCAGATAACGACCGTTATCTACGGCTTCATCGAGTCGCAATATTCGCTTCGGCGCCACTTTGATACGGGCGAGCAGTTCGCCAAGTGCTTCACGGCGGCCTTCACTTTCCACCGAGAAAATCACCGGACCGGTGAAGCCTTCAAGGAATTTACGTAACGCATCTAACGGCGCTTTTTGCTGTGCCTGAACGGCGATATCCGGCAGCTTCTGGAACCCGAGGTTAGTATTCGCTGCTTTGTTCGCCAGACTCTCGGTTTTCAGTTGAACGCGCGGCCAGCGTTTAAGTTCAGAGAACAGCTCATCAACCCGCAGCCACAGCGATTCCGGCGGCAGAAGCGGGCGCATCGGATCAACACCGCGATTTTCAAAGCGCGACAGGGTATCGGCCTGGAAGCGTTCTGCGCTGGTCTCGATATCACCGGTATTCACCAATAACGTATTGGCGGGGAAGTAGCTGAACAGCGGCGGCAGCGGCTCGCTGAAAAACAGCGGTTGCCAGTATTCAATACCCGCAGGTAACGTGCCTTTGCTGACCTGCTGGTAAATATGTTCGGCGTCGCGTTTCACCTCAAAGGTATCGCGCCACTGGCTACGGAATAGTTCGATGGCCGTTTTGTCAGTCGGGAATTCGTGTGCGGGAAGCAAATTAATGGCATCGACTTCTTCCAGCGTGCGCTGGGTGTCGGTATCAAACAGACGCAGGCTGTCGATTTCGTCATCAAAGAAATCCAGACGATAAGGCAACTCGCTGCCCATCGGGAACAAATCCAACAACGCGCCGCGCGTGGCATATTCGCCGTGTTCCATGACCTGATCAACATGGCGATAGCCCGCACTGTCCAGCTGTTCGCGCAGAGCGTCACGTGAAAGTCGCTGGCCCTTTTTCATGACCAGCGCATGACCGTGCAGATAGCTGTGCGGACAGACGCGCTGCATCAGTGTATTTACCGGAACGATCAGCACGCCGCGCTGCATGGCAGGCAGTTGATACAGCGTGGAGAGCCGCGAGGAGATAATCTCCTGATGGGGAGAAAAGCTGTCGTAGGGTAGCGTTTCCCAGTCGGCCAGGTTCATCACCATCTGGTCAGTAAACTGACGAATTTCATCATGCAAACGCAGCGCATTTTGCATGTCCGGCGCGATCAGGACCACTGGACCCGCGTGATGTTCGGCGATTTCGGCGACCAGCGTTGCGCAGGCGGCACCGGTAAGCTCACCTAACTGGCGCTGATCGCCAGCTTTCGCCGGGAGCGTGTAACGATGTTGTTCAGGCATTCGGTTGTCAGGATCTCGTTTAGATATACATCTGATAAGCAATGTTCTTTATTATCCGTGATCGTTTCTCATAAGCAAATTGATTCGCCCCCTGATGGGGGCAAAAAGCGCGTAGGGGGTTAGCGCGAGACAGCCGATAAAGAAGGCGGGGAAAAGAGCAGGTCGGCCACTGTTTTTTGTGAAATTTTACGTACCAACAGGCCAAACAAGGTGCACAGTAGCAGGCAGGCGAACGGATACACCAGCAGCAGGGCCAGCTCCGCATAGGCAGGCCAGGCGGTATGATTGATTTTGGGGATTAGCGTTAAGCTGAACAGCTCAACCAGAATACGGTGGGTGGTGTAGATGGCGATGGTATTGGCACCAATCACGCTTAACGGGCCGGACTCACGCATACCAAAGCGCAGCTCAAATTGATAAAACAGCTTCATGATCAGCACAATGGAAAGCAGAGAAAGTAATAGTGAGACATTTGCCAGCCACGCTACGACGGCGGCGATTGCGCTAACCAGAACAATGACCGCATGGCGGCGCAGGGGCACCTCCTTGATCCATACCATCAGCGTTGCGCCAAACCATGCACCGAGGCTGTACCAGGGCAGATTGCGAATCACGCTGTTCATTCCCCACCACGGCGTCGGGACAAAATTGATCGCCACGCTCAGCACCACAAATAACGCCAACAGCGGCACCGCCCAGCGGCTGAAAATTTTACACAGAACAAAATAGACAATCAGCGCGTACAGATACCACAAGCTGGTACTGGCGGTCAGCATTCCGTGGGTAAAACCCGCGATCGAATCGGCATACGCGGCGTTGGCAGCATGGCTCAGATCGCGCTGTGGGGCCAGCCAGTTATTGAGCGCGACTAACGCCAGCCATTGCACCACTCCCCAAAGCACCAGCACCCAGGCAATGCTCCAGATCCGCTTATCCACGCAGGTGGGCCACGGGACGCTATCAATGTAGCGACGGATCAGATACCCAGAAATAAAGAAAAAGACCGGCATGCGAAACGGCGCCAGGTACAAATTGAGGTAAATCCAGCATTTGCTCAGCAGCTCTGAAAGCGGATGCTGAAAAGTAGTGAGGTGCGGGTAAAACGTGATTACCGAGTGGTAAATCACCACCAGACAAATACATAATCCTTTGATTTGATTAATCCATAGTTCTTTTTTCTTCATCGAGACGGCGTATCCATATTGTTGGCTATAGCCTGCCATCCTGCGCAACCCGCTGTGCGCTGTAATGCGTAACTGTCTGCATTTTGTTTTTTTAAGATAAAGATCAGGGACCCGGGCTGAAGGGTAGAGGGACAACTTTAGCGAATTGATTTATTTATACTTTTAGGAATAGTGCTGACGAACACTTACGGTTCAGTCATTTACCCATTCCGCTTTCGCTTATATACTCGTGACTTTGCTAACAGCAACCAGACGGATTTCATGTACCAACCTGTCGCTCTATTCATCGGCCTGCGTTATATGCGTGGGCGTGCAGCAGATCGCTTCGGTCGCTTCGTTTCCTGGCTCTCCACCATAGGCATTACTCTCGGGGTAATGGCGCTGGTCACGGTGTTGTCGGTGATGAACGGTTTCGAGCGCGAGCTGCAAAACAATATTCTTGGCCTGATGCCTCAGGCCGTACTCTCGTCTGAACAGGGTTCCCTCAACCCGCAACAACTGCCGGAAAAAGCGGTGGTGTTGAACGGCGTCAACCGCGTTGCACCCATAACTACGGGAGATGTGGTGCTGCAAAGCGCGCGTAGCGTTGCCGTCGGCGTGATGCTCGGTATCGATCCGGCGCAAAAAGATCCGTTAACGCCGTATCTGGTCAATGTGAAGCAAACAGATCTGCAACCGGGTAAGTATAATGTCATCCTCGGCGAGCAGCTTGCCGGGCAGTTGGGCGTGAACCGTGGCGATCAAATCCGTGTGATGGTGCCCTCGGCCAGCCAGTTTACGCCGATGGGGCGTTTGCCGAGCCAGCGTTTGTTTACGGTGATTGGCACTTTCGCCGCCAACAGCGAAGTCGATGGCTACCAGATGCTGACCAACATTCAGGATGCCTCGCGTCTGATGCGCTATCCGGTGGGTAATATCACTGGCTGGCGTCTGTGGCTGAACGAACCGTTAAAAGTTGACACGCTGAGCCAGCAAACGCTGCCGCAAGGCACCAAATGGCAGGACTGGCGCGAGCGCAAAGGGGAACTGTTCCAGGCCGTGCGCATGGAAAAGAACATGATGGGGCTGCTGCTTAGCCTGATCGTGGCGGTGGCGGCTTTTAATATTATTACCTCGCTGGGTCTGATGGTAATGGAGAAGCAAGGGGAAGTGGCGATTTTACAAACGCAGGGGCTAACGCCGCGGCAGATAATGATGGTGTTTATGGTTCAGGGGGCCAGTGCCGGGGTGATTGGCGCGCTGCTGGGCGCCGTACTGGGTGCCTTGCTCGCCAGCCAACTGAACAATCTGATGCCAATTATTGGTGTGCTGCTGGATGGCGCTGCGCTGCCGGTCGCTATCGAGCCGCTGCAGGTTATCGTCATTGCGCTGGTGGCGATGGCCATCGCGCTGCTGTCTACGCTTTATCCTTCCTGGCGCGCTGCCGCCACTCAACCCGCTGAGGCTTTACGTTATGAATAAGATCCTGTTGCAATGCGACAACCTGTGCAAACGCTATCAGGAAGGCACTGTGCAGACCGATGTACTGCACGATGTCAGTTTTTGCGTCGGCGAAGGTGAGATGATGGCGATTGTCGGCAGCTCAGGCTCCGGCAAGAGTACGTTGCTGCATCTGTTAGGTGGGTTGGATACCCCGACTTCCGGCGACGTCATTTTTAGCGGTCAACCAATGAGCAAGCTCTCGTCGGCGGCGAAAGCGGAACTGCGCAATCAGAAGCTGGGCTTTATTTACCAGTTCCACCATTTGCTGCCGGATTTTACCGCGCTGGAAAACGTAGCGATGCCGCTGCTGATCGGCAAGAAAAAACCGGCTGAAATCACCGAGCGCGCACGGGATATGCTGAAAGCGGTAGGGCTGGATCATCGTGCCAGTCATCGCCCGTCTGAACTGTCTGGCGGCGAACGCCAGCGGGTGGCCATCGCGCGTGCGCTGGTGAATAACCCGCGTCTGGTCCTGGCGGATGAGCCAACGGGTAACCTGGATGCGCGTAACGCGGACAGCATTTTCGAGCTTCTGGGTGAGCTGAACCGCTCTCAGGGCACGGCATTTCTGGTGGTGACGCACGATCTGCAACTGGCGAAGCGGATGAGTCGCCAGCTTGAAATGCGCGATGGTCGCCTGACGGCTGAACTGAGCCTGATGGGAGCTGAGTAATGGCTTCGCCTTTATCGTTATTGATTGGTCTGCGCTTTAGCCGTGGTCGGCGGCGCGGCGGTATGGTTTCGTTGATTTCGGTGATATCTACCGTTGGCATCGCGTTGGGTGTGGCGGTGTTGATCGTCGGTTTAAGTGCCATGAACGGATTTGAGCGTGAGCTGAACAACCGTATTCTGGCCGTAGTCCCACACGGAGAGATTGAAGCCGTAAATCAGCCGTGGAATAACTGGCAGGAAGCGCTCGACAAGGTACAAAAAGTGCCGGGTATTGTCGCCGCGGCGCCTTATATCAACTTTACCGGACTGGTGGAGAGCGGGGCGAACTTACGCGCGGTGCAGGTGAAGGGCGTAGACCCGAAACAGGAACAGCGTTTAAGCGCGTTGCCATCCTTTGTGCAAAACCACGCCTGGGATAATTTTAAAGCCGGTGAACAACAAATCATCATTGGTAAGGGTATTGCCGATGCGCTGAAGGTGAAGCAGGGTGACTGGGTGTCGATTATGATCCCTAACGCCAGTGCGGATCATAAGCTACAGCAGCCTAAACGCGTGCGTTTGCACGTGACGGGGATCCTGCAACTGAGCGGTCAGCTCGATCACAGCTTTGCCATGATCCCAATGGAAGATGCGCAGCAATATCTTGATATGGGAACCAGTGTTTCCGGGATCGCGCTGAAGGTTAACGACGTGTTTAACGCCAATAAGCTGGTGCGAGACGCGGGTGAAGTCACCAATAACTATGTTTACATCAAGAGCTGGATCGGCACCTACGGATATATGTACCGCGATATTCAGATGATCCGCGCCATTATGTATCTGGCGATGGTGCTGGTTATTGGCGTGGCCTGTTTTAATATCGTTTCCACGTTAGTGATGGCGGTAAAAGACAAAAGCGGCGATATTGCGGTATTAAGAACCCTCGGGGCGAAAGATGGGTTGATCCGTGCCATTTTTGTCTGGTACGGCCTGCTGGCGGGTCTGTTCGGTAGCCTGATAGGCGTCGTCATAGGGGTGGTTGTGTCGTTGCAACTGACGCCGATCATAAACGGGATTGAGGCGCTTATCGGCCATCAGTTCCTGTCCGGCGATATCTATTTCATTGACTTCCTGCCATCGGAATTACACTGGCTGGATGTGATTTACGTGCTGGTGACAGCACTCGTGCTGAGTCTTTTGGCAAGTTGGTATCCGGCGCGTCGCGCCAGCAATATTGATCCTGCGAGAGTACTTAGCGGCCAATAACAACAATAATACACGACAGCATTCATGCTGCATCAAGGCGTAGCCAACGCAGAGGCATCTTGAAGGATGACGTGTATCAAGGAGCGGTGATGTATTACGGATTTGACATCGGCGGGACCAAAATTGCGCTGGGCGTGTTTGATAAGCAACGTCGTCTGCAATGGGAAACTCGCGTTCCTACGCCTCGCGACAGCTACGACGCTTTCCTTGATGCGGTCTGCAATCTGGTGACGGAAGCGGATCAGCGGTTCGGCATCAAAGGTTCGGTAGGCATCGGCATTCCGGGCATGCCGGAAACCGAAGACGGCACGCTGTACGCGGCCAACGTTCCTGCCGCCAGTGGCAAACCACTCCGTGCCGATCTCAGCGCTCGCCTTGACCGCGATGTGCGTCTTGATAACGATGCGAACTGTTTTGCTCTCTCCGAAGCCTGGGATGACGAGTTCACCCAATATCCGCTGGTGATGGGGTTGATCCTCGGTACGGGCGTCGGCGGCGGCCTGGTGCTTAACGGGAAATCCATCACCGGACGCAGCTATATCACCGGTGAGTTTGGTCATATTCGTTTGCCGGTCGATGCGCTGACGCTGATGGGCTTTGATTTCCCGCTGCGCCGCTGCGGATGCGGTCAACTGGGATGCATCGAAAGCTATCTTTCCGGCGGTGGATTTGCGTGGTTGTATCAGCATTACTACCATCAACCGCTGGATGCCCGCGAAATCATCGCGCTGTGGGAGCAGGGTGACGAACACGCGCGTGCCCACGTTGAACGCTATCTGGATTTGCTGGCAGTGTGTCTTGGGAATATCCTGACTATCGTCGATCCTGATTTGGTGGTGATTGGCGGAGGCTTGTCGAATTTTACCGCTATTACGACGCAACTGGCGGATCGACTGCCACGTCATCTGCTGCCGGTTGCCCGGGTACCGCGTATTGAGCAGGCACGGCACGGTGATGCCGGCGGGATGCGCGGGGCTGCTTTCCTACATCTTACCGATTAATACAAAGAGGTTGTTATGCTGTCGCGTCGGGGTCATCGGTTAAGCCGCTTTCGTAAAAATAAACGCCATTTGCGCGATCGCCTGCGTCAACGAATCTTTTTCAGAGACAGAGTGGTGCCTGAATTGATGGAAAAACCAAGAGTGCTGGTACTGACTGGAGCGGGAATCTCCGCTGAGTCAGGAATTCGAACATTCCGCGCGGCGGATGGTCTCTGGGAAGAACATCGGGTAGAGGACGTTGCGACTCCGGAAGGATTTAGTCGAAACCCGGAACTGGTTCAGTCGTTTTATAACGCCCGTCGCCATCAGTTGCAGCAGCCTGAAATCCAACCCAACGCGGCGCATATCGCACTGGCAAAACTCGAAGCCGAGCTGGGCGATCGTTTTTTACTGGTGACGCAGAACATTGATAATCTGCATGAGCGTGCGGGCAGCCAGAACGTTATCCATATGCACGGCGAGTTGCTCAAAGTTCGCTGTTCGCAAAGCGGGCAGATTCTGGAATGGACGGGCGATGTGACACCGGAAGATAAATGTCATTGCTGCCAGTTTCCGGCACCGCTGCGACCACACGTAGTGTGGTTTGGTGAAATGCCGCTGGGTATGGATGAAATTTATATGGCACTGGCAATGGCAGATGTGTTCATTGCGATTGGCACATCGGGACATGTTTATCCGGCAGCGGGTTTTGTGCATGAGGCGCGGCTGCATGGGGCACATACGGTAGAACTCAATCTCGAACCGAGCCAGGTAGGCAGCGAGTTTGAAGAGAAGTATTACGGTCCGGCAAGCCAGGTAGTGCCTGAGTTCGTTGAGAAGTTATTGAAAGGGCTGTAACGGCTATCCGGATAATACTGTTTAAGCCTGTACAAGCTGGCGGTCCTCACGCAGGGCCGCCATAATCAAAAATCCTACGATGTAAAAACAACAGATCAGCCCCAGTGCGCTTAGCCATATGGGTAGTCGGGTAATGTAAACCAGGCTGCACGAGATAATCACCAGAATAATTCCGGTATACATGGGGTGCGCAATCCAGGCAAAAATGCCGCGCGTAACCCTTTTTGCACGAGGTAAATAGTAGCCTGTCCATGTGTGGCTCTCCCCCAAATCCCATTTTCCTTTGATGACCAGCGCGTTACCTACGATCGCCAAAATCAGACATCCCCACTCCACCGGGCCAATCTGATGATTGAAAAACAGGCTGTAGCCAAAAACCAGGATCGGTATTAAAAAAGTGAGTCGTAGCAGGCGGGTTGCGGTGATGGGCAGCAAAGGACGAGCGTTTACCGGCTGTTTACGAGGGAGGATCACCAGCGTAAATACGATCAGATTAGCCAACTCAAGTAGCAGCCAGAGCGTTGTCATTGGAAGCCTCAGAAGCCGACCTGGAATACTGTAAGCATAGCCAGAAACTGGAGAGCGGGAGTCAGTCGAAAGACGTAAAAGTCGGGTTGGCAGGTAGCAACCCGGCGCAGCGAGGCCTGCCGGGTTGCACGAGTATTAGCGTCCTGCTTTCAGCTTCTGATAATACTCTTCATAGATAGCGCTGGCGGAACCCACATCGTTCTGCCATTCCCCTTTGTTGATGGTTTCTGCGTCAGGGTAGAGCGTTTTATCATTCGCGACTTCAGGACTTAACAGCTTACGCGCTGCCAGGTTTGGCGTCGGATAACCAATAGTTTCCGCAACTTCTTTCGCGACGTCCGGGCGCAGCAGGAAGTTAATCAGCTTCAGCGCACCTTCTTTGTTTTTCGCGTTAGCCGGAATAGACAGGCTGTCCATCCAGAAAATGCCACCTTCTTTCGGCCATACCACTTCCAACGGTGTGCCCGCCTGACGCGCAACATACGCGGAGCCGTTCCACACCATTCCCAGATTGACTTCGCCTTCCATATACGGGTTGGCCGGGTTGTCAGAGTTAAATGCCGCAACGTTAGGCATCAGCTTCTTCAACTCGTTATAGGCGGCTTCAATCTCTTTAGGATCGGTGGTATTGCCGGAATATCCCAGCTTGCGCAGCGCCACCTGGAACACTTCTCGCGCATCATCCGTTAACAGCAGACTGCCTTTGTACTCCGGCTTCCACAGATCGGCCCAACTGGTGACGGTTTTCGGATCGATAGCATCGCTGTTGACGCCAATGGCCGTCGCACCCCAGATATACGGGATGGAGTAGTCATTGTTTGGGTCAAACGGCTTGTTGAGCATTTCCGGATCGAGGTTGTGGAAGTTGGTCAACGTCGACTTGTCGATCTTCTGGATCATGCCTTCTTTACGCATTTTATCGACGTAATAGGTGGACGGAACCACCAAATCGTATGCGCCGTCTTTATAGGTTTTGAGCTTGGCGTACATGGTTTCATTCGACTCGTAGGTCGAATAGATAACCTTAATGCCGGTTTCTTTGGTGAACTGCTCCAGCAGCCCCGGTGGGACATACTCGGTCCAGTTATAGAAATAGAGCGTGTTGTTGTCATTCGCGTGAGCGGCGCTCATGCCCAGTGCCAGAGCACCCGCCGCGAGCAGGTGGCGTGACCATTTTTTCATCATTTAACGTCCCCTGAATTAAGGGCCTTAGCGGCCCTTGGTTTTATCACGTGCAATAAGCTGGCTGGCAATCACCATAACCAGCGACAGAACCAACAAAATGGTCGCCAGCGCGTTCACCTCTGGTGATACGCCGACTTTAACCATTGAGTAGATTTTTAATGGCAAAATTTCATAACCCGGTCCGGTGACGAAAGATGAAACAACAACATCATCCATCGACAGCGTAAAACTCAGCAACCAACCCGCAGCCACCGCAGGCATAGCCAGTGGCAGTATTATCTTGCGCAGAATAGTTACTTCGCTGGCACCCAAATCTTTAGCCGCCTCAAGCATGCGGACATCAAAACCTTTCAGGCGAGAGTAAACCGTCACCACAACAAAAGGCAGACAAAAAGTGATATGCGAGAACAGCAGCGACCAGAAGCCCAGTTGAATGCCGATCAGCATAAACAGCACCAGCAGAGATATTGCCATCACAATATCCGGCGACATCATCACCACGAACAGCATGCCACTGACGAACGGTTTACCGCGAAAACGGTAACGGTACAGCGCAACCGCAGTGAGTGAGCCGATCAAGGTGGCAAAGGTGGCGGATAGCACCGCCATCGTCAGCGAGTGCTGCGCCGCCTGCAACAGGCTGTCGTTATTCATCAGCAGGCCGTACCATTTAGTAGTAAAACCCTGCCAGTTGATGCCAAAGCGCGAACTGTTAAAGGAGTTCACAATCAGAATGATGATTGGAATATACAGATACGCGTAGATAGCGGTCATAAAACCGCCGCGAAGCAGTCGACCGATCATTCGAGTTCCACCTTCTTGTTCAGTAAGCGGGAGGCGCGCCAGTAGATCAGCAGCATCAGACCCATCACGATGGTCAGCGTAATGCTGGTGGCTGCACCAAACGGCCAGTCGCGGATGTTCAGGAACTGAACTTTAATTACG
This sequence comes from Citrobacter sp. Cpo148, assembly GCF_030332375.1. Classification (NCBI taxonomy): domain Bacteria; kingdom Pseudomonadati; phylum Pseudomonadota; class Gammaproteobacteria; order Enterobacterales; family Enterobacteriaceae; genus Citrobacter; species Citrobacter sp. Cpo148. The sequence continues at coordinate 279,650 of NZ_JAOWHY010000047.1, forward strand.
TTACCAATCAGCAGGTTTTTCGCGCCGCCCATTAAGTCGGAAACGTAAAACAGCCCCATTGCGGGCAGCATGACCAGCAGGCATCCGGCGATAATCCCCGGCATCGTCAACGGAATAATGATGCGGGTGAAGGTCTGAAGCTTACTGGCGCCTAAATCGCGTGCGGCTTCCAGCAGCGGTTTATCGAGCTTTTCAATGCTGGAATAGAGCGGCATCACCATAAACGGCAGCAGGATGTATACCAGCCCGATAATCACCGCGCTGGGAGTAAACATAATGCGAATGGGTGTATCGATAACGCCGAGCCATAACAGAAACTCGTTGAGATAGCCTTTGGTGCTGAGGAAAATTTTGAGTCCGTAGATGCGAATCAGAGAATTGGTCCAGAACGGAACAATCAGCAGGAACAGCAGCAGCGGGCGTACTTTTTCCGGCAGTTTCACCAAAAACCAGGCAAACGGGTAGCCGAGTACCAGACAGGCGAGCGTGGCAATCAGCGCCATATTGAGGGAGTGAACCAGTACCTCAAAATAGAGCGGATCGAGCAGGCGCGTATAGTTCTCCAGCGTAAAGACCATTTTGACGAAATTGGCGTCGTCACGGGTCAAAAAGCTGGTGCCGATGATCATCAGGTTGGGCAGAAAGACAAATAACACAAGCCAACCGACAATGGTGAAGATCACCACACTCTGGAATTTACTTGTGCTCTTCATCAGCCAGTACGACCTCCCAGCTTTCTACCCAGTTAATTGCCATTTTCTGGTCGAGCGAGTGGTCAAAGTCAGGATCGTCTTCGTTGAAGAATTCGCTGACCATCACCATCTTGCCATTTTCCAGTTCTACAACCGACTCCAGCGTCATGCCTTTGTAGTTGCGTTCGCGCACGTAGCCGATCAGGCCTTCGATATGATTATCATCATTGATTTCATCAACGCGCAAATCTTCAGGGCGTAACAGGACGTGCAGCTTTTGTCCGGGAACTACCGCGAAGTTGACATAAATATTGCACTCGCGGCCTTCAACATTAGCACGAACACGCTGTTCATCCAGACGTTCAATCACCGTGGCGTTAAACATATTGATCTCGCCGATAAACCCGGCGACAAACAGATTCTTTGGCTCTTCGTAGATTTCGCGCGGCGTACCGTCCTGCTCAATCTTACCATCGCGCATCACCACGATGCGGTCGGACATGGTTAGCGCTTCTTCCTGATCGTGTGTGACAAAGACAAAAGTGATACCAAGCTTACGCTGCAGTGCTTTCAGTTCATTCTGCATCTGCTTACGCAGTTTGTAGTCCAGCGCAGAGAGGGATTCATCTAACAAGAGTAAGCGGGGTTTGTTGACCACTGCTCGGGCAATCGCTACGCGCTGCTGCTGTCCGCCGGAAAGTTGATGCGGTTTTCTCTGGGCGAACTCTTCCAGTTGCACCATGCGCAGGGCTTCGGTAACGCGGGGAGAAATGTCGGCTGCGGGCGTTTTTTGCATGCGCAAACCAAAGGCCACATTCTCAAACACAGTCATGTGGGGGAATAGCGCATAGCTTTGGAAGACGGTATTCACGTAGCGATTTTCCGCTGGAACGTGAGTGATGTCCTCGTTGTCCAACAAAATATGACCGGAATCAACCGTTTCCAGACCGGCAATCAGACGAAGAACGGTTGTTTTACCGCAGCCAGAGGGGCCAAGCAGCGTAAGAAACTCGCCATTATTGATGGTCAAATCCAGGCTGGAAATCACCTCTTTGCCATCGAAACTTTTGCGAATTCCCGCTAATTGCACCAGTGGAGAAAGCGAACGCGGTTGTTTATTCAATTTTTTACTCTGTCCCATGTAAACGCAACGGATGGCTGACCGATGCGGGGTTTGTGGTTAACCACCTTGATGACTCTTAATGAGGGCCGTTATTCTACGGCAAACCATTGTAATCGCCAATCCTTGTTGCGAATTACTGACTTAGCCCTATAGTCAGAGGGGATGTCAGGGCGAAATATTCTCACTTGCGGGGATAAAAGTGACCTGACGCAATATTTGTCTTTTGTTGCTTATTGATAATGTTGTCACAAAAAGTGAGGGTGACTGCATGGATAAACTACTTGAGCGTTTTTTACACTACGTGTCGCTGGACACCCAATCAAAATCGGGCGTGCGGCAGGTACCCAGCACCGAAGGACAGTGGAAATTATTGCAACTGCTCAAACAACAGCTCGAAGAGATGGGGCTGGTTAATATTTCACTGAGCGAAAAAGGTACGCTGATGGCAACGTTACCCGGGAACGTTGCTGGTAATATTCCTGCGATCGGCTTTATTTCCCATGTGGATACCTCACCGGATTTCAGCGGTAAAAATGTCAATCCGCAAATCGTTGAAAACTATCGCGGTGGCGATATTGCGTTAGGCATTGGTGATGAAGTTTTATCGCCGGTGATGTTCCCGGTGCTGCATCAACTTCTGGGTCAGACGCTGATCACCACAGACGGTAAAACGTTGCTGGGCGCGGATGATAAAGCAGGCGTGGCGGAAATCATGACCGCACTGGCTGTGCTTATCCAAAAAAATATTCCGCACGGTGATATCCGCGTGGCCTTTACGCCGGACGAAGAAGTGGGTAAAGGGGCGAAGCATTTTGATGTTGCGGCATTCGATGCGCAGTGGGCCTATACCGTTGACGGTGGTGGCGTAGGTGAGTTGGAGTTTGAGAACTTCAACGCCGCGTCGGTTAATATCAAAATTGTTGGCAACAATGTGCATCCCGGCACCGCAAAAGGGGTGATGGTGAATGCGCTGTCGCTGGCGGCGCGTATTCACGCTGAGGTCCCGGCAGATGAAAGCCCGGAGAAGACTGAAGGCTACGAAGGCTTTTATCATCTGGCGAGCATGAAAGGGACGGTCGATCGGGCGGATATGCACTACATTATTCGTGATTTTGACCGTAAGCAGTTTGAAGCGCGTAAACGCAAGATCATGGATATCGCCAAGAAGGTCGGCAAAGGGTTACACCCGGACTGCTATATCGAACTGGTGATTGAAGACAGTTACTACAATATGCGCGAAAAAGTGATTGAGCATCCGCACGTGCTGGATATCGCCCAGCAGGCGATGCGCGATTGCGATATTGAGCCGGTGCTGAAACCGATCCGTGGCGGCACTGACGGCGCACAGCTGTCATTTATGGGATTACCGTGTCCGAATCTGTTCACCGGCGGCTACAACTATCATGGTAAGCATGAGTTTGTAACCCTGGAAGGAATGGAAAAAGCGGTGCAGGTGATTGTGCGTATTGCTGAATTGGCCGCGAAACAAAAATAAAATATGTGTAGTTGCCGGATGGCGCTTTGCTTATCCGGCCTACAATATTTCACACCAGTAGGCCTGATAAGACGCATTGCGTCGCATCAGGCACAGTCCGCATTACCCTTCGAAGAACCAGTACCCGCTGTTGACCAGCGCGGCAAGCATGGCAAGGAAAGAAGGATCTTCCAGCGCATCCTCAAAGTTCTCAGCCGTCAGCACAATATGACTGGCCAGCGCTTCCAGCGCAGGACGATGCGGTGAATCAATTTTCTCACCGTTAGCGTAGACGTCGTCGCCAATGCGCAATACGCGCAATCCGCCCAGACGCACTAACACATCACCTTGTTTCAGGGCATCATAAATTTCGTCTGGCTGATACGGTGGCTCCGGCGGGGCAATATCCAGCTCATGACGAGACTGAGAAATAAACTCGCCAAACCACTGCTGGAAATGTTCTGGCTGATTAATCAGGCCCAGCATCATTTCGCGCAGCTTGTCCATTTCCTGCGGCAGAACATCTGCCGGATGATCGCGCGGTGGCAGATCAGGATCGCTGTAATAGGTGCTGCCCAGTTCGCGTTGTAAAACGTAATCGGCGAACCCGCTGATCAGCTCGCGAGTGTTTGGCGCACGGAAGCCAACCGAATAGTTCATCGCGTTTTCTAACGCATAGCCTTCGTGCGGGAATCCCGGTGGAATGTACAGGATATCGCCGGGTTCCAGCTCTTCATCGATGATAGCTTCAAACGGGTCGACCTGAAGGAGATCCGGGTGAGGGCAGTGCTGCTTCAACTGCAGCTTTTCGCCTACGCGCCAGCGACGACGACCGGTACCCTGAATGATAAATACATCGTACTGATCCAGGTGCGGGCCAACGCCGCCACCGGGTACAGAGAAAGAAATCATCAGATCGTCGATACGCCAGTCCGGTAATTCACGGAACGGGCGCATCAGCGCGGCGGTAGGTTCGTGCCAGTGGTTGACCGCCTGCACCAGCAAAGACCAGTTGTTCTCGCCAAGATGGTCGTAGCTTTCGAAGGGACCATGGCTAACCTGCCATTTACCATCCTGATGACTGACGAGTCGGCTGTCGACTTCGCTTTCCATTGCCAGTCCAGCCAGTTCGTCAGGAGAAAGAGGATCAATAAAGTTATTAAACCCGCGTTTTAAGACCACCGGGCGTTTCTGCCAGTGGCGTTCAAGAAAATCGGGCCAATTAAGTGTGAGTTGGTATTCCATAGTGAGCATCCCGCAGGCTGGTATCTGCAACCGATTATAACGGATACTTAACCTCAAGCGTGAAGTCAGTACATATTTATTACATGCGACGATTACTCGTCTTTCTGGCCCGGCTGCTGGCGACCAAAAATAACTTCCATGCGCGCACCACCCAGCAGGCTATCACCAGCAATAATCTGCCCGTCATACTGTTCGGTGATTTCTCGCGCCACCGCCAGACCGACGCCTTGTCCGGGACGTAGTGTATCTACGCGCTGTCCGCGGTCAAACACCACTTCCCGTTTGCTTTGCGGAATACCAGGACCATCGTCTTCGACCAGAATATGCAGCTGCTCCTCAGACAGTTGCGCCGAAATCTCGACAAACTCCAGACAATATTTACAGGCGTTATCCAAGACGTTGCCCAACACCTCGACAAAGTCATTCTGTTCGCCCACAAAGCTGATCTCAGGTGAGATATCGAGATTAATGTTGACCCCTTTACGCTGATACACTTTATTCAGCGCCGAGGTGAGCTTATCCAGCAACGGCGCGACCGGGTGCAGCTCGCGGCTGAGTAGGGCACTGCTGCCACGCATACTGGCGCGATGCAGGTAATAGCCTATCTGTTGGGAAATACGGCTGATTTGTTCCAGCATGATAGGCTCTGCGTCGCTGACGTTCATCTTTTCATTACGCATTGAGCGCAACGTACTTTGCAGTACCGCCAGTGGCGTTTTCAGGCTATGAGTGAGATCGGTTAACGTGGTGCGGTATTTATCGTAGCGCTCACGTTCACTTTTTAAAAGTCGATTGAGATTACGAACCAGGCTGGTCAATTCGCGTGTGGTGGCGGGGTTTAGCATCTCACGATGATGTTCCTCAAGCTCACGGACTTCACGCGCTAGCGACTCAATTGGCCGCAGGCTCCACCAGGCTGCTACCCATAACAACGGAATGACCAGCAACAGATTGGCGACCAGCACATAAATAAACCAGCTCCAGACCATATACGAGCGCTTTAGCTCTATAGGAATAGTGTCGACAACCACAATGGTCAGTTGCGGCATTCTGGCTGTGGCGGGGTAGACGTTCACCGCCACGGAGTGGGTCATTTCGGCGTCGTCATCATCTTCTCTGACTTCTTTTAACTGCTGCTGAGCGGAGTGATCTTCGCCCAGTAAAGTGCTGGTGGCGTCTACATTGGCTTCAATTTCATGAAAACCGTTCGTTTTTAGCCAGTCCGGTTGGATACTTTTCGTCAGCCAGGGAACATTGCGCTGCGCCCACAACAATTCACCGCTTTCGTTATAGATCAGCGACATTGTTGGGCTTTGCATATCGAGATGTTCAGGCAGCTCGACGTTTATCTTGCCGTTTTCCCACTTTGCCAGGGTATAAAACAGATTACTTTCACCCCGCAGCAGGCGAAACGTTGTCTTATCAAAGCTGACGCTGTAGCCCACCAGAGCAACCATGCCGTAGGCCAGCGAGAGCACCAACACCACGCCTGCGGTTGCCAGTAAAAAGCGCAACCGCAGCGATAGCGGGAAAAAATGACGCAATAGTTTATTCATTAGCGCAGTTCAAAAAGATATCCCTGACCACGCACGGTGGTGATGACGTCGTCCGGATACTGCGCCTGAATTTTCTTACGCAGACGCCCCATTAGAACATCAATGGTGTGACTTTCGCGCAGCTCGGCATCCGGGTAAAGCTGCAGCATGAGCGAATCTTTACTGACCACTTTGCCATTATTACGGATGAGCGTTTCCATAATGGTGTATTCAAACGCAGTGAGCTTGATAACTTCATCATTGACGGATAACTCGCGTCGAGAGAGGTCCACCTGAAAAGGCGGAAGGGAGATAATTTGCGATGCCAGACCGCTGTTGCGGCGCATCAGTGCCTGCATGCGCGCAGCCACTTCTTCGATGTGAAACGGTTTGGTGACGTAATCGTCAGCGCCAGCGCTGAGGACTTCCACTTTATCCTGCCAGCCTTCACGCGCGGTTAATACCAGAATCGGCAGCGAAACCTCATTACTGCGCCAGCGGCGGATCAGCGACAAACCATCTTCATCGGGGAGTCCTAAATCAACGATCGCGATATCCGGCAGATGTTCATTCAGATAATAGTCCGCTTCCTTCGCATCTTCTGCATCATCCACCTGATGCCCTAAATCCTGTAACTGAACCTTGAGGTGGTGGCGTAATAAAGCATTATCCTCGACAACCAGTACGCGCATCATCGTTTCTCCCTAAAATAATGGTATGAATAGTTTAACGCTGATTATGTGGATTGAAAGCAGCGCTATGAAATTAAATAACTTTTCTCATGCTCCCCTGCCCGTGGGGGCGTCCTGGGGGCAGTGCTGTTGGCATCTGATTGTTCAGCATGTTGACCTGATCCTGGTTCATGTCGCCAATCCACTTGGAGTAAACCTCGTACACCATGCGCGCATCTTCATGTCCCATCTGACTCGCTATGAATGACGGGTTCGCTCCGGCCATCAACGTCCAGCATGCGTAGGTATGCCGTGACTGATAAGGATTCCTTTCGCGGATATTTGCAAGTTTAGTGCCTCGCTTCCAGCCATAGGCAATCGAGTTCTTGGAGAAGTAACTGCCTTTTTTTGACGAATATGCTGTCGGTGAAAAAACGAAGCGAAGAGATTGCTGCTCAGTTTTTCCGATCTCCCGATGGTGAAATCGAATTTCTTGCTTCGGATTAGCGCCGGTGATTTCGTATTGTTCCTTCAGTGCATCCAGAGCAGGTCTAAGCAACGTTATCGTCCTTATTCCGGCATCTGTCTTAGGAGGCACAAATACTCGCTTATTCGTCAAACTTCTGGATACGTGGATTTCACCTTTTACCAAATCAATATCTTCCCATGCCAGGGCGCATATCTCGCCCGGCCTCATCCCCGTATGTACGGCAACAATGATGATTAATGCCTGGCTACGGGGAAGGGCGGCTATCAGTGCCTGGTACTCATGAAGTAAAAGTGGGTCGGGATCATTTTTAGATAACTTGAGTCGCGACACTCCTTCATAAGGAGCATGCAATATAAACTGGCTTCGGTTTGCGAGCTTAAGCATTTCTGATAAAACTGCCATCTGTTTATTGACTGTTGAGGGCGCGCGGCCCTGCCTGGCCAGATTCGGCATTGCCGGGTTAATAATTGTCCCGATCAATAACTCCTTTCGGTAATGCAAAATGTCGGCATGCTCAATATCTACCAGACGGGTATTTTCTCCGATTACACGCAGTAACGTATTTACGACCGAAGTAAGCGATAGCAGTGTTGCACCAGATACCTCTAAGGCTTTGGTGTCTGTAAAAAAATCACTCAGTTCTTTAAACGTGGTGATTTTTTTGGTTGTGATGAACTTCTTAAGTGCTTTGGATTCCGGGAAACGTTCCGCATAGTCGAACTTACCGAGCTGTATTTCACTTGTTATGAGCGCACGAAGATTTCCAGCTTTTTTGATGTTGCTGCTGTTCACCGTCCAGCCGCGAAGGACTTCGCGGCAACGTTTGCCGCGATAGGTAAATATGATCCGTATTTTTCCATTATGCAGCTCAACGCCGGTTGGAAAGTCCATCATGCATCCTGTACTAATTGGTTAATCTTTGGATAGTTGTACCAAAGCAGACCTTTAGAATTGTCAGTTTCCCCGAGAGCTGTCAGATGTTTGAAATGCACGCCTTCGATCCACAAATTCAACCGATAACTTTTAATTTGTCTTTCCGACAAGCCGGTCTTTTCTGTTAGTCGCGCTTCAACCATCCACTCTTCGCTGAAAATGAGTTGCGACATACATATCTCCGATGTCGCCAGCCACTACAGTACGTGCTGCAGCTGGCGAATATTGATAATCAAAAATCAGTAGTTGGTTTTGCCTTTCGTTTTTGGCGACGTTTTTTCTTCGGCTTGATGCTCGGTGGTATAACGAGCCTGCGCGCTGGCGGCAGACTAAAAACATGCTCACTGATCCGCCTGCGTCCTCCCATTCGCCATACATGCCAGGCTGTCCAGTCACATCCATCATCACAGACGTGCAGAGAGCGAATCAGGGCTTCATCGCCGTTTAAGCTCTCTGTCACTGCTCCGCCTCCCCACTTATAACCCCAGCGGCCAAGGCTGCGGCCATGTGCGGCAATTCGTCAAAATCGCCGCGGTATGCCGGGTTTGCACACATCCCTTGTAGAGCTGCGAGCGTCAGTTGCTGGCGATAGCTCAGGGTGGTAAACGGTTCTCCATTGGTGAAATTGCTACCTGGTGCGGAAACAGTCAGTTCTGGTTCTTTCTTCGGTTTGGCGGTGACAGCTGGTGGATCCATCACTATGGGTTTTGGTGGCTCTGGTCGGCGATATTCCACTATCGCATCGAGGGCGATCTTCTGACGCGAGGCAGCATCATCAGACCAGCCATCAAGAATTGTCGTTGCGACATCATGAACTTCTTCATCGCTGAAATTGGGCGACAGACAAAATTCAGTGGTGGCGATATCGATGATTAGCAGAGGAAGAACGTCAGCGATAATATGACCAGTGCATGCCACAACGCCTTCTGCTTCTTCTTTGCCCATAATGTCAGTACGTCCGGAAAGCAGGTCATTCAGAGCGTGGGCAATCTCAATTTCATGATCATCCAGAAGTGGCTGGTCATCTTCCTGTTCAGTCACTTCCGTTTTTTCGCCCTCATTTGAGGCGCTATTAGCAAATGCTGCATCCAGTTCCCTGTCGAGTTCCGCAGCGCGAGACGGGCAGACTGCTGGTATTTCAGTTTCGTTCGGTAACGTCTGTTCGGATTGATCATTGAGGACCACCTCATTATTTTTTTGCGGCAGGGGGGCGGATGTACGGCCGCAGGCGATATCAACAATCAGTGGACCCGGATTGGCGTGATCTGACTCAGTAAGGTTTTTATTGATGTATTCGCGCAGTTTTACCGGATCGCGGTAGATATCCTCCGGAGAGGATTTAATGAGGGCAATAATAGCTGCGCGGGAAAAATCCAGAATACCGGGCGTGCGGCGTAACTGTTTCCACCACGCGGTAAATCGCTCATCAGTACCGGTTTCTTCCATTTTTTTTGCGCGATCATGAACGGCATGTGGCAGCTCGTAGATATCGAAATCCATAGCAATACCCAGAATACCAATGCAGACCTCGCGGCGCAGGGTTGCCAGCGTATGTGGAAGGAGACGATCGGTTACGTTACCGCCGCCGAGCGTGCAGCCAGATTCGGTGTGAGTCTCGTCTCCGGTTTCAGGTTCGCCAGCTTTAAGTTTTACTGGCTCACGTTTATCCGCTGGTGTGTCCAGCCATTTGGTAAACAGGTTTTTATAGTCTGGCCATTTCGCATTGTTGCGGGCCTTCTGACGTACCCAGGCCAGGCATTCGGTCTGTTTCTCAGGAAGCAGGGCAAGAACGCGGGATTCTTTGGCGATAGCCTCCGCCTGTTCATGTAAAGAGTTAAATTCATCATCATTCAGCATGTCGATTAACTGACCATACTGAGAAGGGGTGATTTCATCAATGGCACCAAACACCGCGAGGCAGTATGAACGGGCCAGCACATCAAGTTCTTTCACCGGCTTCATTTGCTCTTCCGGCGCGCCAGCATTAAGTTGTTCATTTTCGCCAGCAAGCTCTGGTTCAACCATAACGCGCTCTGGTTTGCCTTTTTCAGCATTCCAGATAATGTCACCGGCGAAGAGGTCGGTATAGAACTGCCCTTCAACAGTGCAGAACATTCCTTCCTCTGCTTCCCATACCTTGGGAGCAAAATAATCATCAGCATAATTTGGTGCGAACTGTATAAAATCCGCATGCAGTAAGGTCTTTGCTATTGTTTTATTCTTGGCTTGTTTAAAAGCAACATAAACTGGAAGCGTACTATCTTTTTCAAGTGCGCTTTTTTTCGGTTCGAATCTCCCGCCAAACTTTTTTAATCCAGTTGTCATAATAACCTCAATAATATTTATGTGAATGGCGTGCATTGCTTCTGCTTAAATTGCAGCACCGCGGTTCATGAATTTGTTTGTAGGAAATAGCATGCTCAAGGCTACAGAAATAAGCAGTCACTATTTTCTTATAAATTCTTTTTGTTGATTTATACATGGAGTCAACAGAACTCCATTTTTTACAATACGGACAGCACTCAAGTGTCACTTACCCTCCCTGCATGGCTGATTATGACAGGGCCATCATTGATGGATGTAGTTAGCCCTGCCAGTTAAGGCATAAATGAAAAATATCTTAATTGCTTGAAGTTATCGAAGGGGGTAAATAAAAGGTCAGCGTAGAAACTCGCTAATATTAACCCTCTGGTCGTTAACTATTTTGGTCATTACTTTGATGAAGCACATATCCAGCACCGCTTCATCTTTGTATTTCTGAACTCCAGTTATATCAGCCACAGCCTTTTTATATTCAGCTTCAGCTGTACGTTGGGCAATATCTTCGCTGGTAAATTTAACCATTGGCACGCACCATCCTGAGTAAAGATTCTGTGTGATCGAGAGCTGCCTTCTGTTGTTCGTACAGTGCCTCAAGTTCAGCTGTAAGGCGGTCGCGAAATGCAGGAACGGTTAACTGATGAATAAAATTACTTACTGAGCTTTCCATATCGGGATCCCCGTCCGGTATAACTGGCTGTGAATTTTTCATAAACCCTCCGGTAAAAAAGGTGCCCATCGTGGGGGATGGGCAAAGACCACGCGGCACACACAGCAATTAATCACATCTGCAAGCGCACTCCGCCTGTTTCACACCTGTCACCCATAACTGGTAAGTGAAGGAGTGCGTTTGCACGTTGTTCCCTGAAAAAGCTGGCGGTGACCGGATACATACGGGAAAACACCGGGCCGCCAGAACAGGGTTCTACTTGTTATTGCTTTAGCCTGCTTTTAACCACATCAGGCGCGGTGGATCCTGCTATTCCCCAACAACAAGGATTCGGTTAATCTGGATATCCCCAACAATAATATGAGTATTCAAAGTGATCGCTGAACTATCGGCTGCTATGGCCGCGATAAAGGAGACTGCTGGTCTCGCTAAAGTCATCAATGATGCGAAAACGGATGCTGAAGTTAAAGCGGCAACTATCGAACTCCAGAGCAAACTAATTACGCTTCAGGCGGAATGTTTTTCGCTTGGCGACGCGATCCGCTTGCGTGATGAAGAAGCAGTACTTCTCAAAGCAAAAATTGCAGAGTACGAAGACTTTAAAAGCCAGACTGAAGGTTATGTTCTTAGCAAGCTTGACTCTGGTTCTTTGGTGTATTCGAAAAAGCAGATTGTGGGTGATACTGAAATAATTGTGCATCTTTGCCCACATTGTTTTGCTACTAAGAAAATATCGATACTGCAGCCATTGCAGGTGAGTATGTATGCGAGTTTTAATCAAAGCAGATGTCCTTCCTGTAAGAATGTATTTGATACAGATTCAGCTCCAATGGTCAGCTATTAACGTTAAAGATATCCAGATTGTTAAAGAGCTAAGCGTCCAGTAGGGCGCTTTTTTGTTTCTGGCCCTGTATCGCCAGGGTAAGCGGAACATTTTGATTCTGAGTAATCACTGCGTGAGGTTACTTGATGACGTTAATTTAGTTTTCTCATTGTGATTGGTCAATAAAAATATTGAGAAAACTCATGAAAAAGGGCGAAAAGAATCTCAACATTATGAAAATGAAGAGAAATTATTTTCTAAATCAATGGGAGACCTGAACTACGATTGGTTGGTGCGTTTCCTCGCCTCAAGCAGCTCGTTAAATAACCTATTGAAATTATCCACGCGTGCCCGAAGGCTCTGAATCTGAGCCTGCTGCTCCGATTCAGGAAGAGAGCGGTAAAGTTGCAACAACTCAAGCTCTTCTTCAGTCATTTGCGATTGAGTTCCTGGCGGTAGAGGTGGTTCAGGAGACTTGTCCTCATCTCCGAATAAGATCCATGTAGGTGAGCATTGCAGAATTTCTGCTAGCTTGTGCAGGTTCTCGCCACGTGGGGCAGTAGTGTCACTTTCCCACAGCGAAATTGAGGAATCAGAAACCCCCGCAGCTTTGCTCAGCTTGTTTTGGCTCAAGCCGATCTGCTTGCGTCTCTGTCGAATTCTTTGGCCTAACGTCATCTCACTCATATTTAGTTATCTTAATATCTCTTGACCTGAGTTTCCTTGCGTGACTATCATTGAGAAAACTCATGATTGGAGGTGAGAATGTTGAAGTCCGCAGCAATTAAACACTTTGGAACCCGCTCCCGTATTGCGGCTATTGCTGGTGTCGATCCTTCCGCTGTCAGTCAGTGGAAAGAACTTGTTCCCGAGCGCTGTGCTCAGCGTCTCGCAGATGCCTCAAATGGCGCTCTCCATTACGACAAAGACGTTTATGACCGTTACCGCCAAGCCAAACGCCTTGGAAAACAGAATACCTGCACAACCAAGAAGGAATCTGATTGATGAAAATCAACGAGATTAAATTGCTGGCTATCGAGCTGGAAGAGTGGGCGATGAAAGATGGCAGAAAAGGGGGCTGGAAAAAGATAGTCCCGCTAATTACAGCGCATCACTACGGTGATTTGCTGGTTAGCCTGGCGGATATCGTCGACCCGTCAGAGTTTGCGCGCCGTCTGCATAACAACACGCAGATCATCCAGCGGGCATTTCGAAATGACACGCCGAACTATCGTGGTCAGGCAGCTGCGCTGGCTCCAGCAATCAGAGCTGCGATGGATGCAGAGCTGGCTGGTCAGCATGACTTACATAACCTGGTGGCCATTGCGAACCGCGAGTGCATAGAGGCGACCAGCGCGGTGCTGACTGGTAAGCCAGTGCAGGTAATCCGCAAAGAAACGGCAGAGGCAATTCAGGCGCTGGCCGATCTCATTCCCGGCGTCAGCATCCAGTTTAAACATATCAGCCCGCACGTGGTGTAACAGGAGGCTCCCATGCTTGCCCAGGAATTAGTAGACCGCATGAAAAAAGCGATGAAGCACAGAGTACCGGCGGAGACAGTCGATCGCAGCGCTGAACTGATTCCGGGGATGAAATACCGCAACGAACGCGGACGCATGGTGACGGTAATGAGAGTTTCCCATCTTCGGGTTATGTACCGATACGAAGGTTATCAGGACCTTTGCGAGATAGGCCGGAGAGAGTTTGAACTCAAGTTCAGGAAGGTGCAGTCATGACAGAGCGCACAGCAGGTACGGAGTTTTGTGTGAGTAGAATTTTTGAGATTGTCCAGTCGATGTCCGGTCAGGGGAACAGCATCACGATCCCTTGTCCCTACCTGGATTTTTTCGCGGGTGACCGTCAGCAGCATTTACTCGCGGCTATCCTGAATCAACTGGTGTTCTGGTCAGGTAAATCCCACCTCGAAAATGGCTGGTTTTACAAAGAGCATGCGGTAATTGCTGCGGAAGTTCGAGCCTCCAGTGAGGACGTCATCCGCAAGGCAATGAGCAAAATAATCAGCCAGTATTTGCCTGGTGTTATCGAAGAGAAGAAACGCAAGGTAAACGGTACGCCAAAGATGCATTATCGCATCAATGAAGAGGCATTAATTGCCCTGATATTCCCGCCAGCTCTGGATTCGGCTCTTAAGCCGAATGGAAACGGCTCTCAAGCCGAACCCAAACGGCTCTTAAGCCGAATGGAAACGGCTCATAAGCCGAATCCTGGAAACGGCTCTCAAGCCGAATCTATTCTCTATACAGATCTTAAAACAGATAAATACATACAGATCTCTTCTTGTCCGGGAACAGCGTCCCCGGAAGTCGATTTATCCGAAGGCGAAGAAAAAAAATCATCTTCTGAACAGCAAAAAGGCAAATGGGGCACACCAGAAGATCATCAGTGCGCTGAATGGATTTTTTCCCGCATCAAAAAACTCTACGAGAAGGCCGCCGAGACAGACGGCGAACTGTCACGCCCAAAAGACCCTAACTGGAATGCCTGGGCAAACGAAATACGCCTGATGCGCTGCATAGACGGGCGCACCCATCGCCAGATTTGCGATTTATTCAAACGCGTGCAGCGTGACCCGTTCTGGTGTCGCAACGTCCTGAGTCCGTCAAAGCTGCGGGAAAAATGGGACGAATTAATTATCCGCCTTGGCGGTAACACACAACCACGGGATGTTAACGCCATTTCAGCCCCAGATAACGCTATCCCTGAAGGTTTCAGAGGCTAAAAAATTAACCTGGAGAATTTTATGGAAACCATTTTAGACGTACTGAAAGCGATGGAAAAAGCGACTGCCCGTGAAATTGCGGCGCGCATGAAAATTGAGCCTGCGGCGGTGATCGGGATGCTGCGTGAGCAGGAAGAACGTAACGAGGTTATTCAGGTTAACGGGTACTGGAAAGTTGCTACCGGGGAAGTTAAGTCACAGCCCACGGCGGCCAGTTCTGTCAGCAAAACACCGGCAAGTGTATCAGTCAGCGACGTCATCGCATTACTGGCGGAACATGGACCACAGACATCCCTTGAGCTGGCAACACTGGCAGGTATTGAGTCAAAACGTGTGGCGCCAATGCTGACCCACCACATGACAAAAGGGCGGATCATCCGCGAAAAAGTGGGCAGCAAGTTTGTTTATTCGGTGCCGGCCATGGCGTCAGTGAAAAACAAAAGCTCAGCTACCCAGGTACTCGAGACATCAACTTCCCCAGTACCAGAAAAATCTGTCACTGAAATTGTCGAGGAAATTCCCTCGTTCGTGAGCCGTCCTGATGATCTGCTGATCCCTACGGTACGCGGTATTTCAAATGAAATTCGCCGCACAAAAGTGAAGCTGGCCAACCTGGAAAAACTTCGTGAAGCCGTTCGCAGCATTCGCAAACATGGCGCGCTGATGCAGGAGCTGGCGCAATGAAACAGAGCGAATTACCACGCTGTCCGGAGTGCGGGAACATGCCTGAATACGCACTGAAACCCAATCATATGGGGTGGGTATGGGGCGGATTGAAATGCCCGTATGACCATTACCGTGTGAATTTGAATGGCCCGGCCGGTAGCCGTTAACAGGCAGAAAAGAGGCTGGCGTCGCAATGAATTGAATTAGTTGCCAAAATTCGCAAAGGAATCGTGCACCACTGCGCTCATGGTGGCGGCATCGACACCTGCTCTGAGTTCGGTTGCACAGCGACAGACCAGATGCTTGAGCGATATCGAACCGGGTGCATAATTACAGCCAGAGCCAGCGCAGTAAACGTAAACATGCCGCCAGCGCTTAACCTGTAGTTGGCGTTCTGGCGTAAGGAGATATTTGATGCGTGTTATGTATGAAGTGATGGATTGTTGGGGGGCCTGGGCTGCGGCTGATAGATGCGGTGAGGATTGGCAACCAATTGCTGCAGGATTTAAAGGTTTGCTTCCACATGGGAAAAAAGCGCCAGCAGTGCAATGATGAGGAAGGTATTGAGATTGTTGGTTGTGATGCGCAGCTACGCCACTATAGACCTGAAGGATATGAGCTTGTTATAGCCCACTTTGTGTTTAGCCAATCGCTTCGAGCAATGGCAAAAAATGTTCAGAGGGTAGAATTCGTAAGATATGAGTTTGATTCTAGGCTATATATCTGGTTACATCATTGGGCGAAAAAATGGGAATTTGCATTGATTCTATAGTTGACTATACTGATATACACAATTAGGGCAATTAATTAGATGGGAGGAAATTATGAATCAGTTTACTAACTTCAATAAATTAATGGAAATGCATTTGTTGCTTTCGAAGGAGCTTATTGTTCCTAATAGGAGGAAAACAAAGTTCCACATGAAAAAAACAATCAATGAGAGTAATAACGTTTCGCGGAAAAACTATCTCTCATCAAATTGGACAAAATGATGAGAGATATTATTTTTATTTAATTATACCGTCATCATTGATGGCAGACATTGCACTACTAATTGTTGGCATATTGGTCATCTTCTTATCGATTGCGATTTTTTTCAATGTGCCTTTCAGGCTTTCAATGTCCTTTCTTGGCAAATCATAGTTACTAATGATTGCATGATTTATTTTGAAGAATAAAGACTCCTGTACGATATTATTTTTTATTTTAGACAATTCGTTAACTAAAGGCAAAATATTTTCATCTTTTATATCCATCAATACATAACCGAGAATGGCATTTTTTACTTCATCTGTGGTATTTTCTCTTGTTGCTTTAATAATATTTTCTATTCTTGGTTTTTTTGATGAGATAACATCAGTCATAACCATTTGTATATTATTTGGCATTGCAGAACGGACTAAAGATAACACTGTTTTAAACAATTCGATAACTTTCTTCTTTTCTTTTTCTGAAAGATTATCTTCAGCCATCTTCTTTTCTAAAGCAGGTAGGATATATGGAATGACATAAGATTCATCCATCATTAAGATGAATGATTTCATATAAAACATATATCCATCTGTAATGTCATTGAATATATCAATTGTTTTTTCAGGGTCCATTGTTAACTCTGTGTTTCTAAAGACCCTCGAATATAAAGATAAATTTTGGAGTAAAAGATTTGGTAATCCTACTTTATCATCTTGTTCCTCTATGTTAATTTCGCAATTTTGGTCCTCTGAGTTTAAAGGTGCTACCTCATCAAGGTGATTATCATTAGCAACTTTATCTGACTTCAGTTTTTCAACGTAAGTTTCAACATCTTCCCTGGAAGAAATTAAATCTAATATTGAGATACGTTCCATGGAATTTATATCTAAATTACTAACGTCAGTATTTTTATCCTCTTTAATGGTTGAGGCCATTTCATCAATAATTAATTTCGTCCTTTCTTGTAAAATGTTTAAGAGTTCAAGGCTTGATGCATTTTGAGAAGCATAGTACTCTACAACTTTATCCAACAATAAATAATTATCTGGGCTTAATATTTTGTTTTTTAATTCTTCATCATGCTTCATGAAATAGGATATTGCATAGTACATGAAAGACGGCTGCGAAAAAGTGACTTCATTTTTATGTAAACTTAAAATTCCACTTTGTACCAATGGGTCGATAAAATCTTGTACGTTATAATTAGAAAGTGTTTTTTTGTTAAAATGAATTGCGAGTTCTAAGACTTCATTGTTAGAGAAAAACGTTTTTTCATTATCAAAACAATGTTTTCCAAAATACCCAAGAAAATGTAGCAACTCTTTGTATTGTGGTTTGTCTGACGGTGTTGTCATTATGTGTTTCTTTAATAGAATTTCTATGAAATTCTCAATGATATCAGATTCACTTAAAATCCCTTTGATGTCAGGATCTACTTCAAATATTGCTAATAGCATTGAATATATGAAATAATTATGTGGGAGTTGTGAGTTGTTTATTGTCTTAGTTATTTCATTGTAAAGTTTGTTTTCCCCTGCATACTGTATGGCAAACTCCCATCTTGATACGATATCTCGAACATTACATCTTCTTAAGGAACCAATTGAAATTGTTTTGAAGTTATCATGCCCTTGTTTTAGTATATTGGTGATTATTTCTGTATTATTATTTTTATCGCAAGAAAGAATATAGCGACATGAATTATTTTCCTTAATGTAATCTAGTAATGGTTTTAATTTATCCTTCCTCAAATAGTCAATGTTATCAATAAATATTGTACAATTGCCGTTATTAATCATGGATTTTATCTTATCCTCAAAGCTTGTGGATAGCTCTGCGGAAAAGTATGAATTGCATAGTGTCTTAGATATTTTGTGCGGGTTGCTTAAATCGTCTTTTATACAGTCCACATAAAAATGAATAGAATCTATGATTTTGTATGCTTGTTTTTCAAGTCCCTTAATGAACATGTATTTTAATAGTGAGGTTTTTCCTGAACTATGTGCACCAAAAATAATAATGTTATTGTTATTATTAATGATGTCTGTTGTAGTATTGACTTTAATTTTACTTAAAGGAACTGAATCATCTTCGACATAGTTAGGTTCGGTGAATAAAGTTCTTAGTTTCTTTTTTTTCTCGTTAGCTATTCCAATATTAATTAATAAATCAGTGTCAACGTCATTTAACATTTTTGACGATAGTGATGCAAATTTAGATACATCAAAATTAATCATGGTGTTAGTGGAATAATTAAACTCCCCACCATTCCCTCTTTCAGTCCAGGGTACATAGGTTTCAAGTTTTTGATCAAATTTACGGTAAATGATCCGACCGTCATCAACACTATTTGTGTTATTAAAAAGAATTATAGAGTAGCCGCTTTGAAATTCTCTAGTATCAAGTGTTCCAGCCTGTAAAAAGAGCGTAATGCCTTCATTAAAGTTATTTTCTTGTTTTTGCTGGAAATCATGCATATGACCATAACACAGCATTGATATCTTTTTTTCAATGAAAGTTGAAAATATGTTTCGATCTGAATCCTCAAGCCAATCTAAGGGATGGTGGACCAGACCTATAATTTTTGCATCTTGAGGGAATTTAACTCTGTCAAGTATTTTTAACTGACTATCGGTGATTCTTAAATTTGAGTGATCTGAATCATCCTGCGCTAACCAAGCGCTGTTTATGCACATCACGAACAATTTGTTACTTACTTTATAAACCTTGCATAGCGACCCATCGTGTTCTAGATTTTTTTTATTAAATATGGATGTCGTATATTTGTTATATTCTTCAGATCTTGACCACACTTCTTGTTCTTTATCTAAACTATTAAAGATCTCTGATAACTGTTCATTAGAAATACTATTTCGTAATGGTTTTTCGGTTATTTTTATAGCGGAACGATTCATGTCATGGTTACCTGGAACCATGAAGACATTTTCCGGACTTAACCCTAACCCTGTAAGTAAAGGGGTAAAAAATACCTCATGGAAGGATTGATATTCTTCCTGGCGGCCTGAATAAGATATGTCACCAGTAAAAAAAATTGTATCAATATTAAATTCTGTTTCTTTTTTAAGAGATTCAAGATCTTCAAGAATATAATTGACAACTTTTTTTGCTTGGGTTTCATGAAAACCGAAGTTCTTACTCACTGATAAATGTAAATCAGAGATGTGTAGTATATTTTTCATTACCATCCTTAATGCTAATGCTCGGTAGGAAATTATATGCCAAAAATTAAAAAGTCATATGTTAGTTATTATATTTGCTTACCATTTACAAGTGAATTCCCTAAAAAACGTGATTAATATCATGAACCGTAATGTTTGAATGATTTTTATGTTGATCTTAAGCTTTGCTTGTGGTTTGGGGGGGTATGAAATTTTGGTTAAAGATTGATAGGTTAAGATTTTTTTGCTAGCAATCTGGACTCATTTAAGTTTCGATATTCCCCGTTCAAAAAACCACGATTACCCGCTACGCCGGGTTTTTTCTTGTCTGTAAATTTTTTCTTCTCTAATTTAGTAAATGCCGAACATTCGGAAAAACTTATTTTATACAGCGGCATAGCTTTGGCTAAAAGTGCTATTAACCACTTGAATGTGAGGTTTAATAGGTATACTGTATGAATGTACAGTATCTCAAGGCGGAGGGAATCATGAAAGTTGAAATTACAATTGATCGCACTAAGGAGCCTCCCAAAGGAGCTGTGCCAGCGATTGAAAAGGAACTTTTTCGTCGAATCAGCCAGGACTATTCAGACTGTAAATTAACGATACGTCGAACCGGATCTGGTGGACTAAGTGCCTTCGGAGGCGAAAAGAGCGATAAAAAACGTATTGAAGAAATTTTGCAGGAAACGTGGGAAAGTGAGGATGAATGGCTTTTTAACTGATCATCCCTCGCAGGTGGCCTTGGCCGCCATTTGTTACTCCTGATCGCTAAATTTCTCGTTGCGCGCCGCGATACTGCTAAGAAGCAATTTCCGTTGGCTTAACGGTGTGGATATCACCGCAAGGGGCATCTCATGCAAATTCCGGATGATTTAATTCCCGGACTGCCGGAGCATACTGGCCCGGTTCTGATTTATATCGTAAAGGGCAGGGCAGAAAGGGGGTTCGCGCTGCGCAAAGATGAATTTGTTACGTCGTTGCGGGCGCTGGATGAAGCAAGAAAGAAAGCTGGTCTTCCTGTTTCAGATGCCTGATAAGTTGGGTTATACTCAAACACGGGTCTGAACAGCCCGCTGAGTAACACTGCGCCAACCGGGAAAACGCGATGGCGCATAAAACTGAATTACCCCATTCACACCGTTCCTTCGTGAGCAGTGTCGCTGTTTGTGCTGGTGGTGCAGCATGAGCAGATCAAAGACTAAAGCCGAAAAAACTCATCTTTCCCGCGTAGCCGGGCTGGGCTGTATTGTCTGCAAAAACCTGAAACTGGGTGAAACCCCAGCAGAGATACATCACATCCGAACTGGTCATGGAATTGGCCAGCGCGCTGACAATTTCAAAGTTATTCCTCTTTGCCCAATCCATCATCGCCAGGGCGGATACGGTATAGCCATTCATGCTGGTCGCCAGGCCTGGGAAAACAATTACGGTACTGAAACAGAGCTGCTGGTGCAGGTTCTCTACGAACTGGGGGAATCCGCGTGAGTATTACTTATGGCTCAGTATGTAGTGGAATTGAGGCTGCAAGTATAGCGTGGGAGGTTTTGGGTTGGCGACCGTCATGGTTCTCTCAGTTCGATCCTGAACACAATTATAAAAACGGTCCAGATTTCCCATCTGCTGTTCTGGCGTATCGCTGGCCGCACGTAAAAAACCTCGGTGATATGACAAAAATCGCCGCAGCAATACGGCGCGGAGAAATCCATGCACCAGATGTTCTGGTAGGTGGCACACCGTGCCAGGCATTCAGCATCGCTGGTCTTCGTAATGGTCTGACTGATTCCCGCGGTCAATTAACTCTCGCCTTTGTAGAACTGGTAAACGCAATAGATGAAAAACGAAGAGAACAGGGAAAACCTCCCGTCATTGTCGTCTGGGAAAACGTACCCGGAGTATTCAGCAGCAGAGATAACGCTTTCGGATGTTTTCTTGCAGGGCTTGCCGGTGAAAGCAGTGAACTGGAATCACCAGGGAAAAAATGGACAAACGCTGGTTATGTGCTGGGACCAGAAAGGTCTGTCTGCTGGCGAGTGCTCGACGCTCAATTTTTCGGAGTGGCCCAACGACGTCGCCGTGTGTTTGTTATCGCAAGCGCTCGAGGGGATATCGATCCCGCAAAAATACTTTTTGAGTCCGAAGGCTTGCGCCGGAATACTCCGCCGCGCAGAGGTGAGGGGCAAGAAGTTGCCGGAACTCTTAAAGCTCGCGCTAATTCAGGTGGCTGGTCACAAGATGTAGATATGGCCGCTGGTGGTTATATGCAGGTTGTTGGTGCGCTTACAGCTCATTCATTTATTGGTGGTGCAGGTGGCAAGCCTGAATCCGCAGCTGTTGGGCATTACATTCCAGCAGCTGCGTATCGCATGCGCTCATTTTGTGAATATGTGGATGATGGAACTGCATCCACAGTAAAAGCGCGGGACCATAAAGACGCAACCGATCTTACTGTTACCTATTCAGATACCAGCAGGACATTGCTGGCCAAACCAAATGACAGCATGACTGAAGATTTGGATACCTATGCTATTCACGGCACACAAGACCCAGACACAAACTTTAATTTTGCTCACACCCTTGGACGAAATCACGGACAGGAAAATGCTGTTGCTTATGCCTTCAAAGCTGGACAGGGCGCAAAAGCCGGGGGTATTGGATGGGCAGAAGAGCAATCCCCAACTCTGACCGCCGCCAGTAGCGGATCGAATTTATCCCCTTCAGTAATGAAAAACATGGCCGTTCGTCGCCTGACACCAGTTGAGTGCGAGCGTCTGCAGGGCTTCCCCGATAACCACACTTTAATCCCCCGTGATAAGCGTAAGCAGATCACTGCTGATGAATATGCTTACGTGCGCCATCACAACCCAAAAATAACTGCAGAAGAAGCCTACCGACTGGCGAAAGATGGTCCGCGCTACAAAGCGATCGGCAACAGTATGGCTGTACCGGTTATGTGCTGGCTCGGTAAAAGAATCAAGGAGGCTCTTAATGCCTGAATATCCAATTACACCCGTCGGTAAGCCCAGAATGACGCGCGCTGACAAATGGAAAAAGCGCCCAGAGGTTCTGCGTTACCGGGCTTTCTGTGATGAAGTTCGTCTGCAGGGTATTGAGTTACCGGAAAGTGGCTCGCATGTCACCTTCATCCTTCCGATGCCAGCGAGCTGGAGCAAAAAGAAACGGGCTGATTTCAACGGTAAACCACACCAGATAAAACCTGATTTCGACAACATGATGAAAGTCCTGATGGACGCTATTTACGAAAATGATGCTCATATATGGGATGCATGGGTATCAAAATTATGGGGTGAAACAGGGAGAATTATTATTGAGGAGCTAAAAGCATGACGCCACGCCAACGAAGACTACAGCAGTCAGCATTTGAAAAAGCAGCAGCTGCGCCGCGTAAAAGCTGGCTGGGTAAATGTATTCTCCTGACGGGGATTCAGTCCGGATGGATTAAATCCCTGCTCACTACATGGGGCGAAGGTGTAGGAGGAAATACTGCACCCCGCATGCCGCGGGGCCATGCGTGCTGGAATGTGCTTAAGGGACGGAACTGGTCAGATAAAGCACTCGAACGATTCACCGTTGCGTTAAATCAGGCTAGAGAGGAGGGATTCCGTGGACAGCAGGCAATGAACAGGGCGCACAGTATTCTCTGGCCGCAGTCACCTGCCAGTGTAATTGATGAAGCTCTGCATAATGATGATGTCGATTTTGTTGAACAATGCGTATTGCAGGCGCTGGATATTAACGATCCGGTTTATGTTGTTGGTCTTCAGTATTACACCACCCGAAAAAAAATCTCAGACATAACCCGGGAGCTGCAGGCGATTGCGCCATGGTTAACCGACGGGGAGGCGAGAAAGCGTGTGCGATGGTGCCTGGAAATATTCAGAGCAAAAACATTCCTTGCGGTTCGTAACCAGATGAGAGCTGGGTTAGAGGATGGTTAGTCATACCAAAAGAGGAGCTGACCGGGAGACTAATGAGTCTGTAATTCGAAACAAAAACCCCGGTCAGTAGCTGGGGTAACTGGCTATTACTGACGATTCTGTTTAAACCGCTCATAAATCTTAATACAGATAATAGCAACGGAGTAGAAGGGCCACATAATGGATGTTATCACCGTATCAGCCAGGTCAAATTCGAGGCCGTGTAATCTATCCCCACGAACTAACAAAGCAAACATTACGATGAAGCCCGCGATATATATGGCCAAATAGTGATAAAGGCTCATGATAATTCCATTTATTAGGTTTGGCCCTGAGTCTACGTGCGATAACCACACAATTAAAATTGGTATTGCAGATCGATTTTCATTTATCGATCGTTCAAAGCGATCGTTTTGTAACGAATAGCTCATTTGTTGAGTGATATTTGTACAAAATGTCAGTGAGAATTAGTTATAAGTGCTTTATGACGTAAAAACGTTTGAAAACGGGCCAACAAAGTGAATAATTAATTCATGCTTGGCAGAGCTGCGCCACGATGGCAGCGACGAAAAGCGAACAATTTGAACATAACGAGAACCCCGCCGACGCGGGGTTTTTGCTTTCCGGCGATACGACAGGGGTATTCGCGAGGTGCATAGCACCAGTACCCCTGTCATATCGTCGATCCGCAATGGCCCACAAGATAACCAGGCCTCTCAACCAAGCGTGGCTATTTTTTTTCGCTCATTCTGAGAGGACTCACAGCAATAAGGTGAGTAAAATGCCTTTTGTAGTTTTGAATGTAATGCTCTAAAAGCTGATGCCACAAAGTTGCTGCTTAATTCAACATGTAGAATTTCTAACGCCAACTGCAAAGTTGAAGGCATATACTGCTTTGTAACTAGGGCGGGATGGACACGCATATGAAAGAGGGCTATTACTGGATTCAGCATGTTGGCATTGTACAGGTGGCGTACTACACGAATGACACTGTTGATGATCTGGATACGGGTAAAACAATCACAGGTGTCTGGCATCTGACCAGAGGCGATGACATTTGCCATAACGGTGAAGCAGAGGTGTTAGAAGGTCCTCTCTCTCCGCCAATGTAAACAACTTAACTCACTTCGAGGCTGCCAACTGGCGGCCTTTTTTATTCCCCTCATTCCTGAGAGGACTCACAGCAATTAAGAGAGGGGTTAAATGTCCGATCCGATTTTCGGTACTGGGCTGGCTGGTGGTGTCCTGACGGGGGGGCAGTGCTTATGGGATGCAATGAATCGCGAAACCCAGGGTACTTGTAGAAAGTGCTGTAGTGTGTTAATGGTGATGACTTAAAAAACAACTAAATCAAAGATCAAAGAACCCAAACAG
The DNA here is from genome assembly GCF_030332375.1 of Citrobacter sp. Cpo148. Lineage (NCBI taxonomy): Bacteria > Pseudomonadati > Pseudomonadota > Gammaproteobacteria > Enterobacterales > Enterobacteriaceae > Citrobacter > Citrobacter sp. Cpo148. The sequence continues at coordinate 304,494 of NZ_JAOWHY010000047.1, forward strand.
CAGATTATTATGGTCTTTCCCCTGGGAGGTAGTTGGTTATGGAAAACAATGAAAGCGTCTACGACTTCTATGAGAGTAACTTCGACGAGGCAAACCGCTTCAAAGTAAATCAGCTGGAGTTTATCCGCTCTCAGGAGATTATTAAGCGATTTTTAACGCCTTCCCCTATGCTTATCGCTGATATCGCCGGCGCAAATGGTTTTTATTCATTCTGGCTGGCAGAGAAAGGGCATCATGTACATCTGTTGGACCTTTCCAGCAAACATATTGAGCAGGCCAGACAGCGCGGACAACAAAGTGCTTTCAAGTTGCAATCGTACACCTGCGGCGATGCGCGAAAACTACCATGGGATGGTAACACTTTTGATATGGTGATGCTTATGGGGGCTCTGTATCACCTGCAGGAAAGCGTTGACAGGATGCAATGCATTGAGGAATGCCTTCGTGTTCTGAAACCCGGCGGCGTAGCTATTTTTACATATATATCGAGGTCAGCATCGCTGGTGGATGGATATAAATACCAGTTTATAAATGACCCGGTGTTTCAACGTATAGTGGAAACCGATCTGCTGACGGGAAACCATGAAAACCCTTATGACACCCCAAATTATTTCACTACTTCTTTTTTTCATACCCCGTCATTAATTATGCAAGAGCTTCAGCAAACAGGGTTTCAGGATATCAGACTGTTCGCTGTAGAGGGGTTTGCCAGCATCATTGACACGGATGAGATAATGCAGGTGGAGGACAAAAAGGCCCTTTTGCTGAAGTATCTACGCTTAACTGAGGAATTTCCTGAATTGCAGGGTATTTCGTCGCATCTGCTGGCTGTCGCAAGAAAAGCCTAAGTCCGTTAGAATCGCCAATATTAATCACATTCACTTTGAGGCCTCCATTCGGAGGCCTTTATCATTCAGGCTCACAGGAATCATCCGCTACGTGCTGTTTGATAAATTCAGCCCGTGAAGCCTGCCACTTTCAGAATAATAGTGCTATTTGTTTGCAGGCTTTTCTCATTATTTCTAAAGTTATAGAGTATCCAGTAAAAGCTCTTGTTTTGAAGTGGTTGTGATGAGTCCTCCCCAAGCGGATGGGTGAAACTGACAGTAAACAGTGCCAGTGAATGACATGCTTAGCGCTTACGGGGCATGGTTTGTCAGCCAAAGGACCACCGGGAGATACCCGACACCACAACTGAACTTAAACCAGTCATACTGTTATCATCGTGGTGGAGAGATAGCGTTATGAAAATGCCTTTCAGAAATACCGTGATCGGGCTCAGCCTATCGATAGGCATTGCACTAATTATTGTTTCCCTGGTTGTTGTTCTGAATGGCATTGGATTATGGTAACCCGGACTCTTAGCGTTCTGGATACCGACATTTTTCGGTGCCTTTCATTTTCGGGCTGACGTTACATAATTAACAATAAAATCATTTATTTTCTGTCAGAGCTTTCGTTATCAAGGTTGATAGTGCTTCAAGCTGGATTGCAAGCTGGATACTTAACCAGACATATCCATGAACGGCACTTTCCATTACCTCATCACTTTCATTTGCGAGTAAAAGGCAATGCAACTCTTGTGTGATTTCATTAAGACGTTCGCTGTTTGATGCTATTGGAGACGGGTTACCTTCATGCAGTGCATGAGCCAGCGTACTGAGAGTGTTGCGAGTCATTTGTTCCATGTCGGAAAGTGTATGCGAGTTCAATATCAGAAACCGGCTACCGCGCGATGCCCAGTGGGCATTAATCTGAAATTTTTGGGCTGCTATCATATCTCGGGTTATTGACTGAATATCCTCGAGCAGACTCTTTGCAATATTTGTTTCCTTATTCACTGGTGTAATCAGACCGCGCATTTTGACGACATTAGTTAACGCACGTGTTTGAAGCCCGGTCATTCTGGGCTGATTCAGAACGTTTCGTGAGACCCCGGCTGAAGTAATTTTTAAGTAATCAGCAAGAAAGTCAGCAAGTTGGATACGCCAGTTAATGAATGCTCTTTGGGGATAAATACTGGTAAACAGCATAGCCAGAATACATCCCAAAATAATATTGGTGCTTCGCCATAATGCTGTCTGTAAGTCCCCGGCAGGAGCACTGCTGACTACGGCAAGCGTTATCCCAACAAGTAATGCAGCATACGGGCGTTTACTCATGGCCAGATAGCCGCAAAGGAAAGCAGCGCATCCACACCAGAGCATCATCAGAGTAAGAGAGTACATTTCAATGTGTAATGCAATGATCCCCAGAATCGCACCACCTACAGTTCCTGCCATTCGCTCAAGTGCTCTGGGGATAACGTTACCCATGTAGCTTACAGGTCCCATGACGACTACGAGTGTAATCAGGGGCCACGAGTGGTCTGGCAAATTCAACATTCTTATCAATAAGAACGTAATAACGAACGCTACAGCAATTCGTATCCCATGCACTATACGGTAGTTGCGGTAGATCTTTAGTTCTAATGGACTTATCGGTTTGTTCCGTTTAACGGAAAAAATGTTCTTTTTCATTGTTTAAAGTCTTTAACTAAGAGCAAACGATAAAGAATATTCAGGTATACACTGAAAAAAACAGCTAGTCTTACTTTTTTAAATTATAAAACCGCTGCGTGCTATTCAGGCTTACTGTTGTTAATTAGTTGCTAATTGAGTGATTAAGATGGGAGCATTCTGTAATACTCATTCTATCTTTGGGATTATCATTATGAGTATAAGTGCAGAGAACAGATTGAATGATAATCTGACATAAATTTAACTTGTTGACTTTAATCATTATTAAATTGTTGTGTGGTTTCCAGAAAATGGTTAGCATGATTCAGATGAAGTACCTTCTTCGGTCAGGTAAATCTGCTTTAATGGTGTCTCTGGACGATTTCAAATCGGTAACAGTATCTGGGTAAAATGCAGGATGAGCAAATACAAAATAGCAGCTCTGATGACTACAGCATCAACGGTCGCACTGTTCTGGACAGTGGCATTAATCTTTGGGAAGCTTCATTCTTTGGGTCTGTAGTCGAAATTGATTTAAAGTTTATAAAACATAACATTACACAGGCAGTTATGAAACGAGGGAGTATTAACATTAGAATGTCTGATATTCTTATCGCTGTATGTTTTTTATGAGCTAAGGTTTGAGCCAAAGCTCATTATATAAAATAAAGTTATATCAGAAAAAGGTATGCAACTAAACGATGCGTATCATCGAAATGCAACTGTATAAAGAGAAAGTGCAATAGCCAGAAATATCCAGTATTGGGAATGATAATGGAAAAGTTTAAGCATTAATATCCTCCACAGAGTTGGTTGTTAATTAATGGCATATTTAAATGTCAACAACAAACAAAAAATCATGCTCACTGATTATTTAATTATTTCATAATATTTCAACCGGGATCTATAGCGGTGCAATTGCACCAGTGATGGGATTTTTGCATCATTATGGTGAGATTAATGGCAGATGTACTTTATGAACTGCTCAATCTACCGATACAGACGACAATTATCATTCGAGGCTGCCAAACGGCGGCCTCTTCTTTTTCAGGCTCACGGGTATCACTCACTACGTGCTTTGTTGATAAATCCAGCCCGTGAAGCCTGACCCTTTAATCACACACAACACCATCCGAAAAATCGGAGGTAGGGCTATGACCAGAATGAGCACCATTTACAGCAGACTTTCATATGGAACAGGAACCACGCTGACCGGCTGCGGTGTATCAGCGAAGGCATATGCCGAAACAGCTAAAACAGCAAAAGAGGTGTCCTGGATGTTGGCCGACAGAATTGCAGGGTTAAGCCTGAGTGACTGGGCAATTATTGTCGGTATCGCATGCACTGTTATCACTTGTGCAGTGAACTGGTATTACAGGAAAAAGGAAAGGGAGGACCGGCTTAATGGCCATGTCACCAAAGCTGAAGAATAAACTGAGCGCAGCGGTCGTTGGTTTGATTTTTGCGGGGGCTTCCGCGTCCGTAATTCTCGATCAGTTTCTGGATGAGAAAGAGGGTAACAGCCTGAAAGCATATCGCGACGGCGGCGGAATCTGGACTATTTGCCGTGGCGCTACAATGGTTGATGGTAAGCCAGTAGAGCAGGGTATGAAGGTATCTGCTGAGAAATGCGCCCGGGTGAACGCCATAGAACGCGACAAGGCGCTGGCGTGGGTTGAGCGAAATATCAAGGTACCACTGACCGAACCACAGAAAGCCGGGATCGCGTCCTTCTGCCCATATAACATCGGCCCCGGAAAATGTTTCCCATCTACGTTCTATAAGCGAATTAATGCGGGCGACCGTAGAGGTGCCTGTGAAGCGATCCGCTGGTGGATTAAAGATGGTGGTCGCGATTGTCGCCTGACCAAAGGCCAGAAAAATGGCTGTTATGGGCAGGTAGAGCGTCGAGACCAGGAAAGCGCGCTGACGTGCTGGGGGATAGGCCAGTGAGTAAAACATTTGCTGTGTTTCTACTGCTGGCAGGTGCGTTTATTGCCGGAAGTGTCTGGAGCGACCGGGGCTGGCAAAAGAAATGGGCGGAACGTGATAGTGCTAAGTCTTCGCAGGTTGCGAACGCGCAGACCGCCGCCCGCATGATTGAGCAAGGGCGCATAATTGCCCGTGATGAGGCTGTAAAAGATGCACAAGCACAAGCCGCTAAATCTGCTGCCACTGTTGCTGGCCTGTCTGCCACTGTTAACCAGCTGCGTACCGAAGCAACAAAGCTTGCCACCCGCCTGGACGCCGCAAAGCACACCGCAGATCTTGCCACTGCCGTCAGAAGCAAAACAGCCGGAGCCGACGCCGCAGTGCTCGCCGACATGCTCGGACGCCTTGCAGAAGAAGCTCGATATTATGCTGAGCGAACTGACGAACGCTACCGGGCAGGAATGACGTGTGAGCGCATTTACGACTCAGTGAGGCAGTCAAACAACAACAGGGTTAGAAGATGAACGCAGAAAACCTAAGTGAAGCGTATTACCTCAATAACGATATAAAAGAACTACAACTTCAGAAAAGCATACTGGAAAGTGGTGCCGGACTTGGTGTGACAATCCAGTCTACCTATCAGGATAACGCCTTTCTTGATGCCATACGCCCGCATGCAGTGGCTGAACTTGACCGCCGTATTGTGGAGAAGAAAAAATCCCTCTCCACTCTGGGTGTTACACTCTCTTAAATGAGAACAACAATAAAAGGTTATGTCTGCTTTGCCACATTCTGAGAGTATGGGTTTTATTTGGTATTCAATCAGTTACTTTATTGGTTTGCTTTCAGATGGAAGATAGATGTTTCCACAGAAGGGGCAAATTAACGTTATATTGTTTTTTATTCTCGACAGACTGTGCATTGACTGGCGGGAGCAATGAGGACAAGTACTTTTCACATGGCGTAAAGTACGCATCTTGATATCTTTGAGTATCGACATGTTGATTGTCCTGGTGGGCGGTTAACAACCATACACCACATGTTGGCTAATAGCTTCTTTTATAACCGTTACGATGTAATCGTTAGCGATAATCAATCAAGCCTCACAGTAGCGGGGATTTTTAACAACTGAGGAATGAGCAATACAGTAGTTCTTACAGCTAAGCAGATTGAAGACCTGGCGGCCTTCGCAAAAGAAGATGGCCAGCCACAATACACCATCACTACCGGAACAATCCCTGAGTTCGAAGCGGATGATGGCGAGGTTATCCCTGAGTACACCGGGCTGATTGCCTATTCCGAGTCGCTAGAGCATAGCGTTCTACAGCTCGATAACTAACGAATCAACAAAACTTTCCATCCGCCATGGCACCACAATGCTCGTAGACATGCCAGGAAGCCTGGCAGAAGAAGCTCGATACAATGCTGAGCGTGCTGATGAAAACTACCGGGCAGGAATGACATGTGAGCGGATTTATGAGTCCGTAAAAATACTAACAATGAATCGTAGAGAAAAAATAATAGATCTATAAATTAAGATGTTGACGGTTTTCGTGGATAAATTTGTAAATTTTTACTATGAAAGAAATACGACTCTTCCTTGAGTCAAAATCCCTGACAACTTAGGGTGATAGATAAAGGTCTTACGCAGCATGACATAATTTTCGATTTAAGCTATTTAAATTAATTTTTATGGTCAAAACCCACTGAGATTTACTTACAAAACTAAACCTTGCTATGTTTGGTTAATCATGCGTTAATGAATGTCTGGTTTGTAACGAATTTATCTGAAGCAGTCGCTGTAATAATTTTATTCCTTGTTCCTGTTGAGATTTCCTTGTTAGCTTTTCTCTCTGATAATTTTTTTCGGACCATTCTGCCCAAGGGCTTACTCAATAAAGGTAATTTTTATGTCTAATAAAATGACTGGTTTAGTTAAATGGTTTAATCCTGAAAAAGGTTTTGGTTTTATCACTCCAAAAGATGGCAGTAAAGATGTGTTTGTTCACTTCTCTGCTATCCAGAGTAATGATTTCAAGACGCTGAATGAGAATCAGGAAGTTGAATTTAGTGTTGAACAGGGACCTAAAGGCCCCACGGCAGTTAATGTCGTGGCTGTATAAGGTAACTGATATTACTAATAATATTCACTTCAGATGTCCGTGTTGCCACGGATCTCAATACCGAACGTCAAACTTTGATGTTACTGAAAAAAATCCTTTCGGAGCAAAATGTATTTTTTGCAAATCAACAATGATTACATTTGATAATATTGCACTGTACATTCGTTCTGGTCAGTCTTCGTTAGAATTCAGAAAATAAATTTCAGGCTCCTTATGGAGCCTTTTTTGTATGCTGAACCGACAATCTCTGTAAGAGACATCACGGTAAAATTATGAAAAAAGTCATCGTTTTTTTTAATGCAGAACCTGCAGTTGTTGTAACCGTAATGAAAGGTATTACTACGATAATGCGTGAGTTTCCCAATGGGGAAAAAGCACACCTACCCGTGATGTCAGCGGGATTTCCATCTCTGACAGGAGACCATAAAATAGTTTATGTTGCCTCTGATCGTGATGTCAACTCAGAAGAGATCCTCGAGGCAGCCTCGAAGCTTTTGAAATGAGATCTGGTTGTTTCGTGACCGACCCGGATTTTAGTACAGTGGTTTGTGTGGTCGCGAGCTCTTTTGCATGAAGATTATACTTCAAACTATTGATAATTGAGTCTTTCTATTCTATCTTTTGAACATATCAGCGCTTATACAAGTGCTCTACGGGGAATGTAGCATGCTTGGCGTTGATACGTTAGAGATCAAGAGAGGTAAACAATGAACGTCGAAGATTTAAAAAGAAAAACTGAAGCGGATATTTCTGAATTCATCACAAAAAAAATTATTGAACTCAAAAAAAAGACAGGAAAAGAAGTTTCCGATATCCAGTTTAATGCTCGTGAAAAAATGACTGGGCTTGAAAGCTATGATATTAAAATCACATTAATCTAATTGTTATAAGACTCAGTTCGAGTGAAAAAGCATTATCTTGAAAGGTAATGCTTTTTTATTTCTGTCATAAAATTTAGAACGTTGTCAAAGCCTTCACTTCTAACCATAGATTTTCTGCTTACCTTTTAACGGGTCCTCCTTGACGATTCTGACCATCGAGGGGCAGCAACGGCGCGGGATTTGGAGCATTTTGATTCTTCACGCAACCATTTCAGCATTTGATGCTGATGACGGAACACTATCCCCGAATACACTGGGTTGGTTGCATTCTCTGATTCAAAAGAACACGGTGTGCTTCAACTTGACTGAGCAGGCATTACAGCAGACATTCACTGAGTGCCTGCTGTAATGTTAAACATTAAAATTTGTATTTATTTCTTATCGTTACAATCAGGGATCATCCTCAAAAGAGTGTTATCTTTCTGGACGTAGTGATGGAATAACGCTGCACCAGCATGCGCTGCGATTAAAAAATATCCGATGTTTGCCAGTGTTTCGTGAGTATCTTTGATAAGTGATTTTGTTTCCCCGTCAGGAGTAACGAACGATGCAACGTTAAAACCTAAGAAACTCCAGTCCTTTCCACCGTAAGCCATAATTGCAATACCTAATAATGGTAGAGCCAAAAAAGAAATGTACAGCAGGATATGCATTATTTTAGCAGCCATCATCTGCCAGGCTGGTGGGGGGGGAGTGATAGCTGGATCATGATACTTATGTTTAATAATTAATCGTATTATCATTAAAAACCAGACAAACACCCCAACATTGTAATGTGTTTCTTTCATGAGAAGGTAGGTGTTACTGCCTTTGGGAAACCAGCCACGAAGCTCCATAGCTGCATAGGTTATCGCTATTAATATCAGGGTTAGCCAGTGTAAGCGAATCTGAAGTTTTGAGAATTTGACCATTATTCTTGCCTCAAACGGTGTATTACATCGACCATAAATCATGAAGCTTAACAAATCCTTATTTTTGTTGAGAGATTAAGAGTTTGTTATTCCAGCGATCTCACTTGAATGTTTTGATAATAATTCTCATTTTTATTTCTTTCTGATAATCCTTGATGTTACGGGGCAAGAACCGCGCAGATTCTCGCTATTTATGAGAACTTTCAATCAACTACTGGTTCATTTTTACTTTCCGCCTATTACACAATTTGTATCCAACAAACAGGACTATGCCGATGCCAGCACGTGCTAAACGCCCATGCCGACACAAAGGGTGTGCGGCAATCACCAACGATGTCAGCGGATATTGTGACCAACACCGAAAGCAGCATGCTGGTGACGGCTGGCGGAATTATCAGTCGGGAAAGAGCAGGCAAGAACGTGGATATGGGCGACTCTGGGAAATCAAACGAGCGCGTATCCTTCAGCGTGATAAATACCTGTGTCAGAACCATCGCCGACAGAGGATAGCGAAGAAAGCGGCAAGCGTTGACCACATCATTCCAAAAGCTCATGGCGGTACTGATGACGATTCCAACCTTGAGTCGTTGTGCTGGGAATGCCACAGAGCAAAGACAGCAAGAGAACGTATTCGATGATAATATTCACTGCTGTAATGCATAAGAACAGTTTCTACATTCATGCAGATACCCGGAAGGAATTTTGGGTGTTTTTAAGTAAAACATTGGGATGGGGCAAATTTGAGTTAATTCGCCCCTCTGACGAGTTTAGCCCTACTGGAGGGTTGTTTGAATTAGTCGAAGTGCGTTCGGCAGATTCAGAACCCCCTGAGTCAGTAACTGTAGGGTCAAATGTTTTATGGCGTCTCCCGGAAGCTCTCGGAGTTTTGAAATCAATCCCTTCTTCTGATCTTCAGATATATTTGCGACACGGATTATATCCTCAAGGGCAACAATCGTGTCATTGTGTAACCGAACGGTTTGAACCTTAAGGATCGCACTTAAGCCGCCATCATCAAGAAGAAAATCAATTCCTTTCTCTGTAATGTTGCAGTATGGGGCGTTGAAGATAAAATCAACGCCAGCCATGGTTTCGCTACGTACGAAGGGTGTAGAAACAAGACCATGCATTTCAAGATATAGCATGCACGCCACAAAGTGATCATAGTTATCAAACTTCTCAATGAGGTCTCGCTCCTGTGCCTTGTTTAAAAAGTTAGGAGCACAATCTATAAGAGCGTTGAGGATCTCAAGTTGTAAGGCTCTATCATATTTTCTAGTTTTATCCATTTCTTAGACTCCATCGTTTATTTATTGAGATTAACTGAAGACACTATGCTGAACATCCTGATGGATGACCAGTATCTGCTTTTGCATGCTTTCTTGCTGTCATCTTCAAGGGGGGAGGGGGGATCAAATCCCTGACCCCTTTCGCGCTTTAGGACTGCCCGCTTCCTCGTATTTTTATACCCGCGAAAAATGAAATTTAACCAGGAGTGTCGCTTATGGCTGGAACGGCGGGGCGTTCCGGGCGTCGTCCCAAGCCAACGGCGCGCAAGGAGCTGGCAGGAAACCCCGGCAAACGAGCCCTGAATAAAGAGGAACCTGTATTCACACCGATTAAAGGTGTGGCACCACCTGACTGGTTTTCTGAGGATGAAGGTTTGCCAATGGCAGCCATCATGTGGGAACTGACCACGAAAGAATTATGTGGACAGGGACTACTCTGTGTTACCGATCTTGCCGTACTTGAGCGCTGGTGTGTTGCCTATGAGTTCTGGCGCAGAGCGGTTAAAAATATCGCCAGAGAGGGGCTGTCTATCACTGGTGCTATGGGGGGGAAGATAAAAAACCCTGAGTTAACCGCAAAGAAAGAGCAGGAATCGGAGATGAGTTCTACCGGATCCATGCTTGGCCTTGACCCCAGCAGTCGTCAACGACTGATCGGCCTTGCCGGACAGAAGAAAACCTCTAACCCCTTCCTGAAGATGATCAACTCATGAGCCGGAAATCGTACCCCAACGTAAACGCCGCGAATCAATACGCCCGCAACGTTGTGCGGGGGAAAATTCCGGCGTGCCAGTTTGTCATTCAGGCCTGCCAGCGTCATATCGATGACATGGCGGCTGAAAAGAGTAAGAAATTTCGTTACCGCTTCGATAAAGACATGGCAGAAAAGGCCGCGAAATTTATCCAGTTGTTGCCACATACAAAAGGAGAGTGGGCATTCAAGCGGATGCCGATCACTCTGGAGGCATGGCAACTGTTTATTGTGTGCTGCGCCTTTGGCTGGGTCCAGAAAGGGTCGAAGCTTCGACGATTTCGCGAGGTTTACACGGA
>NZ_JAOWHY010000048.1:0-227224 GCF_030332375.1 Citrobacter sp. Cpo148
CGTGCGTGATGCGGTGGTGTCGGTCGCACGGGCCGTCTGGGACTGGATATTCTTCTGATATCGCAATTTTCTCTGCGAATGATGAACTGGTTGTTAATGATGTGTTGATTGTGGACACGTCCTTTCCACTGCGTTTTATCATCAATTAAATCAGGCGAAGCATCATTATCTGTCAGACGAGCGCCTACAAGGCTGGACTGCTCATAAAAAATAGTTCCGATGTTGTCCATACCCTGTCCACTCCTTCCTTTAAAGTAATCATTATTAATTCATAGAGTTAACTTCTCAGGAGAAATCTTTCATGACGCTTCAGGAGCGGCGACATGACCGGCTTGCCGTCAGGTTGTCGTTGATTATCAGCCGCCTGGTGTCCGGTGAAACTCTGTTTATTCGCAAGCTGGCAACTGAATTCGGGGTGTCAGAGCGCACGTTACGTCGTGACTTTCGGGAACGTCTGATGTATCTCGACCTGGATTATTACCAGGGGCAGTGCAGTCTGCGCTCAGATATTCACAGTACGCGGCAGGAAATAGATATTCTGACCTTTGCTCACCGCACGGGGCTGGCCGGGGTTTTCCCGGGCTTTGACCGGCGACTGGTCAGCAGCCTGCTGGACTGTGATGATCGACCCTGTCTGGTATGGCATCAGGACAGACCTCATCCCCCGGCAGGAAAACTCTGCTTCTACAGGCTGGTCAGAGCTATTTCGGGATGTCAGCGCATCACCATTCTGACTGAAGGGGAGCGTCATGAGGCCGTTGCACCTTACCGGCTAATCGCCCTGGATGGTTACTGGTATCTGGTCGCTGAACATAACAGGCAATTACGTGTCTTCCGGCTGGATGAGATTCATCTGGTAAGGCCATCCCGGGAAACATTTATTCGCAGTGAGCTTCTCTATCAGCTGTCGGAAGATAAACATTTTATCTCTGCCTTACCTCATTTCCATTTTATTCAGCAGTCGCTGAATTCATTTTCTCCATCAGAAAGTCGGGGGCAATCCGGACACACTGATTAGAGATAGTCTCCATAATTGAATGTAAGGTTAATCTAATGAAAAAATTGAAATTATTTTCTTTACTGCCAGTCATGTTGTTCCCCCTGCTTATCGCAGGTAATTCTCACGCAGCACGTCCTTATAGCGGGTTCCTGCCTGCGGCAGTGAATAATAAGAGTGGGAATATATTCTGGTGTGATGCCCACCGACAGGTCAGAAAACTGTGTACAGCGACGGAAGTGGATTCAATGGGATGGTTTATTGTTGTTCGCTCGAAACCTTCCAGAGATTGTCCGGGTGGCATATGGGGGTGGATCACTCCCAGTAAAGATGATGTGGCAACAGGGTATACCATTACGCCAGGTAAAGAATTCAATCTGACCATGAAGGATATGTGCAGTCCCGATATGAACGTAACGTTCCGCCCGAATAAAAAGGACCCTCGTTATGACGATCTCGTCGGGATTTATGCCGGGAAAGAAGCGTTTCGCTACAAACAAATAAAATAACCCAACTATTTATTCATTTCTTTATTGTTTTGCACAACAAAAGCTTTATTACATGATTTTAGGACAACATTATGCGACTGCCTTACGTAATAGTTACATTAGCTATGCTGGCTTCTGTATCAACAGCACAGGCTATTCCCAATATGTGGACGAGTGGTTTTGGGATGGGCGTGACCGAATATATCATTACCAGCCCGGATAAGGTGGTGTTTAATCTGAACTGTACTGGCAATCCGGATGCGCAGAATATTCTGCAACACGGTGTTGATCTCACCCTGCCTGATGGGACATCAATAAGCTCTCATGACGACGGGACAGAAATAACGGTAGTCATGGATAGCAGCCAGTATCCGTTACCTTCATCCCTCGGCTGGCGAAATGGTGATAATGCCTGGGTGTCATTTATTGACGCGCTGGGTCAGTCGTCCAATTTCGATGTTTACGTCAACAATAATAAAGTTGGCTCCTTCAGTCCGGGGCTGAAGAATACGCAAAAAGAGCTGTCTGACCTCAGTGAATGCCGGACCACACACTACAGCGATTAGTTACTTACATTTCAGACCTCTCCACCCCACAACATACCAACACCAGATAGCAACAGGCCATGCTCCTTCGGGAACATGGCCTTTTTGTTTTTAATTCATTATCAGATAAGGAGTTAGCTATGCGATTAGCCAGCCGCTTTGGTCGTATAAACCAGATACGCCGTGACCGGCCTCTGACCCATGAAGAGCTGATGAGTCATGTACCCAGCGTGTTCGGGAGTGACAAGCATGAATCTCGTTCAGACCGTTATACCTACATCCCGACCATCACCATCCTCGAAAGCCTGCAGCGTGAAGGCTTTGAGCCGTTCTTTGCCTGCCAGACGAAGGTCCGTGACCTGAGCAAGCGGGAGCACACCAAACACATGCTTCGCCTGCGTCGTGCCAGTCAACTGACCGGGCATCAGGTACCGGAAATTATTTTGCTCAACAGCCATGACGGCTCCTCGAGCTACCAGATGCTGCCGGGGCTGTTTCGTGGCGTCTGTACCAACGGCCTGGTCTGCGGTCAGTCGTTCGGAGAAGTGCGGGTGCCGCATAAAGGTAATGTCGTCGAGAAGGTGATTGAAGGGGCTTACGAAGTGCTGGGGGTCTTTGACCGGGTGGAGGAGAAGCGCGATGCGATGCAGTCGCTGGCGCTGCCAGCCCCGGCCCGTCACGCACTGGCAAATGCTGCACTTAAGTATCGATTTGGAGAGGACCACCAGCCGGTCACGGTATCGCAGTTGCTGACTCCTCGTCGCCGGGAGGACTACAGCGATGACCTGTGGACCGTCTACCAGCGTGTCCAGGAGAACCTGATGAAAGGTGGTCTGTCAGGGCGTAGCCCACAGGGGAAAAGCAGCCGTACCCGTGCTGTTACCGGCATTGACGGCGATGTGAAGCTCAATCGCGCTCTGTGGGTGATGGCAGAAAATATGCTCGAGTTTTTCGGGTGTTAAACAACAGTTCCGGCATAAGGAGATAGTTAAATGGATACACAACACCCTCAATTCGCTCAACAGACAGCAATTACGGCCTCAGTGGTCCCTGACGAGCTACGCATCGACTTCTGGCCGCAGCACTTTGGCACCATCCCGCAGTGGATAACGCTTGAGCCCCGAATATTTGGCTGGATGGATCGTCTGCGCGCTGATTACAGCGGCGGCGTCTGGAGCTTTTACACACTCAGCAACGGCGGCGCATTTATGGCTCCGGAGCCCGACGGTGGTGATAAATGGCATCTGTTCAACAGCATGAACGGTAATGGTGCGGAAATGAGTGTGGAAGCCGCAGGTATCGCGGTCTGCCTGATTGAATACAGCCATCACGCCTGTCGCACCGAATGCGATGCCATGACGGAGCTCTATTACCGGCTGAGGGATTACGCCCTGCAGCACCCTGAATCCAGCGCCATTTTGCGCATTATTGATTAAGGATACTCATGATGGAACAGTCACTTATCCCACAGGCTACGGCACTTCCATTGGCCGCACAACGCACAGTAAAACGCGCCTTAACGCTGCTTGACCGACACCTGCGCGAAACAGGCGTGGCATTCACTTCCACTCAGGCAGCCCGTGACTGGCTGAAACTGAAAATGGCGGGACTGGAGCGCGAAGAGTTTATGGTGCTGTATCTGAACCAGCAGAACCGGTTGATTGCCCACGAAACCCTGTTTGCCGGTTCTATTAGCAGTACCGAGGTACATCCTCGTGAGGTAGTCAAACGCGCCCTGTATTTCAATGCAGCAGCAGTGATACTGGCGCATAACCACCCCTCGGGCGACATCGCCCCCAGCCAGGCAGATAAAGCCATCACGCAGCGTCTGGTGCAGGCGCTCCAGCTCGTTGATATCCGTGTGCCTGATCATCTTATCGTCGGTGGTACACAGACATTGTCGTTCGCTGAACACGGTCTGCTTTGAGGTATTACATGAAAATTATCAGTAAACACCGGGCAATGACGATATACCGCCAGCATCCTGAGTCCCGAATTTTTCGCTACTGCACCGGCAGATACCAGTGGCACGGCAATGTCTGCCATTACACCGGTCAGGAGGTACCTGACATTCCCGGCGTGCTGGCGGTATACGCCGAACGCCGCCAGGACCGCAGCGGACCGTATGCCTGCCTGATGAGTATTACCCTGAATTGACAATAAAAGAGGTTATCAATGAGTAACATCACATGGGGCCTTCAGCGGGATATCACGCCGCGCCTGGGAACACGTCTGGTGCAGGAGGGCAACCAGCTGCACTACCTGGCTGACCGGACCAGTATCACAGGTAAGTTCAGTGATGCCGAATGTCTTAAGCTGGATGTGGCATTTCCGCATTTTATCAGCCGGATGGAATCCATGCTGACCACGGGTGAAATGAATCCTCGCCATGCCCACTGCGTCACCCTGTACCACAACGGTTTTACTTGCGAAGCCGATACCCTTGGCAGTTGCGGCTATGTATACGTCGCTGTTTATTCCACTCAGCGCTAACAAATTTCACGAGAGCAAATATGAAAATTCTACCTGCTACAATTTCGCGGGCGGCGAAGCCCTGCCTGCCGCCCGTTGCAGTCTGGCAAATGCTTCTTACACGGCTACTGGAAAAACACTATGGCCTGACCCTGAACGATACGCCGTTCAGTGATGAAACCGTTATAAAGGAACATATTGATGCCGGTATCACTCTCGCTAATGCCATTAACTTTCTAGTGGAAAAGTACGAACTGGTTTGTATCGATCGCAGAGGGTTTAGCTGGCAAGAACAGACGCCATATCTCACGAATATTGATATCATGAGGGCCCGCCGCGATCTGGGTTTATTAAATCGTAATTAGTCTGATGCTACTGGTGTCGCTGCTTTCGAGTATGCCTGCCATTTGCTATCATCTCGCTTCCTGCTGATTCATCGACAAAGGTAATTACTTGAATTCAAAGCCTCTGTGCTTTGGGGGTATCTTTGGGGGTATAAGTTAAGATATAACTTGGAAATTCTATGTTTTTCAAGTCATTGATTGGTTTGTTCTAATCCCTTCGCCCGCTCCAAAATTCTCTCCCTGTAATTAATCCTTAAAAATGTTAGATAGCGACACCGGAATCCGGTGGTAGCGTGCCGTTACCTTCACCCAGATTACGTTGTAGCAATACCGTGTCGAGCCATAGCCCATGTTTGAAGCCAATGTTTTTCAGTGTGCCGATTTGCGTAAATCCGGCCTGCTGATGGACTTTTAACGATCCCTGATTATTGCTGTCGCCGACGATGGCAATCAGTTGCCGATAACCCTGTGCTTCAGCCCAGCCAATCACATGACGCAGTAAGGCTTTTCCTACACCCTGACGCTGAGCCGTTGGAGCAATATAAATCGAATCCTCAAGGGTATAGCGGTAGGCATAGCGCTCGCGGTAGCGGGTGAGGTAGCAATACCCGATGACCTTATCTTCCTGCAGAGCGACGACCCACGGCAGCCCGAGGCTGCGGATTTTTTCCAGACGAGCAAGCATCTCGTGTGCATCCGGCGGGTCGGTTTCAAAGCTGCCGGTACCGTGAAGAACATGATGTGCATAGATATCGCGTATGGCGGGGATGTGCTTTTCTTCTGCGTTAACGATTTTCATTGACCGGCTCCCATTGGCGTCTTTGCCCAGATTACCTGAAAGACTGAGGGGAAGGTAAGTGCAAAAAATTATGCTTCTATCAGTTGCTTGTAATGCAAATAGGCTTGCATATTGTAAGGGGAAATAATTGATTGTGGTTGATATTGTCAATAGTACGCAAGGTTGGTAAATATATTAACAGGTAGAGTAATACACAATTATTCACGCATGTATTTGATTGAGTTTCCAAATACCAATTATGGTAGGTTTCGAAAAATGATAAATAAAGTTGTTTGATTTCAACGCATTGTTACTGTATCTAATTCTTCTTGCGCCTGTACCCTTATTTTCATTTCATTGGCCCTGTTTGAGCCCTAAAAATTAAGTTATATTTTGTTGTTAGCAGAGAGCCTATTATCAGATTTTTCTCTATTCACCTCTCAAAATAGTTACCATGCAAACAGTTGCGCGGTGTAGCTATGCTAACCAGCAATAGTAAGCATCGTCACATGATGTCACCGGGCAAACTTTGTTTAAATCCAGAATTCAATCCCAAGAGTATTAGGATTATTTAGTCTAAAATACTTTTTTGCCTAAGACTTTTCTTATTGCGTAGCCACGAACTACATGGAGTGATAAAATTCCCGAGTTTATGCCTCCTGTCCAACGATTAGAGGACGCGGTGCGGGTAGTCAATAAGACGAAAGAATTAATTGCTTCATAACCCTATTACGAAATAAGCGGCAGTGCATCTTACATGGTCGGCAACTGTCATGGATTGACCGTAACTTATTGAAAACGCTTATTTTTACTCTGATGTAAGATATAAGGGCAGATATGTTCAGTATGCGTCGACATGCCAACTTCATTAAACGTTTTAAGTCTGTAAGCTGTTTATTTACGGCAAGCATTCTTTTCCCTATGCAAATCTCTGCTGCGGTATCAGATTATGATGCTTTGGTTATTGAAGCGCGGGGGGGGAATAGTGCGCCACTATTGCGCTACCTTGAGGATCAGGGAAAGAAAAGTGCGCTAACGCCAAATCAGGTTGCCGACTGGCTGCAAGTTTCTGGTTGGGTTGAGAACAACGATAAAACAACCATTCAAATCTGGCAGCGGTATCGTGGGCAGATGGATGTGCCTGCGCGCGGCAAAGTCGCCGCTGCACGTGCGTACCGTAACCAGAAAAACTGGAATGATTCATTGGCGGTGTGGGAAAGCGTTTTACAGGAAGAGCCTGATAACGTGGATGTACGCACCGGCTGGATAATGACGTTGGCGGATGCGCGCTACAACCAACAAGCCCTTACTGAAGCGAATAAATGGGCGCAGGCGCATCCGGGCGCAGACTCCGACGCACTGCTTGCCTACGTATATCATTCTCAGGGGAAAAACTGGGATGCACTGTTGGTTGCCAGCCAGGCGGATGATGTTGATCCAGGCAACAAAAATGCAAAATCCACGCTGCTATCTGCGCTGTCGGCGAACCGCGTTTCCGGACCCGCTTTAAATATGGCTGAGGTCGTTCCCACGGCTGATCCAGTGAAGCGCCGTCTTGAGCTTGATGCGGCGGCTGAAATGGTACGCTCCTCTTATACGTCCGCACGTAATGAAGAAGAACGTTTTATCGTGGCCGATAAAGCGCTGGCCCGTTATGACCAGTTGCTGGCGGCCTGGAAAGATGAGCCGTCTGCGCAGAATGATGTCCGTCGGGCGAGAATTGACCGTATGGGTGCCTTGTTGGTGCGTAAGCGTACTGCCGAAGTGATTGATGAGTATGAGTCCCTTTCTGCAAGCGGCGAAGTACCAAACTATGCAAAACGCTGGGTGGCATCAGCATGGTTAAGCGAACGTCAGCCGGAAAAAACCGAAGCGATGCTGGCGAGCATTTACTACCCGAATGGACCTATCCCGGTGACGCCACTCAGTCCTGAGGATCAACAAGATCTGTTCTACGCGCACATTGATAATGAAAACTTCGATGCTGCCAAAAAACAAGTCGATGATTTGATCAAAGAGAGTCCGTATCTGCGGCGTATCTATGGCTCGCCAACGCCGCAGCCTAACGATAACTGGCTGCTCGGACAGTCGCTACTGACGCAATATCATATCGCTGCCAATGAACTGCCAGAGGCAGAAAAGCTCGCAGAGCATCTGGCACGAACAGGCTCTGGTAACCAGGGATTGCGCATATCTTATGCCTCTGTGCTTGAAGCGCGTGGATTGCCGCATGCGGCGGAGAAAGAGCTTAAGCTGGCGGAAGTCATTGAGCCAAGCAACCTGGAGCTGGAACGTCAGCAGGCTTACGTTGCACTGGATCTTCAGGAGTGGAAACAGGCAGATGAACTGACGGATGACGTTATTGCCCGTAGCCCGGATGATGAAGCGACGCTGCGCCTCGCGCGTATTCGTGATGTCCACAAAATGTCGGAAGTGCGTATTAGCGGAACGCAGGGGATCTCGTCCGATAGCCCGGTCAGCGGTAAGAATGACTTCAACATCAACACGGCTATTTACAGTCCGCCGATTAATGACAACTGGCGACTGTTTACCGGATTCAACTTTGCTACTGGTGAATTTGAGGAAGGGAAGGGCATCAGCCGCGATCTGGCGGCGGGTGCAGAATGGACTTCCCGCGATTACTGGGCGGAAATGGAAGTGTCTGGCCGAAATTATGGCGATGGTCAGAAGATTGGCGGGCGTCTATCCGGCTGGCATGACTTTAATGACAACTGGCGCGTTGGTGGCTCGGCCGAGCGCCTCTCTCGCAATACCCCGTTGCGCGCGCTGCGTAGTGGCGTGTATGCCAACGGCGGCGATATGTTTGTTCGCTGGTATCAAAACGAACGACGTGAATATCAACTGTCGTTTGCCGCATCACATTTCTCGGACGGTAACGATCGCATCGAATACGGACTCAGCGGAAAAGAGCGCATGTGGACCACGCCGCGCTTCACGCTGGACTTTACACCGGGTATCGGCGGGAGCACCAACACCAAAGAAAATGTTCCGTATTACAACCCGAAGAGTGATTTTTCGGTTGTCCCTGGCTTGAGCGCAGAGCAGGTTCTTTACCGCCACTATGATACCGTCTGGACGCAGCAAGGTCTGGCTGGCGTAGGTGGCTACTGGCAGCAAGGTGAAGATGCAGGCGCTATCGTCCAGGTGGGATACGGCCAACGGCTTAAATGGAACAACGTCGTAGACGGCGGGGTGATGCTGATTTGGGATAAACGCCCCTATGACGGTAAACGTGAGCGGAATATCTCCCTCGCTTTCGATTTAAATGTCAGGTTTTAAGGATTGTTCATGCTGAAAAGATGCCTGTGGCTTAGCGCATTAATCGCTGGCTGGTTGATGATTACCGCGTGCAGCAGCGCGCACAATACAACGCCTCGCTATGTTCCTCCCGCAGAGAGAACACCGCTGACGGCGGATCATCCGTGGCCGAAAAATAGCTTTCTGGTGCTCGGCTACCATGATGTGGAGGATGGTGCAGCCGACCAGCGCTACCTCTCTGTGCGTACCAGCGCGTTGAGCGACCAAATGGCCTGGCTGCGTGATAATGGCTATCAGCCGATCAGCGTGCAGCAAATTCTGGACGCCCATGACGGTAAAATTGTACTGCCGGAAAAAGCGGTATTACTCACTTTTGACGATGGATATAGCAGTTTTTATACCCGCGTCTGGCCGCTACTGAAAGCCTACAACTGGCCTGCGCTCTGGGCGCCAGTAGGCAGTTGGGTTGATGCGCCAGCCAACAAAAAAGTCGATTTTGGTGGCTTAATGACCGCGCGAGACAAATTCGCCACCTGGAAAATGGTCGAAGAAATGGGCAAGTCGCCGTTGGTGGAAGTCGGTGCGCACACCTGGAACTCGCACTTTGGCGCTGAGGCCAACCCGCAGGGGAGTAAAGAGCCCGCTGTGGCGAACCGCCTGTATGATAAGAAAACCGGCACTTACGAAACGGACGAACAGTACACGCGACGTATAAACACGGATATCTCTCTGATCACTAACAAGATCAAAGCGGTGACCGGCAAATCGCCGCGCGCGTGGGTATGGCCTTACGGCGCAGCCAACGGTACAACGTTAAACCTGGCCAAAGAGCATGGCTATAAGATGGCCTTTACGCTTAATGAAGGGTTGGCGAATGCCGCGTTTCTCGATGATATTCCGCGCGTGCTGATTTCTGATAACCCATCCCTTAAGCGCTTTGCCAGTCAGGTCGCTCAGGTCCGTGAACCACAGACGATGCGCGTGATGCATGTCGATCTGGATTACGTGTATGACAAAGACCCTGCTCAGCAGAAGCGAAATATCGATAAGCTGATCCAGCGCGTTTATGACATGCGTATTTCTCATGTCTTCCTGCAGGCGTACGCCGATCCGCAGGGCGACGGGAATATTCGCGAACTCTATTTCCCTAACCGTTGGCTGCCGATGCGTGCCGATCTGTTTAACTATATCTCCTGGCAGTTACAAACGCGGGCCGGGGTGACGGTGTATGCCTGGATGCCGGTTCTGGCTTTCGATCTCGACGCGTCCATTCCACGCGTAACCGCATGGGATCCGAAAACGGGACGCACTGCTATCAATCATGAGAACTATGTTCGTCTCTCGCCCTGGGACAGCGAAGCGCGCAAACGCATCACTGAAATCTATGAAGACCTGGCGAAGCACGCCAGCTTCAAAGGTATTTTGTTTCATGACGATGCTTTCCTGACGGATTTTGAAGATGCGTCACCGGAGGCGTTAGCCGCCTACCGTGCCGCAGGGCTTCCGGGCAGTATCGAGCAAATACGTAATAATCCTCAGGCGTTCGAGCGCTGGACTCGCCTGAAAAGTAAGATGCTTATTGACTTCACCAAACAACTGACCCGGACGGTGCGTAATATTCGCGGTCCACAGGTGCAAACTGCGCGCAATATTTACGCCATGCCGGTACTGGAGCCTGAAAGTGAAGCCTGGTTTGCACAAAACCTGAATGATTTCCTCAATACCTATGACTGGACGGCGCCGATGGCGATGCCATTCATGGAACAGATCCCGGCCAATGATGCCAACGCATGGCTTGACCGACTGGTGAATGCCGTTGCACAAACCCCTGGGGCGCTGGATAAAACCGTGTTTGAACTGCAGGCACGAGACTGGCGTAAATCCGGGGATCAGGCTGAAATCAGCGGAAAACAAATAGCCGAATGGATGCGCCAGCTGAAATTAAGCGGTGCAGGTAACTACGGCTATTACCCGGATGATTTCATCAGCGACAAACCTGAGATGTCAGAGATTCGCTCGACGTTCTCCTCATACTGGTATCCGCAAAAATGACCGATCGCATTATTGCTTTCCTGATACTTTGCCTGATGTTCAGCCTGCCGTTTGGTGTGGCTGTCATCTTTACAGGTGAAGTGATGTTGAACTTCGTCTTCTTCTGGCCTTTGTTCATGTCTGCTTTGTGGATAAGCGGCGGGGTCTATTTCTGGTTTTACCGTGAACGTCACTGGAAATGGGGAGATGACACGCCACCACCGACCCTGCCGGGGAATCCGCTGGTGTCCATTCTGATCCCCTGTTTTAACGAAGGGATCAACGCGCGTGAAACCATTGAGGCAGCACTGGCACAGCGATATAAGAATATCGAAGTGATCGCCATCAACGATGGTTCGACGGATGACACTCACGACGTGCTGGAACAACTGGCAGTGGAATACCCCAGCCTGCGGGTGATTCATCTGGCTGAAAACCAGGGTAAAGCGCTGGCGCTCAAGACCGGTGCAGCCGCTGCGCGCAGTGATTACCTGGTGTGCATTGATGGCGATGCGTTACTGGATCGTGATGCCGTTGCCTATATTGTGGCTCCTCTGATCCAGTTCCCGCGCGTTGGTGCAGTGACGGGGAACCCGCGTATTCGAACCCGCTCTACGTTAATCGGTCGTGTGCAGGTCGGTGAGTTCTCTTCCATTATCGGCTTAATTAAGCGTACTCAGCGAGTCTATGGGCAGATCTTTACCGTTTCCGGCGTAGTTGCGGCGTTTCGTCGTCGCGCGTTGGCCGAGGTCGGTTACTGGAGCCCGGACATGATCACCGAAGATATCGATATCAGCTGGAAGCTGCAATTGCGCCACTGGTCGGTATTCTTTGAGCCGCGCGCGCTGTGCTGGATCCTGATGCCTGAAACGTTAAAAGGGCTATGGAAGCAGCGTTTGCGCTGGGCGCAGGGTGGTGCAGAGGTGTTTATCGTTAACATGCGTCGTCTGTGGTCGTGGGAGTTCCGTCGCATGT
Source organism: Citrobacter sp. Cpo148 (assembly GCF_030332375.1). Taxonomy (NCBI): domain Bacteria; kingdom Pseudomonadati; phylum Pseudomonadota; class Gammaproteobacteria; order Enterobacterales; family Enterobacteriaceae; genus Citrobacter; species Citrobacter sp. Cpo148. Next base: position 11,910 of record NZ_JAOWHY010000048.1, read on the forward strand.
GGCCGCTGTTTCTTGAGTTCTGTTTTTCTACCGCCTGGTCTTTTGCCTATGCGATCAGTATCGTGCTGTTCCTGTTAGGACTGATGATCCCGATGCCGGACTCGCTGTATGTACAGCATCTTTTCCCGCCAGCCTTTACCGGGCTTATCCTCGGCGTGGTGTGCTTGCTGCAGTTTGCGGTGAGCCTGATGATTGAACGACGCTATGAAAAAGGCATTGGCGCCTCGTTGTTCTGGATTATCTGGTTCCCGGTGGTGTACTGGATGCTAAGCCTGTTCACCACGCTGGTGGCGTTCCCGAAAGTGATGCTCAAACGCAAACGTGGCAGAGCGCGTTGGGTTAGTCCTGACCGCGGTATTGGGAGGATTGAATCATGAACCAGCCACTGATCTTCACGGAGCGGCGTTTGCTGCCGCGCATCATCGATGTGTTGTTGACGGCCATCGCATGGGTTGGATTTATCTATTTGATCTATAAAGGGCTGATCACAGCCCTGGCGCATTCACCGTATATGGGTGTGCGACCCTTTTTCACCACGCTGGATACGGTCACGTTTTATATCCTTGTCGCCCTGGTCAACGGCCTGGTGCTGATTGGCTGGGCGAAGTACAACCAGTTTCGTTTTCGGGTCGAACGCCGCAGTCGCAGACCCGGGCTTGAAGACCATGAGCTGGCAGAAAGTTTGCGTATTACCCGGGAGCTGGTTACGGAACTGAACAAGGCGAGGGTGCTGACGGTCCACCATCATGAGAATGGCGAAATCAGTCATATCGATGTGGACAGGGATATTGCCGATAACCGCCTCCCGCCGCCGACGCCTGCGATGCTGGAGTATTTGCCGCCAGAGCCGCAGCCGTCGATACAGAAAAAGCCTGAATGATATTTCTGCTTTCAGCCGCTTCCTTCAGCCTCGCATAGGTCTATGATTAGACCCAGACAATAAAAAAATGCGAGGCAATGTCGTGGATAAGGAACTACTGGATGCAGGTTACCGGGCCTATACCGGCGAGAAGATTGACGTCTACTTCAACACGGCGATGTGTCAGCATTCGGGCAATTGCGTGCGGGGAAGCGCGAAGCTGTTTAACCTGAAACGTAAACCGTGGATTATTCCGGATGAAGTGGACGTTGCCACGGTCATCAAGGTCATCGATACCTGTCCGAGCGGTGCGCTGAAATATCGCCAAAAATGAGTGAGGGAAGCATGGAAATTCTTGCAGGCCATAACAAGTTTTATGTCAATGATGCAGAGGGCAACCAGGTTGCCGAGATTGTTTTCGTGCCGACGGGCGAGCATCTGAGCATCATTGAACATACCGATGTTGATCCTAGCCTGAAAGGTCAGGGCGTCGGCAAACAGCTGGTGGCGAAAGTGGTAGAGAAGATGCGCGCTGAAAACCGCAAAGTGATTCCGCTGTGCCCGTTTGCCAAACATGAATTTGATAAAACCCGCGAGTACGACGATATCCGCGCCTGATTATCTTATATGCACTGGAAGGTATAACAGCCATCCGGTGCATCACGCCCGATGCAGTAAATCCTGATAAATCCCCGTCAGTATCCCTTGTGGGCCAAACTCTTTTTTAATCCACTGAGTGACACGACCGGTTGCCGAATGCTGGGTTGCCAAAAGCATTCGTGAATCCTGACGTGGGTTGTGGATCTGCCGTGTCACCAGCAACGACTTTTCCATCGCCTCGCGCACCATATAGTCTGGCAGAAAACCAATGCCCTCTCCCAGGATCTGGCACTGGCACTTGGTATTAAAATCGGGAACCAGAATCGACTCTTGACCGTGTAACAGCCAACCGACTTTTTTGTTGATGGTGTGTGCGGTGTCTTCCACCATGATGTTCGGGTACAGGCGCAGTTGGCTCTCAGAGATGGGTTCAGGCATAAACGCCAGCGGATGATCCGGGGCAATCGCGAACGACCAACGGATCGCGCCGATCTCGGTGTAATCAATTCCGCCGCCGTCCAGTAATGTATCGGGCGCGCCAATCGCGATATTGGCCAGGTTATTGATGATCGAATCCCAGACGCCGTTATACACCTCTGTAGTGACGGTTATCTGGCAGGTTGGAAACTGTTTCTTGAGTACCTGCAACAGCCTCGCCGTATGTTGAGGGGTATACAACAGCTGGTTAATGCAGATGCGCACCCGAGCCTCAATTCCCTGAGCGATGGTATCAATGCTGCGCTTGATGGCGTGGAAATCGTTGAGCAGGTCGGTCGCCTTGCGAAACAGGTAACGCCCGGACTCGGTCAGCTCAATGCTGCGAGTACTGCGGGTAAACAGCACCACGTCGAGACCCATTTCCATGCGCTTAATGGTGTAACTAATTGCCGATGTGGTTAAGCCAAGCTCCTCCGCCGCCTTGCTGAAACTGCTATAGCGGGCAGCCATCGTAAATGCCAGTAGGTTTTCCTCGGTAAATATTGAATTCATCTTTCTCCCCTCCGGCGACAATGCGCATCCGCAACACGATGATTGTTGAATGTATTTGTAATCCTTATACAGAGCAATCAGTTTTGAACAGAATTTAACACTAGTTTTACATTTGATTTGAAGGCAATCACACTTCTGTATTTTAATTGCAGGCCGCTATCCGTGCAGCATACCGCCTGATTTTCCGGACTACTGATTAGTGGCTAAAAGGGCCCCAGCCATAAGGGAAAGATTGCACTACAGCACGTTTTGTTCTCATTGTTAAAATTGATTCAATAATCGATGCGCTAACGATGAATGAAATTTAAGCGGATGTTATTCTCTGCACTCTGTTGCTATTCTCAGGTTATCGGATATTTAAAAAGTCTAAAAAACTGCAGGAGAGCGATTATGTCAGAGAAAGAACTCATTACTGAATTTCTGCTGGCGGCAGAGCAGGGCAATGCCGATGGATTAAAATCCTGTCTGGCAAAAAATGTGGATATTAACGCCACCAACCGCCAGGGGCGTACTGCCATTATTATTGCCAGCCTGAATAAACATTATGACTGTGTTTCTTTATTGATTGCTGCGGGTGCCGATATTAATAAACAAGATCAAACTTGTTTTAATCCCTTCCTGATTAGCTGCCTGACTAATGATTTAACGCTGTTGCGTACGGTATTACCGGCTGACCCCGACCTCAATTGCCTGAGCCGTTTTGGCGGCGTTGGTATTACACCTGCCAGCGAAAAAGGTCATGTCGAGATCGTGCGCGAACTACTGCTGCGTACCGATATCAATGTCAACCATACTAATTTTGTTGGCTGGACGCCGCTCCTGGAAGCCATCGTGCTAAATGACGGCGGTGCGAAGCAGCAGGAGATCGTTAAGCTGCTGCTCGACCATGGCGCAAACCCGCACATGACGGATAAATACGGTAAAACCCCGCTGGAACTGGCGCGAGAGAAAGGGTACCACGAAATTGCCGAGCTGCTGATTGCGGCCGGAGCCTGACACAGGAGCGCCATTATCGCTACGCCATCACGGCGATGCGTACGGGCGCTAACCGCAGACAGCGCGTTTCTCACTTTCCGGGGAACAGGACGGGTTGAACAGGTTTTTTCCCACGCGGTAAACCTGTTGATACCCGAACAGCAGCGGCTGCTGACGTTACTGAGTGAAGATTGTGATAACGCACCTAACAGCTGTCGGTTGGCGCTGACGCATTGTGAAGACCTGTTTCACCCTGGTGAGCGGGTCAATTTTAGCGGGTCGGGAATAGTTGTTGGCAATAATAAATGGATAGAAACCGCCGGTTGCCAGCTGTGGCGAATACCACGGTGGACATCTGATGCAGCAAGCCTTGCCGCAGTCGGCTGGCAGCACTGGGAAGAGGTTATCCGCCAACAGCTAAGAAGCGACGACACATTATTTCTGTACCGGGGTGACAATCCGTTTTATCAGGAAATCACCCGTCAATTACTCAACCGCCGACAAACATTACTGACGGCGTTGCGTACAGGAGAAAATATTACTACGGCGGTCAGCCATTTAATTGGTTTGGGGATAGGGCTGACGCCCTCATCGGATGATTATTTAGTAGGCTTAAGCACCATTTTATTTATTCCCGGACATCCGCTGAGGAAATATAGAGATGATTTTTTAGCGGCATTGCAACGTGCAGGAAATAATACAACGCTACTTAGCAAAATAACGCTAGAGGAAGCATTTAATCAGCGTTATCGGGAAAGCATCGGACGGCTGCTGAACCAATTTATTACTGAGCAACAACTCGTTTCTACGCAATATATTACTGACATTAAAAATATCGGTTCAAGTTCTGGCTGCGACATGCTGTATGGCATGGCGGATGCCTGCGCCCTGAGCCACAGGTCCGGAGGGAATTATGTCGATCAGGATAGTTGTTAAAAAGAACACGTATTTTGATTCTGTCTCACTGATGTCTATCTCCACGCGCGCAAATAAGCTCGATGGCGTTGAGCAGGCGTTTGTGGCTATGGCGACAGAGATGAATAAGGGCGTGCTGAAGAATCTCGGCCTGCTGACGCCTGAGCTGGAAGAGGCGAAAAGTGGCGATCTGATGATTGTCATTAAAGGCGCCAGCGAGGCGGCGAATGACCAAACGCTGATGGCGATTGACGATCTGTTTACGCATAAAGAGCAGGGTGGCCAGCATGAAGCGCGCTATGCCACGCTTGCCAGCGCGAAGAAGCATGTTCCTGAGAGCAATCTGGCGGTGATCTCGGTCAATGGCCTGTTTGCCGCGCGTGAAGCGCGCCAGGCGCTGCAAAATAACCTCAATGTGATGCTGTTCTCTGACAACGTCTCTCTTGAGGACGAGCTGGCGCTTAAGCAGCTGGCGCATGAAAAAGGACTGTTGATGATGGGGCCAGATTGCGGAACCGCCATCATTAACGGCGCGGCGCTGTGTTTTGGCAACGCGGTGCGTCGCGGCAACATCGGAATTATTGGTGCCTCCGGTACCGGCAGCCAGGAGCTGAGCGTACGCATTCACGAATTTGGCGGCGGAATTTCCCAGTTGATTGGCACAGGTGGACGCGATCTTAGCGAAAAGATTGGCGGCCTGATGATGCTTGACGCGATTGGCATGCTGGAGGCCGATCCGCAAACTGAGATCATCGCACTTATCTCCAAACCGCCTGCGCCAGCGGTGGCGCGCAAGGTGCTGGAACGTGCGCGCGCCTGTCATAAGCCCGTGGTGGTGTGTTTCCTCGGACGTGAAGCCGCGCCTGCGGATGAAAAAGGCCTGCAGTTTGCCCGCGGTACTAAAGAGGCGGCGTTGAAAGCGGTACTGCTGACCGGCGTGAAAAAAGAGAGTCTGGATCTGCATCCGCTCAACTGGCCGCTGATTGAAGAGGTTCGCGCCCGTCTGACCCCGCAACAAAAGTACATCCGTGGCTTGTTCTGTGGCGGCACGTTGTGCGATGAGGCGATGTTTGCTGCCATGGAAAAACATGCCGAAGTTTACAGCAACATTCATCCAGATCCGGCATTCCGCCTGAAAGATCTCAACCGCAGCGTGGCGCATACCTTCCTCGATTTCGGTGATGACGATTTTACCAATGGCAAACCGCACCCGATGATCGATCCCACCAACCGCATTAGTCGTCTGTTACAGGAAGCGCGCGATCCTGAAGTTGGCGTGATCGTGATGGACTTCGTCCTTGGATTTGGATCGCATGAAGATCCGGTTGGCGTGATGCTCGATGCGATCGTTGAAGCCAAAGCGATCGCCGCCGCAGACGGTCGTCCGCTTGAGATCCTCGGCTATGTGCTGGGAACCGATCTTGATACGCCGTCGCTGGAAAAACAGTGTCAGATGCTGACCAACGCCGGGGTTATCTGGGCGAGCAGTAGCACCAACACCGGATTGCTGGCGCGTGAATTTATCTGTAAAGGGGAGGAAGCCTGATGAGCCAGACACTGTTTAACCAGCCGCTGAACGTGATTAACGTTGGTATCGCAATGTTCAGCGATGACCTGAAAAAGCAGAACGTACCGGTGACCCAGCTCGACTGGACGCCGCCGGGGCAGGGCAACATGCAGGTCGTGGCTGCGCTGGACGACATTGCCGATTCGCCGCTGGCAGACAAAATCGCGGCCGCTAACCAGCAGGCGCTGGAACGCATTATCCAGTCGCATCCGGTGCTGATTGGCTATGACCAGGCGATCAACGTCGTGCCGGGCATGACCCGTAACACCATCCTGCACGCCGGGCCGCCAATCCGCTGGGAAAAAATGTGCGGCGCAATGAAGGGGGCGGTAACCGGGGCGCTGGTCTTTGAAGGGCTGGCGAAAGATCTGGATGAAGCCGCCGAACTGGCCGCCTCGGGTGAAATCATCTTCTCTCCGTGCCACGAGCATGACTGTGTCGGCTCGATGGCGGGCGTGACGTCGGCATCGATGTTTATGCACATCGTCGAGAACAAAACCTATGGCAACCGCGCATATACCAATATGAGCGAGCAGATGGCGAAGATCCTGCGTATGGGCGCGAACGATCAGAGCGTTATCGATCGTTTGAACTGGATGCGCGATGTGCTGGGACCGATGCTGCGCGATGCTATGAAGCTGGCGGGCGAAATCGATCTGCGTCTGATGCTGGCGCAGGCATTGCACATGGGTGATGAGTGCCATAACCGCAACAACGCCGGGACGGCGCTGCTGATTCAGGCGCTGACGCCGTGGATTATTCAGACCGGCTATCCGGTTGAGCAGCAACGTGAGGTGTTCGAGTTCGTCCTTAGTAGTGATTACTTCTCCGGACCGACCTGGATGGCGATGTGTAAAGCCGCAATGGACGCTGCACACGGTATTGAATACAGCACCGTGGTGACGACGATGGCGCGCAACGGCGTTGAGTTCGGTCTGCGCATTAGCGGCTTACCGGGCCAGTGGTTTACCGGTCCGGCGCAGCAGGTGATTGGGCCGATGTTTGCGGGCTACAAGCCGGAAGATTCCGGACGTGATATCGGCGATAGCGCGATAACAGAAACCTACGGCATTGGCGGTTTCGCGATGGCGACGGCACCGGCCATCGTGGCGCTGGTGGGCGGTACGGTCGAAGAGGCCGTTGATTTCTCTCGCCAGATGCGAGAAATCACTCTCGGCGAAAACCCCAACGTCACCATTCCACTGCTTGGTTTTATGGGCGTACCGACCGCTATCGATATTACGCGTGTAGGCAGCACCGGCATTCTGCCGGTGATCAACACCGCTATTGCGCACAAAGACGCGGGGATCGGCATGATCGGCGCCGGAATAGTTCACCCGCCGTTCGCCTGTTTTGAAAAGGCGATCCTCAACTGGCGCGACCGCTACTGCCAATAACAATAACCGGGGCTAACGCGGTTAGCCCCACAGTAGCGAAGCGAAAAACGTTGCTTACCTGCAGGGCTGGGCGATCTCCGCGATCGCAAATGATGCTTAACCTGTTAAGGATATTCCATGAACAGCATAAAACTAGAATGGAAACGTGGTGACTGGGCGGCTTACTTTGGGCTGATGACCAACAACCTGACTAACCTGCTGACAATGATGGGACTACTCATTTTTGTCGTCGGGATCCCTACCGAAATTGTCTATGGTCGCATTGCGCCTGCCTTTGGTCTGGCGGTGCTGGTGGCCAGCGTCTGCTACGCCTGGTTTGGTCTGCAGATGGCTAAGCACACCGGGCGTAACGACGTAACGGCGCTGCCGTCCGGACCGAGTGCACCGTCAATCTTCACCGTGACCTTCCTGGTGCTGATGCCGGTTTATCAGCAAACCAAAGATGCCAACTTCGCTATCCAGATAGCCCTGGTGTGGTGCTTTGTCGAAGCGTTGATCCTGGTCGGTGGCTCCTTCCTGGGCGAGACCATCCGCAAGATGATCCCGCGTACGGTACTGCTTTCTTGTCTGTCCGGCCTGGGGCTGTTGCTGCTGGCGATGAACCCGATGCTGCAGGCATTCGAAGCGCCGACGGTTTCTTTCATCGTCCTGTTGCTGATCTTCATTAACTGGTTCGGTAAGAAGCCGATTTTTGCCCGTATTCCTACCGGTTTACTGCTGCTGATTGCCGGTACGGCCCTGGCGTGGATCTCCGGTTTACAAAGCCCGGAAGCCATTAAAGCGTCGATGTCTTCCTTTGGCTTCAACCCGCCGGAAATTCATGTCGACAGCTTCCTGCAAGGTTTGCCGCACGCACTGCCGTATCTGGCTTCTGCTGTTCCTCTGGGCCTGGCGAACTACATTTTTGACCTTGAGAACATTGAAAGTGCGCACGCGGCGGGGGATGAGTACAACACCCGTAAGGTCATGATGGCGAACGGCTTTGCCTCCATGCTCGGCTGCATGCTGGGTAACCCGTTCCCGGTGACCGTATATGTTGGGCATGCGGGCTGGAAAGCGATGGGGGCCAGCATCGGCTATACCCTCGCTTCAGGCATCACCATGTTCCTGGTGCCGCTGTTTGGGCTGGGCGCGTTTATGCTCGCCATTATTCCGATGACCGCGATAGTGCCGATTCTGGTGTTTATCGGCGTGGTGACCGCCAACCAGGTGGTGCGAGAAACGCCCAAAGTCGAGGTTCCCGTTATCTTCATCTGTCTGTTCCCGTGGATCGCCAACTGGGCATTGACCATCGTCAACAGCGTGATGGGTGCCGCCGGAACTTCCGCGGGGAAACTGGGTAGTGACTTGCTGCACAGCAAAGGTGTCTATTACGACGGACTGGTGCATCTGGGAAGCGGCGCGCCGTTGGCCAGCATGCTGTGGGGCTGCGTCGCTATCTTCGCCATTATGAACAAGCCGTTACGCGGCGCGATTGCCGCAGCCTTTGGCGCGCTGTTATCGCTGTTTGGCGTGATCCACTCTCCGGCGGTTGGCTTTGCGGAAGGCAGCTCGATGATGTTTGTTGTGGCCTACCTGATGATGAGTGGCATGTTTGTCCTCAAGCATGTTCTTGATAGCCGTGAAGCGGTGACTGCGCCTGAGCAGGAACCAACGAAAACGACCTGAATTGCCTGCAAGCGGAAGATAACACTATGAAAGAACTTGTGGTCGTTGCCATTGGCGGCAACAGCATTATCAAAGATAACGCCAGCCAGTCGATTGAACACCAGGCTGAAGCGGTGAAAGCGGTAGCGGATACGGTGCTGGAGATGCTGGCATCGGACTACAACATTGTGCTGACGCACGGTAACGGGCCACAGGTAGGGCTGGATCTGCGGCGTGCGGAAATCGCGCACGAGCGTGAAGGGCTGCCGCTTACCCCGCTGGCAAACTGCGTTGCCGATACGCAGGGCGGTATCGGTTACCTGATCCAACAGGCGCTGAATAACCGTCTGGCGCGGCGCGGTGAGCAGAGGGCAGTTACGGTGGTCACGCAGGTGGAGGTCGACAAAAACGATCCGGGCTTCGCTAATCCGACCAAGCCCATTGGAGCGTTCTTTAGCGAAGTGCAGCGTGATGAACTGCAGCGGGTCAATCCGGGCTGGCGCTTTGTTGAGGATTCGGGGCGCGGCTACCGTCGGGTAGTCGCCTCTCCACAACCGAAGCGCATTGTCGAGGCGGAGGCGATCAAAACGCTGACCCAGCAAGGCTTTGTGGTTATTGGCGCGGGTGGCGGCGGGATCCCGGTGGTGCGTAGCGATCAAGGGGATTACCAGAGCGTGGACGCGGTGATTGATAAAGATCTCTCCACGGCGCTACTGGCGCAGGAGATCCGCGCCGACATTTTGGTGATCACCACCGGCGTCGAGCAGGTCTGTATTCATTTTGGCAAACCCAACCAGCAGGCGCTGGATACGGTGGATGTTGCAACGATGACCCGTTACATGCAGGAGGGTCATTTCCCGCCTGGCAGCATGTTACCCAAGATCGTTGCCAGCCTGGCGTTTCTGGAGCGTGGCGGTAAACGAGTAATCATCACCACGCCGGAATGCCTGCCTGCCGCACTGCGCGGCGAAACGGGCACCCATATTGTCCATTCCTGAGAGGAGACGTGAATGCAGGAAAGTAACAGCCGCCGTGAATTTTTAAGCCAGAGCGGAAAAATGGTGACCGCTGCCGCGCTGTTTGGCGCGGTCGCTCCGGTCGCGTATGCTGCTAATCCTGTCGGGAACACCTGCGGGTCGAAGAGCACAATGACGATTAACGATAAACACTATTACCTGGATAACGTCCTGCTGGAAGCGGGCTTTGATTACGAAAACTCGGTGGTGGTGCACACCCGTACCGCGCTGCAAACCGTTGAAATCCAGGACGGAAAAATCGTTGCGCTGCGCGAGAATAAGCAGCATCCGGATGCGACGCTGCCGCACTACGATGCGGGTGGAAAGTTGATGCTGCCCGCCATGCGCGACATGCACATCCATCTGGATAAAACCTTTTACGGCGGTCCCTGGCGTTCGCTGAACCGTCCGGCTGGCACCACTATTCAGGATATGATCCGCCTGGAACAAAAGCTGCTGCCTGAACTCCAGCCTTATACGCAGGAGCGTGCGGAAAAGCTGATCAATCTGCTGCAATCAAAAGGCACCTCGATCGCCCGCAGCCACTGCAACATAGAACCGGTTTCCGGGCTGAAAAATCTCGAAAACCTGCAGGCGGTACTGGCGCGTCGTCAACCGGGTTTTGTCTGTGAAATCGTGGCATTTCCGCAGCATGGCCTGCTGTTATCAAAATCTGAACCGCTGATGCGCGAAGCGATGCAGGCGGGAGCGCATTACGTCGGCGGTCTGGACCCAACCAGCGTCGATGGGGCGATGGAAAAATCCCTCGACACCATGTTCCAGATTGCGCTGGATTACGATAAAGGCGTAGATATCCATCTGCATGAAACCAGTCCGGCGGGTGTGGCGGCGGTGAATTACATGGTGGAAACGGTGGAGAAAACGCCGCAGTTAAAGGGCAAACTGACCATCAGCCACGCGTTTGCGCTGGCAACGTTGAACGAACATCAGGTAGACACGTTGGCGAGCCGCATGGCGGCACAGCAGATTACCATTGCCTCGACGGTGCCGATCGGTACCTTGCACATGCCGCTCAAGCAGCTGCGCGATAAAGGCGTGGAAGTGATTACCGGAACCGACAGCGTAATTGATCACTGGTCGCCGTATGGGCTGGGCGACATGCTGGAAAAGGCAAATCTGTACGCGCAGCTCTATATTCGCCCCAACGAACTGAACCTGTCGCGGGCGTTATTCCTCGCCACCGGCGATGTGTTGCCGCTTAACGATAAAGGCGAGCGCGTCTGGCCGAAAGCGCAGGATGAAGCCAGCTTTGTGCTGGTGGATGCCTCCTGTTCGGCGGAAGCGGTCGCGCGAATTTCCCCACGCACCGCGACCTTCCATCAAGGGCAACTGGTGTGGGGGAGTGTCGAAAGCTAGCCTGGTTTTACGCGCAGCGGCAAGCGCTGCTGCGCTCTCTTAGTGTTAACCGACGATCCCCATATAGCCGTGAATCCCCATATATAAGCCGACCATCGCAATGAGCACACTGGAAAAATAGGGAGCTTTGCGTGCCATCGTGTTAAATCCGCTCCAGCGTTTGGCCGCCTGCTGCACGCTGATTGCTGCACCCACGCCCACCGTTACCAGCGTCAGCGCCAGTCCGAGGCTGAAGCACAGCACCATGGTCGCGCCCAGCGTGAAGGCTTTGAGCTGGATGCAAATCAGCAGCACCGTAATGGCGGCAGGGCAGGGGATTAACCCGCCGGTCAAACCAAATAGTAATATTTGGCCGTTGGTGACCTCTTTGCCCGCAAAGCGGCGCTGAATATCGGTGGCATGCGCCCGTTCGTGGGCATCCTGATACTCTTTCGAGCCTTCGGTGAGTCCTGCCAGTGCGGCATGGTCGTGATTATGCTCGTGTTCGTGATGATGATGGTGATGATCGTCATCGTGATCATGATGATGGTCATCATGATCATGGTGGTGGTGATACTCGTGATTGTGGTCGTGATGCGTCTGGGCCAGCCAGTTCTGCTCTCCCTGCCAGGTTCGCCAGAACATCCAGAATGCGGTTCCGAGAATAATAATCGCCGAGACAAACTGCAGCCATGGCTCAACGGCCTGGGCAGTAAACGCTTTGCTGATATACATCCCACCGAGCGCAATCAGCCATACCACGGCGGTATGCGACAGCGTTGCTGCCAGCCCCAGCATCACCGCCTGTTTGATGGTCCCCTTAATGGCAATAATAAAGGCCGCCATCATCGTCTTGGAATGCCCCGGCTCCAGGCCGTGTAACACACCCAATAGAATCGCGCTGGGAATGAAAAACCAGGCGTTACCTTGCTGAAGAAGCGTAGAAAACTCACCCATGAGAATGATTCTTAGTTGTTTAATTTCGCCTGATTCTACTCCCCCCCAGTATCAAATACTACCCCCCAGTAGAATGTCGATGGTATTGTCCCTACAGCCAGACGTTAAAAAGGTAAAGTTATGTCACATACGATCCGCGACAAACAAAAGCTGAAAGCCCGAACCAGCAAGATTCAGGGGCAGGTAGCGGCGTTGAAAACCATGCTGGATGAACCGCATGAATGCGCGGCAGTATTGCAGCAAATAGCGGCGATCCGCGGGGCAGTAAACGGATTAATGCGTGAAGTGATTAAAGGTCATCTGACCGAGCACATTGTGCATCAGGGCGATGAACTTAAGCGCGAAGAGGATTTGGATGTGGTCCTGAAAGTGCTGGATTCGTACATCAAATAAGCCAGTCTAACGGCTCATCCACGTTCAATACTGTCCAGTTAAGCATGCAGGGGTGAACATGTTCTTCTTGCTCAGGGTTCCGTTCACCTCAGCAGTGTCATTTATCTGAAGCACAGATACCCGTGAACGTGTAAAGGGCGTTCTTCGCCACGCCCTTTACAATCCCGGCTCCCGGCGGGAAAATTGTTGCTGCGCAATACCCTCCGCTTATTCCTCCAGGCTACCGGGCCGGGCGCGAGGTAGCGTCCATGCAAAACGCGCCCTGAGCCAGCATCCATGCTGGCTCTCCCGGGCTTACGGAAACACGTCGGCAATTTTCAGCCGGACCAGCCCACACCTCACCATCTGCGTTTTTGGTCTGAACAGCAAAAAAGATTTAACTGGAAGTCAGTGCGTTGAAGCGATGACCCTGGTCCGGCTGAAAGTCGATGAGGCGTTGACGACTGACCGGGACTGCCCGCAGGGATGCGGGCAGAGGGGACGGCCTGCATGGACGCAGGCTCGGCCCCGACCCGACAGGCAGACGGCATAAGACGAATGAATCGCGTAGCGACGATTTTCCCGCCGGGAGCCTGGGTTGCAAGGGAGGCGGCGGTGAGCCTCCCTTGCACGTTCACAGGAATCGGTGCTTCAGAGAAACGATGAACATGAGGTGAACGGAACCCTTCTCTGAGATAGCATGTTCATTACTTCCGCCAACACAGGTTGATACTTTCTGAAATTGAGTCGTTAACTGAACGACATCGCACCCACTTCCAGGAGAATGAGCCGCTAAACAACACGTTCTAGCCAAAAAACATCACAGATACGCACAGCAGACCGACAATCAGGGTGATCAGGTTACCCACTGAACGGTACGGCTTCAGCGCCGGGATCAGATAGGTAGACAATGTCGGCATGATAAACAAAATCATGGCAATCAGCGGGCCGCTTATCGCGTAAATCATTGAAATAGCATTAGGATTAATGCAGCAGATGATAAACGTGATAGCCGAGACAAGCATGATGGACAGAGCGCGGTTAAAGGCCCGGCTTTTCTTCACACCCACCTGATGCAACGACGTTTTTACTACCTCCGTTGCCCCTTCAATCACGCCAAAGTAGGTGCCGAGGAACGATTTTGACATCGCGACAACGGCAACGATGATCCCGGAAATCGACAGCCATGCCGGTGCGTTTGGCATCATCGACAGCGCGGAAAGAATCGTCACGCCTTCATTTTTCGCGTCTTCGATATAGTTTGTCGGAATCGAAAGCAAGCAGCTGAAGACGAAAAACAGTACGCTCAGGCAGATGATGACGTAGGCTACCTTCATGATTTTTTTGCATTTACCCATGGCCTGCTCGCCGTATTTCTCTCGTCTGTCGATGGCGAACGTAGAGATAATTGGCGTATGGCTAAAAGCGAAAACCATCACGGGAATAGATATCCAAACCTGATGAAGCGTGTGCTGATCGAAAGACATCTGGCCGGTGAGTAGCGTTGGCTGCCAGCTTCCGGTCAGGTAGAGCGAAAGGAACAAAAAGTACGCGATGAGCGGGAACACCAAAAAGCCCATGACCCGAATAGTGGCTTGTCGGCCCATCAGAAAAATCAGGTTCAGCACCAGCACCACGCCAAGGCTGACCAACATGCGGATCCGCAGATCGATAGTGATATGTTTTGCCAGCTGTTCAGTGAGTGAATTGGTTATCGCTACGGCGTAGATCAGCACCACCACAAAGAAGGCAATAAAATAGAGGGTGGTGATCAGGCTGCCAATCTTCTTGCCGTAGTAGTGGGTAACCGCGCCAGTGATCCCTTCACCAGCCGACGTTTTTGAGGACAGGATAAACTGACACAGCGCCTTGTGCGGCCAGTAGGTTAAAGGCCAGGCGACGAGTGCGGTGATAAACAATACCACCGCGCCTGCAGAACCCAGCTGTATGGGTAGGAATAGGGTTCCTGCGCCGACGGCAGTCCCATATAGTGCGAAGCTCCAGAGAGTCTCTTCTTTTGACCAAAATTTCGACATTATTTGAACGTATCAACTATAAAATAAACAAAAAGAAGCGCAATTTACCACAAATGGCAGGGACTGGGGGAGGTGTGAACAAGCGGGCGAGTGAATGGGACAATAGCCGGAACCGAGAAGATTCCGACTATTATTTTAATTATCAGGCAGTAACGCGCTGCTGGCGGCGCTTCATAACGCGCTCGCGTAACGTGTCATAAGCCCAGTTATAGAACATGGTGTACGGCAGGAAGAACAGGAAGAAACCTATTTCCAGCGTGAATGCCTGAACCAGGCTGACGTTCAGCACATACGCCACGATGCTCACCCCGATCACAATAAAACCGCTCTCGAAGCCTAAGGCGTGAAATGCTCGCACTTTCGCCGTACGTTTTACCAGGTGCGACGGCCACAAACGGTCAAACAGGGCGTTATAAATGATATTCCAGATCATCGCTGTGGTGGCGAGAAGAATGGTCAGTCCGCCCATTTCCAGCACCGAGCGCTGCATCAACCATGCGGTGGTTGGTGCGAGGATCGCGGTGGCAATGCCTTCAAAGCAGACGGCATGAAAAATACGCTCCACTAACGAGCGGCGTTGGACAGTATCGTGTTGCATAACCTAAAACCTTCTTTGATGCCCGGATAACGGAATGGTGGCAATTTTATCGTTTTATGTGATATCTAAAAGATAGTATCCATCGATAAAGTAGATAGTTCATGCGTTATTCTCCTGAAGCATTAACGGCATTTGTGGAGACCGTTTCCTGCGGTTCATTTTCTGCGGCGGCCCGGCGGCTACGTAAAAGCCAATCCACTATCAGTACGGCCATTGCGCATCTGGAAGCCGATCTTGGTTTTGCGCTGTTTGACCGCTCATCCCGCCAGCCAACGCTGACCGAGGAAGGTAAGCGGGTGTTGGGCTATGTGCAGGCTATTCTGACGGCCAGCGAACGTCTCGATGAGGCGGCGATCTCGCTGTCGGGTGAAACTGAGGCGCGTCTGACCTTTGTGCTGTCTGACACGCTGCATCCGGATGTGCTGGAAGAGTTGATGGTGCAGTTTGATCGCAAGTTTCCCCATACCGAGTTTGAATGCCTGATTGGCGAAGATGAAGACGTGATCGATCTGCTGCAAAAAGGACGTGCTCAGGTGGGGTTGATCGAGGCGCGGGAAGATTACCCGACCGACATGGGCGTTACGCGTCTGCCGATGCAAACCTGGATGGGATTATACGTTGCAGCGTCGCATCCGCTCGCGGCTCAAGAAAAACTGCAGTGGGAGCAGCTACACACCTGGCGCGAGCTGCGCTTGAATACCTATCTGGAAAGCGGCACCAACGTGGCGCGCGGCCCCGTCTGGTCTGCTCCTAACTATCTGTTATTGCTAAGTATGGCTGTTCAGGGATTCGGCTGGTGCGCGCTCCCTTGTGCGCTGGTGGAGGAGTTTGCGGCAGAAAAACCACTGGTGCAATTAAAGATGCCTGGCTGGCCAAAGGCTATCTCTATCGATCTGTTGTGGAATAAGAAATCACCGCCTGGTGTGGCAGGAAGCTGGTTGCGTGACCATTTACAGCAGAGTGGCGTTCAGATGACCAATAAGTGATACGAATTTCCTTTGTGATAAAAATCACCGTTTTTAAACAACCTTGATAACTATTTTTAACAATCATCTACTATTGCGGTGTTATTTTGCGCTGAGGTAGTGATGAAAGAGGTTGTGATCGTCGGGGCATTAAGGACACCGATTGGCTGCTTCCAGGGGACGCTGGCGCGCCACTCTGCCGTTGAGTTAGGCAGCATGGTGGTCAAGGCGTTACTGGAACGCACGGGCGTGGACGTTCACGCTGTAGATGAAGTGATCCTCGGACAGGTGCTTACCGCAGGTGCCGGGCAGAACCCTGCGCGTCAGTCTGCCATCAATGGTGGACTACCCAATACCGTTTCCGCCATCACCATTAACGATGTCTGTGGCTCGGGTCTGAAAGCGCTGCATCTGGCGACCCAGGCTATCCAGTGTGGCGAAGCCGACATTGTGATTGCGGGCGGGCAAGAGAATATGAGCCGTGCACCGCATGTCCTTACCGATAGCCGCACTGGCGCACAGCTGGGGAACAGCCAACTGGTCGACAGCCTGGTACATGACGGTCTGTGGGATGCCTTCAACGATTATCACATGGGCGTTACCGCGGAAAACCTGGCGCGAGAATACGGAATCAGCCGCGAATTGCAGGATGCCTACGCGCTGCACTCGCAGCACAAAGCGCGGATGGCAATTGATGCCGGACGCTTTAAAGATGAAATCGTGCCGGTGGTAACACAGCGTAATGGGCAATCGTTCGTGGTGGACACCGACGAACAACCGCGTACCGATGCCAGCGCCGAGGGGCTGGCGCGTCTGGATCCTACCTTTGACAGACTCGGTTCGGTAACGGCGGGTAACGCGTCATCCATCAACGACGGTGCCGCTGCGGTGATGATGATGAGCGAGGCCAAGGCGCAGGAACTTAACTTACCTGTGTTGGCCCGTATTCGCGCCTTTGCCAGCGTCGGAGTCGACCCTGCGCTCATGGGGATTGCGCCAGTGTATGCAACACGCCGCTGCCTTGAGCGCGTGGGCTGGCAACTGGCTGATGTTGATCTTATCGAAGCTAATGAAGCCTTCGCCGCGCAGGCATTATCCGTTGGGAAAATGCTGGAGTGGGATGAACGGCGGGTGAATGTGAACGGCGGGGCCATTGCGCTCGGCCATCCGATTGGCGCTTCTGGCTGTCGTATTCTGGTTTCGCTGGTACATGAAATGGTGAAGCGTCGGGCGCACAAAGGACTGGCAACGCTGTGTATTGGTGGTGGTCAGGGGGTGGCGCTCGCTATCGAACGAGACTAATTTCCCTTCGATTTCTCTGCTTAAACGCCTTTTCTGATGACTTTCTCCTGCATCTATAAAAAAGCCCTCCAGCAGGAGGGCAAGGCCAGTTACAGAAACATACACTCTAAACCCTGCCAACATATCAAAACGTTGTTTCATTTCATGTGATTGATAGCGCACTTTGTTAGAAAAGGTGTGTGAATGACGTATGAGCCTGGCTGTATTTTCAATATCTTACCCCTGCCACTAATGATTAACTCTTTTGTGTTTTTATCTATCTAATTGTTTTAAATGATTTTATTGAAACAAATTTTGCGATTTATATGCGCTAGCGTGATCGCACTTACACTTTTGATAATAAGATGCGGAAAAAGTGAAACATCGTTTTAGTTATAATTGAAAACACATTCAGGGAGGGATATCATGAGCGCATAAGATAAAACGGAACAGCGTTTTGCTATTCGTTTAAGCATTCACGGTCAATTTATCACTGGAGGTAAATGTGGACGTAAGACAAAGTATCCATAGTGCGCATGCGAAAACCCTGGACACTCAGGGGCTGCGTAATGAGTTTTTGGTCGAAGAAGTGTTTGTCGCAGATGAATACACCATGGTCTACAGCCACATCGACCGCATCATTGTTGGCGGCATTATGCCAGTGGCCAAAACCGTCTCTGTGGGTGGCGAAGTCGGCAAACAGCTGGGCGTAACCTATTTCCTCGAACGTCGTGAGCTGGGTGTGATCAATATCGGCGGCCCGGGCACGATTACCGTTGACGGCCAGTGCTATGAAATTGGCCATCGCGACGCGCTGTACGTCGGAAAAGGGGCAAAAGAAGTGGTGTTCGCCAGTATTGATACGGCGAAACCGGCGAAGTTTTACTACAACTGCGCGCCGGCACACACGACTTACCCAACTAAGAAAGTCACGCCTGCAGACGTTGCGCCAGTGACGCTGGGCGATGACCTCACCAGTAACCGTCGTACCATCAACAAATACTTTGTGCCGGATGTTCTGGAAACCTGCCAGTTGAGCATGGGTCTGACTGAGCTGGCTCCGGGTAACCTGTGGAACACCATGCCGTGTCATACCCATGAACGTCGTATGGAAGTCTATTTCTACTTCAATATGGAAGAAGATACCTGCGTCTTCCACATGATGGGTCAGCCTCAGGAAACGCGTCATATTGTGATGCACAACGAGCAGGCGGTGATTTCTCCAAGCTGGTCTATTCACTCCGGTGTCGGCACAAAAGCTTATACGTTCATTTGGGGCATGGTCGGCGAAAACCAGGTCTTTGATGATATGGACCATGTTGCAGTAAAAGATCTGCGCTAGTTGCGGGCGACAGCCGTGCCTGCTGCGGCGGGCATTATAAAAAAATTAAGGATTTACAATGATTTTGAATGCATTCTCTCTTGAAGGTAAAGTCGCCGTTGTGACCGGTTGTGACACAGGTTTGGGTCAGGGTATGGCGCTGGGTCTGGCTGAAGCGGGCTGCGATATCGTCGGTATCAACATTGTTGAACCGACAGAAACCATCGAACGCGTGACCGCACTGGGCCGCCGTTTTTTAAGCCTGACCGCCGATCTGCGTCAAATCGATGGTATTCCGGCACTGCTGGAGCGCGCAGTGGCAGAATTCGGCCATATCGATATTCTGGTCAACAACGCGGGTCTTATCCGTCGTGACGATGCGATCGACTTCAGCGAAAAAGACTGGGATGACGTGATGAACCTGAACATTAAGAGCGTGTTCTTTATGTCTCAGGCCGCGGCGAAGCACTTTATCGCTCAGGGTAACGGCGGCAAAATTATCAATATCGCCTCTATGCTTTCCTTCCAGGGCGGGATCCGCGTGCCGTCTTACACCGCATCTAAAAGTGGCGTAATGGGTGTTACCCGTCTGATGGCGAACGAGTGGGCAAAACATAACATCAACGTCAACGCGATTGCACCAGGTTACATGGCGACGAATAACACCCAACAGCTGCGTGCTGATGAGCAACGTAGCGCAGAGATCCTCGATCGTATCCCGGCGGGTCGTTGGGGTCTGCCGAGCGATCTGATGGGGCCTGTCGTGTTCCTGGCGTCCAGCGCATCTGACTATATCAACGGCTATACCGTTGCAGTAGATGGCGGCTGGCTGGCACGTTAATTCGCTTTCCAGAACCGTTAAACCCTGCCCTCTGGCAGGGTTTTTTTATATTCGGATCATTAAAATCCATATTATGGTTATAAATTATTCCATATTAAATTTCATATGTATAAATTTATTGTTTTTAATATTCTTTAATATCAACGAATTAAATTTAATTGAGTGATTGTCGGTAAATTTTAAAATTGGAATGTCCATCACATAACCATGTGGTGTAGCTATTTAATCCATGTTTTTGCCGTTTCCCGCCTGACGCTTCCTGCAAGGGATCCCTTACTTTCAATGGCATGGTTACTCTGTATCTGGCAGGAAAAAATGGTCTCAATAAATAATGATGCTGCTTTAGCGCCGCGCCCAGTGCGCGATACGCGACGTATGAATATGTTTGTTTCTATCTCTGCGGCTGTCGCAGGGTTGTTATTCGGCCTGGATATTGGCGTGATTGCTGGCGCGTTGCCTTTTATCACCGATCACTTTGTGTTGACCAGCCGCCTGCAGGAGTGGGTGGTAAGCAGCATGATGCTGGGTGCGGCAATTGGTGCGCTGTTTAACGGTTGGTTGTCATTCCGCCTGGGGCGCAAATACAGCCTGATGGCGGGCGCGATCCTTTTCGTCGTCGGATCTCTGGGCTCGGCGTTTGCCTCCAGTGTAGAAATGCTCATTTTTGCCCGCGTGGTGCTGGGCGTTGCGGTGGGGATCGCGTCTTACACCGCACCGCTCTATCTCTCCGAAATGGCCAGCGAAAACGTGCGTGGCAAGATGATCAGTATGTATCAGCTGATGGTGACGCTGGGCATCGTTCTGGCCTTTTTGTCCGATACCGCGTTCAGCTACAGCGGTAACTGGCGCGCTATGCTTGGCGTGCTGGCGCTTCCGGCTGTATTGCTGATTATTCTGGTTGTTTTCTTGCCCAACAGCCCGCGCTGGCTGGCGGAGAAAGGTCGCCACATCGAAGCTGAAGAAGTACTGCGCATGTTGCGCGATACGTCAGAAAAAGCCCGCGATGAGCTGAACGAAATCCGTGAAAGCCTGAAGCTGAAGCAAGGTGGTTGGGCGCTGTTTAAAATTAACCGTAACGTGCGTCGCGCGGTTTTCCTCGGAATGTTACTGCAGGCGATGCAGCAGTTCACCGGGATGAACATCATCATGTATTACGCGCCGCGCATTTTTAAAATGGCGGGTTTTACCACCACAGAGCAGCAGATGATTGCCACGCTGGTAGTTGGCTTAACGTTTATGTTCGCCACTTTTATTGCCGTCTTCACGGTCGACAAAGCAGGACGTAAACCGGCGCTGAAAATTGGTTTCAGCGTAATGGCCATCGGGACGCTGGTGCTCGGATATTGCCTGATGCAGTTTGATAATGGCACGGCTTCCAGTGGGCTATCCTGGCTGTCAGTTGGCATGACGATGATGTGTATTGCAGGCTATGCAATGAGCGCCGCGCCGGTGGTGTGGATCCTGTGTTCGGAAATTCAGCCGCTGAAATGCCGTGATTTTGGTATTACCTGCTCCACCACCACCAACTGGGTGTCGAACATGATCATTGGCGCAACGTTCCTGACGCTGCTCGACAGCATTGGCGCCGCCGGTACGTTCTGGCTTTATACCGCGCTGAACGTTGTGTTTATCGGTATTACGTTCTGGCTGATTCCAGAAACCAAAAACGTCACGCTGGAGCATATCGAACGTAAGCTGATGGCGGGCGAGAAGTTAAGAGATATTGGGGTGTAAGTCAGACAAGCATGCCGGATAGCGATTCAGCCTTGTCCGGCCGGCGAGTGGAGTCTCTTACAGGCCGGGAAAGCGTCAACGCGACCCGGCTTTTTTATTTAGCACCTTACCCGTGCAGAAAATCTTCGCGAATTGGGGTAAAGGTATCCAACAGCGTTCCCGGTTTTAAGCAGACGCAGCCATGCATAATGTTGGGCTGTTTATACAGGGTATCGCCCGCCCTAACGATATGTTTCTCTTCGCCGATGGTAAATTCAAACTCACCGGACAACACGTAAGTCAGCTGTTCGTGCGGATGATTGTGCATCGGGCCGATTGCGCCTTGCTCGAAGTTCACCTCAACCGCCATCATGTTACCGCCGTGAGCAAGAATGCGCCGGGTAACGCCATTGCCCAGATCGTCAAGCGTGGTCTCTTTATGAAAAATAAACATCCGACCTTCCTGTAATTAATTAAAACAATGTTTCATTAAACCTATATCAGAAAATTAAAAAAAGAAATGCACGCCAACAGATGTGGAAAGTTGATCACATCTTTGGTTCACTGGAGAGACAACAACGAGTCAGGGGAAATGATGAAAACGATCGGTCTGTTAGGCGGTATGAGCTGGGAATCTACCATTCCTTATTATCGACTCATTAATGAAGGCATAAAACAGCGTCTGGGCGGTCTGCATTCTGCGCAGATTCTGTTGCACAGCGTGGATTTTCACGAGATTGAAGTCTGCCAGTCAAGCGGTGACTGGCAGCGAGCCGGTGAGATCCTCGCGCAGGCCGCCACAGGGCTACAGCAAGCCGGGGCGCAAGGAATTGTGCTGTGTACCAACACCATGCACAAAGTTGCTGAGGCGATTGAAAGCGCCTGTGACGTGCCGTTTCTGCATATTGCTGACGCGACGGGTCGGGCGATACAAAAGCAGCAGATGAACAACGTGGCGCTACTGGGTACGCGTTACACCATGGAGCAGGATTTTTACCGCGGGCGTTTACAGACTGAATTCGGCATTAGCACGTTGATCCCTGAAGCTGATGATCGTCAGAAAATAAACCAGATTATTTTCGATGAGCTGTGTCTCGGTGAATTCAGCGAGGCTTCCCGCGATTATTACCTGGGCGTCATCGACCAACTGGCGAAACAGGGGGCGCAAGGGGTGATCTTTGGCTGTACCGAGATTGGTCTGCTGGTTCCCACCGAGCTAAGCCCACTACCGGTTTTCGACACCGCGGCAATCCATGCGCAAGATGCGGTGGCGTTTATGCTTTCGGCTGTGGATGCAAAATAGCCTCCAGCGGGTCAATAAGCCTCGGTAGATGGGCCTGCAGATGCGCCGTAAAAGCATCAACCAGCGCCGAGGCGGGGCGATGAAGCGGGTGAATCAGGCTGACTGTAAAGGGTACCGAAATACTGAAGCGGCGGATAACGACTCCGCTGCTGGCGTAATCCAGCGCGGTCAGTGGGTTCACCACCGAGATCCCCACGCCTGCCCGTACCATTGCACAAATTGAAGCGGCGCTATGGGTTTCAATCACCATGCGGCGCTTCACCTGGTGCTCATTAAACAGGGTATCCAGTAGCTGACGGTAGCTGTCGGTGCGCGACAGGCTGATGTAGTTTTCTCCCTGAAAATCCTGCGGCGTTAACACCGCTTTCTTAGTCAGCGGATGGCCCTGCGGCAGCACGCACACTTCATCCAGCGCCAGCAATTCGGTGCGTTTCGTTCCGGCAGGCGTATGCAGCGTTTCCGTTAACCCCAGATCGTGGCGCTGCGCCGACAGCCACTCTTCCAGCAGCGGTGACTCCTGCGGCACTATCTGAATATTGACCTGTGGATAGCGTGCGAGGAATGGCTGCAGCAGCGGCGGTAAAAAAGACTGTGAGAATACCGGCAGGCAAACAATCGACAATTCGCCCTGGCGAAACTCGCGCAGGCTTTCGGCGGCGCTCACAATTCTGTCCAGGCCATACCACGAACGTTGCACCTCTTCAAACAGACGTAACCCTTGCACGGTTGGATGCAGTCGGCCACGCGTACGTTCAAACAGCGTTAATCCCAGCACTTTCTCGAATCGGGCCAGTTCCCGGCTGACGGTGGGCTGCGAGGTATGTAGCATGCGCGCAGCTTCCGTCAGATTACCTGCCGTCATGATGGCGTGAAAAATTTCGATGTGTCGCAGGTTAACGGCGGGCATGGGCAATCCTCGAATGAATCAATCCATATCATTTTTGCATAGACTTACGATAAAACGATATTTTTTATTCTTTTCGGGCTGTGGCGTAATCATAAAAAAGCCAATATCGGAGCACACTATGCCACGCCCACTCAATAGTACTGACACTGACCTGACCGCCGACAACCTGCTACGCCTGCCTGCCGAATTCGGCTGCCCGGTGTGGGTCTATGATGCGCAGATTATCCGCGGGCAGATTGCCAAATTGAGTCAGTTTGACGTGGTGCGTTTCGCCCAGAAGGCATGTTCGAATATTCATATTTTGCGCCTGATGCGCGAGCAGGGCGTGAAGGTTGATTCCGTCTCGCTTGGCGAAATTGAACGTGCGCTGGCGGCAGGCTTCGTACCGGGGAAAGATGAAATCGTCTTTACCGCCGATATGATTGATGAAGCGACGCTCGCGCGGGTGCATGAATTGAGCATTCCGGTAAATGCCGGGTCGGTGGATATGTTGGAACAACTGGGCCAGGTCTCGCCGGGCCATCGCGTGTGGCTACGCGTAAACCCTGGCTTTGGGCATGGGCACAGTCAGAAAACCAATACCGGCGGCGAAAACAGCAAGCACGGGATCTGGTATAGCGATCTTCCCGCGGCGCTGGAGGTGATTCAGCGCTATAAGCTGAAGCTGGTGGGGATTCATATGCATATCGGCTCCGGCGTGGACTATGCGCATCTGGAGCAGGTGTGCGGTGCGATGGTGCGCCAGGTGGTTGAATTTGGCCAGGATCTGGAGGCGATCTCCGCAGGTGGCGGTTTATCAATCCCGTATCACGAAGGCGAAGAGGCGATCGATACCGATCACTACTTTGGATTGTGGAACGCTGCGCGTGAACAGATTGCTAAACACCTGGGTCACCCGATCGCGCTTGAGATAGAGCCTGGTCGTTTTCTGGTCGCGGAAGCTGGCGTGTTAGTGGCGCAGGTACGTAGCGTAAAAGAAATGGGCAGCCGTCACTTTGTGCTGATCGATGCGGGCTTCAACGATCTAATGCGCCCGGCCATGTACGGTAGCTATCACCATATCTCAGCGCTGTCAGGAGATGGTCGCTCTCTGGAGCACACACCGCAACGGGAAACCGTGGTAGCCGGGCCGCTGTGCGAATCTGGCGACGTGTTTACCCAGCAGGAGGGCGGAAATGTGGAAACCCGTCTGTTGCCTGCGGTGGTGCCGGGCGATTATCTGGTGCTGCATGATACCGGGGCGTACGGCGCGTCAATGTCGTCAAACTACAATAGCCGTCCGCTGCTGCCGGAAGTTTTGTTCGATAACGGCGTGGCGCGGCTGATTCGCCGTCGCCAGACCATTGATGAGCTGTTAGCGCTGGAATTAATCTGATTACAGCGTTGTGAAATGCCGGATGGCGCTACGCTTATCCGGCCTACAAGATTAACTGCGCCGCCATCCGGCATTTGATTACTTAAAGTATGGCCCGAGCGTTACTGAGTCACGTAGTACCAGTTTGCCGGTGAACGGTGGGATTGGCTCGACGCTCTCGCCGTTGGCCAGCCGGATAGCCTGGTCGATTGCCGTGGTTATCATGGTATCAATCGGCAGATAAACGGTAGACAGCCCCGGCTCCAGCCATTTGGCGCTGGGCGCATCATCAAAACCAAACAGTGAGACGTCCGTTGGGATCCTCAGCCCGGCCTGATGTAACGCTTTTGATGCGCCTAATGCCATGTCATCGTTACAGGCGAACAGGGCGCTAAATTTTACCCCTTCCTCCAGCAGTTCACGGCAGGCCTCATAGCCTCGCGTCATCGTGGAGTCGCCGTATTTGACCTTATCGGGATCCCAGGGAATACCGTTTTTTTCCAGCGCCTTACGATACCCCATCAGGCGGGATTTACCGGTAGGCGTATGGCCTGGCACAGTGATACAAGCAATATCGCTATGTCCCTGCGAGATCAGATAATTGACCGCCTGATAGGCCGCGTCTTCCTGTTCAAAGAAAATTGCGCGATCGCGGGCCTGGCTGACATCACGGTTGATGACCAGCAAGGGCATAGCAATGCTGTTCATCAACGACATAATCGCCTTTTCACTCATATAGCGGGTATAGAGAATAATGGCGTCGCACTGCCTGTCCGCCAGCATTTGCACGGCTTCCTGCTCACGCTCTGGTGTGTCGTGTCCGTCGGTGACGATCAACTGCTTGCCGTGAGATTCCGTCTGGCGTGAAGCCTGTTGCAGCAGGCGGCCAAAGTAGAATCCATCAAATGTGGAAACTACCAGACCAATGCTGTTGCTGGTGCGGTTTGCCAAAGAGCGCGCTAAAAAATTAGGCCGATAATCAAGTGCCTGCATGGCCTTAAACACTTTCTGGCGCGTACTCTCTTTTACCTGACCCGTGCCATTCAGTACGCGCGAAACGGTCGCTTTTGATACGCCTGCGTGTCGTGAAACGTCCAACATCGTAGTCATAACGCTATCCTGGTTATTCGTTTGACGATGAATTCCCCGGCTCTGTCAGCGTCGAAACGGAATGGCGACGCACCAGAGTTGGGTTAAAAACGTGGGTAATTTCAGGCACGGGACGCTTCTCCGCCAGCGCGAGCGCCAGTTCGGCAGCCTGGGTTGCCATCGTCACGATCGGGTAGCGCACCGTGGTCAGACGCGGGCGCACGTAGCGGGAAACCAGCACATCATCAAAACCAATCAGCGAGATTTCTCCCGGCACATCAATGCCGTTATCATTCAATACGCCCATGGCACCAGCCGCCATTGAGTCGTTGTAGCAGGCTACCGCAGTGAAGTTTTTGCCACGGCCAAGTAACTCGGTCATGGCCTGCTCACCGCCACTTTCATCCGGTTCACCAAACGTTACCAGTCGATCGCTGACAGGAATATTGCTCTCTGCCAGCGCGTCGTAATAGCCCTGCAGACGATCTTCAGCATCTGAAATCGTGTGATTGGAGCACAGATAGCCAATGCGCGTATGGCCCTGCTGAATGAGGTGTCGGGTCGCGAGCCATGCGCCGAAACGGTCATCAAGGGCAACGCAGCGTTGTTCGAATCCCGGCAGAATTCGGTTAATCAATACCATGCCGGGGATTTGCTTCATGAGCGATGCCAGCTCAGCATCCGGGATAATTTTTGCGTGGACAACAAGGGCTGCGCAGCGGTGGCGAATGAGCTGTTCAATCGCCAGTCGTTCCTTCTGTTCGTTATGGTAGCCGTTACCAATCAGTAAAAAATTACCGGTGTTATACGCCACCTGCTCGACAGCTTTAACCATTGCCCCAAAAAATGGATCGGACACATCACCTACCACCAGACCGATGGTTTCAGTGGATTGTTGTGCCAGCGCACGCGCATTGGCGTTGGGGTGGTAGCTGAGTGATTCCATTGCACTCGTTACGGCCAGGCGCGATGCTTCGCTGGCTTTAGGGGAATCATTAATCACTCGAGAAACGGTGGCGACTGATACACCAGCTAGTCGGGCTACATCCTTTATGGTCGCCATGATAGTACCTGTTGTGGGTAAACGCTTACATTCCGTCAGTGTTACGGAAAATGGCTGGCTGTTCAAGCAGATTGCCCGTCAGAAGGTCGCAAATGTGAGCGCACACGAGCGAAGTAAGACAGAAAATAGAAAATGCTAATTTTTGCTTACACTTTGCGATGTGCTGTTGCGATTGTTCGCTGGTGAGGGAACTGAGCAGATTGCTAGAGTTGAGATCCCAGAGGTATTGATAGGTGAAATCAACTTTCGGGTTGATCACTAGAATTACACCAGCCTGCGCAGATGCGCAGGTTTTTTTTTACCTTCAGCCTATCTGTAACAGTAACCGATAATTTACACAACTCGTTGCATTTGGGTTCATTCCTTTGCGTTTTCGCACTGGCGTATCTGGCTGCTGACGACCACAATCAAGATCCCAGAGGTATTGATTGGTGAGATTATTCGGTACGCACTTCGTACCTGTCTCTTGCACCAACCTGCGCGGATGCGCAGGTTTTTTTTCGGATTGTATTTACCAG
The DNA here is from genome assembly GCF_030332375.1 of Citrobacter sp. Cpo148. Taxonomy (NCBI): domain Bacteria; kingdom Pseudomonadati; phylum Pseudomonadota; class Gammaproteobacteria; order Enterobacterales; family Enterobacteriaceae; genus Citrobacter; species Citrobacter sp. Cpo148. Next base: position 39,550 of record NZ_JAOWHY010000048.1, read on the forward strand.
TTACCTGTCGCGCCAATTCCCCAACTCGTATACTCTCCCACCATTGATGTTTATATAATTAATGGCACAGGGAGTTGAGATGCTATTTGGCTTTTTTCGTAATCTGTTTCGCGTGCTTTTCCGCGTTCGCGTCACGGGCGATGTCAGCGCGCTACAGGGAGAACGCGTTCTAATCACTCCCAACCATGTCTCATTTATAGACGGCATCCTGTTGGCGCTCTTTTTACCGATTCGTCCCGTCTTCGCTGTTTACACCTCGATCAGCCAGCAATGGTATATGCGCTGGCTAACCCCGCTGATTGATTTCGTACCGTTAGATCCAACCAAACCGATGTCGATTAAACATCTGGTTCGTCTGGTCGAACAGGGCCGTCCGGTGGTTATTTTCCCGGAAGGACGTATTTCTACCTCCGGTTCGTTAATGAAAATTTATGACGGCGCGGGGTTTGTCGCCGCAAAGTCGGGGGCGACGGTCGTTCCTGTGCGCATTGAAGGCGCAGAGCTTTCCCGCTTTAGCCGCCTGAAAGGTTTGGTTAAACAGCGATTCTTCCCGAGCATCCGCTTACATATCCTACCGCCGACACAACTGCCGATGCCGGAAGCTCCGCGTGCTCGCGATCGCCGCAAAATTGCCGGAGAGATGCTGCATCAAATTATGATGGAAGCACGCATGGCGGTTCGTCCGCGTGAAACGCTATACGAGTCGCTGCTGGCGGCGAAATACCGTTTTGGCGCAGGCAAAAACTGCATTGAAGATGTTAACTTTACCCCGGACAGCTACCGCAAGCTGCTGACAAAGACGCTCTTTGTGGCCCGTATTCTGGAAAAATACAGTGTCGAAGGTGAAAAAATCGGCCTGATGCTGCCAAACGCGGGGATCAGCGCGGCGGTTATTTTTGGCGCCATTGCGCGTCGACGCATTCCGGCCATGATGAACTACACCGCGGGCGTGAAAGGATTAACCAGCGCCATTACTGCGTCTGAAATTAAAACGATCTTCACATCCCGACAGTTTCTCGATAAAGGCAAACTCTGGCATTTACCGGAACAGCTCACCCAGGTGCGTTGGGTTTATCTGGAAGACTTAAAAGCTGATGTGACCTTTAGCGATAAGCTGTGGATTTTCTCACATCTGCTGGCACCGCATCTGGCGCAGGTGAAGCAGCAGCCGGAAGACGCTGCGGTGATCCTCTTTACTTCTGGCTCAGAAGGCCATCCGAAAGGTGTGGTTCACAGTCATAAAAGCATTCTGGCGAACGTTGAGCAGATCAAAACGATTGCCGATTTCACCGCCGATGACCGTTTTATGTCGGCGCTGCCGTTGTTCCACTCCTTTGGCCTGACGGTGGGATTATTCACGCCGCTACTGACTGGCGCAGAAGTGTTTCTTTATCCCAGCCCGCTGCATTACCGCATTGTGCCAGAGCTGGTATACGACCGGAACTGCACCGTGTTGTTTGGTACTTCAACGTTCCTCGGCAACTATGCGCGTTTTGCGCATCCGTACGATTTCCACCGCCTGCGCTATGTGGTGGCGGGAGCGGAAAAACTTCAGGACAGCACAAAGCAGCTGTGGCAGGAGAAATTTGGCCTGCGCGTTCTTGAAGGCTATGGCGTGACGGAATGTGCGCCGGTTGTGTCGATTAACGTACCAATGGCGGCAAAATCGGGAACCGTAGGGCGCATCTTGCCTGGTATGGATGCTCGACTGTTGGCCGTTCCGGGAATTGAGGACGGTGGGCGTTTACAGCTGAAAGGTCCTAATATTATGAGCGGCTATTTGCGCGTCGAAAAACCTGGCGTGTTGGAAGTGCCGACGGCAGAAAATGCGCAAGGTGAGATTGAGCGCGGCTGGTATGACACCGGAGACATCGTGCGCTTTGATGAAAACGGCTTTGTACAGATTCAGGGACGCGCTAAGCGTTTCGCTAAAATTGCCGGAGAGATGGTCTCGCTGGAAATGGTTGAGCAACTGGCGTTGGCGGTATCCGCAGACAAAATGCACGCCACGGCGATCAAGAGTGATGCCAGCAAAGGTGAGGCGCTGGTGCTGTTCACTACCGATAGCGAACTCACGCGTGAAAAACTACAGCAGTATGCGCGGGCGCACGGTGTACCTGAACTCGCCGTACCGCGTGATATTCGCCATCTGAAGCAACTCCCCTTACTCGGCAGCGGTAAGCCGGATTTTGTTACGCTGAAAAGCTGGGTTGATGAGCCGGAAAAACAACATGAGTGAGTCAGTGCACACTAACACTTCAATCTGGTCCAAAGGGATGATGTCCGTTATCGCCGCGCAGTTTTTATCGGCGTTTGGCGATAATGCGTTACTGTTTGCTACGCTGGCGTTGCTGAAAGAACAATTCTATCCGGACTGGAGTCAGCCAATCCTGCAAATGGTGTTTGTGGGCGCTTACATTCTGTTTGCTCCCTTTGTGGGACAGGTGGCGGATAGCTTTGCCAAAGGCAGAGTGATGATGTTCGCGAACGCTCTGAAACTGCTGGGCGCGGCGAGTATTTGCTTCGGTATTAATCCGTTTCTTGGGTATACGCTGGTGGGGATCGGCGCGGCGGCATATTCACCGGCCAAGTACGGCATTCTCGGTGAACTGACTACCGGCGACAAACTGGTGAAGGCTAACGGCCTGATGGAAGCCTCCACCATTGCCGCGATTTTGCTCGGTTCTGTCGCCGGCGGCGTTCTGGCCGACTGGCACGTGATTGCCGCGCTTTCTGCCTGTGCCCTGGCCTATGCTGGCGCGGTGGTGGCTAACCTGTATATCCCGAAACTGGCCGCGGCTCGTCCTGGCCAGTCCTGGCATCTGGGGAAAATGACGCGCAGTTTCTTCTGTGCGGCTTCATCGTTGTGGCGTAATGGCGAGACGCGTTTCTCGCTGGTGGGAACCAGCCTTTTTTGGGGCGCGGGCGTTACGCTGCGTTTTCTGCTGGTGCTGTGGGTCCCGGTGGCGCTCGGCATCACCGATAACGCCACACCGACCTACCTCAATGCCATGGTAGCGATCGGGATTGTGGTCGGTGCGGGTGCGGCAGCGAAGCTGGTAACGCTGGAAACCGTGTCGCGCTGTATGCCTGCGGGGATCCTGATTGGCGTCGTGGTGCTGATTTTCTCTCTTCAACATTCGCTGCTTCCGGCTTACGCATTGCTGATGCTTATCGGCGTGTCGGGTGGCTTCTTTGTGGTACCGCTGAATGCGTTGCTGCAGGAACGGGGTAAGAAAAGCGTCGGCGCGGGTAATGCGATAGCGGTGCAAAACCTGGGCGAAAACAGCGCGATGCTGTTGATGCTCGGTATTTACTCACTGGCGGTGCTGGTGGGGATCCCGGCTGTTGCGATTGGTATTGGATTTGGTGCGCTGTTTGCGCTGGCGATTGCGGCGCTGTGGATTTGGCAGCGCCGCCATTAGTCTGTTGTATGCTGTTGCCGGATGGCGGCGTTGCCTTATCCGGCCTACAGGATGCTCACTTTGTAGGCCTGATAAGCGTAGCGCCATCAGGCGCTAACTGTTACGGTGCAGGATAGGTATACACCTGATGCACCGCTTCAATCTCTGCCAGTACTTCTTCGCTCAACTCCAGATGCAGGCTTTCAACGTTGGTTTTTAGCTGCTCCATCGTCGTGGCGCCCAGCAAAGTGCTGGCGACAAACGGCTGACGACGCACGAATGCCAGCGCCATTTGCGCAGGATCCAGATTATGGCGTTTCGCGATATCCACATAGGCCGCAACGGCTTTCTGCGTCTGCTCGCCGCTGTAGCGCGTGAAACGGCTAAACAACGTATTGCGTGCACCGGCAGGTTTCGCGCCGTTCAGGTATTTCCCGGTTAACGTACCGAAGCCCAGGCAAGAGTAAGCCAGCAGCTCAACACCTTCATACTGGCTCACTTCAGCCAGTCCAACCTCAAAGCTGCGGTTCAGCAGGCTGTAGGGGTTCTGGATGGTGGCGATGCGTGGCAGATCGTGTTTGTCCGCCAGGTGCAGATAGCGCATCACGCCAAACGCGGTTTCATTAGAAACGCCGATGTAGCGAATTTTCCCAGCGCGCTGAAACTCGGCCAGTGCGTCCAGCGTATCGAGAAGGGAAACGACCGGCGCGGAGTCTGTCCAGCTGTAGCCTAACTTACCAAAACAGTTGGTCGGGCGCTGCGGCCAGTGAACCTGATACAGATCCAGATAATCAGTTTTCAGTCTTTTCAGGCTGTCGTGCAGCGCTTCACGGATATTTTTACGGTCCAGCGCCTGATTCGGTCGAATGCCGCTGTCGTTGTTACGTGATGGTCCGCTGACCTTAGAAGCAACGATCAGCTTTTCGCGGCTGCCGTGTTTGGCGAGCCAGTTACCTACGTAGGTTTCGGTGAGACCCTGGGTTTCAGGACGCGGCGGTACCGGATACATCTCGGCAACGTCGATCAAATTAATGCCCTGTGCTACGGCATAATCGAGCTGTGCATGTGCGTCGGCTTCGCTGTTTTGTTCACCAAACGTCATTGTGCCCAGCCCCAGTGTACTGACTTCCAGCGAGCTGTGGGGTATACGGTGATATTGCATAGCCGTTTCCTTTTTATAATCACGACATAAGGATTATAAAAATGGCTGAGGGAAGAGAAAAAGGGAAGTAAAATTGTTAAGGCCAGCGCGCTGCTGACCTCAACCATCAGCGTTCAATGATTTGAGACACATCATCGCGGTTAATCTGCATCGCATTGCCCTGCTGGTCGTGATAGCTCACCAGACCGGTATCATCGTCAATTTCTGGTTTTCCATCGGTCAGGATCATTCGACCATCTTTTGTCGCCATAACATAATCGCTGCTGCATCCGGAAACGGCAAAAGCCAGTCCTACGGCGGAAATCAAAACTGCCCATTTTTTCATCTGCTTATCCTCACATGGCCTGCGTCTGACAATAGTTTAGTAATAACGCGAAGTTGTGCATGGTGAAAGCAGTAAAATCTTAAACTGTGAGAAGGGGTAGGTGTGGCCGGCATTCGCTCCCCTTGCAGGGAGCGATGGGTTTCCTCAGAGCGGATTTTTTTTATTACGCCACAGGTTCAGGGTCTCTACAGCGATAGAGAAGAACATGGCGAAATAGATATATCCTTTCGGAACGTGGACGTCGAAACTTTCCAGAATTAGCGTAAAACCGACCAAAATCAGGAACGAGAGCGCCAGCATTTTCACCGAAGGGTGGCGATCGACAAACTCACCAATCGGGCGAGCAGCAAACATCATCACGCCTACGGCAATCACCACCGCCGCCATCATGATAAACAGATGATCGGACAAACCAACCGCAGTAATCACGGAATCCAGACTGAAGATAATGTCTAACAACATGATCTGTACAATCGCGCCCAGGAAAGAAGATACGCGGGTTTTTAACCCCTCTTCCTCACCTTCAATGGATTCGTGGATCTCTTTACTGGCTTTCCAGATCAGGAACAATCCCCCCAGCAGAAGGATCAGGTCGCGTGCTGATATCGCCTCGCCAAACAGCTCGAATAACGGGTTTGTCAGCCGCGTTACCCAGGCGATAGAAGCCAGCAGTGCCAGACGCATGATCATCGCCGCCGCCAGCCCAATACGTCGGGCATGATTGCGTTGCGCTGTCGGGAGTTTGGCTACAACCAGAGAAAGGAAAATAATATTGTCGATCCCAAGAACGATCTCCAGCAGCGTCAGCGTACCGAGCGCAAGCCAGGCGTTAGGATCGGTTATCCATGCAAATAACATCGAACAAAGTCCTGCCAAAAAAAAGAAGCGGTAATTATAGGCCCGTAACGCGGCGGGTGAAAGGCCGGACGGTGCCTATTGCGCCTGGAACAAGAAATGTCGCTCAAGCAATGCGCGGGTGAAGTTCTTTTTCAGGTAAAAGCCGCGTGGCAGGGTCAGGATGGGTTCGCCGTTGGCGCCAATGGCCTCGGTAAGCGCGCGGGCGTTGGCGGCTTTAGGACGCAGTTGCAGTACTTCCCCATGGCGAGCGGTGATGCGTTCGACATGTCCTAACACAATCATGTCCATTAACTCTTCCCAGTCCAGACGCAATTGCCGGTCTTCTTCTTCATTCGGGCTCCACAGCAGGGGAGAGCCGACGCGGCGCTCAGCCAGAGGGATGCTGCGTTCGCCTTCTACCGGGATCCACAGAACACGTTTGAGTTTGTGCCGTACATGGCTGGTTTCCCAGGTGACGCCGGTATTGCCGGTTAACGGCGCCACACACACAAAGGTGGTTTCCAGCGGTCTGCCAAGACTGTCCACAGGGATCGTTTTCAGCTCCACGCCAAGCGCCGCAAAATCCTGCTCTGGTTTACTGCCCGCGCTGGCACCGAGCCAGATTTCCAGCAGGACGCCAATCCAGCCTTTATCGCGCTTAAGATCCTTCGGCGTAACGATTCCCGCCATTGCCGCTAATTCTCCTAACGCGTAGCCCGAAAGCTGCCGTGCCTGGCTCAGCAACTGGGCTTCAGATTCAGGGGGAGAAAGCAACGGACGGAGTTCTGGCATCGGGTTAACCCTTAGGTGAAAAAATGAGCAATGATTTTATACCGTGTGGACAGAGTTTATCTTTTTCCACATGCTTTATTCAATTCTATGATTTATATTGGTTTTTAGATTCACGTTCGCAGAGTTGCGCAACAGCGAAGCGGGTTTTCCAATTCTGGTCACTGACAATGAACAGGATCTTACACCATGTTATCCACAGAAAGATGGGATAACTGTGAAAAACCCCCACTACTGTTTCAATTTACAGCCTTGACGTGCGACGAAAATCGAATTTTCACACAAATTGTGCCTAACTTATTGGCATAATCTGTGGATAAAACCAACGCTGGTCGATCTTTCATCAGCGTGAAGATCGTATGCGTGATGCACATCACATTTCTGTGTGTTAATCTGCGTGGATCGGTTTTAACTTTATGAATGTATAAGAGTATTTTTGATATGTGACGAATGTCTTATTCGGACTGTTCTGGGTTTTCCCATAGTAATTCCGTACTTCTTCACAACTATATCCACAGAAAAGGTGAATAAAATCGCCTTGCTTGCCCTTCTTCTGTTTATAACTCGGCCTTTAACTGTGAGTTATTCAATTGTTATTAGAATATCGCACCCTTAACAGAGTGGTTTACCGCCCCTCAGGAGTGTGAAACAATCGTTTGTATATAAGGTTTATGTTGAGGTAGTCCGGTGATTGATGACGATGGCTACCGCCCGAATGTAGGGATAGTAATTTGTAACCGCCAGGGGCAGGTCATGTGGGCCCGGCGATTTGGTCAGCACTCCTGGCAATTCCCACAAGGTGGGATCAACGCAGGAGAGACAGCAGAGCAGGCGATGTACCGGGAACTCTTTGAAGAAGTGGGTCTCAGTCGTAAAGATGTACGGATCCTTGCTTCTACTCGTAACTGGTTGCGTTACAAGTTACCGAAACGTTTGGTGCGTTGGGACACGAAGCCGGTTTGTATCGGCCAGAAACAAAAATGGTTTCTTCTGCAATTGGTCAGCAGCGATGCTGAAATCAATATGCAAACCAGCAGTACACCTGAGTTCGACGGCTGGCGCTGGGTGAGTTACTGGTATCCGGTTCGACAGGTGGTGTCATTTAAACGCGATGTCTATCGCAGGGTGATGAAAGAATTCGCAAGTGTTGTCATGGCGCTTCAGGAGAGCACTCCTAAACCGCAAAGCGCACCTGCGTACAGACGTAAAAGAGGTTAAGCTACGCAAATTATGCTCACCCGCCTGCGCGAAATAGTCGAAAAGGTGGCCAGTGCTCCGCGTCTGAACGAAGCGCTGAATATACTGGTTACCGACATCTGTCTTGCGATGGATACAGAGGTCTGTTCGGTTTATCTGGCCGATCACGATCGACGTTGTTATTACCTCATGGCGACCCGGGGACTAAAAAAACCACGTGGTCGCACTGTCGCACTCGCGTTTGATGAAGGTATCGTTGGCCTGGTTGGCAGGCTGGCGGAACCTATCAACCTCGCCGATGCGCAAAAACATCCCAGCTTTAAATACATTCCTTCGGTAAAAGAAGAGCGTTTTCGTGCATTCTTAGGCGTACCGATCATTCAGCGTCGCCAGCTTTTAGGTGTGCTGGTGGTGCAGCAGCGTGAACTGCGTCAGTACGATGAAAGTGAAGAGTCTTTCCTCGTCACGCTCGCCACGCAAATGGCGGCCATACTTTCGCAGTCGCAGCTAAACGCGCTGTTCGGCCAGTACCGTCAAACGCGCATCCGTGCGCTGCCTGCCGCTCCCGGTGTGGCAATAGCCGAAGGTTGGCAGGATGCGACGCTGCCGTTGATGGAACAGGTCTACCAGGCTTCAACGCTGGATCCTGTGCTTGAACGCGAGCGACTGACCGGTGCGCTGGAAGAGGCGGCGAACGAATTCCGCCGCTACAGCAAGCGTTTTACCGCTGGGGCGCAGAAAGAAACGGCGGCGATCTTTGATCTTTACTCGCACTTGCTTTCCGATACCCGTCTGCGCCGCGAGCTGTTTGCGGAAGTGGATAACGGTTCGGTGGCCGAGTGGGCGGTTAAAACGATCATTGAAAAGTTTGCCGAACAGTTCGCCGCGCTGAGCGATAACTACCTCAAAGAGCGGGCCGGAGATTTACGCGCGCTGGGCCAGCGTCTGCTGTTCCACCTTGATGACTCTATCCAGGGGCCGAATGCCTGGCCGGAACGCTTTGTGCTGGTGGCGGATGAACTTTCAGCAACCACGCTGGCGGAGCTTCCTCAGGACCGGTTAGTTGGCGTGGTTGTCCGGGACGGCGCAGCCAACTCTCATGCGGCAATTATGGTGCGTGCGCTGGGTATCCCTACCGTCATGGGGGCCGATATCCAGCCGTCGGTGCTGCATCGCCGTACGCTGGTGGTGGACGGTTATCGCGGTGAACTGCTGGTCGATCCGGAACCGGTATTAATCCAGGAATACCAGCGTCTTATCAGTGAAGAAATTGAGCTGAGCCGCCTGGCGGAAGACGACGTCAACCAGCCAGCACAGCTGAAAAGCGGCGAGCGCGTGAAGGTGATGCTCAATGCGGGCCTCAGCCCGGAACATGAAGAAAAGCTGGGTAGCCGAATCGACGGCATTGGCCTCTATCGCACCGAAATCCCGTTCATGCTGCAAAGCGGATTTCCTTCGGAAGAAGAACAGGTTGCGCAGTATCAGGGTATGCTGCAAATGTTTAACGACAAGCCGGTGACCCTGCGTACGCTGGATGTCGGCGCCGATAAACAGCTGCCCTACATGCCGATCAGTGAAGAGAACCCGTGCCTTGGCTGGCGAGGGATCCGCATAACGCTCGATCAGCCGGAGATCTTTTTGATCCAGGTTCGCGCTATGCTGCGTGCGAATGCGGCAACCGGAAACTTGAGCATTTTGCTGCCGATGGTAACCAGCATCGATGAAGTGGACGAAGCGCGACGTTTGATTGAACGCGCCGGACGCGAAGTGGAGGAGATGATCGGTTACGAGATCCCGAAACCGCGCATTGGCATCATGCTGGAAGTTCCGTCGATGGTGTTCATGCTGCCGCATCTGACAAACCGGATAGACTTTATCTCGGTCGGAACCAACGACCTTACCCAGTACATACTGGCCGTCGATCGTAACAACACACGGGTAGCCAGCATTTATGACAGCCTGCATCCGGGGATGTTGCGTGCGCTGGCGATGATTGCGCAGGAAGCCGAAAGAAGCGGTATCGATTTGCGCCTGTGTGGTGAAATGGCGGGCGACCCGATGTGTGTGGCTATTCTGATCGGTCTCGGTTTCCGTCATTTGTCGATGAACGGTCGTTCTGTCGCTCGCGTAAAATATCTGCTGCGTCATATCGATTTTGATGAGGCGCAAACGCTGGCGCAGCGCAGCCTGGAGGCACAGATGGCAACAGAAGTACGCCATCAGGTAGCGGCCTTCATGGAGCGTCGTGGCATGGGGGGCTTGATTCGCGGGGGATTGTAGGTCTGATAAGCGTAGCGCTATCAGGTATTACGGGGGATAGAGATTACCTATACAGATCTTTTACATCTTCCCGGCATCCGCTTCTAACCCCTTGTGCTATCATTCGCACCTTTGGAGCGCCTGCATTATGCAGGCGCGCTTATCAATTGCTGTCTGACTTCAGCGAAATAACAAGAACTTGTGGTGACAGATGACCAGTAGCTATCTGCATTTTCCGGATTTCGATCCGGTCATTTTCTCAATCGGACCCGTCGCGCTTCACTGGTACGGCTTAATGTATTTGGTGGGGTTTATTTTCGCGATGTGGCTGGCGACGCGCCGCGCGAATCGTCCGGGCAGTGGCTGGACCAAAAATGAAGTAGAAAACTTACTGTATGCGGGCTTCCTCGGGGTTTTCCTCGGTGGGCGTATTGGTTACGTACTGTTCTATAACTTCCCGTTATTCCTCGATAATCCCCTGTATCTGTTCCGCGTCTGGGACGGCGGTATGTCCTTCCACGGTGGACTTATCGGTGTGATCCTGGTGATGATTATCTTCGCCAAACGCACTAAGCGTTCGTTCTTCCAGGTTTCTGATTTCATTGCCCCGCTGATTCCCTTTGGCCTTGGTGCAGGGCGTCTGGGCAACTTTATCAACGGTGAGCTGTGGGGACGCGTTGACCCGAACTTCAAGTACGCCATGCTGTTCCCGGGCTCCCGTACCGAAGATATTTTACTGCTGCAAACTAACCCGCAATGGCAGTCTATTTTTGATACCTACGGCTCGCTGCCACGCCACGCCTCACAGCTTTATGAGATGGCGTTGGAAGGCGTTGTGCTGTTTATCATTCTGAACTTGTACATTCGCAAACCGCGCCCGATGGGCTCGGTATCCGGTCTGTTCCTGATTGGTTATGGCGCGTTTCGTATTATTGTTGAATTCTTCCGCCAGCCGGATGCGCAGTTTACCGGCACCTGGGTACAGTACATCAGCATGGGGCAGATCCTCTCTATCCCGATGATTGTCGCAGGCATTATTATGATGGTTTGGGCGTACCGCCGCAGCCCACAGCAACACGTTTCCTGAGGAACCATGAAACAGTATTTAGAACTGATGCAAAAAGTGCTGGATGAAGGCACACAGAAAAACGACCGTACCGGAACCGGAACGCTTTCCATTTTTGGTCATCAGATGCGTTTTAATCTGCAGGAAGGGTTCCCGCTGGTTACGACTAAACGCTGCCATTTACGCTCGATCATTCATGAGCTGCTGTGGTTCTTGCAGGGTGATACTAACGTTTCCTACCTGCATGAAAACAACGTCTCAATCTGGGACGAATGGGCGGATGAAAACGGTAATTTAGGCCCGGTTTATGGCAAACAATGGCGCGCGTGGCCTACGCCAGATGGTCGCCATATCGACCAGATCACCACAGTGCTAAACCAGCTGAAAAATGATCCGGACTCTCGCCGCATCATCGTTTCAGCATGGAACGTCGGCGAGCTGGATAAAATGGCGCTGGCACCGTGCCATGCGTTCTTCCAGTTCTACGTGGCGGATGGCAAGCTCTCCTGCCAGCTGTATCAGCGTTCGTGCGATGTGTTCCTCGGCCTGCCGTTTAACATTGCCAGCTACGCTTTGCTGGTACACATGATGGCGCAGCAGTGCGATCTGGAAGTGGGTGATTTTGTCTGGACCGGCGGCGACACGCACCTGTACAGCAACCATATGGATCAAACTCATCTGCAGCTTAGCCGTGAACCGCGCGCGCTGCCGAAACTGGTTATCAAACGTAAGCCTGAATCAATCTTTGACTATCGCTTCGAAGACTTCGAAATTGAAGGTTACGATCCGCACCCGGGTATTAAAGCACCGGTAGCTATCTAACCTGTTTCATGCTGTCACAACCGACGCCCATGTGCGTCGGTTTTTTTTGTCTCAAATCGCGTTCTTCGGCGTGGATTCCTGAAATATTGCAACGGCCTGTAACGCGCTAAATATTCCCCATAGCTCGCCGTAGAAACCGAATTTCCCGCTCGTTATTCATTTTCCTCACGCCATACTGGCGATATGAAAAAACAACAAGGTTACACGCTTCTCGAAACCCTGATTGCGATGCTGATTGTCGCGGCGCTTGGTGCATCTGGGCTGTATGGTTGGCAGCGCTGGCAGCAGCAACAGCGGCTGTGGCAGACCGCCTGCCAGGTGCGGGACTACCTGCTGCAACTGCGTGAAGATGCTAACTGGCGTAACCGCGATCACGTGATAAGCGTGATTCGGGATGGCACATCATGGTGTTTTGTCAGCTCTGCGGCTTCGCAAACCACGTGTCGACCCGCTTCGTCTTTGGTTTTTACACCGCTCTGGGACGACGTCGAAATGGCAGAGATAACACCTTCACTGGCCTTTTTTGGACTGCGCAATACGGCATGGGCCGGACATATACGCCTGAAAAATGCGACTGGGGAATGGCGCGTGGTGGTGTCTGGCTGGGGGCGAATCAGGCTTTGCGAGCGCGATGAGGCCAGATTATGTCAGTAAACGAACGGGGATTTTCACTGCTGGAGATGCTCATTGCCATGGCGATTAGCAGTATTTTATTGCTTAGCTCAGCACGATTTTTACCGGCGCTACAGCGAGAGATTCTGCGTAACACGCGCCAGTTAGTACTGGAAGATGAAATATGGCAGCGGGTCTACACCGTGGCGAAGCATCTTCAGCGGGCGGGGTATTGCCGGGGAAACTGTGTCGGAGAGGGACTGGTGATATCGGCTAAGGGAGACTGTGTTATTGCCCGCTGGGATGCCAACAGCAATGGCGTTTGGGAAAGCGGTCCCGTGAAAGAGGCTGATTCTATTGGGTTTCGTTTACAGGACAAGGTGTTGGAAACCGTGCGTGGAGCCACCGGCTGCACTGGCAAAGGATGGGAGAAAATGACCGATCCGGCCACGATGCAGATTGAGGCATTCCAGGTTGAAAGGCTGAATTTCAGCGGATATTCCCCGCTTCTTACGCTGCGTTTGCGTGGAGTGAGCAATGACCAACCACAAAAAGTTGTTGAAGCGGTCTACAGCGTTACGGGATTCAACCTGTGAACCGTGAGAGAGGCGTATCCTCTCTGGCAATGGTCCTGTTGCTGCTGGTGCTCGGTAGTCTGCTGCTGCAAGGCGTTAGCAGACAGGAGGCCAGTTTTGCTGCGCGTGTGGCCACACAAAGTCAGGCGCTGCAGCGTCAGGCGGTAGTGCAATCCGCGATGGAATGGGGGCGTACACAGCCCTGGCGCTTACAACCCCCCGTACAGTGTCGGCGCGATCCCACGCAGGATGCCGCGGTTTGTCTGCGTCGGCTTACCAATAATTTTGTTCTGCTTATTGCCCACTATGAAGGGATATCGTTATGGCGTCAGGGGGCGGTTATTGATGGCAACATAGAATTTTCGGCGCGTGGCTGGAGCGATTTTTGTCCGCTAAAGGAGCAGACGTTATGCCAGATCCCCTGAACAGACAGCGTGGCTTTAGTCTGCCGGAAGTGATGCTGGCAATGGTACTGATGATCATGATTGTGACCGCGTTGTCAGGATACCAGCGGGTACTAATGAACAGCTTTATCATCAGAAACCAATATCAGCAACTCTGGCGCCACGCCTGGCAGCAAACCCAGCTGTACCCGTTTTCATCGCCTGTGAACTGGCAGGTTAACCGAATGCAGACAACGAGAGCGGGATGTGTCAGCATCAACGTTATAATTTCTTCACCCCACGGCAGGCAGGGTCAGATGACGCGTCTGCATTGCCCGAATCGTCAGTAGTCAGGAGTCGCTATGTTAAGGGTCTACCACTCCAACCGTCTGGATGTGCTGGAAGCGTTAATGGAATTTATCGTTGAGCGCGAGCGGCTGGACGACCCCTTTGAACCTGAGATGATCCTGGTTCAAAGTACCGGTATGGCGCAGTGGCTACAAATGACCCTTGCACAGAAGTTTAGTATTGCCGCCAACATCGATTTTCCGCTGCCTGCGAGTTTTATCTGGGATATGTTTGTGCGCGTGCTGCCGGATATCCCGAAAGAGAGCGCGTTTAGCAAACAGAGCATGAGCTGGAAGTTGATGACGCTGTTGCCACAATTGCTGGATAGCGATGACTTCGCATTGCTACGCCACTATCTGACGGACGACACTGATAAACGTAAGCTTTTTCAGCTTTCCTCGCGCGCGGCTGACCTTTTCGATCAGTATTTAGTCTACCGCCCTGACTGGTTGACCCAGTGGGAAGCGGGGCGACAGGTTGAGGGGCTTGGCGAGTCTCAGGCCTGGCAGGCACCGTTGTGGAAAGCGCTGGTGGAATACACCGCGGAATTGGGCCAACCGCGCTGGCATCGTGCCAATTTATACCAACGATTTATTCAGACGTTGGAAAACGCGTCCGAGTGCCCACAGGGACTGCCTTCTCGGGTCTTTATTTGTGGTATTTCGGCGCTACCGCCGGTTTACCTGCAGGCCTTGCAGGCGCTGGGTAAGCACATTGATATTCATCTGCTGTTTACCAACCCTTGTCGCTACTACTGGGGGGATATTAAAGATCCGGCCTGGCTGGCGAAGCTGATGGCACGTCAGCGTCGGCACAGCTTTGAAGAACGGCATCTGCCGCTGTTTCGTGATAATCAGAAAGCCGAAGGATTATTTAACAGCGATGGCGAACAGGATGTGGGCAACCCGATGCTGGCCTCGTGGGGCAAGCTGGGGCGTGATTACATTTATTTGCTTTCGGAGCTGGAAAACAGTCAGGAACTGGATGCGTTTGTCGACATTACGCCTGACAACCTTTTGCATAATATTCAATCGGATATTCTGGAACTTGAAAGTCATGCCGTGGCGGGCGTTACGCTGGAAGAATATTCCCGTAGCGACAATAAACGCCGGCTTGAGCTGAACGACGCCAGCGTGACTTTCCATGTCTGCCATAGCCCACAGCGCGAGGTGGAAATTCTTCATGACCGGCTGTTGGCCATGCTGGAAGCGGACCCAACGCTGACACCGCGCGATATTATCGTGATGGTGGCGGACATCGACAGCTACAGCCCATTCATTCAGTCGGTCTTTGGTAGCGCGCCAGCCGAGCGTTACTTACCTTATGCGATATCTGACCGTCGGGCACGCCAGTCTCATCCCGTCTTACAGGCCTTTATCAGCCTGCTGTCGCTGCCGGATAGCCGTTTTGTCTCAGAGGATGTCCTGGCGTTACTGGATGTTCCCGTGCTGGCGGCGCGTTTCAACATTGATGAAGAAGGGTTGCGCTATCTTCGCTTATGGGTCAATGAATCCGGGATTCGTTGGGGAATTGACGACGATAACGTGCGTGAACTGGAACTTCCGCCGACAGGTCAGCATACCTGGCAATTTGGTTTAACGCGTATGCTGCTCGGCTACGCGATGGAAAGCTCGAAGGGCGAGTGGCAATCGGTATTGCCTTACGATGAGTCCAGCGGCCTGATTGCCGAGCTGGTAGGGCATCTGGCCTCGTTGCTGATGCAGCTTAATCTCTGGCGTAGTGGGTTGGCGCAGGAACGACCGCTGGAAGAGTGGCTACCCGTTTGTCGGGAAATGCTTAATGATTTCTTCCTACCGGACGCGGACACCGAAGCGGCAATGACGCTGATTGAACAGCAGTGGCAGGCCATTATTACCGAAGGTTTAGGGGCCGAGTACGGCGATGCTATACCGCTCTCTCTGTTGCGTGATGAGCTAGCCCAGCGCCTTGACCAGGAACGCATCAGCCAGCGCTTCCTGGCGGGGCCCGTTAACATTTGTACGCTGATGCCGATGCGCTCCATTCCGTTCAAAGTGGTGTGCCTGCTGGGTATGAACGATGGGGTTTATCCGCGTCAACTTGCGCCGCTGGGCTTTGATTTAATGAGCCAAAAACCGATGCGGGGCGATCGCAGTCGTCGAGATGATGACCGCTATCTGTTCCTCGAAGCATTAATTTCGGCACAGCAGACGCTCTACATCAGCTACATTGGCCGCTCTATTCAGGATAACAGCGAGCGCTTCCCGTCGGTGCTGGTACAAGAACTGATGGACTACATCGGGCAAAGCCACTACCTGCCGGGCGATGAATCGTTGACCTGCGATCAAAGCGAGGCAAGGGTAAAAGCGCATATAACCCGTTTGCATACCCGTATGCCCTTTGATGCACAAAACTATTTGCCGGGCGAACAGCAAAGCTATGCCCGGGAATGGCTGCCTGCGGCGAGTCTGTCAGGAAAAGCGCACACGGATTTTGTGCAGCCTCTTCCCTTTGAAATGCCAGAAACGCTAACGCTGGAAACGCTGCAGCGATTTTGGGCACATCCGGTACGCGCCTTTTTCCAGATGCGTTTAAGGGTCAACTTCCGCTCTGAAGAGAGTGAGATCCCGGATACGGAACCTTTCACTCTTGAAGGGTTAACCCGCTACCAGCTTAATCAGCAATTGCTTAATACGCTGGTTGAAGAGAACGATGCTGAACGACTGTTCCGCCGTTTTCGTGCGGCGGGCGCGCTACCCTATGGGCCGTTTGGCGAAATTCTGTGGGATACGCAGCGTCAGGAAATGCAGTCGCTGGCTGAACGCATTATCGCCTGTCGTCAGCCCTGTCAGAGCATGGAAATCGATCTTAACTGTCACGGCGTGCAAATCACCGGCTGGCTGCCGCAGGTGCAAGAGGACGGTTTGTTGCGCTGGCGCCCATCTTTGATAAGCATTGCGCAGGGTGTGCAACTTTGGCTGGAACATCTTGTCTATTGTGCCAGTGGCGGTAGGGGAGAGAGCCGATTGTTCCTGCGTAAAGATGGAGAATGGCGTTTTCCGCCGCTGGATGCAGAACAGGCGTTGCTGTACCTGTCGCAACTCATTGAGGGGTATCGGGAAGGCATGTCGTCACCGTTGCTGGTATTGCCCGAAAGCGGTGGTGCATGGATAAAAACCTGTTATGACGCCGCAAATGATGCCATGTTAGATGACGATGCAACGTTGCAAAAAGCGCGCAGTAAGTTTCTGCAAGCCTATGAAGGCAACATGATGGTACGTGGCGAAGGTGATGATATCTGGTATCAGCGTCTTTGGCGTCAACTGGATGCTGATACGCAGGAGGCTATTGTTTTACAGTCACAGCGCTATCTGTTACCGATTTTTCGCTTTAACCAGTCCTGATGACTGTATAAAAATTGCGCAATTCGATGGCTTCCACTATGATGCGCATTCTGTCACGGACTGATTCTTACAAAGAGAAGATGCTGATTTGTTCAGCACAAAGTCTTGCCCTGTTCAGGCCACGTATTGATACGTGGTTTGCAGTGAACAGGTGAATTCGTTAATGATGAGGTTTGTGAATGCCCCGCAGCACCTGGTTCAGCGCATTATTGTTGTTCGTCGCCCTTTGGGTTCCCGTAAGTCAGGCAGATACCGGTTGGCAGCCTTTAGCTGAAACCATCCGTAAAAGCGATAAAGACACCCGTCAGTATCAGGCCGTGCGCCTTGATAACGGCATGGTTGTGCTGCTGGTATCCGATCCTCAGGCCGTGAAATCCCTTTCTGCACTGGTAGTCCCCGTGGGCTCGCTGGAAGATCCGGACGATCATCAGGGGCTGGCGCACTATCTCGAACACATGTGTCTGATGGGCTCGAAAAAATACCCACAGCCGGACAGCCTGGCTGAATTCCTGAAAATGCACGGCGGTAGCCACAATGCCAGCACTGCGCCTTATCGTACGGCCTTCTATCTTGAAGTCGAAAACGACGCGCTGGTGGGGGCGGTGGATCGCCTGGCGGATGCTATTGCCGATCCATTGCTGGATAAAAAATATGCCGACCGCGAGCGTAACGCGGTTAACTCCGAGCTGACGCTGGCGCGTACCCGAGACGGGATGCGTATGGCGCAGGTGAGCGCTGAGACGATCAACCCGGCGCACCCAGGTTCGCGTTTCTCTGGCGGGAATCTCGAGACATTAAGCGATAAACCGGGCAACCCGGTGCTGCAAGCATTACAAAAATTTCATGAAAAGTACTACTCTGCGAACCTGATGAAGGCGGTGATTTATAGCAATAAACCGCTGCCAGAGCTGGCGCGGATAGCGGCTGACACCTTTGGGCGCGTACCGAACAGGAATATCGCAAAGCCTGAGATTACCGTCCCGGTCGTCACTGATGCGCAAAAGGGCATCATCATCCACTATGTTCCGGCAATGCCGCGCAAAGTATTGCGCGTCGAGTTTCGTATCGATAACAACAGCGCGCAGTTCCGCAGTAAAACCGATGAACTGGTGACCTACCTGATTGGCAATCGTAGCCCGGGCACGTTGTCTGACTGGCTGCAAAAGCAGGGCCTGGTTGAAGGTATTCGCGCAGACTCCGATCCGGTAGTCAACGGGAACAGCGGCGTATTAGCCATTTCCGCGACGTTAACCGACAAGGGGCTGGCGAACCGCGATGAAGTTGTCGCAGCAATCTTTAGCTACCTCAATTTGTTACGAGAGAAAGGTGTCGATAAACGCTATTTTGACGAGCTGGCGCACGTGCTGGATCTCGATTTCCGTTATCCCTCCATCACCCGTGATATGGACTACGTGGAATGGCTGGCTGATACCATGATCCGCGTTCCCGTCGAGCATACGCTGGATGCGGTGAATATTGCTGACCAGTACGATGCGAAAGCCGTTGAGCAACGTCTGGCAATGATGACGCCGCAGAATGCGCGTATCTGGTATATCAGCGCGAAAGAGCCACATAATAAAACCGCTTATTTTGTCGATGCGCCTTACCAGGTGGATAAAATCAGCGACAAAACCTTTGCCGACTGGCAGCAAAAAGCGCAGGGCATTGCGCTGTCGTTACCGGAGTTGAACCCCTACATTCCGGATGATTTCACGCTGATTAAGACGGATAAAAAATACGCTCACCCGGAACTGATTGTCGATGAGCCGGATTTACGCGTGGTGTATGCGCCGAGCCAGTATTTTGCCAGCGAGCCGAAGGCTGATGTCAGCGTGATCCTGCGTAACCCGAAAGCCATGGACAGCGCGCGCAACCAGGTATTATTCGCCCTGAACGACTACCTGGCGGGAATCGCGCTCGATCAGTTAAGCAACCAGGCATCGGTGGGTGGAATAGGTTTTTCGACCAACGCTAACAATGGTCTGATGCTTAACGCTAATGGCTACACTCAACGTCTGCCGCAGCTTTTTCAGGCCTTATTGAGCGGTTATTTCAGCTACACCTCAACGGATGAACAACTGGCGCAGGCGAAATCCTGGTATGCCCAGATGATGGATTCCGCAGAAAAGGGTAAAGCTTACGATCAGGCTATTATGCCGGTGCAGATGCTTTCTCAGGTGCCGTACTTCTCCCGCGACGAGCGCCGTAAGCTGCTGCCTTCCATCACCCTGAAAGAGGTGGTGACCTACCGCGACGCTTTAAAAACCGGTGCGCGACCTGAATTCCTGGTCATTGGCAATATGAGCGAAGCTCAGACAACGAGCATGGCGCGGGATATCCAAAAACAGCTTGGTGCGAACGGGTCACAGTGGTGTCGCAACAAAGATGTGGTTGTGGACAAGAAGCAGTCCGTCATCTTTGAAAAAGCAGGCAGCAGCACGGATTCAGCGCTGGCGGCGGTATTTGTGCCAACCGGATACGATGAATACGCCAGTTCAGCCTACAGCGCTATGTTAGGTCAGATTGTTCAGCCGTGGTTCTACAATCAGCTGCGTACTGAAGAACAGTTAGGCTACGCCGTATTTGCTTTCCCGATGAGTGTTGGCCGTCAGTGGGGAATGGGGTTCCTGCTGCAAAGCAGTGATAAGCAGCCGTCTTACCTCTGGGAGCGTTATAAAGCGTTCTTCCCGACGGCGGAAGCGAAGCTGCGGGCGATGAAACCTGAAGAGTTCGCGCAAATTCAGCAGGCGATTATTGCGCAAATGCTGCAGGCGCCGCAAACGCTGGGGGCAGAAGCCTCACAGTTAAGCAAAGATTTTGATCGCGGCAATATGCGCTTCGATTCACGTGATAAAATAGTGGCTCAGATTAAACTGCTGACGCCGCAAAAACTTGCCGACTTCTTCCATCAGGCGGTGGTTGAGCCGCAAGGCATGGCGATATTGTCACAGGTTTCCGGCAGTCAGAATGGGAAAGCAGAATATGTGCACCCGGAAGGCTGGAAAGTGTGGCAGACCGTCAGCGCGTTGCAGCAAACCTTACCCCTGATGAGTGATAAGAATGAATGATGCCGCTGAGTCCCTTGATCCACTGCGCTTGCCTCTGACGGGCGAGCGCCTGATTGAAGCCTCTGCGGGCACCGGTAAAACCTTTACCATCGCCGCCCTATATTTACGTTTACTGCTTGGACTGGGCGGCTCTGCCGCCTTTCCTCGTCCTCTGACCGTCGAAGAACTGCTGGTGGTCACCTTCACCGAGGCGGCTACCGAAGAGTTGCGCGGTCGAATTCGTAGCAATATTCATGAACTGCGAATTGCCTGCCTGCGTGAAACCACCGACAACCCGCTATATGCCCGTTTGTTAGATGAAATTGCCGATAAAAAACAGGCCGCGCAGTGGCTGCTATTGGCTGAAAGACAGATGGATGAAGCGGCGGTGTTTACCATCCACGGCTTTTGTCAGCGTATGCTCAGTCTCAATGCCTTTGAGTCAGGCATGCTGTTCGAACAGCAGCTGATAGAAGATGAATCGCTGCTGCGCTATCAGGCCTGCGCGGACTTCTGGCGTCGGCACTGCTACCCGCTGCCTCGCGACATTGCGCAGGTGGTTTTTGAAACGTGGAAAGGACCGCAAGCGCTGTTGAGAGATATCGATCGCTATCTGCAGGGGGAAGCGCCGGTTATCAAGGCGCCACCGTCTGATGACGAAACGCTGTCCGCCCGGCATGAACAAATTCTCGCACGCATTAACCAGATCAAGCAGCAATGGCGTGATTCTGTTGATGAGCTGGATGGCCTGATGGAAGCCTCCGGAATTGACCGGCGTAAATTTAATCGCGGTAATCAGGGCAAGTGGATCGAAAAGATCAGCGCGTGGGCGCAGGAAGAAACACAAAGTTACCAGCTTCCTGACGCGCTGGAGAAATTCTCACAGCGTTTTCTGGAAGAGCGAACCAAAGCGGGCGGGATAACCCCTCAGCACCCGCTGTTTGTCGCTATTGATGAACTGCTTAGCGAACCGTTAACTCTCCGCGATCTGGTGATCACCCGGGCGCTGGCGGAGATCCGCTCGGCAGTTGCCGAGGAAAAACGTCGCCGCGGCGAGCTGGGTTTTGACGATATGCTCAGCCGTCTGGATGCGGCGTTGCGCAGTGAAAGCGGCGATGCGCTGGCGACGGCTATTCGTACTCGTTTTCCGGTCGCCATGATCGATGAATTCCAGGATACCGATCCGCAGCAGTACCGTATTTTTCGTCGGATCTGGCAGCATCAGCCGGATACCGCACTGCTGCTAATTGGTGATCCGAAACAGGCAATTTACGCGTTTCGCGGCGCGGATATCTTCACCTATATGAAGGCGCGCAGCGAAGTCAGCGCACACTATACGCTCGATACCAACTGGCGTTCGGCCCCCGGCATGGTCAATAGCGTGAATACGCTTTTCAGCCAGATGGACGACGCCTTTATGTTCCGCGAAATCCCTTTCAGCCCGGTAAAATCCGCAGAAAAAAACCAGGCGTTACGGTTTGTTTTGCACGGCGAAACGCAGCCAGCTATGAGTATGTGGCTGATGGAAGGAGAAAGTTGCGGCGTAGGCGATTATCAGAGCTACATGGCCCAGGTGTGCGCCACACAAATTCGCGACTGGCTTAAGGCCGGGCATTCTGGCGCAGCGCAACTGGTCAGTGGCAAAGCATCCAGCCCGGTACGCGCGTCGGACATCAGCGTACTGGTGCGTAGCCGCCAGGAGGCGGCGCTGGTCCGTGATGCATTGACGCAACTGGCCATTCCCTCTGTCTACCTCTCCAACCGTGACAGCGTATTTGAAACACTTGAAGCGCAGGAGTTGCTATGGGTGCTGCAGGCGGTGATGACGCCGGAACGTGAGAACACGTTGCGTAGCGCGCTGGCGACCTCAATGATGGGTCTGAATGCGCAGGATATTGAAGCGTTAAATACCGACGAGAATGCCTGGGATGCGGTGGTCGAAGAATTCGACGGCTATCGTCAGATCTGGCATAAACGCGGCGTGATGCCGATGCTACGTGCGCTGATGACGGCTCGCCAGATTGCAGAGAACCTGCTGGCGACGGCGGGAGGCGAACGTCGACTGACCGACATTTTACATATCAGCGAACTGTTGCAGGAAGCGGGCTCGCAGCTGGAAAGCGAGCATGCGCTGGTGCGCTGGTTGTCCCAGCATATTCTTGAACCCGACAGCAACGCGTCCAGCCAGCAGCTCAGGCTGGAAAGCGACAAGCATCTGGTCAAAATCGTCACCATCCATAAATCGAAAGGGCTGGAGTATCCGCTGGTCTGGCTGCCGTTTATTACCAATTTCCGCGTTCAGGATCAGGCTTTCTACCACGATCGTAGCTCTTTTGAAGCCGTGCTGGATCTCAGCGATGCTGAGGAGAGCGTTGAGCTAGCCGAAGCAGAGCGTCTGGCGGAAGACCTGCGTTTGCTGTATGTCGCGCTAACCCGTTCGGTATGGCATTGCAGCCTTGGCGTTGCGCCGTTGGTACGACGTCGGGGCGATAAAAAAGGGGATACCGATGTGCATCAGAGTGCACTTGGTCGCCTGTTGCAAAAAGGTGAGCCGATGGATGCCGTGGGTCTGCGTAGCGCGATTGAAGCGCTTTGTAGCAACGATATTGCTTGCCAGACTCCCGCGCAGCCTGACGGTGAACCCTGGCAGGTTGCGCAGGCCGTTAGCAGCGAACTGAGTGCTAATATACTGCAGCGTAAGCCCGGCGATAGCTGGCGCGTGACCAGTTATTCCGGTCTGCAACAGCGTGGACAGGGTATCGCGCAGGATCTGATCCCACGACTGGATATCGATGCCACAGGCGTCGGCGAGGTTATTGAAGAGTCAGGACTTACACCGCATCAGTTCCCGCGCGGCGCTTCGCCGGGTACGTTCTTGCATAACCTGTTTGAAGACCTCGATTTTACGCAACCGGTGGATCCGCATTGGGTCGAGGAGCAACTGGCGTTGGGCGGTTATGACGCACACTGGACGCCGATTTTGACCGAATGGCTGGACGCCATTTTGCAGGCGCCTCTCAACGAGACTGGCGTGAGTTTGAGCCAGCTATCCGCGCGTGAAAAACAGGTGGAGATGGAGTTTTATCTGCCGATTTCGCAGCCGTTGATGGCCAACCAGCTTGATGCGTTAATTCGCCAATACGATCCGCTCTCGGCGGGGTGCCCTGCGTTGGACTTTATGCAGGTTCGCGGCATGCTGAAAGGCTTTATTGACCTGGTATTTCGCCACCAGGGGCGTTATTACCTGCTCGATTACAAATCGAACTGGCTGGGTGAAGACAGCTCCGCCTATACGCAGCAGGCAATGGCCTCTGCCATGCAGGCGCATCGCTACGACCTTCAATACCAACTTTATACCCTCGCGCTGCATCGCTACTTACGCCATCGCATTGCTGATTACGATTATGAACGCCATTTTGGCGGCGTTATCTATCTCTTCCTGCGCGGCGTTGACAGTGAAAATCCGCAGCAGGGAATTTACGCGACCCGACCTGACGGAGAGTTGATTGCGTTGATGGACGAGATGTTTGCCGGTGCGGTGCAGGAGACGATGCTATGACAATCCAGAAACGATTTCTGGAGGCTGTTGAGCAAAAACAGCTCCGGCCTCTGGATGCTCAGTTCGCGCTGGCGGTTGCCGGAAATGACAACCCTGCCGTTGCGCTGGCTGCGGCGTTGCTCAGTCGTGAAGCGGGAGAAGGGCACGTCTGCTTACCGCTTTCACGGTTATCTCTGAGCGAGGACGCGCATCCTCTGTTAAGCGCCTGGCTCGCTGAAACGGGCGAGCCAGAAG
Organism: Citrobacter sp. Cpo148; assembly: GCF_030332375.1. Classification (NCBI taxonomy): domain Bacteria; kingdom Pseudomonadati; phylum Pseudomonadota; class Gammaproteobacteria; order Enterobacterales; family Enterobacteriaceae; genus Citrobacter; species Citrobacter sp. Cpo148. The sequence continues at coordinate 63,552 of NZ_JAOWHY010000048.1, forward strand.
ACTGGGCGGAATGTCTGCTGGCTTCCAGTGCGGTAAGCCGTGGCGAGCAACCCACGCCGCTGGTGCTGTACGGCGATCGCTTGTATCTGAACCGGATGTGGCACAACGAACGTACGGTGGCTCGCTTTTTCAGTGAAGTGAACCACGCCATTGAAGTGGATGAACAACGGCTGACCCACACGCTGGCGGCGCTGTTTCCGCCATCGGAGGGGGTTAACTGGCAAAAAGTAGCCGCTGCTGTTGCGCTCACCCGCCGGATATCGGTGATCTCAGGCGGACCGGGGACGGGAAAAACGACAACGGTCGCAAGGCTGCTGGCGGCGTTGATTCAAATGGCGGACGGTGAGCGCTGTCGTATTCGACTGGCGGCGCCAACGGGAAAAGCGGCTGCGCGCCTGACCGCCTCACTGGGAGCGGCGCTACGAGAGCTACCGCTAACCGATGAGCAAAAGAAACGCATCCCCGATGACGCCAGTACGCTGCATCGATTATTAGGCGCTCAGCCTGGCAGTCAGCGCCTGCGTCATCATGCGGGAAACCCGTTGCATTTGGATGTGCTGGTGGTGGATGAAGCCTCGATGATTGATTTGCCGATGATGTCGCGCCTTATCGATGCGCTGCCGCCGCACGGACGGGTAATTTTTCTGGGCGATCGCGACCAGCTCGCTTCCGTCGAAGCGGGGGCCGTGCTGGGGGATATCTGTGCTTTCGTCGGTGACGGGTTTACCCCGGAACGCGCCCGCCAGCTCAGTCGCCTGACCGGGAGCGCTATTCCCGCCGGTTCGGGAATTCAGGCAGCAGCGTTGCGCGACAGTCTGTGCCTGCTGCAAAAAAGCTACCGTTTCGGCAGCGATTCCGGAATCGGTCAGTTGGCTGCGGCGATTAATCGCGGCGACAAAACTGCGATAAAAACGGTGTTCCAGCAGGGATTTAGCGACATCGAAAAACGCACGCTACACAGCAGCGAGGATTATGCCGCGATGCTGGATGAGGCGCTGTCGGGATACGGGCACTACCTGGATTTGCTGCACGAGGGTGCCGAGCCGGGGGCTGTCATTCAGGCCTTCAATGAGTATCAACTGCTATGCGCCCTGCGGGAAGGTCCGTTTGGCGTTAGTGGTTTGAATGAACGCATTGAGCAGGTGATGGCGCATCAACGTAAAATTCATCGTTCGACCCATAGCCGCTGGTATGAGGGAAGGCCGGTGATGATCGCGCGCAATGACAGTTCGCTGGGATTATTTAACGGTGATATCGGCGTTGCCCTCGACCGTGGACAGGGCCTGAGGGTGTGGTTTGCGCTGCCGGATGGTTCTATCAAATCGGTGCAGCCCAGCCGCTTGCCTGAACATGAAACCACCTGGGCGATGACGGTGCACAAATCGCAGGGATCTGAGTTTGATCACGCGGCGTTGATTTTACCCAGCCAGCATTCACCCGTGGTTACCCGCGAGCTGGTCTATACCGCCGTTACCCGCGCGCGTCGCCGCCTGTCGCTGTATGCCGATGAGCGGATATTGAGCCGCGCCATTGCCACCCGTACCGAACGTCGCAGCGGACTGTCAGCATTATTTAATGACGGCATGATGTAGATGTAGGCCGGATAAGCGTCAGCGCCATCCGGCCTAAAAAAGATGTGCCAGCGATGTAGGCCGGATAAGGCTGTTATGCCGCATCCGGCAACGACTCTTACCCCAAATCCGCCATCAGCACTTTTGACCGCCGCTGATAGTTGTACATCTCTTTCTTGCTTTCCGGCAGCAGGTCGATATCCACCGGCGTGAAGCCGCGCTCCTGGAACCAGTGGATGCTGCGTGTGGTTAACACAAACAGCTTGCTCAACCCCATTTGCCGGGCCTGCGCGGCGATTCGTTCCAGCAACACTTCCCCGCGTGACGAGCTACGGTAGTCCGGATGCACTGCTACACACGCCATTTCGCCAATTCTCTCTTCCGGGAAAGGGTACAGAGCGGCACAGGCGATGGTCAGGTTATCACGCTGAATAATCGTGAATTTGTCGATCTCCATTTCCAACTGCTCGCGCGAGCGGCGCACCAGAATACCTTGCTGCTCCAGCGGGCGGATAAGCTCCAGAATCCCGCCGATATCGTTAATGGTAGCGCGACGGATCTGCTCGGCGCTTTCCATTACGATCTGCGTACCGATCCCGTCGCGGGAGAACAGTTCCTGCAGCAATGCACCATCTTCCTGATAGCTGATCAGATGGCAACGGCGTACGCCACTGCGACAGGCCTTCACTGCCCCACGCAGGAAGCGCACCGTGCCGGAGCTGTAATCGCCTTTCTCTTCCTGCAACTCAACGCGAGCCTGAGCTTCGTTAGGAAACAGCTCGGAAATAATATCGCCGTCATCGTTGGTGACACCCTGAGAGGAGCAAAAGCCGATCATTTTCTCGGCCTTCAGTTTGATAGCCAACTGCGTGGCGACCTCTTCTGACGTCAGGTTAAAGCTCTCACCGGTGACGGAAACGGCGACCGGGCCCATCAGCACAATTGCGCCGCTGTCTAACTGGCGGTGAATGGCATCTTCATCAATACGACGAATACGCCCGCTATGGCAGTAATCTACGCCGTCATCAACGCCCAGCGGCTGGGAGATAATAAAATTACCGCTGACCACATTGATGTGAGCACCCTGCAATGGCGTATTATTCAGGCTCATCGACAGGCGGGCGGTAATATCAAGCTGAAGTAATCCCGCAGCCTGCTTGACCAGCTCCAGCGTTTTAGCGTCGGTAACGCGCGTATTTTTGTGGTACACCGGCTCATGATGATGCGCCGCAAGATTGGCATCAATCTGCGGTCGTGCGCCATAGACCACGACCAGGCGGATGCCGAGGCTATGAAGAAGACCAATGTCATTGACGATACTGGAAAAGTTTTCATGCTCGATGGCTTCGCCGCCCAGCATAATGACAAACGTTTTTCCCCGATGGGTATTGATATAGGGAACAGAATGGCGGAATCCCTGTACCAGTTCGGTTCTACGCTCCTTCACCACGGCACACCCTCATTGCATGATTATTCGTAATTTGTGTATTTTTATTCTGTTTTTGCGCTGTGCGCAAGCGTAATTTTTACCCATGCCGAAGATTTTTCTCAGTAATGCCGTGAATATAAAAAGAATGTTTACCCTTTTATAGATGACAGATTATGCGTCATTCGCTAAAGTTTCCGGTCAATTCGGACGTTTTACGTATTACCTCTAAAAAAGATTTCTTTTGCTCGGGAGAAGCATGTCGGGATCCAATTCAGCAATCAGTCGCCGCCGTTTATTGAAAGGTGCGGGTGCTATGTGGCTTTTGAGCGTCAGCCAGGTGGGTCTGGCGGCCGTGAGTCAGGTCGTTGCCGTACGTATCTGGCCTGCGTCCAGCTACACTCGCGTCACGGTAGAATCTAACCGTCTGCTGAAATACAAACAGTTTGCCCTGAGTAATCCTGAGCGTGTGGTTGTGGATATTGAAGACGTTAATTTGAACTCGGTGCTCAAAGGCATTGGGACGCAGATTCGTCCTGACGATCCGTATATTAAGTCGGCGCGCGTTGGCCAGTTTGATCCAAAGACCGTGCGGATGGTGTTCGAGCTGAAACAGAATGTGAAGCCGCAACTTTTTGCGCTGGCTCCGGTGGCAGGCTTTAAAGAACGTCTGGTTATGGATCTCTATCCCGCGAATGCCCAGGACGTTCAGGATCCGCTGCTGGCATTGCTGGAAGATTACAACAAGGGCGATCTGGATAAACAGGTGCCACCTGCACAAAGTGGCCCGCAGCCGGGTAAAGCGGGGCGCGATCGTCCCATTGTCATTATGCTCGATCCAGGCCACGGCGGAGAAGACTCCGGTGCGGTGGGGAAATACAAGACGCGTGAAAAGGATGTGGTGCTGCAGATTGCCCGCCGCCTGCGAGCCCTCATAGAGAAAGAGGGCAACATGAAGGTCTTTATGACACGAAATGAAGATATCTTCATTCCGCTTAAAGTCCGCGTGGCGAAAGCGCAGAAGCAGCGTGCTGACCTGTTTGTCTCTATTCACGCCGATGCCTTTACCAGTCGACAACCCAGCGGTTCTTCGGTTTTTGCGCTCTCGACCAAAGGTGCGACCAGTACCGCCGCGAAATATCTGGCGCAGACCCAGAACGCCTCGGATCTCATTGGTGGCGTCAGTAAGAGCGGTGACCGCTACGTCGACCACACCATGTTCGACATGGTGCAGTCGCTGACCATCGCCGACAGCCTGAAGTTTGGTAAAGCGGTATTGAACAAGCTTGGCAAAATCAACAATCTGCATAAGAACCAGGTTGAACAGGCCGGGTTTGCGGTGCTAAAAGCGCCGGATATCCCGTCCATTCTGGTCGAAACGGCATTTATCAGTAACGTTGAGGAAGAGCGCAAACTCAAAACGGCGACCTTCCAGCAGGAAGTTGCAGAGTCGATTCTGGCAGGGATTAAAGCCTACTTTGCCGATGGGGCGACGCTGGCGAGAAGGGGATAACAAAAAAGCGCTGAAAAGCGCTTTTTTTATGGGCGACAGAAACAAAAAAACACCCGTTAAGGTGTTTAATGTGTTGGTTGCGGGGGCCGGATTTGAACCGACGACCTTCGGGTTATGAGCCCGACGAGCTACCAGGCTGCTCCACCCCGCGTCACCGTACTGCTTATATTTTATCAAATTTGATTGGTTGCGGGGGCCAGATTTGAACTGACGACCTTCGGGTTATGAGCCCGACGAGCTACCAGGCTGCTCCACCCCGCGTCCGTCTTTTTGCTTCGTATTTCAAACCACATCAGCGTTGGCTTTCCTCGTTCACCTCAGTTACTTACTGGAGTAAGTTCCTAAGGATTCACTGCGTCGCCGCCTTGCTGTGATTCGAACTACTTTGCAAAAATCTTACATCAAATTTTAATTGGTTGCGGGGGCCAGATTTGAACTGACGACCTTCGGGTTATGAGCCCGACGAGCTACCAGGCTGCTCCACCCCGCGTCCGTGGATGCGCACTATACTCTGCTCGCATTTTCATGCAACCCTTTTTTCACCTTGATCACGTTTTTAGGGTGAAAATGAACAAAAACAACGCATTCTGGATTATTTTTTGCTCAAAATTTGCGTTCGGGTATGTATACGCATTTCATTAGGTTCGGGGGTTTGTTATCTTCGTCTCGCATTCAGGCAACATAAGACGAGAACAATGAAAGGACGTTGGGCAAAATATCTTCTGGCGGGAGCTGTAGTCGCGATGCTCGCCGCGTGTTCCTCAAAACCCACCGATCGTGGGCAGCAGTATAAAGACGGGAAATTTACCCAGCCTTTCTCACTGGTGAACCAGCCTGATGCGGTTGGCGCGCCAATCAATGCCGGTGATTTCGCCGAGCAGGTTAATCAAATTCGCAGCGCTTCGCCACGTTTGTACGGCAACCAGAGCGACGTCTACAACGCTATCCAGCAATGGTTACGTGCGGGCGGTGATACGCGCAGTATGCGCCAGTTTGGTATTGATGCCTGGCAAATGGAAGGGGCGGACAACTACGGTAACGTCCAGTTTACAGGTTACTACACACCGGTTATCCAGGCGCGCCATACGCGCCAGGGCGAGTTTCAGTATCCTATCTATCGCATGCCGCCAAAACGTGGGCGCTTACCCTCTCGTGCCGAGATCTACGCGGGCGCGCTAAGCGACAATTATATTCTGGCATACAGCAACTCCCTGATGGATAACTTCATTATGGATGTTCAGGGCAGTGGTTACATCGATTTTGGCGATGGCAGCCCGCTCAACTTCTTTAGCTATGCCGGGAAAAACGGCCACGCCTATCGCAGTATCGGTAAAGTGCTTATCGACCGTGGCGAAGTGAAAAAAGAAGATATGTCGATGCAGGCTATTCGCCACTGGGGTGAAACGCACAGCGAAGCCGAAGTGCGTGAGCTGCTGGAGCAGAACCCATCGTTTGTCTTCTTTAAACCGCAATCTTTTGCTCCGGTGAAAGGGGCCAGCGCGGTGCCGCTGATTGGCCGCGCGTCCGTAGCTTCTGACCGTAGTATCATTCCTGCGGGCACAACGTTACTGGCGGAAGTCCCGTTACTGGACAATAACGGCAAGTTTACCGGCCAGTACGAACTGCGCCTGATGGTGGCGTTAGATGTGGGTGGGGCTATTAAAGGGCAACACTTCGACATCTATCAGGGTATTGGCACTGACGCCGGACACCGTGCCGGGTGGTATAATCACTACGGTCGCGTATGGGTACTAAAAACAGCGCCGGGTGCGGATAACGTGTTCAGCGGTTAATTGCCGGATGGCACTTCGCTTATCAAGCCTACATTATTGAGTAGGCCTGATAAGGCGTAGCCGACATCAGGCAGTCAGACTGCTCGGTATTAATGAATTTGAGGTTCTATGTCTGTGGTTATTAGCGATGCCTGGCGCCAACGTTTTGGCGGTACGGCACGTCTGTATGGCGAAAATGCGTTGCAGCTGTTTGCCCAATCGCACGTTTGCGTTGTTGGGATTGGTGGAGTAGGGTCATGGGCGGCGGAAGCGCTGGCGCGAACCGGTATTGGCGCTATCACACTCATCGATATGGATGATGTGTGCGTCACCAATACAAACCGCCAGATCCATGCGCTGCGTGATAACGTCGGTCTGGCAAAAGCTGAAGTGATGGCGGAGCGTATCCGACAGATTAACCCGGAGTGCCGGGTGAACGTGGTCGATGATTTTGTTACGCCAGATAACGTTGCTGAATATATGAATGCGGGATTTTCGTACGTCATCGATGCGATTGATAGCGTGCGCCCAAAAGCGGCACTGATCGCGTACTGTCGGCGTAACAAAATTCCGCTGGTGACCACCGGTGGTGCGGGCGGACAGATCGATCCTACCCAGATTCAGGTCGTTGATTTGGCAAAAACCATCCAGGATCCGCTGGCGGCCAAGCTACGTGAGCGGCTGAAAAGCGATTTTGGCGTGGTGAAAAACAGTAAAGGCAAGCTGGGCGTGGACTGCGTGTTCTCGACCGAAGCGCTGGTTTACCCGCAGGCGGATGGCTCGGTATGTGCGATGAAAGCGACGGCGGAAGGGCCGAAGCGTATGGATTGCGCGTCCGGGTTTGGCGCGGCCACCATGGTGACAGCCACCTTTGGCTTTGTTGCTGTCTCCCATGCGCTGAAGAAGATGATGGCGAAGGCCGCGCGTCAGGCCTGATTGTGTCGGATGTCGCTACGCTTATCCGACCTACAGTTCGTGCAGTGTTGTAGGCCGGATAAGACGTATCAGCGTCGTCATCCAGCTTTCTGGGCCGCCTCGAGAATCGCCTCGTTCAGAGCATGTAGTCCCTGGCTACGCGAGGCGCTGAGCTGAGCGCGTAAACCCAGTTCGTCAAATAACGTCATCGGAGAACGCGCCAGTAACTCGGCTGCCGTTTTACCTTCGACCGCGGTGAGTAATACCGCCAACAGTCCACGTACTATTCGACCTTCGCTGTCGCCGAAGAAATGCAGAGTACCATTCTCATTAAAAGTATGCCCCAGCCAGACGCGGTTTTCGCAGCCCGCAATTTCTTTGGCCTGCGCCTTTAGCGCATCCGGGAGCGCCGGCAACTGCTTACCCAGCAGAATCAGCTGGCGATATTTATCTTCCCACTGAGTAAGTGGGATAAAGGTATTGCGTAACGTCTCTTCGGTTACGGTTGTGCCAAACGGGTGTCCGGCGAACTGAGGGCTTGTCATTAATCCACCAATATTTCCAGCGCGCGGTCGACGGCTGCGACCAACGCATCCACATCGCTTTGGGTATTATAAGGGGCAAATGAGGCGCGTAGTGTTCCGGATACGCCAAGTTCCGCCAGCAGCGGCTGTGCGCAGTGTTGCCCCGCGCGCAGCGCAATGCCATATTCGGCCAGCAGAGTGACCATATCGCTGTGATGAACACCCGCGAAATCAAAGGCTAACAGACTGGAGTCCTGGCAGCGGAAGGAACGAAAGCCAGGGCGTTTCGCCAGGGCATCTTCTGCCAGCGTCGCCAGACCCCGGCTCCAGTTTTCGGCCTGCGCAACGTCGACGTCCGCCAGCCATTCGAGCGCCGCGCTTAGCCCGATAACGCCTGCAACGTTAGGCGTACCGGCTTCCAGCTTCCATGGTGCGGGCTGAGTGGTGAAACCGTCAAAACTGACTTCGCTAATCATCTTACCGCCCCCAAGCCAGGGAGACATGGCTTCCAGCAGTTCCGGCTTACCGTACAGCACGCCAATACCGGTGGGGCCATATAGCTTGTGGCCTGAAAACGCATAGAAATCAATATCTAACTGCTGTACATCGGCAGGGTAATGCACAATCCCCTGGGCACCATCAACCATCACCACCATGCCAGCCGCATGGGCGAGCGTAATGGCGCGGGCCAGATCCGGGCAGCCACCGGTGACGTTCGACATTTGCCCGAGCGCCAGAATGCGGCTGCGCGGGGTGATGAGCTGCGTGAGGCGCTCAACGTCTGGCAATAAATGGGGGGTGAGTGGGAGTTTGACAACCTTAGCCCCCGTTTGCTCCGCGACCATCAGCCAGGGAACGAGGTTGGCGTGATGTTCCGCTGCGCTAACGATAATCTCATCACCCGGTTGAAGGCGTGGACGCGCATAGCTTTGGGCAACCATGTTGATCGCTTCCGTTGTGCCGCGGGTCCAGACGATGGTTTTGTCATCCGACGCATTAATCAGGTGTGCGACTTTTTCCCGCGCGGCTTCATAGCGTGCGGTCAGGCGCTGGGCTTCAGCAAACTGGCTGCGATGGACGTTCCCGGCACTCAGGCTATAAAACTGATGGGTAGCCTCAATGACTGCCTGTGGCTTCAGTGCCGTAGCAGCGCTGTCGAGATAGACGCCAGCATCGTTGAGTGCGGGAAATTGTGCGCGAAACTGCGCGGGGTTAAAAGCGTTCATGGTATTCCTCAGTTCAGTAAACCGATCGTGGCGCAAAAAGGGCATTGATACAAGGGTTGTGCTAACCATCGGAATACTCTGGATATCCTGGCAAAGCCCGTTCAGTGTCTTATGCTAAATAGCGTTAGGCGAACAATTTTGCCTGTTACGGAGTATGTTTTTAATAGCATAAATCGCTTTAAGGAGAAGAAGATGAAAAAGACTGCCGCCATTATTTCTGCCTGTATGCTGACTTTTGCCCTGAGCGCCTGTTCTGGTTCGAATTACGTTATGCACACCAATGATGGTCGATCAATCGTAGCTGATGGTAAACCACAGACCGATAATGAGACGGGGATGATTTCGTATAAAGACGCTAACGGCAACAAACAGCAGATTAACCGCACTGACGTGAAAGAGATGGTAGAACTGGAGCAATAATAGCCGGTCGGCCATCGACGAAATGTGGACAAAAAAAAGCACCGCAATTTGGCGGTGCTACATTAATCACTATGGACAGACAGGGTAAATGTACAGGAAGTGAAAAAGGGTAGCTTTGCTACCATGGTCTGAATCGCAGACCAATTGCAAACACAACAACACAACATCACAACCGTAAGCCAAAAGCCCACCAGAACACGCATTCCGATAAAACTTTTCGTTCCGGCTTCAGGAAGTGCCGCCACTATAGGTATTTGCTGGTAGAACCTCAACGGACAATTTATAATGGCTCAGATAAAAAAAACTAATAGGTTACAGCCTGTTAGCTAATTGTTAAATTCATTTAACATCAAAGCCTAAAAGTCATGTCAAAACGATTACCACCCTTAAATGCGTTACGTGTTTTTGATGCTGCAGCGCGTCATTTAAGCTTTACTCGCGCAGCAGAAGAGCTTTTTGTGACGCAGGCCGCAGTAAGTCACCAAATCAAGTCACTTGAGGATTTTTTGGGGCTAAAACTGTTTCGTCGACGCAATCGATCTTTGCTGTTAACGGAAGAAGGTCAAAGCTACTTTCTCGACATTAAAGAGATTTTTTCGCAATTAACCGACGCGACGCGTAAACTTCAGGCACGCAGTGCAAAAGGTGCGCTTACCGTTAGTTTATTGCCCAGTTTTGCGATCCAATGGCTGGTGCCCAGACTCTCTAGCTTTAACTCAGCTTATCCGGGAATCGATGTCAGGATCCAGGCGGTGGACCGTCAGGAAGACAAACTGGCTGATGATGTTGATGTGGCGATTTTCTACGGACGCGGCAACTGGCCGGGTCTGCGCGTTGAAAAATTGTACGCAGAATATTTATTGCCGGTCTGCTCTCCGCTGTTGCTTACCGGTGATAAACCGCTAAAGACACCGGACGACCTGGCAAAACACACTTTATTGCATGATGCGTCGCGACGAGACTGGCAAGCCTATACGCGCCAGCTTGGCCTGAATCATATCAACGTACAGCAGGGACCTATCTTCAGCCATAGCGCCATGGTGCTACAGGCTGCAATCCATGGACAGGGGATCGCGCTGGCTAACAACGTCATGGCGCAGTCCGAAATTGAAGCCGGACGTCTGGTCTGTCCGTTTAACGATGTTCTGGTCAGCAAAAACGCATTTTATCTGGTTTGTCATGACAGTCAGGCAGAACTGGGTAAAATAGCCGCCTTCCGTCAGTGGATTCTGGCGAAAGCGGCCACGGAACAAGAAAAATTCCGCTTTCGTTATGAACAATAATTTACGTAGGGTATTCAAATGACCAGCCGTTTTATGCTGATTTTTGCCGCCGTAAGTGGCTTTATCTTTGTGGCGTTGGGCGCCTTTGGGGCACATGTTCTGAGCAAAACCCTCGGTGTTGTTGAAATGGGGTGGATTCAGACCGGCCTTGAGTATCAGGCGTTTCATACGCTGGCTATCTTTGGCCTGGCCGTCGCCATGCAACGGCGCATTAGTATTTGGTTTTACTGGAGTAGCGTGTTTCTGGCATTAGGTACAGTGCTGTTTAGCGGCAGCCTGTATTGTCTCGCGCTCTCTCATTTACGCCTGTGGGCGTTTGTTACCCCTGTCGGCGGCTTCAGCTTCCTCGTAGGCTGGGCGCTGATGTTAGTGGGCGCTATTCGATTGAAACGTAAGGGCGTTAGCCATGAATAAGGTTGTATTGTTGTGTCGCCCAGGTTTTGAAAAAGAGTGCGCCGCAGAAATTACGGATAAAGCAGGACGCCGGGAAATCTTCGGTTTTGCCCGCGTGAAAGACAATGCGGGTTACGTCATCTTCGAATGCTATCAGCAGGACGATGCTGAAAAGTTAGTGAAAGAACTGCCGTTTAGTTCGCTGATTTTTGCTCGTCAAATGTTTGTGGTGGGCGAGCTGCTGCAATACTTACCGCCGGAAGATCGTATTACACCGATCGTTGGCATGTTGCAGGGCGTGGTGGAAAAGGGTGGCGATCTACGAGTAGAAGTTGCCGACACCAATGAAAGCAAAGAGCTGGTTAAATTTTGCCGTAAATTTACTGTACCGTTGCGTGCAGCGCTGCGCGAAGCGGGCGTACTGGCAAAGTATGAAACGCCAAAGCGTCCGGTGGTTCACGTCTTCTTTATCGCCCCTGGCTGTTGTTATACCGGCTATTCCTGGCCTGACAATAACTCACCGTTTTACATGGGGATTCCGCGTCTGAAGTTTCCAGCCGATGCGCCGAGCCGTTCAACGCTCAAGCTGGAAGAAGCGCTGCACGTGTTTATCCCTGCCGATGAATGGGATGAGCGTCTGGCGAACGGAATGTATGCGGTGGATTTAGGCGCCTGCCCGGGCGGATGGACCTATCAGCTGGTTAAACGCAATATGTGGGTTTACTCCGTGGATAACGGTCCGATGGCGCAAAGCCTGATGGATACCGGGCAGGTCACCTGGCTACGTGAAGACGGATTTAAGTACCGTCCGAATCGCAACAACATTTCGTGGATGGTCTGTGACATGGTGGAGAAGCCGGCGAAGGTTGCCGCGCTGATGGCGCAATGGCTGGTCAACGGCTGGTGTCGTGAGACGATCTTCAACCTCAAGCTGCCGATGAAAAAACGCTACGAAGAGGTATCACAGAACCTGGCTTACATTCAGGCCCAGCTTGATGAACATGGTGTAAATGCCCAGATTCAGGCGCGTCAGCTGTATCATGACCGTGAAGAAGTAACCGTTCACGTACGTCGTCTGTGGGCTGCCGTTGGCGGTCGTCGCGACGAGCGATAAGGCTACAACCCAGGCCGGATGGCGGCATAATTGCCCTATTCGGCCTGGATTGCTTCAATCAGCTGTGTATCTGAAACAATATGCGTCACATCATCCAGATGCCCAATTCTGGCCTCTCCCGAACGATTAAATTTACTTTTATCGATCAGTAATAAAGACTGCGATGCACGCTTAAGCAGAATGGATTTGAAGTCTGCGTTGGTTGCATTTGAGTCCCAGAGCGCGCCGTCGCTGTCGATCCCTTCACAGGAAAAAATAAACAGGTCAATCTCGAGTGGTTTTAGCTGCGAGATAAGCGAGGGATTAACGTAGCAACCGTATTTGCGCTCAAGGCGACCGCCGGAGCTGATAAGCTGAATGTGTTCACGTTTAGCCAATTCCTGGCAGATGGGCTGGCTGTTGGTAAAAACGTGAATGTTGATGTCCGGTAACTGTCGCGCAAGATACCAGCAGGTAGAGCTGGCGTCTAAGGCAATCACCATACCTTCTTCGATCCATGCCAACGCTTCACGGGCGATATCCGCTTTGTGTGCATAGTGGCTTTTGAGTCGAATATGAAATGGGTCACCGCTGTCCTGATTTTCCCGGTGAATAACTTTGGCCCGACCGTGGTTGCGTAACACTTTTCCCTGGGTCTGTAACTCGCTGAGATCGCGGCGGATGGTCTCTTTGCTGACGTTAAGCTGCAAAGCCAGGGCTTCGGTTGTCAGGCTTTTGTGGTTAGTAAGCAGATCTACGATTGCCTGCTGGCGCGCCGCTTTCATGTTCTGATCCTCATCTTATGATGAATGCCCGTACCTGACGGGCATTCTGACCAGAGATTACGGCGTTACCCCTTTTTTTAAAAGAATATTCCCGTACTTTGCCCGCTCTCCTGTGATAACGATCGCAAACGCCTTTTGTGCTCGTTCGTAAAAGGCATAGCGGTCAATACGCGTGATGTCCGGGCAGGGGGTCTGCAATGAAAGCGCCTGACGATAGCGAGTCTCAACGTCAGGATCGAGAGTGTCACCTTCAACCGCAGCCATCATCACCAGCGGTGGGGCGTAGCTGTCCAGTTCAAATAGCGGAATAAGCGCCTGCAGCAGATCGCTGACCAGCAGACCGTCAGCGCGGATGACCTGTGGCCCCATGCTGTTGGCCGGGAAGTGGGCATCGGAAAAGATAATCTCATCGCCGTGTCCCATTTCGGCCAGCACTTTCAGTAAGTCGGGGGAAATTAAGGGAGATATCGTTTTAAGCATGTTACTCGACTCCTGTGAGTTCGGATTCGGTTTGCGGATAGAAGTAACGGTACTGATAGCGCACCTGTTCGCGCGCCTGCTCCGGGGAGGTAAATTCCCCGATGCCTGACCAGGCAAACATTGCGGCGCCTGCCACGGTGGTTTCGGCATCATCCAGCACTTTGACAGGGATCCCGAGAACGTTCGCTTTGATTTGGTTCCACAAGATGTTGCGGCTGCCCCCGCCAACTAATAGCAGTTCAGAGGCCTGGAAATGGCCGATTTTTTCCAGCGTTTGCAGATTCCGCTGCAGCTGTTCTGTCAGTCCTTCCAGCGCGGCGCGATAAAAGTGCCCACGGGTAGTATTGAGGGTAACCCCTTGCCAGCCCGCATTCTGACAGGCCAGCAGGTCGCAGTGCATCTTCACCCCTTCGGCACCAGCGGGAATATCCCGAGCTTCATCAATCAACGTTTGCCAGGGCGTGTCCGCGGTCCATAACAGCTTACGAACCCATTCAAGCACACCGGAGGCCAGCCACTGCATACCGGGATTGTTAAGCCCAGCCTGACTATCCAGCTCACAGGTGGAGCCCGCATAATGACTGAGCAGGGAGGTATTTACCTGCGCACTGCGTACCATCAGAATTTCCCATGTGCCGGAAGAGAGTACCGGTTCATCCTGTTGGGCTCCTGCGCCAAATAGCGCAAACTGTGTGTCGTGTCCGGCAGAGATGACTGGAATACCCTCTGGAAGTCCGAGCTGGCTGGCGGCCTCGCGTTGCAGTACCCCAATTTGTTCGCCTGCTTCAACCAGGCGCGGAAACAGGCGACGCGGTATGCCTGTTGCCTGCAAAATGTCCTGGCTGAAATCACGTTGCTGGATATCCAGCATCTGGCTGGTTCCCGCCATGGTGATGTCAGTTGTGAACTCGCCGGTTAAACGTTGGTTGATAAGCGACGAGATAAACAGCCAGGCGTGCGCCTGTTCCAGTAATTGCGGGTGGTTCTCTTTCAGCCACACCAGTTTGTACAGCGTATTGAAGCTAAACGCCCCAACGCCGGAGATTTCCTGCAGTTGCTGCGGTGACATGTAGCGATGGATATTCTCCATTACCGCTGCGGTACGTAGGCATTTCCAGCTGATCACCGGGTACAGTTGTTTGCCGTTCTTATCCACCAGCGCGCCATCCACGCCGAAGGTGGTGACGGCGATCCCGCGAATTTGGCAGGCGGCCAATTGTGAGGAAAGCCGCTGACAGCAGTCGGCAAAGCGCTGCAGAATGGCCTCCAGCGACCATTGGTGCCAGGCACTGTTTTCTGCGGCGATGTCACTGGCGTTCGGGGTCGCTGCGCGGGCGACAATCTTTCCCTGTCGGTCAACGGCAATGGCCCGTACGTTGGTCGCGCCACAGTCGAGAACCAGAATAACCTCTTGTTTCATAATTGCTCCTGGGAGATTACCTATTGCCGGATGGCGGCTTCGCCTTATCCGGCCTACAAAACCGTGTGCTTCGTAGGCCGCGCCGCCATCAGGCAATCGCTCGATGTTTAACGCTTATACAGCGGGCCGTAGTTCTGACAAGCGCGGTAATCCTGACCTTCCGTATCCATACCGTGGGCGGCCCAGGAGGAAGGACGATAAATTTTCTCGTCTTCCACGTTGTGCATGCACACCGGGATACGCAGCATGGCAGCCAGAGTGATAAAGTCCGCACCTACGTGACCAATCGTCAGCACCCCGTGGTTAGCGCCCCAGTTAGCCATGACGGAATAGACGTCGCTGAACGGGCCCTTGCCGGTTAAGCGCGGAGCAAACCAGGTGGTTGGCCATGTGGAGTTGGTACGCGCATCAAGCTGGTCGTGCATATCTTTCGGCAACTCCACGCTCCAGCCTTCCGCGATTTGTAGCACCGGCCCCAACCCTTTGATGATGTTGATACGGCTCATGGTGAACGGCACACCGCCTTCAGTCAGGAAGCGAGATGAGTAACCGCCCCCGCGGAAGTATTCGTGAATAGCCGGGCACCATTCGGTTGCCGCCAGGCATTCATCCGCCTCTTTCTGCGAGATTTCCCAGTGTGGTTTCATGGTCGGTTTACCTTCGCTGTCGCGCTGTTTGCAGGAACCGTCCAGTGCCGCAGAACCGGAGTTAATCAAGTGAATAATGCCGTGCTCAGCAAGACCGGTCAGCGGTTTACCCGTGACGCGTTCAACCGCCTCTGGCGACCAGTAGGTACGCACATCGGCAAAGACCTGGGCCGTGCCGGTGAGTTGATGGCCGAACAGCATCGCCACGCCGTTCAGGCTGTCGTTTTCGGTTGCGACAACGAACGGTTCACGAACGCCATTCCAGTCAAAGGAGCTGTTGAGCAACGCTTCGGCGGTATCGCCATTTGGGTATTGATCGGTCCAGTGACGCTGGCCCTGGAAGCCTGCGGCGATCGCGTTATAGCCCAGGGATTCTTCGACCAGACCTTTGTCTGCCAGCTTTTTGTTACCCTGCATCATGTCGCGAATGCACATGGCCATCAGCAGGCTTTCTTTCAGCACTGCGCGGCTTTGTTCTGCGTTACGCTTATATTGCTGCGCGTTCTGATCTTCGCCGTAGCGGAAGTTTTTGTCCGCCCACGCCAGCGCCATTTCCAGCTCGGTTTCATCATAGATTTTCTGGTCAATGCGACGACGCAGCTCGGTCATATCAACCGCCTGCACCTTCATACCCAGCCAGGATTCAAAGAAGTTATGGTCGACGATAGAACCGGCGATGCCCATTGATACACCACCGACAGACAGGTAGCTTTTCCCTTTCATACTGGCGACCGCTAAGCCGGCACGGGCAAAGCGCAGCAGTTTTTCTTCAACATCGGCAGGGATAGATGTGTCGTCTGCATCCTGTACGTCATGACCATAGATGGAGAAGGCAGGAAGGCCTTTTTGGCTGTGAGCTGCCAGTGCGGCGGCCAGGTAAACCGCCCCCGGACGTTCCGTGCCGTTGAAGCCCCAGATCGCTTTCGGGCGCATCGGATCCATGTCGATGGTTTCACTGCCGTAGCACCAACATGGGGTAACGGTAATCGTCACGCCAACATTCTGGCTGCTGAATTTTTCTTCACAGGCTGCGGATTCCGCCATGCCGGCGATACAGGTATCGGCAATCACACATTCAATTTGTGCGCCGCAGGCATGACGAAGTTTTTCAGTGATAAGCGCTGCGGTAGCTTTAGCCATATTCATGGTTTGCTCTTCGAGCGACTCACGTACACCCATACGACGTCCGTCAATAACCGGGCGAATACCAATTTTTGGTAAGCTGATTTTTTTCATCACAGATTCCTCACGTTATTCGGATAAATATTCAGTTGGCTGCCGTTTGTGAACGGAAGCGGGCAAAAATAAAGATGATGGCGAAGCAAAGCACCGGGACCAGTTCAGCGGTCGGGATATTGCCAGCGGCATCGCTGACAAAGCCCATCACCGGGGTCACAATGCCGCCGCCAATGATGGTCATGACGATAAAAGACGAGCCGTATTTGGTGTCTTGTCCCAGATTTTTGATCCCCAGAGAAAAAATGGTTGGGTACTGAATCGACATAAATGCGCTGCACAACGTCAGGGCCAGCAGGCCGATCTGGCCACCGGTGAAGGCGGAAATCAGGCACAGAATCATGGCAAGCAGGGCATATGCGGCCAGCACTTTATGCGGCGCAAAGCGACTGATAAGCCAGGTGCCGGAGAAACGACCGATAAAGAAGCACACCATGGTGCCGGTCAGGTAGTTGGCGGCGAAACCTGGCGTCATGCCTGGGATCTCTTCGATTGCGTAGCGAATCAGGTAGCTCCAGCAGGCAGTTTGTGCACCGACGTAGCAGAACTGCGCCAGTACCGCCCAACGCCAGTGACGAATGCGCACCAGGCGGGAAAGGGACGCGGAGAATGAACTCTGAGCGTTGTCACTGTGATCGTCACTTTGCAGGGTCGGAAACTTGGTAAACATGATCAGCAGGGCGACCAGCAAAACGACCGCGACGATGATCATATAAGGGGTTTGAACCGATAACACCAGGCTGTGCTTGTAGGCGCTTAGCTGTTCTGGCGCCATCTTATCGAGTACGTCTTGAGATTGATGTGGCACATTAGACAAAATAAGACTTTGCCCAAAAACAACCGCAATAATGGCACCAAATGAGTTAAAAGTTTGCGCGAGATTTAATCGGAAATGACCGCCGCTTTCCGGGCCCAGTACGGTTACAAAGGGGTTGGCAGCCGTTTCCAGACAACCTAAGCCCGCCGCAATAATAAATAGGCCAATCAGGAATAAGGTGTAATTCATTACCTCAGCCGCTGGCCAGAATAATGCTGCACCGATGGCATATAAAAATAATCCGGTAATAATGCCTGCTTTATAACTAAGTTTTTTCATCAGGATCCCGGCTGGGATTGGAATGACGAAATAACCAAAATAAAAAGCAGATTGAATCAGACCAGCCTGAAAGTTTGTTAATGTAAAAGCTTGCTGAAATTGTGGTAATAAAATGTCATTAAGATTATTGGCAACCGCCCAAAGAAAAAACAGTGAACAGAGTAACGCGAAGGGAATGACATAATTTTTTGTCTGCCCCCGCTCTACCGCATGAAAACTTTGTGTTTGTATTGATGTGTTTCCCATAGCATCCTCATCAGTTCATAAGCATGTTCAACAGCTTAAGAGTACGGTTGGTGATTTTTACCAACCTGCTAATCCAGGTGAGTTCCGGTAACCTGCCAGATAAAATTGGCCTTCATGAATGAACTCATGAATTCATTTTCAAATAAAAACCGGCCATTAATATGATGGTGGTCACATTTATGCTCAGGGTGTGGGTTTATGTGATTATCATCACTTTAATTTCTTTAAAACAATGACCGTTTGAGAAAAATAAATTAAAAAGCCACAGGGATAATGCCCGAATTAATTAGTTAAGTGGAAAACGGGCAATGGTAACAATTTATTCGCAAATGACCGTTTTACAATGGTTTTATTAAGAACGGACATTTTGGAATTGTAATATTATGCCTGCATGTTTTTATTCAGCGTTATTAGTTGATGAACATCACAAAATCCAGTGCTAAAAATTCCCTTCTCTTTATTCAGCATGATGATAGTTAGCAAATACCCGCTTAAATCAACAGAGCGTCGAGGTATTAGCAATGTTCTGTTGTCGCATTTTGACTCACTGAGAGAGGTAAGTAATGGAACGAAATACGCTGGCACGGCAGATTATCAATACCTGCCTGGAAATGACCCGTCTGGGGTTGAATCAGGGGACTGCGGGTAATGTAAGTGTGCGTTACCAGGACGGGATGTTAATTACCCCGACGGGTATTCCGTATGACAAACTCACCGAATCCCACATAGTGTACATCAACGCTGAGGGGCAGCACGAAGAAGGGAAATTACCTTCCAGCGAGTGGCGGTTCCATATGGCCGCTTATCAGACGCGTCCCGATGCTCAGGCGGTGGTCCATAATCATGCCGTGCATTGTACTGCTGTTTCTATTCTCAATCGGCCAATCCCGGCAATCCATTACATGATTGCGGCGGCTGGCGGTAACTCAATTCCCTGTGCGCCATATGCGACGTTTGGTACGCGTGAGCTTTCCGAGCACGTTGCGGTAGCGCTGAAAAACCGAAAAGCAACGCTGTTGCAGCATCATGGGCTGATCGCCTGCGAGGAAAATCTGGAAAAAGCCCTGTGGTTAGCGCATGAAGTGGAAGTGCTGGCGCAGCTTTATCTCAGCACGCTGGCGATTACCGATCCGGTTCCGGTACTGGACGATGAGGCTATCGCTATTGTGCTGGAAAAATTCAAAACATATGGATTGCGTATTGAGGAATAGGAGATAAAACGATGGCGAACAGAATGATTCTGAACGAAACGGCATGGTTTGGCCGGGGAGCTGTTGGCGCATTAACCGATGAAGTTATTCGTCGTGGTTATCGCAAAGCATTGATTGTGACTGATAAAAATCTGGTGCAGTGCGGCATTGTTGAGAAGGTGACTTCCCGAATGGATGCTGCAGGTCTGGCATGGGAAATCTATTCAGGCGTTATTCCTAATCCAACCATTGCGGTAGTTCAGGAAGGATTGAGTGTCTTTCAGCAAAGCGGCGCAGACTATCTGGTCGCCATTGGCGGCGGCTCCCCGCAGGATACCTGTAAAGCGATTGGCATTATTAACAATAACCCGGAGTTTGCGGATGTACGCAGCCTTGAAGGGTTATCGCCGACACGCTTCCCGAGCGTGCCAGTTATGGCTATCCCAACCACTGCGGGAACGGCGGCGGAAGTGACCATTAACTACGTGATCACTGACGAAGAGAATCGGCGTAAGTTTGTTTGTGTCGATCCACATGACATCCCGCAGGTGGCGTTCATTGATGCTGACATGATGGACGGCATGCCTGCCGCATTAAAAGCGGCTACTGGCGTAGATGCACTGACTCATGCCATTGAAGGCTACATCACGCAGGCTGCGTGGGCGCTTACCGATGCGCTGCACATTAAAGCCATCGAAATTATTGCCGGGTCATTACGCGGTTCCGTTGCGGGCGACAGCCAGGCGGGGGAAGCGATGGCTCTGGGCCAGTACGTTGCCGGGATGGGTTTCTCCAACGTAGGTCTGGGATTAGTGCATGGCATGGCACACCCGTTAGGCGCGTTCTACAACACGCCGCACGGCGTCGCGAATGCCATTTTGCTGCCGCACGTGATGCACTATAACGCCGAATTCACCGGGGAAAAATTCCGCGATATCGCCCGGGTAATGGGGGTTAAGGTTGAAGGACTGACGCTGACAGAGGCACGCAAAGCGGCTGTGGATGCCGTCTTCGCCCTTAATCGCGATGTAGGTATCCCACTGCATCTCCGCGATGTTGGCGTCCGTAAAGAGGATATTCCTGCGCTGGCGCAAGCCGCATTTGACGATGTTTGTACCGGGGGAAACCCGCGTGAAGCGAGCCTTGGGGATATCGTTGAGCTGTACCATACCGCCTGGTAATCACCTGGCGTTTATCTGGCCTACAGGGTTGTACAATAAGTAGGCCGGATAAGCGCAGCGCCATCAGGAAATAAGGCTACCGCGCCAGCCGTAGCTGTTGTAGGTTTCCGTCGATATGTAAGTCTGTTTGCAGCCGCGCGATATCGCGGCACAAAAACGCCATCTCCCGATGTTCTTCGAGTTTCTTACGCCATTTCTCCGGTACGTCATCCAGATGTTCATACAGCGCTTCCAGCGTTGGAAACTGTGCCAGCAGTTGTGTGGCACTTTTAGGACCAATACCGGCAACCCCCGGTATTTTAGAACTGCTGATCCCGGCCAGTCCCCAGTAATCTGGCAGCTGTTGCGGTAGTACGCCAAACTCTTTCTCGATAAACGGCGCATCCAGCCAGCGTTTCTGGAAATAATCACGAATACGCAGCGTCGGGGAGAGTAGCTGACAGTAGCCTTTATCGGTTGAGACGATAGTCGCCTGGTGTCCCGCCTGGCTAACTTTCACCGCCAGAGTGGCGGCTAAATCATCGGCTTCATTCCCGCTGGATACCCAGCAGCAGACGCCGCGCTGTTCAAAAGCGGCGCGTAAGGCGGGCATTTCCTGGTGTAAATCGTCAGGCATCGGCGGGCGACCGGCTTTGTAGTCAGGTAACCGTTGGTGACGCCAGCCGCTGTTACGCGCTTCGTCATCAAATACCGCCACGGCGTGCGTGGGCTGACTGTGCACAATCAGCTGAGCGAGCGCGTGCTGGCATGCCTCCACGCAAGGGGAGCCCTGTACGGCGTGAATACGGCGGATGAGATTCAGTGCATCAACAATGAGTAGGTGGACGGCCACGGTGTTCTCCCTAACAAATTAGTCTGTAGGGTAACATTCACGACGAGTGGAGACGAGCATTGCGAAAGAGCGCTATCCGTAAGCCTGATAAGCGAAGCGCCATCAGGCAATAAAAGCCGGATGCGGCGAGCGCCTTATCCGGCCTACAGATACAAAAATGTGCTGAGAATTAATCGCAGGTGACAATCTTCATCGCCAGACCACCACGAGAGGTTTCGCGGTATTTGGCGTTCATGTCTTTACCGGTTTCGTACATGGTCTCGATAACTTTATCGAGGCACACGCGTGGTTCACTGGTACGGCGCAGCGCCATACGTGCAGCGTTCACCGCTTTAACCGAAGCAATGGCATTACGCTCAATGCACGGTACCTGAACCTGGCCGGCAACCGGATCGCAGGTCAGACCCAGGTTGTGTTCCATACCGATTTCTGCCGCGATGCACACCTGCATTGGGCTACCACCCAGCAGTTCAGCCAGACCAGCCGCTGCCATGGAGCAGGCGACGCCAACTTCACCCTGACAGCCGACTTCGGCACCAGAGATAGAGGCGTTCATCTTGTACAGTGAACCAATGGCGCTCGCGACCAGCATGTAGCGTGCCAGCGAGTTAGCGTTCACTTCACGGATAAACTTGTCGTAATACGCCAGTACGGCAGGAACAATCCCGCATGCACCGTTGGTTGGTGCAGTCACCACGCGTCCACCGGCTGCGTTTTCTTCGTTCACGGCCAGCGCGAACATGTTGATCCAGTCAACAACCGCCATCGGGTCAGTGGTGGTTTTGTCGCTGCTGACCAACATACGACGTAGCGCAGCAGCACGACGCGGAACGCGCAGTTTGCCCGGCAATACACCTTCGGTGGTGATGCCGCGTTCAATCCCGCTACGCATCACTTCCCAGACGTTAGCAAAGTGCTGTTCCAGCTCTTCTTTGCTGTGCAGCGCCAGTTCGTTTTGCATCATCAGACCGGAAAGCGACAGGCCGGTTTCCTGGCAATGACGTTGCAAATCAGCTGCGGATTTATACGGATATGGCACGTTTACCGGAGAGTTGTTCGGTAAACCAAAATGTTCTTCATCAACGATGAACCCACCGCCAATGGAATAGTAAGTCTGGCTGTAAATGGCCTTTTCGCCCGCCAGTGCGGTAATGCGCATCCCGTTTTCGTGCAGGGACAGATTGTCCGCATGGAAATTCATGCACTTGTCGACCGGGAACTCGACCTCATGTTGACCGTCTGCCAGCAGCAAACGCCCATGAGTATTCACATCCTGGATAAAGGACGGAATGGCATCAATGTCTACGGTATCCGGCAGATTACCCGCCAGGCCCATAATAATCGCGATGTCGGTATGGTGACCTTTCCCCGTCAGAGATAAAGAGCCATAGACATCAACCACTACGCGGGTTACGTCAGTGAGAATTCCGCGTGCAATCAGGTCATCCGTGAATTGTTTGCCTGCTTTCATCGGGCCAACAGTGTGGGAGCTGGAAGGGCCAATGCCGATTTTGAAAATATCGAATACGCTAATCATGAGGCGTCCATTGTGTATCGAGGTGCGCCGCCCCGAGGAGCGGCGCAGGGGAATTAACTGAACAGAGAGTAGAAAATAGCGGAGATAGCGATCAGGCCCATAATCACAACGAAGACGTTGCTGATATGGCCGCTGTACTTACGCATTGCCGGTACTTTCTGAATGGCATACATCGGCATCAGGAACAGAATCATCGCGATGATTGGGCCACCCAGGGTCTCAATCATGCCGAGGATGCTTGGGTTCAGCGTCGCCACAATCCAGGTGGTTACCAGCATGAACAGCGCAGTGATTTTGTTCAGTTTGTTGATTTCGATGGATTTGCCTTTGCCACGCAGAGACTTAATCACCATACCATTGAAGCCTTCACGTGCGCCCAGGTAGTGGCCCAGGAAGGATTTGGTGATAGCGATAATCGCGATGATCGGTGCCATCCAGGCAATAATCGGCGCGTTAAAGTGGTTCGCCAGGTAAGACAGAATCGAGATGTTCTGCTCTTTCGCTGCTGCCAGGTCCGCCGGAGTCAGGCTGAACACGCAGCTGAAGACGAAGAACATAACGGTCAGTACCATCATGATGTGAGCGAATGCCAGAATCTTGGAGCATTTTTTCTCTGCTTCATCACCGTACTCTTCACGCTTCGCCACGGCGAAGGAGGAGATGATCGGGGAGTGGTTGAAGGAGAACACCATTACCGGAATTGCCAGCCACAGGGTCAACAGCAGGCCGTTGCCGGTGGTTGCCGCAGAGTCAAAAGACATGGTTTCCAGAATCGCACCGCTCCACTGAGGGATCAGGTACAGCGCCAGCAGCATCAGAGCCGCAACGAACGGGAATACCAGGATGCTCATCGCCTTAACGATCATCTGCTCACCGAAGCGCACGATGGTCATCATGCCGACAATCAGGATCAGTGACAGGATTGCGCGCGGCGGCGGCGTAATCGCCAGCTGGTGGGTCAGGAAGCTTTCAACCGTGTTGGTGATTGCTACGCTGTAAACCAACAGAATCGGGTAGATAGCGAAGAAGTAGAGCAGGGTAATCAGTTTACCTGCACCAACACCAAAGTGTTCTTCTACAACTTCGGTGATGTCTTCACCCGGATTTTTACCGGACAGCACAAAGCGAGTCAGACCGCGGTGTGCAAAGAAGGTCATTGGGAAGGCAAGGATCGCCATGATGATCAGCGGGATCATACCGCCTACGCCTGCGTTAATCGGCAGGAACAATACACCCGCCCCAATCGCCGTGCCGTAAAGGCCCAGCATCCACATGGTGTCTGTTTTGCGCCATGCGCTGCGGGTCTGGCCCGTAACGATAGTGCTGGTTTGAGTGTTTTCCATCTATTTCTCCTGGAGGAAGCTTAAAAAGTCGGGTTTGGGGTCAATCCAATGAGAAAGTACCCGACTGTAAATCGAAATTCGTTGAGCGATTTTTATATAATTTTTCGCCGTAATAATTTTCGGGCGGAAAGATACATTTTAGTAATGAATGTATCAGTGATCGGGATCCCAAATGCAATAATCCACCTTTTATGTGGATAAATTTGGGCCATTAATCTGTTAAAAAATAGTCAAAGCGAATTTACGGGCGCGAAGGCTAACATTAACGACATATCTCATGAAAGCGAAGGCGCGAAGATAGGCGTGTTCAGCTGTAAAAACTGTTGTTTTTAGATGATTTCGGCGACTAATAATAATTTTCTAAGATAAATCACGGTTGGTTTTTCAAGGTAATCGTTTGCGTGACGCGCTGTTTTTAATGAATCATCACTGGTATTTATATGATTGTCGGGGCTATGTGACTGGTATCACTAAAAAAAGCCGGGAGGCAAGTGCGCCAAACCCGGCTTTGATATGGACAAAACTGCCACCGCTATAGCGCTGCTAGCGGGTGTTGAAGGTTAGGCGCAGATCTCGTAGCAAGGGATATACGCAGTGCCCGGTAACTTCATACGATGTTGTGCAACAAAGCCCTGAAGGAGATCGTCCATGCGGCGCATCATTTCGCGGTCACCGTGGATTTTGTACGGGCCAAACTCTTCAATAGCGCGGATCCCGACTTCCTTCACGTTACCCGCCACAATACCGGAGAATGCACGCCGTAAATCGGCGGCCAATACTTCAACGGGTTGATCCGGGTACAGCTTCAGGTTGGCCATGTTTTCATGGGACGGCTCGAACGGCATCTGCAGATCGGGCGCGATACGAATCGACCAGTTAAAGCTGTAAGCATCTCCTGTGTCGCGACGGTTTTCTTTCACCAGCGGCATCGCTTTTTTCATCAAACGCGCAACTTCCGCCGCATCGTCAATGATAATGCGATAGTGGCGACGCGCATCTTCCCCTAGCGTGTGCACGATAAATTCGTCCAGCACGCGGAAGTAATCCGCACTCTCTTTTGGTCCGGTCAGGATCAGCGGTAGAACCTGATCTTTGTTGGCCGGATTCATCAGGATCCCCAGCAGATACAGCAGCTCTTCTGCTGTCCCTACGCCACCCGGGAAGATGATAATACCGTGGGCGATACGCACGAACGCTTCCAGACGTTTTTCAATGTCCGGCATGATGATCAGTTCGTTTACCAGCGGGTTAGGCGGTTCAGCGGCGATGATTGACGGTTCGGTCATGCCAATAAAGCGGCTGTCTTTGTATCGCTGCTGGGCGTGACCGACCGCAGCGCCTTTCATTGGCGCTTCCATCGCCCCCGGACCGCAGCCGGTACAGATGTTCAGTTCGCGCAGGCCCAGTTGGGTGCCGACGCGACGGGCATACAGGTACTCATTTTCGTTGATTGAGTGACCGCCCCAGCAGACGACCATGTTCGGCGCTTCACCAACGTGTAGCGCCCGCGCATTACGCAGGATCGAGAATACGAGGTTGGTAATATGTACCGAGCTTTCGAGATCCAGATGCTGAAAACGACCGGCGTTATGGATCTGTCCATTGACGAACAGAATGTCGCGCAGTACGGCAAACAGGTTAGCCTGTAGCGCACGAATAATGCGTCCATCAACAAACGCATCTTCAGGTGGGTTGATCAGTTCCAGCTTCACGCCCCGTTCGCGGCGCAGTACGTTAATATCGAAACTTTCAAAGCGGGACAGCAGTTCTTTACTGTTGTCGGTCAAACTGCCGGAGTTCAGAACGGCAAGCGAACAGTTACGAAACAGTTGATACAGGTCGCTGCTGGCCGTGCGTTTAAGCATATCGACTTCCAGCTGCGACAACATGTCCATTGAGCCAAGCGGGCTAATATGTGTAATCAAGTAAACTCCTTATGGGACGCAACACGTCATTCCCTATTGATTACAATAGCCCTGGCTTATGACCTTTCACAACCTTGCGCGCGGAATCCGGCACGCAAAATTGAGAAAAAAGATTACTGACGTACCAGACGACCGGTTGCCGGAGTGAAATCGGTGTTGGTGCGCCATGGGTTAATGTCCAGGCCGCCACGTCGCGTGTAGCGTGCGTAGACGCTCAGTTTCTCTGGCTGGCAGAAGCGCAGAATGTCATTGAAAATACGTTCCACGCACTGCTCATGAAATTCATTATGGTGGCGGAAGGAGACCAGATAACGCAGCAGCTTCTCTCTGTCGATTTTCCGTCCACGATACTGAATTTGTATGGAGCCCCAGTCAGGCTGATGGGTAATCAGACAGTTGGATTTCAGCAGGTGGCTGACCAGCGTCTCTTCGACTGCCTTTTCACCGCTCACGGCATTTTCCAGATACGCAGTGCTGAACTGATAGTTGTCGATAACGATATCCTGATTGTCGATACAGGTCCCATTAAAGTGGGCTATCGGCTGCCCTTCCAGTTCGTCAAGGCGGTACAGCGCCACGCTGACATCGCCCTGAGCGCAGGCGCGCAGATCGTTTTCCAGCGTCTGGCGTACCGCGTCCCAGGAATCAAAACGCGTCTGGTTAAAACTGTTCAGGTACAGCTTAAAGCTTTTCGATTCAATCAGATTTACGCTGGTGTAATCCAGCTCCACATGACCGACCGCAACCTGCGGTAAGCCGTTGGCATTCAGCCACGACAGTTCATATAGCGTCCAGATATCCGCACCGTGAAAAGGCAAGTTATCGGCCTTTAAATCCAGCGGGTCGCGATTCAGGCTGCGCGGAACGCCCTGCAACAGACTTGCATCGTAATTGTCTCGGTAATCCGTTGATTTACCGAGTGTCAGGCCGTTAAGCGCCTGATGATTTTCATAAGAGGACATGTTTCACCGTCATAAACCAGATACACTATGCGACAAGTGTATCCTGGCTTTTGTGAAGAGAGAAATCAGTGGACGAATTGACAGCGCAGGCGTTGATAGCCTTTACGACGCGTTATTGCGACGCATGGCATGAAAAAAACAACAGTTGGCCGCTCAGCGAAGAGCTGTATGGCGTACCTTCTCCGTGTATCATTTCTTCCACAGACGATGCGGTATTTTGGCAGCCTCAACCTTTTGTCGGCGAAAATAACCTCAATGCGGTTGAACGGGCCTTTGATATTGTGGTACAACCTGCCGTTCACGCTTTTTACACCACCCAGTTTGCTGGTGATATGCACGCGCAGTTTGCGGATGAAAAGCTCACGCTGCTGCAAACCTGGAGTGAAGATGACTTCAGGCGCGTTCAGGAAAACCTGATTGGTCATCTGGTAACGCAAAAGCGCCTCAAGCTATCACCTACGCTTTTTATTGCCACACAAGATAATGAGCTTGACGTCATTTCGGTGTGCAATCTGTCCGGTGAAGTGTGCAAAGAAACGCTGGGAACCCGTAAACGAACGGTGCTGGCGGCCTCACTTGCGGAATTCCTCACTCAACTTAAGCCAGTTCTGTAATCCAGTTTGCCCTGAATCTTGTGAGAGATCTCTTACAAACCCTGTAGGACATTGCCAGGTGATAAGTAAAGACTTAATGAATTGATAAAATAATAATTTATTATTATTCAATTGGTTAGTGTTTTATTGTCAACTTTCATACGAAAATAATCGTAAGGGTAAGCCTGTAAGCATCTTGTAAGACAAAGCGAAACAGGCGATTCTATATCTGTCGACAAGGAGTCGCACAACGAAGAGAACATCAGGATGATGGCTCTTCGCCAGGACACACCAGGACGGTGTTGCAAGGACAGGCTTCAGGACGAAGCAAAGAGGAAGACGCTGGATGCGTTAAAGGACACCTCCAGGATGGAGAATGAGAGCCGGTCAGGATGTTCGGCGGGTCTGGATGGCCAGGATACTTCAGGATGAAGTTTTCACATCGGGGTGATGTGAGCAGGATGCAAAAGTTCAGGATGAACACGGTCGCAAGACCACAGGAAAAGTTGTCAAGGATGAGCAGGGAGCACTAAAAGTAGCTGGAATGCTGCGAAACGAACCGGGAGCACTGTTTTTACAGTGCTCCCTTTTTTTATTTCCCTCCACTAGTGCTATTCTTCGCGCCAGATTTTTCATCATTGAGGTTAATTTCATGACGACTCATGACCGTGTGCGCCAGCAGTTACACGCACTTGAAGCGCTATTGCGTGAACATCATCACTGGCGGATGGATGAGCCAGCAGAGCATCTGTTTACCAGTACGCAGCCTTTTTGTATGGATACCATGGAGCCGGTCGAGTGGCTGCAGTGGGTGTTGATTCCCCGCATGCATACGTTGATTGATAACGCGCAGCCGCTTCCGCAAGCTTTTGCCGTCGCACCGTATTACGAAATGGCGCTGGCAGCCGATCACCCGCAACGCGACATTCTTCTGGCGGCATTGCAGGAGCTGGATGCGCTGTTTACAAGTGATAACGCCTGATGCTGGAAATTCTTTATCAGGACGAATGGCTGGTCGCCGTCAATAAACCTTCGGGCTGGTTGGTTCACCGCAGTTGGCTCGACCGGGATGAGAAAGTGGTGGTGATGCAAACGGTGCGCGACCAAATTGGTCAGCACGTATTTACCGCCCATCGACTCGACAGACCAACCTCCGGCGTGCTGCTGATGGGACTGTCCAGCGAAGCCGGGCGTTTGCTGTCCCAGCAGTTTGAACATCATCAAATTCAGAAACGCTATCATGCGATTGTGCGTGGCTGGCTGATGGATGATGCCGTGCTGGATTACCCGCTGGTCGAAGAGCTGGATAAGATTGCCGATAAGTTTGCCCGTGATGATAAAGGCCCGCAGCCTGCTGTCACCCATTATCGTGGCCTGGCAACGGTAGAAATGCCGGTAGCGACCGGGCGTTATCCGACTACCCGTTACGGGCTGGTGGAACTGGACCCTAAAACCGGTCGCAAGCACCAGCTCAGACGCCATCTGGCGCACTTGCGCCATCCGATTATCGGCGACAGCAAGCACGGTGATTTGCGGCAAAACCGCAGCGCCGCAGAGCATTTCGGTTGCCAGAGATTGATGCTGCATGCCAGCCAGCTTGCGCTGACCCATCCTTTCACCGGCGAACCGCTGGTTATTCGCGCCGGGCTGGATGACGTCTGGATGCAGGCGTTGTCACAATTTGGCTGGCGTGGACTTCTCCCTGAGAATGAAAGGGTTGAGTTCAACGGGCTGTCAGGTCAGGATGAGCAGATAGATTCTTAAGTCCCAGGAGATTACGGTTATGGCGGAAATTGGAATTTTTGTCGGCACGATGTACGGAAACGCGCTGCTGGTTGCCGAAGAGGCCGAAGCTATTTTGACGGCGCAGGGTCATAAAGCCACGGTGTTCGAAGATCCGGAGCTTAGCGACTGGCAGGCATATCAGGATAAATATGTACTGGTGGTGACTTCCACGACCGGGCAGGGCGATCTGCCGGATAGCATCGTGCCGCTGTTTCAAGGGATCAAAGATAATCTCGGTTTCCAGCCAAATCTGCATTACGGGGTAATTGGGCTGGGCGACAGTAGCTACGTTAATTTCTGCAATGGCGGCAAACAGTTCGATGCCTTGTTGCAGGAACAAAGCGCCCACCGCGTAGGGGAAATGCTGCTGATTGATGCCAGCGAGCATCCTGAACCGGAAAGCGAATCCAATCCCTGGGTAGAAAACTGGGGAACCTTGCTTAAATAACTCCCTCGCTCGTACGGGCATGCAACCCCCATTTGAACCGCAAGCCGGGCCAGGCGAAGCCGCCACCCGGCAATAAAACCCCAATTACGTGAACTAACTTCCACTACTTTGGGCTTATGCCCCAAACAACTTCTCACTGTCTCCCTAATGTTGTGTTCATGCACGGTGAGGGCAAGTGGCACTCCTTCATATACTTTTCCCGTCAGTTCCCGGAATGGCAGCGAGTCAGAATAAAACGGCCCTGAGCTGTACCAACACTGCCACACACTAACCTCTCATTCTGATCACCCTACAGGTGCTGTACAGAATGAACTGGCGAAAGCCAGGATTCAGGAGTGCAACAATGAGTTCATTAAGTCAGGCGGCGAGCAGCGCGGAAAAACGCACTAACGCTCGCTACTGGATAGTGGTGATGCTGTTTATCGTCACATCCTTCAACTACGGCGATCGCGCCACCTTATCCATTGCCGGTTCGGAGATGGCCAAAGACATTGGTCTGGATGCCGTAGGGATGGGGTATGTATTCTCCGCTTTCTCATGGGCCTATGTTATCGGCCAGATCCCCGGCGGCTGGTTGCTCGACCGCTTTGGTTCAAAACGCGTTTATTTCTGGTCCATCTTTATTTGGTCCATGTTTACCCTGTTGCAGGGTTTTGTCGATATCTTCAGTGGTTTCGGCATTATCGTTGCGCTGTTTACTTTGCGCTTCCTCGTTGGTTTAGCTGAAGCGCCCTCTTTCCCCGGCAACAGTCGTATTGTGGCGGCGTGGTTCCCGGCACAGGAAAGGGGCACGGCGGTCGCTATCTTTAACTCTGCGCAATACTTTGCCACCGTTATATTCGCGCCAATCATGGGTTGGCTGACCCACGAAGTGGGCTGGTCGCATGTGTTCTTTTTTATGGGCGGCCTCGGGATCATTATCAGTTTCGTCTGGCTGAAGGTGATTCATGAACCTAACCAGCATCCAGGCGTAAACCAAAAAGAGCTGGATTACATTGCCGAAGGTGGGGCGCTGATCAACATGGATCAGGCGGCAGCCAAAACCAAAGTGCCGTTTAGCGTGAAGTGGGGGCAAATCAAACAGCTGCTGGGTTCACGGATGATGATCGGGATTTACATCGGCCAGTACTGCATTAACGCGCTGACCTACTTCTTTATCACCTGGTTCCCGGTTTATCTGGTGCAGGCTCGCGGTATGTCGATTTTGAAAGCTGGCTTTGTTGCTTCGGTTCCGGCCATTTGCGGATTCGCCGGCGGCGTGCTCGGCGGCATTATTTCCGACTGGCTGATGCGCCGTACCGGTTCGCTGAATATCGCCCGTAAAACGCCAATCGTCATGGGGATGCTGCTATCGATGGTGATGGTGTTCTGTAACTACGTCAACGTCGAGTGGATGATCATTGGCTTTATGGCGCTGGCCTTCTTCGGCAAAGGCATCGGCGCGCTGGGATGGGCGGTGATGGCTGATACCGCACCTAAAGAGATCAGCGGTCTGAGCGGCGGTTTGTTCAACATGTTTGGCAACATCTCCGGCATCGTCACGCCAATTGCTATCGGCTACATCGTTGGGACTACCGGCTCGTTTAACGGCGCGTTGATTTACGTCGGGGTACATGCGCTGATTGCGGTGGTGAGCTATCTGGTGCTGGTGGGCGATATTAAACGTATCGAACTGAAACCTGTCGCAGGACAATGATGATGACAACACAATCGAGTCCCGTTATTACCGATATGAAGGTCATCCCGGTGGCCGGTCATGACAGCATGCTGCTCAATATTGGCGGCGCGCATAACGCATACTTTACTCGTAATATCGTGGTGCTCACCGATAATGCCGGAAACACCGGTGTCGGTGAAGCGCCTGGTGGTGAAGTGATTTATCAGACGCTGGTGGATGCGATTCCGCAGGTGCTGGGCCAGGAAGTGGCGCGCCTGAATAAGGTGGTGCAGCAGGTGCATAAGGGCAACCAGGCCGCTGATTTTGACACCTTTGGCAAAGGCGCCTGGACCTTTGAACTACGGGTCAATGCGGTAGCGGCGCTGGAAGCCGCATTGCTCGACCTGCTGGGCAAGGCGCTCAACGTGCCGGTTTGTGAACTGTTAGGGCCGGGCAAGCAGCGCGATGCGGTCACCGTACTCGGTTATCTGTTCTACGTGGGCGATCGCACAAAGACCGATTTACCGTATCTGGAAAGTGCGCCGGGAAACCATGAGTGGTATCACCTGCGTCATCAGCAAGCGATGAACAGTGAGGCTGTGGTGCGTCTGGCTCAGGCTTCGCAGGATCGCTACGGCTTTAAAGATTTCAAACTCAAAGGTGGTGTACTGCCTGGTGAGCAGGAAATCGACACCGCTCGTGCGCTGAAAAAATGCTTCCCGGATGCGCGTATTACGGTTGATCCCAACGGTGCCTGGCTGCTGGATGAAGCCATCTCCCTGTGTAAAGGGCTGAACGATGTTCTGACCTACGCCGAAGATCCATGCGGCGCTGAACAGGGTTTTTCTGGCCGTGAAGTGATGGCCGAGTTCCGCCGTGCAACCGGTCTGCCGGTAGCAACGAACATGATAGCTACCAACTGGCGTGAAATGGGCCATGCGGTGATGCTGAATTCAGTAGATATTCCGCTGGCCGATCCGCACTTCTGGACCCTTTCTGGCGCGGTACGCGTGGCACAGTTATGCGACGACTGGGGCCTGACCTGGGGCTGCCATTCTAACAATCATTTTGATATTTCCCTGGCGATGTTCACCCACGTTGGTGCGGCTGCACCGGGTAATCCAACGGCTATTGATACCCACTGGATCTGGCAGGAGGGCGATTGCCGCCTGACCAAAAATCCGCTGGAGATTAAAAACGGAAAAATTGCGGTACCCGATGCGCCCGGTCTGGGCGTGGAACTGGACTGGGATCAGGTACAGAAAGCACATGAAGCCTATAAGGCGCTGCCCGGTGGCGCGCGTAATGACGCAGGCCCAATGCAGTATCTGATCCCCGGATGGACTTTTGACCGTAAACGTCCCGTTTTCGGCCGCCACTAATTTTGAATAAGGACTTAATTATGAGCGCACAATTTTCTACCCCATTGGTTACCTCTATGCAGGTTATTCCGGTTGCGGGTCATGACAGCATGTTGATGAACCTGAGCGGCGCACATGCTCCGTTCTTCACGCGCAATATTGTGATTATTAAAGATAACTCCGGTCATACCGGCGTGGGTGAAATTCCCGGCGGCGAAAAAATCCGCAAAACTCTGGAAGATGCGATCCCGTTGGTGGTAGGTAAAACGTTAGGTGAATACAAAAACGTGCTGAATGCAGTACGCAATACTTTTGCCGATCGTGATGCGGGCGGTCGCGGTTTGCAGACCTTCGATTTACGTACCACTATTCATGTGGTTACTGGGATCGAAGCGGCCATGTTGGATCTGTTAGGTCAGCATTTGGGCGTAAACGTCGCCTCTTTGCTGGGGGATGGCCAGCAGCGTAGCGAAGTTGAAATGTTGGGTTACCTGTTCTTCGTGGGTAACCGTAAGGCAACGCCGCTGCCGTACCAGAGTCAGCCGGATGATAAATGCGACTGGTATCGTCTGCGTCATGAAGAAGCGATGACCCCGGATGCGGTAGTGCGCCTGGCGGAAGCCGCGTATGAGAAGTATGGTTTCAACGACTTTAAACTGAAAGGCGGCGTACTGGCCGGGGAAGAAGAAGCGGAATCTATTGTCGCGCTAGCGAAACGCTTTCCGCAGGCCCGCGTCACGCTGGATCCGAACGGCGCGTGGTCGCTAAATGAAGCGATTAAGATCGGCAAATATCTGAAGGGTTCTCTGGCCTATGCGGAAGATCCGTGCGGTGCCGAGCAGGGCTTCTCTGGTCGTGAAGTGATGGCGGAGTTCCGCCGCGCCACCGGTCTGCCGACCGCCACCAACATGATCGCCACCGACTGGCGTCAGATGGGGCATACGCTGTCGTTGCAGTCTGTGGATATCCCACTGGCGGACCCGCACTTCTGGACCATGCAGGGTTCTGTCCGTGTGGCGCAGATGTGCCATGAGTTCGGGCTGACCTGGGGATCGCACTCTAACAATCACTTTGATATTTCGCTGGCGATGTTTACGCATGTCGCGGCGGCTGCTCCGGGTAAAATAACCGCTATCGACACCCACTGGATCTGGCAGGAAGGCAACCAGCGTTTGACCAAAGAGCCGTTTGAAATCAAAGGCGGCATGGTGCAGGTTCCGGCAAAACCGGGTCTGGGCGTGGAGCTGGATATGGATCAGGTCATGAAAGCGCATGAGCTGTACCAGCAACATGGACTGGGGGCGCGTGATGATGCGATGGGTATGCAGTATCTTATCCCGAACTGGACGTTTGATAATAAGCGTCCGTGCATGGTTCGCTAAGTGATCCAGGACCGCTCCTATAGAGTGAGCGGTTTTGCTCCTGGTGTATGCTTAACATAATCAACATGCGTAAGGATGCTTTATGAAAATAGTAATCGCACCCGATTCCTATAAGGAAAGTTTGAGTGCGCTTGAGGTGGCAACGGCTATAGAGCTGGGGTTTCGTGAGATCTGGCCCGATGCGGATTACGTGAAGATCCCGGTTGCAGATGGCGGTGAAGGTACGGTCGAAGCGATGGTTGCCGCAACGCAAGGTCACCTTGTGCATGTTGATGTTACCGGCCCTTTGGGCAACACAATTCAGGCATTTTATGGTTTATCTGGTGATGAGCGCTCGGCGTTTATCGAAATGGCGGCCGCCAGCGGACTGGAACAGGTTCCTGTGGGTTTACGCGATCCGCTGAAAACGACATCCTGGGGAACCGGGGAGTTAATCCGTCATGCGCTGGACGCTGGCGTTGAGCATATCATCATTGGGATTGGCGGTAGCGCCACCAATGATGGCGGTGCCGGGATGGTGCAAGCGCTGGGAGCAAAACTGCTGGATGCGCAAAATAACGAAATTGCGCAAGGCGGAATCGGTCTAGAATCTCTGTCCCGAATTGATATTTCTCAGTTAGACAGCCGTCTTGCCGGGTGCCTTATAGAAGTGGCTTGCGATGTGACCAACCCGTTGACTGGAAAAGAGGGCGCATCTGCGGTTTTTGGTCCGCAAAAAGGGGCGACGCCGGAGATGATTACCCGTCTGGATCGGGCGCTCACGCACTATGCGCGACTTATTGCCCGCGATCTGGACGTCAACGTGCTGGATCTGGCCGGTGGTGGTGCGGCGGGTGGTATGGGGGCGGCGCTGTATGCGTTTTGCGGCGCACAGTTACGCTGCGGTATTGAGATAGTGACCGATGCGTTACACCTTGATGCCTGCGTTGCGGATGCGGATTTAGTGGTCACAGGTGAAGGGCGCATTGATAGTCAGACCATTCACGGTAAGGTTCCGGTTGGCGTGGCGAAGGTCGCAAAGCGTTACAACAAGCCGGTTATCGGTATCGCAGGTAGCCTGACGGCCGATGTGGGGGTCGTACACGAGCATGGGCTGGATGCGGTTTTCAGCGTCATCTACTCCATTTGTACCCTGGATGAGGCGCTGAAGAACGCGAGCGACAACGTACGAATGACGGCGCGAAACGTAGCCGCAACGCTTAAAGCAGGGCAGCAATTACGCTGAGTTGTAGGTCGTATAAGGCGTTTACGCCGGATTTGGCGATGTGCCCGATGCGCGACGCTTATCGGGCCTACGGTAAACAGCGAAGCCTGTAGGCTGGATAAGGCGTTTACTGCCCGATGCACGACGCTTATCGGCTCTACGGTAAACAGTGAAACCTGTAGGCCGGATAAGGCGTTTACTGCCCGATGCGCGACGCTTATCGGGCCTACGGCAAACAGCGAAGCCTGTAGGCTGGATAAGGCGTTTACTGCCCGATGCTCGACGCTTATCGGGCCTACGGTAAACAGCGAAACCTGTAGACCGGATAAGGCGTTTACTGCCCGATGCACGACGCTTATCGGCTCTACGGTAAGCAGCGAAACCTGTAGGCCGGATAAGGCGTTTACGCCGCATCCGGCGAATATCACCCCAATATCCGTTTCGCTTCGCGCGCAACGTTGTCCATTTCATCCAGAAGCTCTAAAAATTCAGGTTCCAGCTCTTCTTCTTTGGTTCCACTGCGTAGCTGTTGTTCAATGAGCTGACACAGGTTTTTCATGCGGGGGACACCACTATAACCGCAACTACCGTGCAGCTTGTGAATCATATCCACCAGCCCTTCGGGGTTCTCTCCGACCAGTTGCTCTTCGATTTTGTTACGCACCTCAGGCAGAAAATCGATCAGCATTTGCAGCATATCCCGCGCCAAATCGTTCTTACCCGCGGCTTGCCTTAATGCCAGTTGCCAGTCGAGCGTCGTGTTCGGATTGACGACCGGCTCAAGAGGTTCTGCGGTGAGTGCCCGCAGCGATGTGCTTGCGCCCGGTTTGTAACGTAACAGCAGATTATGCAGCTTATCTTCCTCGATAGGCTTCGCCAGGTAATCGTTCATCCCGGCGCTGAGCAGCTTCTCTTTCTGCCCGGCCATGGCGTGTGCGGTGACCGCAATGACCGGTGTCTGCTGTTGATGAGGAAGCTGGTGGATTAGTTCGCAGGCGCGAATACCGTCCATGTCTGGCATCTGAATATCCATCAGGATCAGGTCAAACGGCATTTGTCTGGCGCGATCCACCGCCTGATGCCCGCTGTCGCAAAGCACGACGTGCTGGACCTTATCTTCCAGCAATGCGCCAATCAGCTTGAGGTTCGCCGGGTTGTCGTCTACCGCCATGACGGTCATTGCGATTTTGCTCTCGTCTAACAGCAGCGGATCCGCGCTGTGGTTTAGCTGACAATACTCTGTCAGCGCAGGCAGTAAGCGGGTTGAGGTGAGAGGTTTCAACAGACACGCCGCCGCGCCGCCCTGTTTCAATTTCTCAGCGTTAATTTGTGCATGACAAGGCAAGGCTAGCAACAGGAAGTCGGTCATCGCTGCTGCGCTTGCCAGCCGCTCATGCTGCATGGTGAGTGGTTCGCGCAAAGTGACCGGAATGCCGAGCAGCAGAATGTCGTAGTGCTCCGCTGGCAACCCGGAGAACGAAGGGCTGTAAATCACCTCCAGCGGTGTTTCACTCAAGATATCTAACGTGCATTGCGCGGCGGTGGCGTTAGGTTCGACGTAGGCCAGTCGTTTACCGGCAAGGCATCGGGTTGTCGAACGATCAATAAGCACGTTAGGGTTGAGATCGAGGCTGATATGGAACCAGAACGTGGAACCCCGATTAGGTTGGCTGTGGAAGGAGATATCCCCACCCATTTCGTTGACCAGTTTTTGCGTAATGACCAGACCTAGCCCGGTTCCGCCATGACGCCGGGAAATACTGGCATCCGCCTGACGGAAAGCCTGGAACAGGCGGGATTGATCGCGCTCAGGAATACCGATCCCGGTATCGCGGATTTGTACTTCAATTTGCACTTTCGTGTTACTAAGGGCTCGCTTCTCGACCAGAATGTCGATGTTGCCGCCTTCGGTAAATTTGATGGCGTTGCCGACCAGATTGGTGATCACCTGCTGTAAACGCAGCGGGTCACCGATGACGTTGTCCGGTACGTCATTCTTAATATTCAGCGTCAGCTCAAGCCCTTTATCATGGGATGAATGCGCTAACAGCGTAACGACGTCATCCAGCGTGCTGCGCAGCGGGAATGGAATGCTTTCCAGAATCAGCTTGCCCGCCTCAAGTTTGGAGAAGTCGAGTACATCATTGATGATGGCCAGCAGATTGTTAGCCGAGCGTTCAATGGTATTCAGGTGATCGCGCTGTGTGGTGTTGAGCTCGGTTTTTAGCGTCAGACGGGTGAAGCCAATCACGCCATTCAGCGGTGTTCGCAGCTCGTGGGACATGTTTGCCAGAAACTCAGACTTAATACGCGCCGCTTCCTGGGCGCGTTTCTTCGCCAGATCCAGCTCGACGTTCTGGATTTCCATCTGCTCCAGCGTTTCGCGCAGGTCAGAGGTGGCCTGATCGATGTTGTGCTGCATCTCTTCATGGTAAGCAGCGAGAGACATCGCCATCGAGTTGATACCATTTTTGAGCATATCCAGCTCGCCCAGCATGAAACCTTCCACGCGGCTGTCGAGCTGTCCTCTACGTATTCGGTCAACGGTATTCACCATATTGCGAATCGGGCCGGTCACGTCGCGCATTAGACGCCAGCCGAAAATTAACGCAATACCAATACAAAACAGCATCATTACGCTGGAGATAAAGATCTCTTTGTACTGCTGCAATCGTACGGACTTAAGGTCCAGCTCAAGCGCCACATACCCCAGCATATTTTTGGTGTTTTTGGCGTCGCTTACGGCGGATTCATCCGGTGAATAGCTTTCCGATATAATAGGGGTTCGCAGGATCATGATATCCCCGTGCCGGGTGACGCTCAGCTTCCGGGGAAACGGTGAACCTGTCGCCAACTGCATTTCAGACGGATCGAGATGAAAATTAGAGGTGACGAAAAGTCGGTTATTTTCGTCATAAACAGAAATTGCCCGCACGATATCGGAATGGCGACGATGCAGCACGCTGATAAGCTGGCCGATGGATTCCCTGTTTTGCAGGTTCATGCCATATTCGCTGGAGACCGCGAGTGGTTCAATGATGCTGGCACCAGCATCTTCCAGTTGACGCTGCAAGTCGTTATAGCGATGCACAACAAAAAAGATACTGAGCAACAAACCTATCAGGACGGTCGGGGCCAGGATCAGAATCATCATGCGTGCGCGCAGGCTGTAGTTGGTCATGGAGTTCCGTTATGGGACAATTAGGGTCACACTGTTAAATAGAGAAATATCTCGTCGATGGCGCAATTCTACTCTGCAAAACGACGCGTGACGACGCGTCAGATCATAACCGTTACCGTCAATGACCTCGATCCTTTTGGTCAGGGCGTCGCTCGCCATAACGGAAAGGCGTTGTTTATACCGGAATTGCTACCCCAGGAAAGCGCCGAGGTGGTGATTACCGAAGATAAAAAACAGTTTGCCCGCGCGCAAGTAAAACGACGTTTAAACGACAGCCCACAGCGTGAAGTGCCACGTTGCCCGCATTTTGGCGTGTGCGGCGGTTGCCAGCAGCAGCATGCCAGCATCTCATTGCAGCAGCGTAGCAAAAGCGCAGCGTTGTCGCGTTTAATGAAATGTGAGGTGTCGGATGTTATAGCTGATGCCCCGTGGGGCTATCGTCGTCGCGCACGTTTGAGTCTGAACTATCGGCCAAAAGAACAAAAATTGCAGATGGGGTTTCGCAAATCCGGTTCCAGCGACATTATCGATGTCAAACAATGCCCTATTTTGGTGCCCCAGCTTGAGGCGTTATTGCCCCATCTCAGAGCGTGTCTGGAAAGTCTGCAAGGGTTACGCCATCTTGGCCATGTCGAACTGGTGCAGGCGGGAAGCGGAACCCTGATGATTTTGCGCCACACGGCGCCATTGAGTGCTGCGGATAAAGAAAAACTGGAATGCTTTTCGCATTCTCAGGGGCTGTCTTTGTTTCTGGCCCCGCAAAGCGAGATACTGGAATCAATATCAGAAGAATCGCCCTGGTATGATTCAAATGGACTACGGTTAACCTTCAGCCCGCGCGATTTTATTCAGGTCAATGAAGGGGTAAACCAACAAATGGTCGCCCGTGCGCTGGAATGGCTGGATGTGCAACCTGAAGATCGTGTACTCGATCTGTTCTGTGGAATGGGAAATTTTACCCTACCGCTGGCAACTCGGGCAGCAAGCGTGGTTGGCGTGGAAGGTGTTCCTGCGTTGGTGGAAAAAGGCCGAGAAAACGCGCTGAATAACGGATTACACAATGTGACATTCTTTCATGAAAACCTTGAGGAAGATGTTACCCGACAGCCGTGGGCGAAAAACGGATTTGACAAAGTATTGCTCGATCCTGCGCGTGCGGGGGCTGCAGGTGTGATGCAACATATTATAAAATTAGAACCTATACGCGTTGTTTATGTATCCTGTAACCCAGCAACGCTGGCTCGTGACAGCGATGCTTTGCTCAACGCTGGATACGCCATACGGCGACTGGCGATGCTCGATATGTTTCCGCACACTGGACACCTGGAATCAATGGTCCTGTTTGAGCGTTTGTAATGAATTTTGTACCCATTGGATTTCGGGTTGTAATGCAGCATGAAAGACAATGGGTAGGGCTTGTCGACTTCGACAGGCCTGGCCCCTTAAGGAGAGGACAATGGTTGCGGTAAGAAGTGCACATATAAATAAAGCTGGTGAGTTTGATCCAAAGAAATGGATCGCGAGTCTGGGGATCTCCAGCCAGCAGTCGTGTGAACGCTTAGCCGAAACCTGGGCGTACTGCCTCCAGCAGACACAGGGGCATCCGGATGCGGATCTGCTGCTGTGGCGTGGCGTGGAGATGGTAGAAATTCTCTCTATGTTGAGCATGGATATCGACACGCTGCGTGCCGCAATGCTGTTCCCTCTGGCTGATGCCAACGTGGTCAGTGAAGACATCCTGCGCGAGAGCGTGGGCAAATCCATTGTTCATCTTATCCACGGTGTGCGTGATATGGCGGCAATACGCCAGCTTAAAGCCACGCATACCGATTCAGTTTCTTCCGAGCAGGTCGATAACGTCCGTCGCATGCTGCTGGCAATGGTGGATGACTTCCGCTGTGTGGTCATCAAGCTGGCAGAGCGGATTGCCCATCTGCGTGAAGTGAAAGATGCGCCGGAAGATGAACGCGTTCTGGCGGCAAAAGAGTGCACCAATATCTATGCACCGCTGGCCAACCGTTTGGGAATCGGGCAATTAAAATGGGAGCTGGAAGATTATTGCTTCCGTTATCTGCACCCGGCTGAATACAAACGCATAGCCAAGCTGCTGCATGAACGTCGTATCGACAGGGAACATTACATTGATGAGTTCGTCGGTCATTTGCGCTCAGAGATGAAAACGGAAGGCGTCAAAGCCGAAGTGTATGGACGTCCGAAGCATATCTACAGCATCTGGCGCAAAATGCAGAAAAAGCAGTTGGCCTTCGATGAACTGTTCGATGTACGCGCAGTGCGTATCGTGGCAGAGCGTTTACAGGACTGCTATGCCGCACTCGGGATAGTACATACTCACTATCGCCATCTGCCGGATGAGTTCGATGATTACGTTGCTAATCCGAAACCCAATGGCTACCAGTCAATCCATACGGTTGTACTGGGGCCGGGCGGGAAAACCATCGAAATTCAGATCCGTACCAAACAGATGCACGAAGATGCCGAACTGGGCGTCGCGGCGCACTGGAAGTACAAAGAGGGCACCGCTTCAGGCGCGGCGCGTTCTGGTCATGAAGATCGCATTGCGTGGCTGCGTAAGCTGATTGCCTGGCAGGAAGAGATGGCGGATTCCGGTGAAATGCTGGATGAAGTCCGTAGCCAGGTCTTTGATGACCGCGTGTACGTCTTTACGCCAAAAGGCGACGTTGTAGACTTACCTGCGGGCTCCACGCCGCTCGATTTTGCTTACCACATTCATAGCGATGTGGGGCATCGATGCATTGGCGCGAAAATTGGTGGGCGCATCGTACCGTTTACCTACCAGCTGCAGATGGGCGATCAAATTGAAATTATCACCCAGAAACAGCCAAACCCAAGCCGCGACTGGCTGAATCCTAACCTTGGCTACGTAACCACCAGTCGTGGGCGTTCGAAGATCCACGCCTGGTTCCGTAAACAGGACCGCGACAAAAACATCCTTGCTGGTCGCCAGATCCTCGACGATGAGCTGGCGCATTTAGGTATCAGCCTGAAAGAGGCGGAAAAACACCTGCTGCCGCGCTACAGCTTCAATGAGCTGGACGAGTTGCTGGCGGCGATTGGTGGGGGAGACATCCGCCTCAACCAAATGGTGAACTTCCTGCAGGCACAGTTTAATAAGCCCAGTGCTGCCGAACAGGATGCCGCCGCGCTGAAACAGCTTCAGCAGAAAACGCAGGCACCGCAGAGTCGTCGTAAAGACGACGGTCGTGTGGTGGTGGAAGGGGTAGGTAACCTGATGCACCACATCGCCCGCTGCTGCCAGCCGATTCCGGGCGATGAGATTGTCGGATTTATTACCCAGGGACGCGGTATTTCCGTGCACCGGGCGGATTGTGAACAGCTGGCTGAGCTGCGCTCCCATGCACCGGAACGTATTGTTGATGCAGTCTGGGGCGAAAGCTACTCGGCAGGGTATTCGCTGGTGGTTCGCGTCCAGGCCAACGATCGCAGCGGTTTGTTACGTGATATCACCACGATTCTCGCCAACGAGAAGGTGAACGTGCTGGGAGTAGCTAGCCGAAGTGATACAAAACAACAGCTGGCCACCATCGATATGACCATCGAAATTTATAACCTGCAGGTGCTCGGGCGCGTGCTCGGCAAGCTGAACCAGGTACCGGATGTGATCGACGCACGTCGCTTGCACGGTAATTAATTATTTTGTAGGCCGGATAACCTTGTAGGCCTGATAAGACGCGTTAGCGTTGCCATCAGGCATTGCTATGTTGCCGGATGTCGGCTATCGCCTTATCCGGTCTACTGTATTGAAATTTCAGGACATTCCAATGAATCAAATCGACCGACTGCTCGGTATTATGCAGCGCCTGAGCGACCCGGAAAACGGCTGTCCGTGGGACAAAGAGCAGACATTCTCCACTATTGCCCCTTACACCCTCGAAGAAACCTATGAAGTGCTGGACGCGATTGCGCGTGAAGACTTTGACGACCTGCGCGGAGAGCTGGGCGACCTGCTGTTCCAGGTGGTGTTTTACGCCCAGATGGCGCAGGAAGAAGGACGCTTCAACTTTGATGATATTTGTGCTGCGATTAGCGATAAGCTTGAACGCCGTCATCCACATGTTTTTGCTGATGTTTCTGCCAGTAACAGTACTGAGGTTTTGACCCGTTGGGAAAAAATCAAAAGTGAAGAACGCGCCCAGAAGGCACAGCATTCCGCACTCGACGATATTCCCCGCAGTTTACCGGCATTAATGCGCGCCCAAAAAATCCAGAAACGCTGCTCAAATGTTGGCTTCGACTGGAAAACGTTAGGACCGGTTGTCGACAAGGTTTACGAAGAGATCGACGAAGTCATGTTTGAGGCTAAGCAGGCTGTTGTCGACCAGGCTAAACTGGAGGAGGAAATGGGCGATCTGCTGTTTGCTACGGTTAATATGGCCCGGCATTTAGGCACTAAAGCAGAGACCGCATTGCAGAAAGCGAACGAGAAGTTTGAGCGGCGTTTTCGTGAAGTTGAGCGAATTGTGGCTTCGCGCGGTCTGGAAATGACTGGTGTTGATCTGGAAACTATGGAAGAAGTCTGGCAACAGGTAAAACGGCAGGAAATTGATCTCTAAGGGATTTCGTCGGTCAAGGGCGATTTGTGTGATTTTTTAAATAACAAGCGCTTGATTTACGTCAAAAACATTTACCCAAAAGAGGCTATTTTCTCTTCCCGTTATGTTGATGAAACACCTTGTATACTGCCTCTTCGAGTTATTCGAGTCGCAACAAGGCGGCGACTGAAAGAATCCCCAGGAACATAGAAATGCTATGTGACTGGGGTGAGTGAAGGAAGCCAACACCGGTGCGGCTTGAAGAACGAAGGAGAGGGGATAATGAAAGTTTGTGGCGCTCGTCATGTTCGGGTATACTACTTTCCCGTCTTGGTAATTCCATCGTTTCACCCTAACTTCTCAGGTCCAGCATGACAACGAACTATATTTTTGTGACCGGCGGGGTCGTATCCTCTCTGGGAAAAGGCATTGCCGCAGCCTCCCTGGCAGCCATTCTTGAAGCCCGTGGCCTCAATGTAACCATGATGAAACTGGATCCGTACATCAACGTCGATCCAGGTACTATGAGCCCAATCCAACACGGGGAAGTGTTCGTTACCGAAGACGGCGCTGAAACCGACCTGGACCTGGGTCACTATGAGCGTTTCATTCGTACCAAAATGAGCCGCCGCAACAACTTCACTACGGGTCGTATCTACTCCGACGTTCTGCGTAAAGAGCGCCGTGGCGACTACCTGGGCGCAACAGTTCAGGTTATCCCGCACATCACGAATGCCATTAAAGAGCGCGTTCTGGAAGGCGGTGAAGGTCATGATGTTGTTCTGGTCGAAATCGGCGGAACCGTTGGGGAT
Source organism: Citrobacter sp. Cpo148 (assembly GCF_030332375.1). Taxonomy (NCBI): domain Bacteria; kingdom Pseudomonadati; phylum Pseudomonadota; class Gammaproteobacteria; order Enterobacterales; family Enterobacteriaceae; genus Citrobacter; species Citrobacter sp. Cpo148. Next base: position 107,583 of record NZ_JAOWHY010000048.1, read on the forward strand.
ATCGAATCTCTGCCATTCCTTGAAGCGATTCGTCAGATGGCCGTAGAAATTGGCCGTGAGCACACGCTGTTTATGCATCTGACGCTGGTTCCGTACATGGCGGCGGCTGGTGAAGTCAAAACTAAACCGACTCAGCACTCTGTAAAAGAGCTGCTTTCTATCGGTATTCAGCCAGATATCCTGATTTGCCGCTCCGATCGCGCAGTTCCGGCTAATGAACGTGCAAAAATTGCATTGTTCTGTAACGTTCCGGAAAAAGCGGTGATTTCTCTGAAAGATGTCGATTCCATCTATAAAATCCCGGGCCTGTTGAAATCTCAGGGCCTTGACGATTATATTTGTAAACGATTCAGCTTGAACTGTCCGGAAGCTAATCTGTCAGAATGGGAACAGGTTATCTACGAAGAAGCGAATCCGGCAGGCGAAGTGACTATCGGTATGGTCGGCAAGTACATTGAACTGCCGGATGCCTATAAGTCAGTTATCGAAGCGCTGAAGCACGGTGGTCTGAAGAATCGTGTCACCGTCAACATCAAGCTGATCGATTCGCAAGATGTCGAAACGCGTGGCGTTGAGATCCTGAAAGGTCTTGATGCAATCCTGATCCCAGGCGGCTTCGGCTACCGTGGTGTTGAAGGTAAAATCGCGACGGCGCGCTTTGCGCGTGAGAACAATATTCCTTATCTGGGCATTTGCCTGGGTATGCAGGTTGCGTTGATTGAGTTTGCACGTAACGTAGTGGGTATGGATAACGCCAACTCCACGGAATTTGTGCCAGACTGTAAGTACCCGGTGGTGGCCCTGATTACCGAATGGCGCGATGAAGACGGCAACGTCGAAGTCCGTACTGAGAAGAGCGATCTGGGCGGCACAATGCGCCTTGGTGCGCAGCAGTGTCAGTTGAGCGACGATAGCCTGGTTCGTCAACTGTACGGCGCGCCGACAATTGTTGAACGCCATCGCCACCGTTACGAAGTCAACAATATGCTGTTGAAACAGATTGAAGCTGCGGGTCTGCGTATTGCAGGCCGTTCCGGTGATGATCAGTTGGTCGAGATCATTGAGGTACCGAATCATCCGTGGTTCGTGGCCTGTCAGTTCCACCCGGAATTTACTTCCACGCCACGTGATGGGCACCCGCTGTTTGCCGGCTTTGTGAAAGCCGCCAGTGAACATCAGAAGCGTCAGGCGAAGTAAGAAGTAAATAAGTTAGAACGGCAATGCACCCATTAGGGTGCATTGTTTGTCTGGAGTTTTAGTTTAACTTGTACTGAGGAAAATCTAATGTCCAAAATCGTTAAAATCATCGGTCGTGAAATCATCGACTCCCGTGGTAACCCGACTGTTGAAGCCGAAGTACACCTGGAAGGTGGTTTCGTTGGTATGGCAGCAGCTCCGTCAGGTGCTTCTACTGGTTCCCGCGAAGCACTGGAACTGCGCGATGGCGACAAATCCCGTTTCATGGGTAAAGGCGTACTGAAAGCTGTTGCAGCTGTTAACGGCCCAATTGCTCAGGCTCTGCTGGGTAAAGATGCTAAAGATCAGGCTGGCATCGACAAGATCATGATCGATCTGGACGGTACTGAAAACAAATCCAACTTCGGTGCAAACGCCATCCTGGCTGTGTCCCTGGCGAACGCCAAAGCAGCAGCTGCTGCAAAAGGCCTGCCGCTGTATGCACACATCGCTGAACTGAACGGTACTCCGGGTAAATACTCCATGCCGGTTCCGATGATGAACATCATCAACGGTGGTGAGCACGCTGACAACAACGTCGACATCCAGGAATTCATGATTCAGCCGGTTGGCGCTAAGACTCTGAAAGAAGCCGTTCGTATGGGTTCTGAAGTGTTCCACAACCTGGCTAAAGTTCTGAAAGCTAAAGGTATGAACACTGCAGTTGGTGACGAAGGTGGCTACGCGCCGAACCTGGGTTCCAACGCTGAAGCTCTGGCTGTAATCGCTGAAGCGGTTAAAGCAGCTGGCTACGAGCTGGGCAAAGACATCACCCTGGCGATGGACTGTGCAGCTTCTGAATTCTACAAAGACGGTAAATACGTTCTGGCTGGCGAAGGCAACAAAGCATTCACCTCCGAAGAATTCACTCACTTCCTGGAAGAACTGACCAAACAGTACCCGATCGTGTCCATCGAAGATGGTCTGGACGAGTCTGACTGGGACGGTTTCGCATACCAGACTAAAGTACTGGGCGACAAAATCCAGCTGGTTGGTGACGATCTGTTCGTAACTAACACCAAGATCCTGAAAGAAGGCATCGAAAAAGGCATCGTTAACTCCATCCTGATCAAATTCAACCAGATCGGTTCTCTGACCGAAACTCTGGCTGCGATCAAAATGGCGAAAGACGCTGGCTACACCGCTGTCATCTCTCACCGTTCTGGCGAAACTGAAGACGCGACCATCGCTGACCTGGCTGTTGGTACCGCTGCAGGCCAGATCAAAACTGGTTCTATGAGCCGTTCTGACCGCGTTGCTAAGTACAACCAGCTGATTCGTATCGAAGAAGCTCTGGGTGAACAAGCACCGTACAACGGTCGTAAAGAGATCAAAGGTCAGGCGTAATCCTGTTCTTTAGCTCTTAACGTAAAAACCCGCTGCGGCGGGTTTTTTTATGTCTTTAAAGCAGCAACGGTAAGGTCGCGCTGGCGGTTTGCTGGCTCACATCACCGTACTTTTCATCCAGCGCAATCAGCGACGTGGTGAGAAGTTCTACCAACAGCATCACTCCCACCTTGGCATTTAGCGCACCGGCACTTAACGGACCTTCTGGTTTGGCTGCGACCAGTTGAATATCGCTCAGCGAAGCCAACGGGCTGCGCGGCGTATTACTTAACGCCAGTACGCGCACGCCTTGCTTACGCGCCAGTTTAACGACATGCAGTAGATCGCGCGTCGAACCTGAACTGGAAATCGCTACCACCAGCGTGTCTTTGTTAAGCGTTGTGGCGTTCATGGCTGCACGATGCATGTCACTGAACAATTGTGCAGGTTTGCCGAGGCGCAGGAGTTTGTAATGTAAATACTCACCCAGAATAGCGCTGGCCGCTACGCCATAAATCTGTACCGACTGGGCCTGATGCAGCGCCAAAGCGGCGGATTCCAGTAATGTCCTGTCGAGTAATTTTGCTGTGTCCTGCAGCGCTTGTACGGATTCATTGACCACATTGTCAATCTCATCTCCGCTGTGCTCTACCGGCTGTCCTTGCTGGAGATCGAGTGCCAGCGCCATTTTGAATTCGTTATAACCCTTACACCCTAGTGCGCGGCACAGACGTGTGACGCTCGCCTCGCTGGTGTCGCTTTCACGCGCCAGTTCGGTAATCGTCAGGTAGACAACTTTTGCCGGATCGCTGAGCACAAACTCTCCCAGCTTCTGCTGTGTTCGGCTATATCCGTCAACGCCCTGGCGCAATCTCAGCAGCAGGTTTTCATTTTCTGACATGCAAAATCCTTAATGCGTTTCTCTGTTGATAGTGTGGCGGAAAGCAGGGGAGAGATGCCAGTCATTTTAAAAAAGTATGATCGGCTTCCTGGATTTTGATGAAAATTTTCATTATTAATATTAAATGTGGTAAAAATTTTCATCATTAATCGGAGAGATGAAAAAATGATGCAAATGTTTAGCGGCGCTTCATCGGGCGCATGGTTCGAAAAGGCACAGCGGTTCGGCAAATCGTTCATGCTGCCGATTGCGGTACTGCCCGCTGCGGGGCTGTTGTTAGGGATTGGCGGCGCGCTGTCGAATCCAAACACATTGACTGCTTATCCGTTTTTGGACGTTGACTGGTTACAGGCAATCTTCACGATCATGACCAGCGCAGGTTCTATTGTGTTTGCCAACCTGTCGGTGCTCTTTGCGGTGGGTGTCGCAGTAGGACTGGCGAAAACGGATAAAGGCACCGCCGGGCTTGCGGCATTGCTGGCATTTCTGGTGATGAACGCCACCATCAACGCTTTATTGACGCTCAACGGAACGCTGGCACACGAGAATCCCGGTGCCGTAGGCCAGGGGATGACGCTGGGTATTCAGACGCTGGAAACGGGTGTGTTCGGTGGGGTAGTGATTGGGCTTGTCACCTGCGCGCTGCATAGCCGTTTCAATAAAGTCTCATTACCTCAGTTCCTTGGTTTCTTCAGCGGTTCGCGCTTTGTACCGATTATTAGCTCCCTTGCCGCGATTGTCGTGGGTGCGGTCATGACGGTGGTTTGGCCGCATTTCCAGAAACTCATTTTTGGACTGGGTGGTCTGGTGGATGCGACAGGCTATCTGGGGACGCTGTTGTACGGCTTCATCCTGCGTATGCTTGGCCCACTGGGTTTACACCATATCTTTTATTTGCCGTTCTGGACGACAGCGCTTGGCGGTAGTGAAATCGTCAATGGCCAGTTAGTTGAAGGTACGCAGCGTATTTTCTTCGCGCAACTTGCCGATCCGAATACGCAGCAGTTCTATGCGGGCACCTCGCGCTTTATGTCCGGGCGCTTCATCACCATGATGTTTGGCCTGCTTGGCGCATGTCTGGCGATGTACCACACCGCCAAGCCTGAGAACAGAAAACTTGTCGCTGGTCTGCTGTTGTCAGCGGCCCTGACCTCTTTCCTGACAGGGATCACTGAGCCTATCGAGTTCTCCTTCCTGTTTGTCGCACCCGTGTTATACGTCATTCACGCCTTCTTCGATGGTCTGGCGTTTATGATCGCGCATATTTTACATATCACCATCGGGCAAACCTTTTCGGGTGGGCTTATCGATTTCCTCCTCTTCGGCGTGCTACAGGGGGAAGCTAAAACCAACTGGATGTACGTCCCCATGGTGGGGATCCCGTGGTTCTTCCTTTACTACTTCACCTTCCGCTATTTGATTAACCGCTTTAACTGGTTGACGCCTGGTCGTGAAAACGCAGCACCGACTGAATCCGGCCTGCCGCAAAGTGAGCGTGCTGCGGCCGTAATTACTGGGCTGGGAGGCAAAGAGAATCTGGAAGAGGTGGACTGTTGCGCCACACGTCTACGCGTGACGGTGAAAGAGAGCAGCAAGGTTGATGAAGCGGCACTGAAAGCGACCGGAGCGCGTGGCGTAATTATTCGCGGCAACGGGGTTCAGGTGATTTATGGCCCGCATGTCACCATCATTAAAAACGAAGTCGAAGAGATCTTATCGTAATGAAAACTGTACTGGATTCCCTGAAAGGTAAATTAATCGTCTCCTGTCAGGCGCTGGAAAATGAGCCTCTGCACAGCTCGTTTATTATGTCACGTATGGCGCTGGCGGCAGCGCAGGGCGGTGCGGTAGGTATTCGTGCGAACAGCGTGGTGGACATTCGCGCGATCAAAGAGAGCGTCTCCCTGCCGGTGATTGGGATTATCAAGCGTGATTATCCGGGTAGCGATGTGTTTATCACGGCCACTTTACAGGAAGTCGATGAACTGATGACCGTTGAGCCAGAAATTATTGCTCTGGATGCGACAGCGCGCCCGCGCCCCGGTGGGCAAACGCTGGAAGAACTGGTTACGCAGATCCGCGCTCGCTATCCGTCCGTACTGCTGATGGCGGATATTGCCACCGTAGACGAAGCGGTGACCGCCGAGCGCCTGGGCTTTGACTGTGTGGGCACTACGCTCTACGGCTATACCGCTGATACTGCCGGGCATGTGCTGGCGGAAAAAGACTGCGGTTTTTTACGTGATGTGTTGGCTGCAGTTAGCGTACCGGTTGTGGCAGAAGGAAACGTCGATACTCCGGAACGTGCTGCACGATGCCTGGCATTAGGCGCCCATACCGTGGTGGTTGGTGGGGCTATCACCCGTCCGCAGCAGATAACGGCACGCTTTGTCGCAGCGATCGCCTCGTAAAGCATCGATGGGGCATGATACTTTGGCGGGGATCTGCGATAATTATCGTTTATCCCCATATTGAGAGCGCTATGCAGTACCCGATTAACGAGATGTTCCAGACCCTGCAAGGTGAGGGTTACTTTACCGGCGTCCCCGCCATTTTTATTCGTTTACAGGGATGCCCGGTTGGCTGTGCCTGGTGCGATACCAAACACACCTGGGATAAGCTTGAGGATCGGGAAGTCTCCCTGTACAGCATCCTGGCCAAGACCAAAGAAAGCGATAAATGGGGTGCTGCGAGCAGCGAAGATCTGCTGGCGGTCATTTCGCGTCAGGGCTATACCGCCCGTCACGTGGTGATCACCGGTGGTGAGCCCTGCATTCATGACCTGATGCCGCTGACTGACCTGCTGGAAAAGAACGGTTTTAGCTGCCAGATTGAGACCAGCGGCACGCACGAAGTACGCTGTACGCCGAATACCTGGGTGACCGTATCGCCGAAGGTGAATATGCGCGGTGGCTATGATGTGCTGTCACAGGCGCTGGAGCGCGCGAATGAAATCAAGCATCCGGTTGGCCGTGTCCGCGATATTGAAGCACTGGATGAACTGCTGGCGACGTTAAGTGACGACAAACCGCGAATCATCGCCTTACAGCCAATCAGCCAGAAAGAAGATGCGACGCGTTTGTGCATTGATACCTGTATTGCGCGTAACTGGCGTCTGTCGATGCAGACCCATAAGTATCTGAATATTGCCTGATAACTTTGCCGGGGGCGTTTCGCTTACCCGGCCATAGTTTATTGCTCAATGCAGGCCGGAGAAGATGCGTTGCCATCCGGCAAGCCTAAAATCACTCGCCGCGATAAACGCAGCCCGCTGTGCAGGTTTCTTTCACCATTACAGCACTCAGCAGAGGGACCACAGGTTTAACCTGATCCCAAATCCATTTGGCCAGCACTTCGCTGGTTGGATTTTCTAAGCCAGGAATATCGTTCAAATAGTAGTGATCGAGTCTGTCGTAAGTCGGCTTAAACGCGGCTTTTAACTCAGCAAAATCCATGATCCAACCGGTATGCGGATCGACTTCACCGGTAATTTCAAGACGCACCATAAATGAGTGACCATGCAGGCGGCCACACTTATGCCCTTCCGGTACATGCGGCAGGTGGTGAGCGGCTTCGAAGGTGAAATCTTTAAACAAGGTGGTGGACATTTTTTACTCTCAAGAATGCGAAAAACCGCGGTAGGGTACCGTAAAGAGCAAATTTTATCATTATTTATACACGTCATTCTTTAAGCTGCTTCTTTGTTGGCTGCCTTTGCTCGCCCCAGTCACTTACTCATGTAAGCTCCTGGGGACTTGCTCAGTTGCCGCCTCGATGCATCTTAAATTATTTAGTGTATAAAAGGATGCTCAGTACCAAAGCTACATATTCATACAACCAATATTGGTTAATTATTTATATATCAAATGCTTATATAATCTGTTTTGCAGTTAATAACTATAACTAAAACAGGTTAGTCCATTTGGTTATTTGTTATTTCCATCCCTTCTTTAATTGTTACTATCCCCGCCGTTAACCTTATCTTCAGTTTGGGTTTTATTGCTGAAATCCGCTTTGCTTACTGGAACATGACAACGCATGACGACACAGGCCCCACCTTCCGCTTTGCTACCGCTAAACCCGGAGCAACTGGCACGCCTTCAGGCGGCCACGACCGATTTCACTCCCGCACAGCTTGCGTGGGTTTCTGGCTATTTTTGGGGCGTGCTGAATCAGCAGCCTGGCAGCAACGCGGTGGCGCCTGCGCCTGTCGCTGAAATGCCTGGCATTACGCTTATCTCCGCCTCGCAAACCGGTAATGCGCGACGTGTGGCGGAAGCCCTGCGCGATGATCTGATCGCCGCGAAGCTCAACGTCACTCTCATCAACGCTGGCGACTATAAATTCAAACAAATCGCCAATGAAAAACTGCTGATCGTGGTGGCGTCGACGCAAGGGGAAGGTGAACCGGCGGAAGAAGCCGTGGCGTTGCATAAATTCTTGTTCTCGAAAAAAGCGCCGAAACTTGATAACACCGCTTTTGCCGTGTTCGGTCTTGGCGATACCTCTTATGAGTTTTTCTGCCAGGCAGGAAAAGACTTCGATGCGAAACTGGCTGAGCTGGGCGGTGAACGTCTGCTCGACCGCGTCGACGCCGACGTCGAATACCAGGCCGACGCCGCGCAGTGGCGTGCTCGTCTGGTTGATGTCCTGAAAGCGCGTGCGCCTGCGGCACCGTCTGTGCAAGTTGCCGCGAGCGGTGCAGTAAATGAAGTACACACCAGCCCATACACCAAAGAAGCGCCACTGACGGCGTCCCTTGCGGTGAATCAGAAAATTACCGGCCGCGACTCTGAAAAAGACGTGCGCCATATTGAAATTGATTTAGGCGATTCTGGCCTGCGTTATCAGCCGGGCGATGCGCTGGGCGTCTGGTATCAGAATGACCCGGCTCTGGTTAAAGAACTGGTTGAACTGCTGTGGCTGAAAGGTGATGAGCCGGTCACGGTTGAAGGCAAAACCCTGTCGCTCGCTGAAGCGTTGCAGTGGCATTTCGAGCTGACGGTTAACACCGGCAATATCGTAGAGAACTATGCCACCTTAACCCGCAGCGAAACTTTGCTGCCGTTAGTGGGTGACAAAGCACAGTTGCAGCATTACGCCGCAACCACGCCCATCGTCGATATGGTGCGCTTCTCTCCGGCACAACTGGATGCTCAGGCGTTAGTTGAACTGCTGCGTCCGCTGACGCCGCGTTTGTACTCCATTGCTTCTTCCCAGGCGGAAGTGGAAAGCGAAGTGCACGTCACCGTGGGCGTGGTGCGTTATGAGATAGAAGGTCGCGCCCGTGCTGGTGGTGCTTCCAGTTTCCTCGCCGACCGCGTGGAAGAAGAAGGTGAAGTTCGCGTGTTCATTGAACACAACGACAACTTCCGTCTGCCGGCGAACCCGCAGACGCCGGTAATTATGATTGGACCGGGTACGGGGATTGCGCCGTTCCGTGCATTCATGCAGCAACGTGCGGCTGACGGAGCCGAAGGCAAAAACTGGCTGTTTTTTGGTAACCCGCACTTTACCGAAGATTTCCTGTATCAGGTGGAATGGCAGCGTTACGTCAAAGAGGGCGTACTGAGCCGTATCGATCTCGCCTGGTCCCGCGATCAAAAAGAAAAAGTCTACGTACAAGATAAACTGCGCCAACAGGGCGCGGAACTGTGGCGCTGGATTAACGACGGTGCGCACATTTATGTCTGTGGCGACGCCAATCGCATGGCGAAAGACGTTGAGCAGGCGTTGTTGGAAGTGATTGCCGAATTCGGTGGTATGGATATCGAAGCGGCGGATGAATTTTTAAGTGAGCTGCGCATTGAGCGCCGTTATCAGCGAGATGTCTACTAATGAGCGAAAAACATCCAGGACCATTGGTGGTCGAAGGCAAACTGTCCGACGCTGAGCGTATGAAGCTGGAAAGCAACTATCTGCGCGGTACCATTGCCGAAGATTTAAACGACGGCCTGACCGGCGGGTTTAAAGGCGACAACTTCCTGCTGATCCGTTTTCACGGTATGTACCAGCAGGACGACCGCGATATCCGCGCCGAACGTGCCGAGCAAAAGCTGGAGCCACGTCACGCGATGCTGCTGCGCTGTCGTCTGCCGGGTGGGGTGATCACCACCAAACAGTGGCAGGCGATCGACAAGTTCGCCCATGACAACACTATATACGGCAGCATTCGTCTGACCAACCGTCAGACCTTCCAGTTTCACGGCATTCTGAAGAAGAATGTTAAGCCGGTACACCAGATGCTGCATTCAGTCGGGCTTGACGCTCTGGCGACCGCCAACGACATGAACCGTAACGTGCTGTGCACCTCGAATCCGTATGAATCTGAGCTGCATGCCGAAGCCTATGAATGGGCGAAGAAAATTTCCGAGCACCTGTTGCCGCGCACCCGCGCCTATGCAGAGATCTGGCTTGATCAGGAAAAAGTCGCGACTACCGACGAAGAGCCGATCCTCGGTCAAACCTATCTGCCGCGTAAGTTTAAAACCACGGTCGTGATCCCACCGCAGAATGACATCGATCTGCACGCCAACGACATGAACTTCGTGGCGATTGCGGAAAACGGCAAGCTGGTGGGCTTTAACCTGCTGGTGGGCGGTGGTTTATCGATTGAGCACGGCAACAAGAAAACCTATGCCCGTACGGCAAGCGAGTTTGGTTATCTGCCGCTTGAGCATACGCTGGCCGTGGCGGAGGCTGTGGTGACCACGCAGCGTGACTGGGGTAACCGTACCGATCGTAAAAACGCGAAAACCAAATACACGCTGGAACGCGTAGGCGTTGAGACCTTTAAAGCTGAAGTTGAGCGCCGGGCGGGGATCAAGTTTGAGCCGATCCGTCCGTACGAGTTTACCGGTCGCGGCGATCGTATCGGCTGGGTGAAAGGGATCGACAATAAATGGCATCTGACGTTGTTTATTGAAAACGGCCGTATCCTCGATTATCCGGGCCGACCGCTGAAAACCGGTCTGCTTGAGATCGCGAAGATCCACAAAGGTGAGTTCCGCATTACCGCGAACCAGAACCTGATCATTGCCGGTGTTCCTGAGAGTGAAAAGGCGAAGATCGAGAAGATTGCGCAGAAGAGTGGCTTAATGAACGCGGTCACTCCGCAGCGTGAAAACTCGATGGCCTGCGTCTCGTTCCCGACCTGTCCGCTGGCGATGGCGGAAGCCGAGCGCTTCCTGCCAACGTTTATCGACAACATCGACACGCTGATGGCGAAGCACAGCCTGAGTGATGAAAACATTGTCATGCGTGTGACCGGCTGCCCGAACGGTTGTGGTCGTGCGATGCTGGCGGAAGTTGGTCTGGTGGGTAAAGCACCCGGGCGTTACAACCTCCATTTAGGGGGCAACCGTATCGGAACTCGCATTCCCCGGATGTTTAAAGAGAACATCACCGAGCCGGAAATTCTGGCATCGCTGGATGAACTGATTGGGCGCTGGGCGAAAGAGCGCGAAGCGGGTGAAGGCTTCGGTGACTTTACGGTGCGTGCGGGCATTATTCGCCCGGTGCTCGATCCCGCCCGGGATTTCTGGGAATAATGTGAAATTGACTTATCGGGTCTGCTGAATCGGTAGGCCTGATAAGCGCAGCGCCATCAGGCAAGGCAAACAGTGAGGAACTTATGTCCAAACTCGATCTCAACGCGTTGAACGAACTGCCGAAAGTTGAACGCGTTATGGCGTTGGCACAAACCAACGACCAACTGGAAAAATTGAGCGCCGAGGATCGCGTAGCGTGGGCGCTGGAAAACCTGCCTGGTGAATATGTACTGTCATCAAGTTTTGGTATCCAGGCGGCAGTGAGCCTTCATCTGGTAAATCAGGTTCGCCCGGATATCCCGGTGATCCTCACCGATACTGGCTACCTGTTCCCGGAAACCTATCAGTTTATTGATGAGTTAACGGACAAGCTTAAGCTTAATCTGCAAGTCTACCGGGCAAAGGAAAGTGCGGCCTGGCAAGAAGCGCGCTACGGCAAACTGTGGGAGCAGGGCGTTGAAGGCATTGAAAAATACAATGACATCAACAAAGTCGAGCCGATGAACCGGGCGCTGCAGGAGCTGAACGCGCAAACCTGGTTTGCCGGTCTGCGTCGAGAGCAATCGGGCAGTCGTGCGCATTTGCCGGTGCTGGCTATCCAGCGCGGCGTGTTTAAAGTTCTGCCGATCATAGACTGGGATAACCGTACGGTTTACCAGTATCTGCAAAAACACGGTTTGAAATACCATCCGTTGTGGGATCAGGGCTATCTGTCGGTAGGCGATACCCACACCACCCGCAAATGGGAGCCGGGTATGGCGGAAGAAGAGACGCGCTTCTTCGGATTGAAGCGTGAGTGCGGACTGCACGAAGGGTAACAGGAAAGGGGTCCGGTAAGATTTACATCCTACCGGACCACTTCTTCAGGATTTACCCGCTTTTGCCAGTTCTTTTACCAGCGGCAGCATAATGCGTACCACGTCGCGGCTACGGTGCTCTATCCGGCCCGGTAACGCTTTATCGATATGCTGTTGGTTATCCAGTCGCACATCGTGCCAGCTGTTGCCAGCCGGGAATGAGGCGCTTTTGGCGCGCTGTTGATAGCCATCTTTCTTTCCCAGGTTCCAGTTAGTCGCTTCAACTGAGAGAACGGCAATCCCTGCGTTGTCGAAGACCTCTGCATCGTTACAACATCCAGTGCCTTTCGGATAGTCTTTGTTCAGACCTGGATTGGTGCTGGCAACGATACCGCGGCTGTGCGCGATAGCCAGTGCCCGGTCGCGCGTCAGTTTTCGCACCGCTTCCGGGGTTTTCTTACCGCTATTGAAATAGAGCTTATCGCCGACGATCAGGTTATCGAGGTTGATAACCAGCAGCGTGTTTTTCTTCTCGGCGGCGCTCATTCGCTTCAGGATGTTCTCCGCGCCCAGTTTGCCCTCTTCCTCGCCGCTGGTGGCGATAAAGCGAATACCGTACTGCGTCGGCACGTTTTTGAGTTTTTCCGCCAGTTCCAGCATTACGCCAACACCTGCGGCGTTGTCATCGATACCTTGCAGGGTTAATCCACCCAGATTGGCATCGGAGTCGGCGTCGCTTTGTGCGGCGTAGGTGTCGAGGTGCGCCATAATAATAATCTGCTGCGGCGCTTTGCCTTCATGTGCAGCAATAACGGTGCTTCCCGTTACGTTATGCCAGTTTTTACGGTTATCTTTGGCGGTATAAACATAACGGCTATTAAACGTCCGAATATCGCTGCTATAACCCATCTGCTGAAATTGTTGACGTATATAATCAGCAGACAACATTTCTGCCGGAGATCCCGTCACGCGGCCTGGGAAAAACGTTGCGATATATCGAGCCTGGGTATTTGCGATATCTCCGGGCTTCGAAGATGTTGCCTGTGCGGGAAGGATGAAGCACGCGCCGAGCGCCATGGCGGTAGTCAGGTGGCGCAATGCGGAAAACATAGTGAGTCCTTAAATACCAAGCAGAAATTTTCAGCCGCTAGTATGAAACCGTGATCGAGGTAAAACAATTTCATTTGCTCTTAAATGCCCGAATTCCGGTAGCTTAAGCACTTTTTGATATTTGCTTTTCCGGATCGTTATTCCTTTGAGGAACTACTCATTCCAATTCGTAATTTCATTCGCCCCCTTGCCCTCCCTATAGTCAGGTTATCTGAGCATCGTTAGCAAAATAACGGCATTACATAGGAACGGTTATGGATCAAAAACGACTTACCCACCTGAGGCAACTGGAAGCGGAAAGCATCCATATCATTCGTGAGGTGGCCGCCGAGTTTTCTAATCCGGTGATGATGTATTCCATCGGCAAAGATTCCAGCGTAATGCTGCATCTGGCGCGTAAAGCGTTTTATCCGGGCACGCTGCCGTTCCCATTGCTGCACGTTGATACCGGCTGGAAATTCAGCGAAATGTACGAGTTTCGTGACCGCACGGCGAAAGCCTACGGCTGCGAACTGCTGGTGCATAAAAACCCGGAAGGGGTGGCGATGGGTATCAACCCGTTTGTCCACGGTAGCGCCAAGCATACCGACATTATGAAAACTGAAGGGCTGAAGCAGGCACTGAATAAATACGGTTTCGATGCCGCGTTTGGCGGTGCTCGTCGTGACGAAGAGAAATCGCGTGCCAAAGAGCGTATTTACTCTTTCCGCGATCGTTTTCATCGCTGGGATCCTAAAAATCAGCGCCCGGAGCTGTGGCACAACTACAACGGGCAGATTAACAAAGGCGAAAGTATTCGCGTCTTCCCGCTCTCTAACTGGACTGAACAGGATATCTGGCAGTACATCTGGCTGGAAAATATCGACATCGTGCCGCTGTATCTGGCGGCGGAGCGTCCGGTGCTGGAACGCGACGGCATGCTGATGATGATTGATGACGACAGAATCGATCTGCAACCCGGTGAAGTGATTAAAAAACGCATGGTGCGTTTCCGTACGCTCGGTTGCTGGCCGCTGACAGGCGCGGTGGAGTCGAATGCGCAGACGCTGCCGGAAATTATCGAAGAGATGCTGGTTTCAACCACCAGTGAACGTCAGGGCCGCGTGATTGACCGCGACCAGGCGGGCTCCATGGAGCTGAAGAAACGTCAGGGGTATTTCTAAGGAGCCGCCATGAACACGACACTTGCACAACAAATTGCTAATGAAGGCGGCGTTGAAGCCTGGATGGTTGCCCAGCAACACAAAAGTCTGCTGCGCTTTTTAACCTGCGGTAGCGTGGATGATGGGAAAAGTACCCTGATTGGCCGCCTGCTGCACGACACGCGTCAGATTTATGAAGACCAGCTTTCATCGCTGCACAATGACAGTAAACGTCACGGCACTCAGGGCGAAAAGCTTGATCTGGCGTTATTGGTTGACGGCTTGCAGGCCGAGCGCGAGCAGGGCATCACCATCGACGTGGCGTATCGTTATTTCTCTACCGAGAAGCGTAAATTTATTATTGCGGACACTCCCGGGCATGAGCAGTACACCCGTAACATGGCGACCGGTGCGTCGACCTGCGACCTGGCGATCCTATTGATCGATGCGCGTAAAGGCGTGCTGGATCAGACTCGTCGTCATAGCTTTATCTCCACGCTGCTTGGGATCAAACACCTGGTAGTGGCGATCAACAAAATGGATCTGGTGGACTTTAGCGAAGAGACATTTAACCGCATTCGCGAAGACTATCTTACTTTTGCTGAACAACTGCCGGGCAACCTGGATATCCGGTTTGTGCCGCTCTCTGCGCTGGAAGGCGATAACGTGGCTTCGCAAAGCGCCAGTATGCCGTGGTACAGCGGTCCGACGCTGCTGGAAGTGCTGGAAACCGTTGAGATTCAGCGCATTGTTGATACTCAGCCGATGCGCTTCCCGGTGCAGTATGTGAACCGACCGAATCTGGATTTCCGTGGTTATGCCGGAACGCTGGCCTCCGGTAGCGTGAAGGTCGGACAGCGCGTCAAAGTGCTGCCGTCCGGCGTTGAGTCGAGCGTGGCGCGAATCGTAACCTTTGATGGCGATTTACAGGAAGCGCATGCGGGTGAAGCGATCACCCTGGTGCTGAAAGATGAGATCGATATCAGCCGGGGCGACCTGCTGCTTGATGCCGGTGAAACGCTGCCGACAGTACAAAGCGCTGCAGTTGATGTGGTGTGGATGGCGGAACAACCGTTGTCGCCCGGGCAGAGCTACGACATAAAAGTCGCAGGCAAGAAGACCCGCGCACGCGTTGATAGCGTGCAGTATCAGGTCGATATAAACAACCTGACCCAACGTGACGT
This sequence comes from Citrobacter sp. Cpo148, assembly GCF_030332375.1. Lineage (NCBI taxonomy): Bacteria > Pseudomonadati > Pseudomonadota > Gammaproteobacteria > Enterobacterales > Enterobacteriaceae > Citrobacter > Citrobacter sp. Cpo148. The sequence continues at coordinate 122,829 of NZ_JAOWHY010000048.1, forward strand.
TGAAGCGCTGCCGCTGAACGGCATCGGTCTGGTTAATCTGACTTTTGATGAGCCGCTGGTGCTGGATACCTATCAGCAGAATCCGGTTACGGGCGGGCTGATTATCATTGACCGCCTGACTAACGTTACCGTTGGCGCGGGACTGGTGCGTGAGCCAATCGTCCAGGAGCTTGCCACAGCTTCTCAGTTCAGCGCGTTTGAGCTGGAGCTTAATGCGCTGGTGCGTCGCTACTTCCCACACTGGGGTGCGCGCGATCTGCTGGGAGGAAAATAATGGCGCTGCATGACGAAAACGTCGTCTGGCATGCCCATCCTGTTACACCGCAACAGCGGGAACAACGCCACGGTCATCGTGGTGTTGTGCTGTGGTTTACCGGGCTGTCAGGTTCCGGTAAATCCACGGTAGCAGGGGCGCTGGAAGAGGCGCTGCATAAGCTAGGGGTGAGCACCTATCTGCTGGATGGCGATAACGTGCGTCACGGTCTGTGTAGCGATCTTGGGTTTAGCGATGCCGATCGCAAGGAGAATATTCGTCGGGTTGGTGAAGTGGCTAACCTAATGGTAGACGCCGGCCTGGTGGTGTTGACTGCGTTTATCTCACCACATCGCGCCGAGCGAAAAATGGTTCGCGAGCGCGTGGGTGAAGGGCGTTTTATTGAGGTTTTTGTCGATACGCCATTAGCAACGTGCGAAGCTCGCGATCCAAAAGGGCTGTATAAAAAAGCGCGAGCGGGGGAGTTGCGCAATTTCACCGGAATTGACTCGGTTTACGAAGCGCCTGAATCGCCAGAGATTCATCTTGATGGTGAACAATTGGTAACAAATTTGGTTCCTCAATTATTAGACCTGCTGAGGCAGGAAGATATTATCAGATCCTGAGACACCCGAGCTTGCATGCCCGGTCAGTCACGGTCACAGGATTAGATATGCGTAACAGCCATAACATTACTATTACAGAGTCAGATACCTTCGCTGCCGACGACGAAACTACCTGGTCACTCCCAGGAGCCGTGGTCGGTTTTGTCGCGTGGTTGCTGGCGCTGGGATTCCCATGTCTGATGTATGGCCCTAACACACTGTTTTTCTTCCTCTATACCTGGCCCTTTTTCCTCGCGTTGTTGCCCGTGGCGATTGTCGCGGGTATTGCTCTGCATTCGCTATTGAAGGGGAGATTGCTGCTGAGTATTGCCTGTACCCTGCTTGTGGTTGGCGCAATGTTTGGCGCACTGTTCCTGTGGCTACTGGGTTAGGCATACGTCCTTTCACGCGATCGCCGCTGTTGTTCACTGTCTGGCCATAATTCAAACCGTAACCAACAATGAGATTATGTTCTCCTTACATGGGGTATACGTAACAACGGGCAAATGTGGTACATTTGCCCGCGTTGTCGCGGCATTCCCGTCCGTTGATGTAAAGTTGTCAGCGGAGTTTATGGGATGTTGATGCCGTTTTTCAGGGGGCAGGATGGGTAAACTTACGTTGCTGTTGCTGGCTTTATTAGTCTGGCTACAGTATTCGCTGTGGTTCGGTAAGAACGGCATACATGACTATAGTCGCGTCAACGATGATGTTGCGGCGCAGCAAGCTACAAACGCGAAACTGAAAGCGCGTAACGATCAGCTTTTTGCCGAAATTGACGATCTCAATGGCGGGCAAGAGGCTATCGAAGAGCGCGCGCGTAACGAACTCAGTATGACTAAGCCAGGCGAAACCTTTTATCGTCTGGTGCCTGACGCGTCTAAACGCGCTCAGACTGCAGGGCAAAACAATCGATAAACCGTCCAGGGATTTAACATGGCAGCCACTTTAATGGACGTTTGCGCCGTGGTGCCGGCTGCCGGGTTTGGCCGCCGAATGCAAACAGAGTGTCCTAAGCAGTACCTCTCTATTGGCAATAAAACCATTCTCGAACACTCGGTTGATGCGCTGCTGGCTCATCCCCGGGTGACGCGAGTCGTCATCGCTATTAGCCCAGGCGACAGTCGCTTTGCCCAACTTCCACTCGCAGCGCACCCGCAAATTACCGTGGTGGATGGTGGCAACGAGCGTGCCGATTCTGTCCTTGCTGGTTTGCAAGCCGCAGGTGAGGCCAGTTGGGTTCTGGTGCATGATGCCGCGCGTCCGTGCCTGCATCAGGAAGATTTATCTCGTTTGCTGGCAATAAGTGAAACCAGCCGCATCGGCGGGATCCTTGCTGCGCCGGTGCGCGACACGATGAAACGCGCGGAGCCGGGCCGAACAGACATCGCCCATACGGTCGATCGCACCGATTTATGGCATGCGTTGACGCCGCAGTTTTTCCCTCGCGAGCTGTTGCATGACTGTCTGACCCGTGCGCTAAACGAAGGTGCAACCATTACGGACGAAGCCTCGGCGCTTGAATATTGCGGTTTTCATCCGCTGCTGGTCGAAGGACGCGCTGACAACATCAAAGTCACCCGCCCGGAAGACCTGGCGCTGGCGGAATTTTATCTGACCCGAACTATCTAGATACATCATTCTTCAGGTTGCCTGGAGGATGTTGTGTATATCAGGAGAAGGCATAATGCGAATTGGACACGGTTTCGACGTACACGCTTTTGGCGGAGTTGGCCCAATTATCATTGGTGGTGTGCGCATCCCGTATGAAAAAGGATTGCTGGCGCATTCTGATGGCGACGTGGCGTTACACGCGTTAACCGATGCACTGCTGGGCGCGGCTGCGCTGGGGGATATCGGTAAACTCTTCCCGGACACCGACCCGGCCTTTAAAGGTGCAGATAGTCGTGAATTATTGCGTGAAGCCTGGCGGCGTATTCAGGCCAAAGGCTATACGCTTGGTAATGTGGATGTGACGATTATTGCTCAGGCGCCGAAGATGCTGCCGCACATTCCGCAAATGCGCGTGTTTATTGCCGAAGATCTCGGCTGCCATATGGATGATGTTAACGTGAAAGCGACCACCACGGAAAAACTCGGTTTTACCGGGCGTGGGGAAGGGATTGCCTGTGAAGCGGTGGCGTTACTCATTAAGGCAACGAAATGACTGCGTTTGAAGATCTGACGTATCTCCATGGCAAACCACAAGGCCATGGCGTTCTGAAAGCGAATCCGGAAGACTTTGTCGTCGTCGAAGATTTAGGCTTCGAACCGGATGGCGAAGGCGAGCACATTTTGGTGCGTATCCTGAAAAACGGCTGTAATACCCGTTTTGTGGCTGACGCGCTGGCGAAGTTCCTGAAAATTCACGCCCGTGAAGTGAGCTTTGCTGGCCAGAAAGACAAGCATGCAGTCACGGAACAGTGGCTGTGCGCGCGCGTGCCGGGCAATGCAATGCCTGATTTAAGCAAATTTGAACTCGAAGGCTGTAAAGTGCTGGAGTACGCGCGCCACAAGCGTAAGCTGCGTTTAGGGGCGCTGAAAGGTAACGAATTTACGCTGGTGCTGCGTGAAGTGAGCCAGCGAAATGACGTTGAAGCGCGTTTGCAGGCGATTAGCGAGCGCGGCGTACCGAACTATTTTGGCGCTCAGCGTTTTGGTATTGGCGGCAGCAACCTGCAAGGGGCGCTGCGCTGGGCGCAAAGCGATGCGCCGGTGCGCGATCGCAATAAGCGCAGTTTTTGGTTGTCGGCGGCCCGTAGCGCGTTGTTTAATCAGATAGTCAGTGAACGCTTGAAAAAAACAGACTTTAATCAAGTTGTTGACGGCGATGCGCTACAATTGTCGGGACGCGGAAGCTGGTTTGTCGCCACGCAGGAAGAACAGACCGAATTACAGCGTCGCGTCGATGATAAAGAATTGATGATTACAGCGGCATTACCGGGCAGCGGTGAGTGGGGAACTCAGCGCGACGCGCTGGCGTTTGAAGAAGCCGCTATTGCTGATGAAACCGCGCTGCAATCGCTGTTGTTGCGCGAGAAAGTCGACGCATCGCGTCGTGCTATGTTGCTGTATCCACAACAATTAAGCTGGAACTGGTGGGATGACGTAACCGTTGAGTTACGTTTCTGGCTACCGGCAGGTAGCTTCGCCACCAGTGTTGTAAGGGAACTTATTAACACAATGGGTGATTATGCGTATATTGCTGAGTAACGATGATGGGGTCCACGCACCCGGTATACAAACGCTGGCGAAAGCGCTGCGTGAGTTTGCTGACGTACAGGTGGTTGCCCCGGATCGTAACCGCAGTGGCGCGTCTAACTCGCTGACGCTGGAATCCTCACTTCGCACGTTCACCTATGAAAACGGTGATATCGCCGTACAAATGGGTACACCTACCGATTGCGTCTATCTGGGCGTGAACGCATTAATGCGTCCGCGTCCGGACATTGTCGTGTCTGGTATTAACGCCGGTCCTAATCTGGGCGATGATGTTATCTATTCCGGTACCGTTGCGGCGGCGATGGAAGGTCGTCACCTGGGCTTTCCTGCGCTGGCGGTCTCACTTGATGGGCATAAACACTACGATACTGCTGCCGCAGTAACCTGCCGTATCTTACGGGCGCTGAGCCGCGAACCGCTGCGCACCGGGCGCATTTTGAATATCAACGTGCCGGATTTACCGCTGGATCAGATTAAAGGTATCCGCGTCACCCGCTGCGGTAGCCGCCATCCTGCGGATCAGGTGATCCCACAGCAGGATCCGCGCGGTAATACGCTGTACTGGATCGGGCCGCCGGGCGAAAAGTGCGACGCCGGACCGGATACAGATTTTGCCGCCGTCGATGAAGGCTATGTTTCCATTACGCCGCTGCATGTCGATTTAACCGCATATGGCGCGCATGAAGTTGTTTCTGACTGGTTAGACAGCGTGGGAGCCGACACGCAATGGTAAGCAGACGCGTACACACTCTTCTTGAACAATTACGTGCGCAGGGCATCAGAGATGAGCTTGTTCTCGATGCACTTGCCGCCGTGCCGCGTGAAAAATTCATTGATGAGGCGTTTGAACATAAGGCCTGGGACAATATTGCTCTGCCGATTGGTCAGGGGCAGACGATTTCGCAGCCCTATATGGTTGCGCGGATGACCGAACTGCTTGAGTTAACGCCGCAGTCCCGGGTGCTGGAAATTGGTACCGGCTCTGGCTACCAAACGGCGATTCTGGCGCACCTGGTGCATCATGTGTGCTCTGTTGAGCGCATTAAAGGTTTGCAGTGGCAGGCGCGTCGTCGACTTAAACAGCTTGATTTACATAATGTTTCTACCCGTCATGGTGATGGATGGCAGGGCTGGCAAGCGCGAGCCCCGTTTGACGCTATCATTGTTACGGCAGCGCCGCCTGAGATCCCAACTGCGCTAATGATGCAGTTGGATGAAGGCGGCATTCTCGTCTTACCCGTGGGCGACGAGCATCAGTTTCTGAAACGGGTGCGTCGTCGGGGAGGCGAATTTATTATCGATACCGTGGAGGCCGTACGTTTCGTTCCCTTAGTAAAAGGGGAGCTTGCGTAGATACAGGCTCTGAATACCTGGAGTTTTCCTGGATATTCTGGAATTAGTAAGCGTATCGTGGTCACGTTTCCAGTGCCCAGTCCGATGCCTTGCACGGTGATTACGTCACTGGTTTTAACCAAATTTTCCTGGGGGATAAATGAGCGCGGGAAGCCACAAATTTACCGTTCGCCGCATTGCGGCATTGTCACTGGTTTCATTATGGCTGGCAGGTTGTTCAAATACCTCGAATCCACCTGCACCGGTCAGTTCCGTTGATGGCGGTGCATCAACGAACACCAATTCCGGCATGCTGATTACGCCTCCACCAAAAATGGGCTCGACGTCGACAGTACAGCAAACGCCACAGATCCAGCCGGTGCAGCGTCCGACCACACAGTCAACACAGATCCAGCCTGTTGCGGAACAGCCTGTGCAGATGGAAAACGGTCGTATTGTGTACAACCGTAAGTATGGGAACATTCCGAAAGGTAGCTATACGGGCGGCAGTACCTATACTGTTAAGAAAGGCGATACCCTTTTCTATATCGCTTGGATTACCGGGAACGATTTCCGTGATCTCGCACAACGCAATAACGTTCCGGCCCCGTATGGCCTGAATGTCGGTCAAACTCTGCAAGTGGGCAACGCGTCGGGTACACCGATTACTGGTGGTAATGCTATTACCCAGGCGGATGCAGCACAGCAAGGAGTTGTGACCAACCCTGCACAAAATTCCACCGTTGCTGTTGCTTCGAAACCAACAATTACGTATTCTGAGGATTCAGGTGAACAAAGTGCTAATAAAATGTTGCCGAACAACAAGCCTGCTGGGACCGTTGTCACAGCGCCTGTAACGGCTCCAGCAGTTAGCGCAACCGAATCAACTGCAAGCTCAACGTCAACCAGCTCGCCAATCTCTACCTGGCGCTGGCCGACTGACGGCAAAGTAATCGAAAACTTCGCGGCTACTGAAGGTGGCAATAAAGGGATCGATATTGCAGGCAGTAAAGGACAGGCTATTGTCGCGACCGCAGATGGACGCGTCGTATATGCCGGTAACGCACTGCGCGGTTACGGTAATCTTATTATCATCAAACATAACGATGATTACCTGAGTGCCTACGCCCATAACGATACAATGCTGGTCCGGGAACAACAAGAAATCAAGGCGGGGCAGAAAATAGCTACCATGGGTAGCACCGGAACCAGTTCAACACGCTTGCATTTTGAAATTCGTTACAAGGGGAAATCCGTAAACCCGCTGCGCTATTTACCGCAGCGATAATTCGGCGGAACCAGGCTTTCACGTGCTAGTTCCGTTAGGGATCACGGGTAGGAGCCACCTTTATGAGTCAGAATACGCTGAAAGTTCATGATTTAAATGAAGATGCGGAATTTGATGAGAACGGAGTAGAGGCTTTTGATGAAAAAGCCTTGAGTGAAGAGGAACCCAGTGATAACGACCTGGCTGAAGAAGAGCTGTTATCGCAGGGGGCCACACAGCGTGTGTTGGACGCGACTCAGCTTTACCTTGGTGAGATTGGTTATTCACCACTGTTAACAGCCGAAGAAGAAGTTTATTTTGCGCGTCGCGCACTGCGTGGGGATGTCGCTTCTCGCCGTCGCATGATTGAAAGTAACCTGCGTCTGGTGGTGAAAATTGCTCGTCGTTATGGCAATCGTGGTCTGGCATTGCTGGACCTGATTGAAGAGGGCAATCTGGGACTGATCCGTGCAGTCGAGAAGTTTGACCCGGAACGCGGGTTCCGCTTCTCAACATACGCAACCTGGTGGATCCGCCAGACGATTGAACGGGCGATTATGAACCAAACCCGTACGATCCGACTGCCGATTCATATTGTAAAAGAGCTGAACGTCTATCTGCGTACCGCGCGTGAGTTGTCGCATAAACTGGACCACGAACCGAGCGCAGAAGAGATTGCTGAACAACTGGATAAACCGGTTGATGACGTCAGCCGTATGCTCCGACTCAACGAGCGTATTACCTCGGTAGACACCCCGCTGGGTGGCGATTCCGAAAAAGCGTTGCTGGATATTCTGGCCGATGAAAAGGAAAACGGCCCGGAAGACACCACGCAAGACGATGATATGAAACAGAGCATCGTCAAATGGCTGTTCGAACTGAACGCCAAACAGCGTGAAGTGCTGGCACGTCGTTTTGGTCTGCTGGGGTACGAAGCTGCGACACTGGAAGATGTGGGCCGTGAAATTGGTCTCACCCGTGAACGTGTTCGCCAGATTCAGGTTGAAGGTCTGCGTCGTCTGCGTGAAATCCTGCAGACTCAGGGACTGAATATCGAAGCGCTATTCCGCGAGTAAGCACAAGTTCTATCAAGAAAGGCCAGTCTCATTGGGACTGGCCTTTTTCTATGTTTGTTGCCTGATGGCACTGCGTTTATCAGGCCTACGGGGAGCTGGACTTTGTAGGCCGGATAAGACATTTATGTCGCCATCCGGCAGATTAGTTCATCATCTTACGCACCAGACGTGTGAACTGCTCACGTTCTTCTTCGCTAAGTCTGCCCAGAAACTCATCATCCACGCTATCGCCTAACGGAGTTGCGCTGGCCAGTAATGCTTCTCCTTGCGCGGTCAAATAAACAAACCGTCGACGCTTATCTGCCGGGTCATGTTCACGCCTGACCAGCTCCCGTTTTTCCATTCGGCTCAGCATTTCCGCAAGGGTTGCTTTGGTACAGACTGCGGCTTCGGTCAGGTCAACCTGCTCAATGCCGGGACGTTCAGCAATGGCGCGCATCACCGCATACTGTGGTTTGGTCAGGTCCGGTAATTCATGTTGCCAGCGGGACGTATGCTGCTGGAAGAGCTGACGTAAAAGGTGAAATGCTTTATTTCGTAACGGCATGAGCGCTCCGGAATTCCTGTCAGTCTCTATCATAGCGGGTTACGCATCTTTTTTTAACAATTGCGGCTTTAGCGATCTGTGCTCGATGACCTTGCCCGAAATGTTATGTGAGAGTATTTTAATCAAAATGTTCGTACACGAACAAAAATCGAGAGACTAAATGAGACTGATTGTCGGAATGACCGGGGCAACCGGTGCGCCCCTTGGTGTGTCGCTATTGCAGGCGCTGCGGGAAATGCCCGAGGTGGAAACCCATCTGGTGCTGTCAAAGTGGGCCAAAACCACTATTGAACTGGAAACGCCGTACAGCGTCCGCGATGTGTCTGCGTTGGCCGATTTTTGCCACAACCCGGCGGACCAGGCGGCGACCATCTCCTCTGGATCGTTTCGCACTGACGGCATGATCATTATCCCCTGCAGTATGAAAACCCTGGCCGGTATTCGTGCAGGCTACGCGGAAGGGCTGGTGGGGCGCGCTGCCGATGTGGTGCTGAAAGAAGGGCGCAAGCTGGTGCTGGTTCCGCGTGAAATGCCGCTTAGCACTATTCATCTGGAAAACATGCTCGCGCTTTCCCGCATGGGCGCGGCGATGGTCCCGCCCATGCCCGCGTATTACAACCACCCGCAAACGGTCGATGACATCACTCAGCATATCGTTGCGCGTGTGCTCGATCAGTTTGGTCTGGAACACCCCAACGCCCGTCGCTGGCAGGGTTTACGGCAGGCGCAGAATTTTTCACAGGAGAATGAATAATGGCATTTGATGATTTGCGCAGCTTTTTACAAGCGCTGGACGACCAGGGACAATTGCTGAAAATCAGTGAAGAAGTTAACGCCGAGCCGGATCTGGCTGCGGCAGCCAATGCGACCGGACGCATTGGTGACGGTGCGCCAGCGCTGTGGTTTGACAATATTCGTGGTTTTACCGACGCCCGTGTGGCGATGAACACTATTGGTTCGTGGCAGAATCACGCCATCTCTTTAGGCCTGCCGCCAAATACCCCAGTGAAAAAACAGATTGATGAGTTTATTCGCCGTTGGGATAAATTTCCGGTTACGCCGGAGCGTCGCGCCAATCCGGCGTGGGCTGAAAACTGTGTTGATGGTGATGAGATCAACCTGTTTGATATTCTGCCGCTGTTTCGCCTGAACGATGGCGACGGCGGTTTCTATCTTGATAAAGCCTGCGTGGTGTCGCGCGATCCGCTGGATCCGGACAACTTTGGCAAACAGAACGTCGGCATTTATCGTATGGAAGTGAAGGGTAAACGCAAGCTTGGCCTGCAGCCGGTGCCGATGCACGATATCGCGCTGCACCTGCATAAAGCCGAAGAGCGTGGTGAAGATCTGCCGATTGCCATCACGCTGGGTAACGATCCGATCATCACCCTGATGGGGGCCACGCCGCTGAAGTACGATCAGTCGGAATACGAAATGGCGGGAGCACTGCGTGAAAGCCCGTATCCGATCGCTACCGCGCCGCTCACCGGCTTTGACGTGCCATGGGGTTCAGAAGTGATCCTCGAAGGGGTCATTGAAGGTCGTAAGCGTGAAATCGAAGGGCCGTTTGGCGAGTTTACCGGGCACTATTCCGGTGGACGTAATATGACGGTCGTGCGTATCGATAAAGTCTCTTATCGCACCAAACCTATTTTTGAATCGCTGTATCTGGGGATGCCGTGGACGGAGATTGACTACCTGATGGGGCCGGCAACCTGCGTACCGCTTTATCAACAGTTGAAAGCCGAATTCCCGGAAGTGCAGGCGGTGAATGCCATGTATACCCACGGTTTGCTGGCGATTATCTCCACCAAAAAACGCTACGGTGGCTTTGCCCGCGCGGTGGGGCTGCGCGCAATGACGACGCCGCATGGCCTGGGTTACGTGAAAATGGTGATTATGGTTGATGAGGATGTAGATCCGTTCAACCTGCCGCAGGTGATGTGGGCGCTGTCTTCGAAGGTCAATCCGGCGGGCGATCTGGTGCAATTGCCGAATATGTCGGTGCTGGAGCTTGATCCGGGTTCCAGTCCGGCGGGGATTACCGACAAGTTAATTATTGATGCGACCACGCCGGTTGCGCCGGATAACCGTGGGCACTACAGCCAGCCGGTATGTGATTTACCGGAAACGAAAGCCTGGGCAGAAAAACTGACCGCCATGCTGGCCAACCGTAAATAAGGAGTAGCAGATGATTTGTCCACGTTGTGCCGATGAACATATTGAAGTGATGGCAAACTCGCCGGTAAAAGGTGTCTGGACGGTATATCAGTGCCAGCATTGTCTATACACCTGGCGTGATACTGAGCCGCTACGCCGTACCAGCCGCGAGCACTACCCGCAAGCGTTTCGCATGACGCAGAAGGATATTGATGACGCACCGATGGTGCCAAGTATTCCACCGCTGCTGGCAGAAGATAAGCGCTAATCAACACGCCGGGTGCGGCTTCGCCTTACCCGGCCTAAATACAGCGATATTTTGCAGGCCCGATATGCGTAGCGCCATCGGGCATTACGGCGTTACACCAGACTCTTCAACCGGTAGATCCACTCCAGCGCCTGGCGAGGCGTTAGCGAATCCGGGTCGAGATTTTCCAGTGCTTCAACAGCGGGCGACGTTTCTTCCGGAGCTGTCAGGAGCGACATCTGTGTGCCGTCGACCTGGGTCGCAGCAACATTCGGCGCGATGCTTTCCAGTTCGCGCAGTTTTTGCCGCGCGCGTTTAATAACCTCTTTTGGTACACCTGCCAGGGCAGCTACCGCCAGACCATAGCTCTTGCTCGCCGCACCATCTTGTACGCTGTGCATGAAGGCGATGGTATCGCCGTGCTCTAACGCATCAAGATGCACATTTGCTACGCCTTCCATTTTCTCCGGTAACTGAGTCAGTTCGAAGTAGTGGGTGGCAAACAACGTTAATGCTTTGATTTTATTGGCCAGATTTTCCGCGCACGCCCACGCCAGCGACAGGCCGTCGTAGGTGGAGGTGCCGCGTCCAATCTCATCCATCAGCACCAGGCTGTTCTCGGTGGCGTTATGCAGAATGTTGGCGGTTTCGGTCATTTCTACCATGAAGGTGGAACGGCCGGATGCCAGATCATCCGCCGCGCCCACGCGGGTAAAGATGCGGTCGATAGGCCCAATCTCTACTTTCTGCGCCGGAACGTAGCTGCCGATGTAGGCCAGCAGCGCAATTAACGCAGTCTGGCGCATATAGGTACTTTTACCCCCCATGTTCGGGCCGGTGATGATCAGCATCCGTCGCTGAGGCGAGAGGTTAAGTGGGTTGGCGATAAACGGCTCGGTCAGCACCTGTTCAACCACCGGATGACGTCCCTCGGCAATACGAATACCTGGCTTGTCGGTGAAGGTTGGGCAGGTGTAATTCAGGGTATAAGCACGTTCTGCGAGGTTGACCAGTACGTCCAGTTCTGCCAGCGCGCTGGCGCTTTGTTGCAAATCAGCCAGGTGCGGCAGCAGCATGTCGAACAGCTCATCGTACAGCTGTTTTTCCAGCGCCAGCGCTTTGCCTTTTGATGTCAGAACTTTGTCTTCGTACTCTTTCAGCTCCGGAATAATGTAGCGTTCGGCATTTTTCAGGGTCTGGCGACGCACATAGTTAATCGGCGCCAGATGACTTTGCCCGCGACTGATCTGAATGTAGTAGCCATGAACGGCGTTAAACCCAACTTTCAGCGTATCCAGACCGGTGCGCTCGCGCTCACGAATTTCCAGTCTGTCCAGATAGTCAGTTGCGCCATCAGCCAGCGCTCGCCACTCGTCCAGTTCTTCATTATAGCCGGGGGCGATGACGCCACCATCGCGAACCAGCACAGGTGGAGCTTCCACTACGGCACGTTCCAGCAGTTCACGCAGGTCAGCAAACTCACCCATTTTCTCGCGCAGCATCTGCACGGGGGCACTGTCTACGCTTTCCAGTTGTGCGCGCAGTTCTGGTAATTGCTGGAAGGCATGACGCATACGGGCCAGATCGCGCGGGCGCGCGGTACGCAGGGCCAGACGAGCAAGGATACGTTCCAGATCGCCGACCTGACGCAGCACGGGTTGCAATTCACCGGTGGAATCCTGTAGCGCGCCGATGGTCTGTTGGCGCTCAGTGAGGACTTTGGTGTCACGGACCGGCATATGCAGCCAGCGTTTGAGCATACGGCTGCCCATCGGCGTCACGGTGCAGTCGAGTACTGAAGCCAGCGTGTTTTCAACACCGCCCGCCAGGTTCTGGGTAATTTCCAGATTGCGGCGCGTGGCGGCATCCATAATGATGCTGTCCTGCTGACGTTCCATGGTGATGGAACGAATATGCGGCAGCGAGGTACGCTGGGTATCTTTTACGTATTGCAGCAGGCAGCCTGCCGCGCATAATCCACGCGGGGCGTTTTCCACGCCAAAGCCAATCAGATCCCGTGTGCCAAACTGCAGGTTTAGCTGCTGGCGAGCGGTATCGATTTCAAATTCCCATAGTGGACGACGACGTAATCCGCGACGTCCCTCAATCAGTGAAGTTTCAGCGAAATCTTCGGCATACAGCAGTTCAGCTGGATTGGTGCGCTGCAATTCTGCGGCCATGGTCTCGCGGTCGGCGGGTTCGCTAACACGAAAACGCCCGGAGCTGATATCCAGCGTGGCGTAACCATAACCTTTACTGTCCTGCCAGATAGCGGCCAGCAGGTTGTCCTGGCGTTCCTGTAACAGCGCTTCATCACTGATGGTGCCTGGCGTGACGATACGCACCACTTTGCGCTCGACCGGACCTTTGCTGGTCGCCGGATCACCAATCTGCTCACAAATAGCGACGGACTCACCCTGGTTGACCAGCTTGGCGAGGTAGTTTTCTACCGCATGGTGAGGAATGCCCGCCATCGGGATTGGCTCGCCCGCAGACGCGCCGCGTTTGGTCAGGGAGATATCAAGCAACTGAGACGCACGTTTCGCATCGTCATAAAACAGTTCGTAAAAGTCGCCCATGCGGTAAAACAACAGTATCTCCGGGTGCTGGGCTTTCAGCTTGAGATACTGCTGCATCATTGGGGTGTGGTTCGTGAAGTCCGTATCAAGTGACTCTTTCATATCGCTTTTGCTCTTTTTTTAATCTTTTTGGGGACCTGGGCAGTCTCACGTGAGCCCCTGGAAACTCACATAAACCCACAAATTTGTCATTCGAAAGCCGCCTGAAGGGCAGTAACGACGAGCGTTGGCTCGGCCTGAATGGTCTATCTTATCACCGACAACGACTGAGATTCATCCGTAGGTTTTGCCGCCAGAACGCTTATTGATTATTCATTTTCCGGCAAAGCATAATTCTGGCAGTACAGATAGGGGATCCCCTCTTTGGTAATCAGGTATGTCGCGCTGTTCAGTGCAAAAAAATCGACGTTGGATACGCTGGTATTGGTCAGGAAAAAATCGGGGAGGAGTTCCTGAATAAGGCTGGCGGGAGCCGTTTCTCGATTGGAAATTTGGATTTTCTGTGAAATCCAGACCGGGCTTGAGCCGTAGCTGGATTGTGTAAAAAGTACCATGCGTTGCACGGTTTGCTCATTATTTTCGGCATCTTTGATAATACCATCAATATTCACAATACCTTTACTGCCCCCGGTTTTAATATCAATAATCCCTCGGAACGAGCTTGTATTGCGTACAATTTCGATGGCAGAGCGGCAGGTGAGATCATGTAACTCGCCATTGTTCTTACTGTACCGATAGACGACAGTAAGAATAAGCGCAGCAAAACAAAACAGCAGGATAATACCTGTCTGGATGCGGGACGTTCGGGGATATAAGTTCATTAGCTATCATACCGTGGGTAATATACCGACTGACAGGCATTTTCTTGCCTGGCTTTTATCGGTGAGCGACACACCAGCACGGACAGTTTCTTAGACTCAGGATAGGTCGTGATATAGATAAATTTATGGCTCTGACACAGTCCTGGGTTTTTGTCGATAAACGCGGTATGCCGGGAGAAATTACTGGCATCGTTATTGAAATAATACTGACAGCCAGTGGGTGCTTTATCCGCAGTGATATAGCCGGAGAAATAATCATCGCTGGCTTGCCATGGATATAATATCAGCACACAAATTATCAGGGTAAGTGCCAACATTACTGTTTCTGCAGCCGTTATCAAAGGTTGACGCGGTGTGTCAGCCAAAAATTCCTCAATGGTGGCATCTGGCGCTAAGGATTCTTCAGCAGAAGCAGAGTTCTCCTCCGGTGTTTCAATGACCTGAATATCAAACTCTTCTTGAATGATCAGCCCTTTGCGGGGGATCGTTGTGATCAGCGGTTGTTCAAGCTCCAGCTGCAGTAAGCTTTTACGCAACGAGAGAATGCTTTGATAAAAGGCGTTGAAACTCACCTGCCGGTGATTTTTACCCCAACCGAATTCCAGCAATTCGTTTTGAGAAACCACTTGCCCGCGATGTTGAATAAGTAATAAAAGACATAACGACGCTGAGTGTTTGAGTTTTATCCGCTGATTGGGGTGATCTACCCGCGCCAGACATTGTGTGGCTGGCGTAAATATTATTCTATTTTCAATCAGATAACTGACATTGCCAGTCTCAGACATATTGTCTCTACTCTTGATGATGCGTCTGGTGGTTGTTTAGTCATGATACCACTGAGCCTATAAAGACCACCAGCATGGACCTGATTCCACAGCGAGAACCGCGAAGTGTTGCAAATTGGTATCATAATATAACAAGAATGAAAACTTTTTAATGAAAATAAAATCCATTAAAATCAATTGATTGTATCTTTTTGGCTACTCTGCAAAGAACAGAAAGATGAAAAAATGTCGACAAAGATGATTGCCATTAATTCTTTATGGACAGCGCCATATACTGCATGGCACCACCACGCGAAAACAGCATGAACCTTAACGCGTCAATGGCACCAGGGAATGCCGGTGGTAGATGTAGATGGGAATAAATGTCAGCTTGTTTGCGAGCTGACATTTATTTTTAGTGCCGAGTAAATTTAACCATCTTTTTGACTAAGCCATAATTTGCGGTAGAGAGTCCCATGTTCCAGAAAGAAATTGAAAATGCTGTAGTGCTCGTTGGCGATGAAATGAAGAAGTCGGATAATGCCTGGCTGTCGTTACGTAAAAAACGTCAGCGTATTGATTTGAAGACCGATGGACAAATCTTATTTCTGGAGAAAGGGACTGTCTCTGTTTATCGTGTGGAAAACGATTTAGTCACCGTGAGTATTTCTGCACCTGCTATTCTCGGCCTGCCACAAATGCGTACGGAAGTGGCTGGTCACTATTTACGTTGTGATACCGATTGTGAAATGTGGGCGATGAGCGTACAAAATGCCGATCACCTGTTTACGACCAAAAACTTATGGAAGCAGGCGTTTGATATCTTAACGCATCATCTTCAACGTTATTTTCAGCGTGAGGCGTTGCAGTCGCACCGCACTATACGTGAGCAGATTATTGAACACGTGAAATATATCTGGTCGATGGAACCAGAGGTTCGCGAGAAAACATCCGTGTATACTTTTATTTTGACCCGTAACCATATTTCACGTAGTGCCATCCATAAGGTGTTACAGGAGCTGGTTAATGACGGGAAAATCACCCTGAATCGTGGAAAGCTCTCTTTTTGCACGCCGTTATAAAATCATGCGCTCCCCGGCAAAATGTAAGGGAGCGCAACCGATCAACGTTCTCTGAGTGCTTCCGCGCGTGCGCGAATAATCGGTTTTAACAGGTAGCTCAGAATCGTTTTCTTGCCGGTGAGAATATCGACGCTCGCCACCATGCCGGGAATGATCAGCATCGGATGCTCTTTTGTTCCCAGGTAATTTTTGTCCGTCTGCAAACGCACAATATAAAAGCTTCGCCCCTGCTTGTCGGTAACGGTGTCCGGGCTTATCTGCACTACTTCGCCTTGCAGACCGCCATAGATGGTGTAATCGTAAGCGGTAAATTTCACCATCGCATGTTGACCCGGATGGAGGAAGGCGATATCGCGCGGCTGGATTTTGGCTTCGATTAACAGTTTGTCATCCAGCGGAACGATTTCCACCAGATCGCAGCCCGGTTGAATGACGCCGCCGATAGTATTCACCATCACCTGCTGGACGATACCCCGCACCGGTGAGGTGACCATGGTACGGTTCACCCGATCCTCCAGTGCTTTAACGCTTGCCTGGGTTTTACTCAGATTGGTGCGAGCTTCATTGAGTTGGGCCAGCGCATCGCTCTGGAAACGGCCACGGCTTTCACCGATTTTATTCTCAATCTCTTTAATTTCTGACGTGGCCTTGGGCAGCGACAGGCTAATAGAATTGAGCTGCCCGGCGGTTTCCACTTCGGTACGACGCAGGCGCAGCAGTTCGACTTTTGAAATGGCGCCTGAAGCGAGCAGCGGCTCGGACATTTTGATTTCCTGACGGATTAACCCGAGGCTGTGCTTAAACTGATCCTCCTTTGACTCAAAGTCGCGCAGCTCCTGTTTTTTCTGTACCAGCTGTTCTTCAAGCCCGGAAATTTCGTTGTGAAATTGTTCCCGACGGCTGTTGTACAGCTCGGTTTCTCCCCGGGCGACATCGGGCGCCTGGCTGGCTATCTCGGGTGAAATCACAAAGTCCCGGCTTTCAACCTCAGCCGTCAGGCGTTCTACCTTGGCGCGCAGACCGAGTTTGTCGGCTTCAGTTTCGCCAACGTTGGAGGCGAAGCGCGTGTCATCGAGGTGCAGTAGTGGAGTTCCGGCGTTAACGATTTGCCCTTCATGCACGTACAGCTCGGTGACAATTCCCCCTTCCAGGTTCTGGATTTTTTGCAGTTTTGATGAAGGGATCGCTTTGCCTTCACCGCGTGTCACCTCATCAATTTTTGCAAAACCAGCCCAGATGAAGGACAGCACCACCAGCGCGAGGATCACCCACAACGTCAGTCGTATCACTCTTGGGGCATCATCAATTATGGCCTGGCTAACCTCATTAATACTGTCGGTTTGATTTTCATCACGACCGCGAAAATAGTGCTGCATGTGACTGCGGGCACGAGTCAGGAGATCAGCGAGACGCATTAATTTGCCCCTTTTTCAACGCATCCATCACTACCCCTTTCGGACCGTCTGCGATGATGCGACCTTTATCAACAATAATCAGACGGTCAACCAGCGACAGCATGGAAGCGCGGTGCGTGACCAGTAATAACGTTTTTCCCGCAATACAGGGGGCCAGTGCGTGTTTGATCTTCTCTTCGCTGGTGTTGTCCATCGAACTGGTGGGTTCATCCAGTAGCAGGAGAGGGGGATCAAGCAACAGTGCACGCGCGAGCGCCACCGCCTGCCGTTGCCCACCGGAAAGCTGGGAGCCGCGTTCGCCGACCTGCAGGTTATAGCCGTCGGGATGCAGGCGTGCGAATTCGTTGACGCCAGCCAGTTCTGCCGCTCGCAACATGGTTTCGTCATCGACATAGCGCGCTCCGCACAGCAGGTTATCGCGCAGCGTGCCGTTGAATAGCTGGATGTCCTGCGGCACGTAGCCGATGCTGTGGCGCAGATCGTTCACATCCAGCTGGCGAGAGTCGATACCATCGATCAGCAGGTTTCCGGCGCTCGGCTGGTATAAATTGACGATAAGTTTACTCAGTGAACTTTTACCGGAACCGCTGCGCCCGATAATGCCGATGCGCTCACCGGGCTGAATGGTCAGGTTAATTTTGTGCAGCGACAGGTTTTGTTGCTCCGGGTAGCTGAAATCCACATCGCGAAATTCAATACTGCCCTGTAACTGTTCACGCTTGAGTGGGTTTTCATCCGCACGGCGCTCCTGCGTCAGCGAGATCATTTTCTCAGTGTTTTTGATGGTCAGTTTCGCCTGCTGATAGCGGGCGATAAGGCCGGTGAGCTGACCCAGCGGCATGAGTGCCCGGCCGTTAAGCATGTAGCAGGCGATCAAGCCACCCATACTCAGTTTGCCGTCGATAATCATGTACACCCCGACGATGATCATCACCACGCCTGAAATTTGCTGGAACCAGCCGGTAAGGTTGCTGGCCAGGCTGGACAAGGTTTTCACCCGCAGTTCGAGACGGCTCAGGCTGCCCAGCGTTTGTTCCCACTGGAACTGGCGTTCGCTTTGGGCATTATTCACTTTGATGGCATCCAGACTGCTCAGGGTTTCAATCAGTAGCGCCTGACGTTCGCTGGCGAGGCTCATGGTTTTTGCCACAGCAGCGTTGACCGGCTTTTGTAGTGCCCAACTGCACAATAGGGCAATCGGTAATGTCAGTACCGGGATCCATGCCAGCGCGCCACCGATAATGCCAATAACAATCAGCAGTAACAGGGTGAAGGGCAAATCGATAATCGTCGTCAAAGTGAGGGATGAGAGGAAATCACGCAGTGACTGAAACTCGTGAATGTTTTGTGCAAAGCTGCCCACGCGTGCCGGGCGCTCTTTCATCTCCATACCGACAATGCGCTCAAACAGGGTCGAAGAGATGATGAGATCGCTTTTCTTACCTGCAATATCAAGGCAGATACCGCGCAGCATTTTTAAAATCAGATCAAAGACAAAAGCCAGGCAGATGCCGACTGCCAGCACCCATAATGTGACCGTTGCCTGGTTTGGCACGACGCGGTCATACACATTCATGGTAAAGAGCGGTGTGCCGAGCGCAATCAGGTTGATTAACAGACTGGCCAATACCGCATCCATATACAGAAAACGCGACAGCTTCAGCGTGTCTTTAAACCAGGATTTGGTGCGCGGCAAAAAGGCCTCTGCCTGCAAATCGAATTCGTGGCGCGGATGCGCAAAAATGACTTTGCCCGCATAGTTTTGCTCAAGCGTGGCAGCATCAACGCAAATTTCCCCACCTTCGCTTTCGCTGGGCATAAAACGGGCGCTACCGTCATCGTTCCAGGCCAACAACACCCCGGTTCCCCCTGCATTCAATAACAAGACAGCAGGCAGAGACATTGCCGGAATTTTATCGAGCGTGCGCGTGACGACTCGCGCCTTTAAACCGGCCCTTGCTGCCGCGCGTGGAAATATATTTAGCGTGAGCCGATCGTTTTCTAATGGCAGGCCACTGCTTAATGTTGAACGACTCGCCGGTTTACCGTGCAGAGAACACAGAATCAGTAAGCTATCTAATAACGGGTCGTCATTATGGCTACGTGGGTCGTGATGTTGAGAATTAGGGGTAGCGTAATTCTCAGGGACGTCATTTAATAATTCGGCTTGTGCACTCATTTTCGCAACCATTCTGACCGTGCACTATTAAATAATAGCAAGCTAATAATAAGCGTGCAGGTCAGAGATTTATTGGGGATTAATAATTATTAATGAAGTTCCGGTAAGCTATTTTCTTCTGCTGAATCTACCGGTTGTCCTGAAGGCGGCGGTGTGATTTTTAGAATGTTCATTAATTCCCCGGTGCGTTCGCTAATACGGTAGCCACTGGTCATGGCCAGATAACGTAATTCAACAAGACGGCGTTTAGAGGAGAACACTTCATTTTCACTATCGAGTAAATCCAGCAGCGTACGCTCGCCAAGACTAAATTGATCCTGATAAGCCGTGCGCACTTTGACGCTGCGGTCGGCATATTCTTCCGCCGAAGGAAGCTGGGCGCGTGCGTTTTGCAGTGCGGTCCAGGCCAGGCGCAGCTCCTGATTCAGCTGGCGCAGAGTGTTATTACGTACATCCTGAGCCTGCTTGTGCAGATAAGCGCGGGAGTTCATGTTGGCTTTGTCGCTGCCGCCCTGGTACAGGTTGTAGTGCAGTTTTACCATCGCTTCCCACTCTTCGGTGTGTGCGCGAGTGGTATCGGTATTGTTGCTAATCCCGCGGGAAAGCTCAACGTCCACACGTGGATAGAAGGTTGATTTCGACGCTTCATACTGCTGGTGCGCAGCTTCGATATCCGCATTGGTAGACTTCAGTAATGGATTATTTTTTTCCATCCGACTTTTGGCATCTTCCAGCGAGGTTGGCAACTGAGAGTCAATGCTCTCTGGCTGGCTTAAGCCCTGCGGATCCATGCCCGTCACGCTGACAAAGGTGGTTTTCGCATCTTCAAGGTTAGTCTGCTCGG
Organism: Citrobacter sp. Cpo148; assembly: GCF_030332375.1. NCBI lineage: Bacteria > Pseudomonadati > Pseudomonadota > Gammaproteobacteria > Enterobacterales > Enterobacteriaceae > Citrobacter > Citrobacter sp. Cpo148. Next base: position 143,222 of record NZ_JAOWHY010000048.1, read on the forward strand.
TCAGCAGATTGTTTCGCGCCTGCGCCAGACGCGCTTCGGCCTGCATAAAATCCCCGGAGCGCCCAACGCCCTGATCGGTACGCAGTTTTATCTGGTCATAAATGCGCTCGTGGTTCGCCAGATCGTCTTCAGCAAGGCGAACAAACTCTTCGCGTTGCAGCACGTCGAAATAGGCCTGAATCACCGCATAAGCGGTGCTTTCACTGGTGTTCATCACACCATAGGCGCGTGAGTCAACGGTCGCTTTTTGTCGCGCCACTTCGCTGTTGGTCGCAAAGCCGTTAAACACATTCTGCTCGAGGCTGATAGTCACCTCGTTAGGTGATTGAGTCAGACCGTTATTGCGCCCTGCAGCGCGGGTAGTTGCATCATCAACATTTTTGCGCCCGGCCTCGGCATTTAAATTCAGTGATGGCAAATAGCCACCTTGTGCCGCCCGCAGATCTTGCTCCGAGGAATAACGGCTATTTATTGCAGCATTAACTTCAGGATGATTCGCTAATGCATCTTTAACGGTATTTTGTAAGTCTTCTGCGTTTACTGCATTTATTGAAAAACATGAAAGCAGAAAAACTAAAAACTTCTTCATGACATGAATGCCCTATATCTCACGGTTATGACATCCAGGTGTCGTCGCTATCATCCATTTTTACAAACACGTTATATTAATTAACAAATATGAATTGTCTTAATTGATGGCTGTAATCAGCTATTCAGCGACATGTTTTGTCACATCGTGTTTTATTTTTGGTTATTTTTTATTATATTCATTTGCCAGTCAAGTCTCATGTAATTGCATTCTATAAAATGTGTTTTTTTCTACATTGAGATATTAATGTTTACATTAATTGAATGTGATATTTGTTCGTTAATGTATTAACGAGTTTATAAAAATAATGATGGTAATTAAGTGAGGTTACGGTGAGCAAATTACTCGGTGTGATCAAAGCAATTATTGGACAGGTTTACGTAGTTGATGCCAATGGTGCACAACGACTGGTTCATGAAGGCGACAGGGTATATAGCGGTGAAGAAATTGTGACCGGTGCCAGCGGCGCGGTAAGTATCTCTTTACCAGACGGAAAAACGCTGGATATAGGCCGTAATAGCCATTGGGGTGAGCACGGGCTACAGGTTAGCCATCATCCGGAAAGTAGTGCTCAGGATATTGCCGCCGCACAAAAGGCCATTGCCGATGGCGCTGACCCGACGCAGGTGCTGGAAGCCACCGCGGCGGGTAATGAAGCACCGGTAACATTAGAAGGTGGCGGCGGGGGGCACACTCTGGTTCAGCTTGAATTGACCGGGCAGGTGGTTGATCCGACAGCAGGTTTTAACACTAAAGGTCTGGGAAGCCCGAACTGGGATATCAATCTGCCGATAGGGGGAGTTACCGCAGGTTCCGCGAGTGTTTTCCCGCCTGAGGTACAAATTACCGAGTTTGCCGGCAACGACGGTTTCATTAACAAAAGCGAATTCCATCAGACCCATTTAAGCGGCACCAGTAATCAAAATCACATCACACTCACCTTCACCGATAGCCAAAAAAACACATTCACCGTTACTGTTCCGGTGAGCAACGGGCACTGGAATATTGATACCGATCTGGGGGGACTGGTCCCGGGAAATGTAACAGTGGTGGCAATAGCCACCGATGTGACGGGACGGACGGCAGAAAGTTTTGATCATGCGCTGATTGATATTACCGGACCACACATCGACATTACCGTTGATAACGTCACGCCGGATAACCTCATTAACTACGAAGAGTCGCGTCAACCGCAAACCCTGATCCACGGATCGGTCGGCGGCGATACTAAACCCGGCGATATCGTTACTTTATTGGTTGATGGTAAAGAATATACCGGTGTTGTTACCGACCCCGGAAATGGGACTCTGACTTATACCATCCCGGTACTGACCCTGGGGTTACTGCATGACCCGAACATTCACGCCACATTAATTTCTACTGACGACGCAGGAAACACCACCATTGTTTCCACGGATCATCACGTCAATAACGACCTGTATGCGCAAAATGCCGTGACCATTGAAACGGTGGCGAATGATGATGTCGTCAACGCTAATGAGTCTCGTATGCCGACCATTATTTCTGGCATTGCCAGCGGTGATGCGAAAGCGGGTGATCCGGTCACGTTGACCATTCAGGGCAAAGCGTTTCACGGCACGGTTTTCGACGATCATGGCCAGCTACGCTATGAAATCGTTGTGCCTTCCGCAACCCTCAACGAGGGGGCTAACGATGTGCAGGTGACGCTGGTAAGCCATGACGCGGTAGGTAATGAAGCCACTGCTGTGACGCACCGCACCGTGGTGCTGGACACCCAGGCACATAACGTCCTCACGATTGATGATGTCACGACAGATAACACCCTGAATCGTGCTGAGCTGTATATGCGTAACCAGGTGATTTCCGGAACCGTCAGCGGGGAAGACGCGAAAGCGGGCGACCCGGTACTGGTAGAGATCAACGGTCACCAGTACAACGGTCAGATCATCGATCTCGGCAATAGCACGCTGGGCTATCGTATTGCGGTGAACGCTGCCGATTTTGCCAACAACGTTGCAAAAGTCGATGGTTATATGGACGTGAAGGTAACGGTCACCTCTCACGATGCGGCGGGCAACCTGGCGATCGCCACCGATACCCACAGCGTGCACATTGATAATCTTGCGACCAATCAGGTCAACATTGACGCGGTGGCGACGGATGATGTGGTCAACGCGATTGAACACCGCATGATCACGCTGATTAGCGGTGTGGCAGGCGGTGATGCCAAAGCGGGCGATGCGGTCACCGTCAGCGTACAGGGGCAAAACTATGCCGGAACGGTGGTCAATGATAACGGTCAGTTGCGCTATGAAGTGGCATTACCGAAAGGAACGCTGCTGGAAGGTAAAAACGACGTGGTGGTAACGCTGGTCAGCCACGATGCGGCGGGTAACGAAGTCACCGCGCTCGCGCACCGTACCGTCACGCTCGATACTCAGGCGCACAACTCGCTGACAATCAATGATGTAGATAGTGATAACACCCTGAATCGTAGTGAGTTGTACACACGTAACCAGGTGATCTCCGGCACAATTGGCAGAAATGAAGATGCTAAACCTGGCGATCCGGTTCAACTCGAAATTAATGGTCACCTGTACCGGGGGGAGGTAATCGATTTAGGCAATAACACGCTGGGCTACCGTATCACGGTAAACACCGCAGACTTTGCCAACAACAGCGTACCGGTCGACGGTAACGTGGACGTGAAGGTCACAGTCACCTCTCATGATGTGGCGGGTAACCTGGCGATCGCCACCGACACCCACATCGTGCACATTGATAACGTTGCGACCAATCAGGTCAGTATCGACGCGGTAGCGACAGATGACGTAGTCAACGCCATTGAGAACCGCATGGTAACACTGATTAGCGGTGCAGCCGGCGGTGATGCCAAAGCGGGGGATACGGTCACCGTCAGCGTCCATGGGCAAAACTATGCCGGAACAATCGTTGATGATAACGGGCAGTTGCGCTACGAAGTCGCGTTGCCGAAGACGGCCTTGCAGGAAGGTAAAAACGACGTAGTGGTGACGTTGGTCAGTCATGACTCGGTGGGAAATGAAGTTACCGCGCTGGCACACCGCACCATCACGTTAGACACTCAGGCACATAATACTGTCCGTATACATGATGTCACTGCCGATAACACATTGAATTACCAAGAGCTACTTGCGGCTAAACAGACCATTACCGGTTTCGTTGGTGGTGAGGATGCAAAGGTAAACGATCCTGTCTTACTGGAGATAAATGGCCATCAGTACAGCGGTAAGGTGATTGATTTTGGCCGCGGTAAGCTGGGTTATCGCATTGATGTGGACTCTTCAGCATTTGCTGATAACAGCGGCCATGTGCTGACGAATGTGAAAATTACCGCGATGGTCACATCTCATGACGCAGCGGGAAACCTGGCGATCGCGACTGATTCCCATAAAGTTCATATCGATAACTACGCGGAAAACACCATTAAGATTGACGCAGTGGCGACGGACAATGTGGTGAACGCCAATGAAAACCGGATGCCGACGATTATTAGCATCGTAGCCGGTGGTGATGCCCGGGAGGGTGATGCGGTAACTATCAGGGTTCGTGGACAAGACTTTGACGGCAAGGTGATCAACGATAACGGTCAGTTACGCTATGAAGTGGTTCTGCCGCATGGAACCTTGCATGAAGGAAAGAATGCGGTGGTCGCGACGCTGGTCAGCCATGACGCGCTGGGCAATGAAGTGACCAGTGAGTCGCACCGTATTATCACTCTTGATACTCATGCGCAAAACACCATCTCGCTAGATTACATTGCTACAGACAATGTTATCAATTACCAGGAACTGTCCGCGGCGACACAGCGCATTACCGGCATCGTTGATGGTGAAGATGCGAAGGTCGGCGATCCCATTCAACTGGAAGTTAATGGTCATCAGTACGATAGCCGGGTCATTGACCTTGGTAACGGACATCTGGGTTACAGTATTGATGTGGACTCATCGGCCTTTGCGAACAATAGCGTTCATGTGTTGACGGATGTCGATGTGCACGTCACTGTCACCTCTCATGATGCGGCGGGTAACCTTGCCATCGCTACCGATAGCCATAAAGTTCATATTGATAACTTTGCCAAAAACGCGGTGACGACGAATATCGTCGCGTCGGATGATGTGGTGAACGCCATTGAAAACCGCATGCCGACGCTGATTAGCGGTATCGCAAAAGGCCTGGATGCCAAAGTGGGCGATGTGGTGACCGTCCACGTACAGGGGCAAACACAGGACTTTAGCGGCACGGTGGTTAACGATCACGGCGTTCTGCGCTACGAAGTGTTTGTTCCAACAGGTGTGTTGCAGGAAGGCAGCAACGACGTGATGGTGACGCTGGTCAGTCACGATGCAGCGGGCAACAAGGCGGTGGCGGTGGAGCATCGAACCGTTACGCTGGATACCCAGGCGCAAAGTACCGTCACTATTGATAGCGTCACAGATGACGACAAACTTAACCATCTTGAGCTGGATACGCCGATGCAGCTCATCAGCGGTAAGGTGGGCGGTGACGCGCAGGTTGGCGATGCGGTGATCGTAGAAATCAATCACCAGACGTTTAACGGCAAGGTGATTGATCTTGGAGGCGGTCATTTAGGCTATCAGGTCCCGGTCAACTCAACGGCGTTCAGCGATAACAAAGGCAACCAGGATAAAAATGTGACCGTGAGTGTCACGGTTATCTCCCACGATGCGGTGGAAAATGAGGTCATTACCACCGCAACCCATGATGTGCATATTGATAACCATGCCGCGGCTAAAATCACCGTTGATACGGTGGCGGGTGATGACAAGCTGAACGGCGCAGAAGCCGCGAAACACCTCACTGAGATCATGGGGACGGTTTCGGGCGATGTGCATGTAGGGACTAAAGTTCAGGTTATCGTCAACGGCCATACTTACGACACAACTGTTCAGCGACTCCCGGAACATAATAATGCGCTGGGATATAAGCTGGACGTTCTGAGCCGCGATCTGGTCAAAGACCCGCATATCGTGGCCCGCGTAGTCGGCGAAGATAATGTGCATAATTTCCAGAAAGCGGAGATATCGCACGATCTGGTGGTTGATTTACATGCTAAGGCAATGCTGACGATCGATCCCGTTACTGGCGATAACATGGTCAATGGCGATGAATCAAAACAGCCATTCACCTGGATAACCGGGAAAGTGGCAGGGGATGTTCACGTAAATGACGTCGTTTACCTCACCGTTAATGGTCACGTTCTTACAGGGAAAGTGCACGATGTAGGGGGCGGGGTTCTCGGCTACAGCATTAAAGTCAGCACCGCAGATCTGATCTCCGATCCGCATTTAACCGCGACGGTGAGCACCACCGATGGTGCGGGCAATCCGGCCACGGCCAATGCAGAAACCACCGTTATTATCGATACCCGTGTGGATGCGCAGATAACCATTGATGCCGTGACGCCGGATAATACGCTGAACTTTGCTGAGCAAATGCATGGCTATACGATAGTGAGCGGTACGGTGAGCGGTGAAGTTCATCCGGGCGATTCATTCACCATGACCATCAACGGCCACAACTATGCCGGGGTGGTGGAAGATCGTGGCAATCATCAGATGGGTTTCCACGTACCCGTTGCTACGGCCGATCTGGTTGCCGATCCGCATATCGACGTCACCATGGATATCACGGACGATGCCCTGAACCATGCACAAATTACAGCGCATCATACCGTTACGCTGGACGCTGACGCGAAGGCCTCTATCACTATCGATCCGGTAACGGGCGATGATGTATTGAATAAGATTGAATTGGGGCAAAAGACGACAGTTGTCAGCGGTACAGTCGGTGGCGATGCGAAAATTGATGATGTGGTGCACCTGAATATTGGTGGCCATATGGTTGATGCTATAGTGGTGGACCTGCCGAATCTGGGAACGTTGGGTTACTCCATCAAGGTGGATACGCATTGGCTGCAAAACGATCCGCATATTACTGCAACAATCACCACTACCGATGCGGCGGGTAATAATGCGACGGCAGATGCGCACAGTACCGTGGACATTGACGATAAGATTGACGCGATTGTGCATATTGATCCGATTGTTACCGATAGCGGTGATGCGGTGATTAACCACGACGAAGCCCTGAAGCAGCAAACGACGGTTACGGGGACGGTAGGCGGGGATGTCAAAATCGGTGATATGGTTGAACTGACCATCAACCATCAGACCTATTTTGCGCGGGTGGAAAATCAAAACGGTCAGCATGTATTCAGTACAAAGGTTTCGACCTTAGATCTGCTCATGGATCCGAATATTCATGCTGAAGTGACGGCAAAAGACGACGCAGGTAACATCGCGCGTGGGTACGATGATAAGCCGGTGCTGGTTGATACCGTTGCTGATGCCGGGATAACGATTGATTCTGCGTTGAGCTGGCAAGGCATGGCGTTACCTGCTGGAAACCGCCCTGAATTTGTGACGGTAACAGGGCATGTTACCCCAGACGCGAAGTTTAATGATTTGGTTACAGTTGATGTTGGTAACAACAAACATCTGGAAACCCACGTTATTACCCTCCCTGATGGGCAACTGGGCTATACGCTGGATATTCTTTTTCAGGACTGGAATAACAACGGCAATATCACCGTGTCCATCACCACCCATGATGATCATGGCAATACGGCGACAGCAGTAGAACATAAATTTATTGATCTCCCGTGGGTAACCAATACCTATACCCCTGCTAATACGTCTTTTGTTATTCACAACCCGCCGACAACACCGGGCACCGGAACAACACAACCTCACCAACCGACCGTGCATCTCACCGTTGATCAAGTGGCGGGCGATGATGTTCTCAACCACGATGAAGCGCAAAAAGGAACGACGGCAATTCGTGGTCTGGTCACCGGCGACGTTCAGGCCGGGGACGAAGTGATTGTTACCATCAATCATGTGCAGTACTCCGGGCACGTCATGACTATCCCGACGATGCCGGGACAGCTGGCATACGAAGTGGATGTGCCAACGAATGAACTGCAGGCGCATCCAACGTTTGATGTCTCCATCAAGGCAGGAACAGCGACAGATTCGGTGCAGAAAACCATCACTGTCGATACGGATAACCCGCTGCAGATAACGATGGATAAGGTTGCTGGTGATGATGTTATCAATGCTGCCGAGGCGCAAAGCGGTAAAACCACTATCAGCGGTACGGTCAGCGGTGAAGGGATCCATGACGGCAGCGTGGTGAGCCTGCAGGTCAATGGCAATACGCTGACTGCGGTAGTGCATGATGATAAACACGGTCACTTGAGCTGGTCGAAAGAGGTCAGTATTAACGATCTGCACAATAACCCGGATATTGTCGCGACGGTAACGGCGACAGATGATCACGGCAACCTGGGAAGTGCCTCTGCCAGCAGCCATGTTGTGGTCGATCTGAGCGCTAATGCTGGCGTGACGATAGATAACATTGCCGGTGACAATGTGCTGAACGCGCGGGAATTGCTGCAACCTAAGATGACAGTAACGGGGTCGGTATCCGGAGATGTGCACCCCGGCGATAAGGTGACGCTGACGGTTAACGGAAACCCTTATGCGGCGACTGTCGATAATAACCATCACTACTGCGTCGATATTTACACCAAAGACCTGCTGGCCGATCGCGCGATTGTCGCGACAGTCTCAGGATATGACGATCACGGCAACGTGCAGCCCGCCAGCTTCACGCAGAATTATTCAATTGATACGACGACAACTGGCAGCATTACCATCAATACCGTCGGCGGTGACGATATTATCAATGCTGATGAAGTGAAAGCCGGTAGCGTTGAGGTGAGTGGTACGGTGGATGGCGATGTGCATCTTGGTGATAAAGTCGACATTCTCGTCGATGGCGTCACGGTACATACACGAGTCATTGAGCTGCCGCATATGAACGGGCAACTGGGTTACAAAGCGATGGTGAGTACGGTCGGGCTGCAAAATGACCCTACTATCCATGTAAGTGTGGAAGGTCAGGATTCGGCGTTGAACCCAATGCATGCCGTGAGCGACAAAACGGTCACTATCGACACGCAACTGAATGCCACCATTATGCTGGATGATGTGACGACAGACGACGTGCTGAATAATGTAGAAACGCAGCAAGCGAAAACCATCATCAGCGGTTATGTGACGGGAGATGTAGACTTTGGCGATCAGGTGACTGTCACGGTTAACGGTAAAGATCTGGTTGCCTATGTGAAAGACAGCGGTGGTCGCAAGGTGTTCAGCGTTGAGGCCAGTACGGCCGACCTGCTCCACGATCAAAATATTACCGCACATGTCATCGCCCACGATGATTCCGGTAACCATGGAAGAATCGATACCAGTAAGATCATCACCATCGACAGAACCGCTGCGGGAACGATGGATATTGATAATGTCACCCAAGATAACGTGCTTAATCATCAGGAACTCCAGGGAGCAACGGTGAGGGTAACCGGACATCTTGGCGGTGATGTAGATGTGTGGGATTCGATCAAATTAAAAATTGGCGGTCAGGAGTTTACCGGTTCGGTAGATACGCTGAGCAATGGCGATCGGGTCTGGCACGTTGATGTGGACAGTCATGTCATGGAAGTGAACACCACATTTTCGGTTGAGGTTAAAGGGCATGATGCGCCGGGCAACCCGTATTCAAAGACAACTTCCCACAGCTATTCGGTTGATCAACAGGCAGACGCCACGCTTATCGTAGATAAGGTTACCGGCGATAACCACATCTCGCGTGCCGAATCACAGGATGCCGTCACGCATATTACCGGCAGCGTAAGCGGTGATGTAAATGATGGCGATCATATTAAAGCGCTGGTAAATGGTCATCAGTACGATGCCATTCTTCATCAGGGCATTAATGGGTTGACCTATGACATTGAGGCCGATACCTCCGCATTCCGTGCCGGTCATAACCGCGTGAACGTATTGGTCGAGGCGCATGATAACCACGGTAATATTACGCCTTATAGCCAAACGTTGAACGTGACGATGGACGATCCTGCACCAGTGAAAGGGCATACGGTGGATAAAGGGAATCATGCTGCGATACAGCATGCGCTGCATAACCTGTTCGACGATAACGCATTATCTCTGTCTTATGCACCAGCAGCGACCGGACACGGCCAGACGACAGCGGTACTCAGCGCTGACGATAAGGCGAAGGGGGTGCTTGAAAAAGTCGATCTCAGCGATCTGGCCCGTGAACTGCATGAAGGCGTGGATATTGCGAAGTACATTCAAAGCGGCGGCGATCATCACCTGATCGCCAGTCCGGCGAAAGTGGCGCATGGCATTGATACTGCGCTGTCGACTCCGACAAGCGGCGATCTGCATTCTCCGACCTACTCGTTGGATCACCTGATTGCTAAACCCGATCAAAACCACACTCACTAACGATTGCCTGCTGCCCTGTGTGAACAGGGCAGCAGCATCGTGCAAAATGAAAAGGCACTGATATGAACTCTGATTCATCTGCTGCAAACGTGCAGGCAGAAGGCGTGGCAAAAAGTCCTGAAAATGACAACCAGCAGGCTTTAGCGATGCTGCAAAAAAGCGACCTGGAGATGGTTCGCGTGCTCGACGATTTGATTTACCTGTTGATCCGTAAAGGCGTGATTGCTATTACCGATCTTCCAGCGATGGCGCAGGTTAAATTAATGAATCGCGCGAACGCGCGCCAGGAACTTGGCGGGTTAGAACAACTGCTTGGCAACGATGATCGTATATTTTAGCTGATGCAGGCAGTTTGTAGGCCGGATAAGCGTAGCGCCATCCGGCTATACAAAGGCGTATCAAGACGCCAGTTTTATCACAATGGTGCGGGCTCACCTAATAATTGCCCCATTGCACCATCAATCCCTAATTCTTGCAGCACCATAAGCTCACCTTCCGTTTCAACTCGCTCGGCAATGAGCGGCAAATCAATACTGCGCGTGGCACTGCACAATACTTCAATAAACAAACGCTTATCATTTTCCTCATCAATTTTGCGGATATAGCTGCTGTCGATTTTCAGATAGGCAAGACCCCATTGCGACAGATGACCGATCATATCGAAACGGCTACCGAAGTGTTGCAGTCCCAGCGCGCAGCGATGCTGACCTACGGCTTTAACAAATGCCGCCATCTGATGGGGGCCTGGTAACTGATTTTCATCCAGTTCCAGAATCAGCTTGCTGGCTAATTTCGGTGAGTACCGTAACGGATTGAGCAGGTCTGCAATGGCGGTCGCGCTGGCGACAGAACTGCCAGAAATACTCAACGCTAGTTTTCCGGGCGCGGTTTTCAACTGGTTCAATGTGAGCTTCAACATGACTTTATCGAGTCGATGACTCCAGCCAAAGCGGTGGATCCACGGCAAGAACCGCCCCGCGGTAATGGCGTTACCCTGCTCATCAATAATGCGCGACAGTACCTTGTAATGCAGGATTTTGTCCGGCTGGCGGCAATCGACCACCGGCTGATAAACCAACTGAAACTGTTGATTTGTCAGCGCATGCTCCAGACGAACAAACCACAAATGCTGATCTTCTGTAGCTGCAGGTATTTCGGTGGTAGGAACGACCTGATGGTTGGTGTGTGTTTCCGCTTCAACCAGCAGACGATCGGCCTGGATCAGCAATGACTGGGCATTTTCTCCGGCGCTGAATGGCACCATGCTGGTATAGGCAACCGGCTGTTGGTCTGACATTCCAGTAGCGTAAAAGGCCGTGAGTTTCTGAGACAATGAATTACACAGCTCCAGCATTTCTCCGTGCGTCACGCCAGGGCAGAGTAGGGCGAATTCACCGCCGCGAATGCGGGCGAGCGTGCTATCGAGAGGGGCATACTTTTCTCTGTGCGCGTTCAGCAGGTTGGCGATGTTGAGTAACAGCTTATCAGTATGCGGTCCGCCAAAGCGCTGATTCAGGCCACCTAAATCCTGAACGCGAACCAGCATCAGATATCCTGGTGCCGTATCGGCATCACTCAGTCGCGCCTGGAGCTGCATATCGAATGCCCGGCGGTTGGCTACCCCGGTCTGGCTGTCGAGATAAGCTTCATTGTGCAGGCGTTCGCTGTAGATAGCTTGTTCTTCAAATAACGATTTAAGCTTAGCTGCCATTAAATTCATGGCGCCTACAACGCGGCGTAATTCCGGCGTTTTGGGTAACTCGTGGAGTGTCAGAAACTCGCGACGGGTAATCGCTTCGGATTGTTTTGCCATGTAATTGAGTGGGCGCAGCAGTTTGCGCAGCAGCAGAATACCGGCGATTAAGCAGGCAAGGCTACAGGACAGCATCCACAACAGATTGCCTAAGGTATTGTCCCACAGACGCTGCACGGCAAAGATAGGATCGCTGGTCACTTCCACGCGAGCTGCCTGCTGCCAGCCGCGCATAATCGTTGCTTCACCGGTTTGCGGGGTGACATCCACCAGATCGACGAACCAACCGGGAACGTTGGGAATTGTCGCTACCGCGCTACGCTCAAGCATTATTTTGCCGTTTGCCAGATCGACGATGCGGATTTTTTTGTAGTAACCGCTATCGAAAATGGAGCTGACCATCAGCTCGATCATTGCCGGGTCGTTGACGTTGGGCGTCAGCGAAACGCCTAGCGCCGTTGCGGCATCCTGGGCATGTGAAAGGAGTTGGTTATTGGACTGATTGCGAGAACTCTCCAGCGTCACAATAAAATTGCCGCTGAACACAACCATCATAAAGAGAGAGATTGCCAGAAGTAACTGTTTAAAAAGAGACACGGGCGATTCCTATTTATCCATCGGGAAGCCTTCTTCCCGCATTTTGGTGAAAACTTGCTGCCAGCGAGAAAGCCTCTTGCTGTCCCCAACGCGTTTATTGTTTTGATTGCCGGGAAGCCAAAGGCCAGTGTTGTTAAAGGAGTAGACGGGTAATAAGTCCATGCGCTGCGTAGCAGGCGAAATGGTGCTGGTCAGGCTGTCGAGCACCAGAGGAATCGCCCCAGGGGTGGCGTACCAGGTGAGCACCATATGCGCGCGATTTAAACGCAGGGCTTTAACGTAGGTGATGCGAAGTTTGTCTTCTGACACGCCCAACTGGCGGAGGGTGAAATATTTGGCGATTGCGTAGTCTTCACAATCCGCCTCACCTTTGCGCAGCGACTCGATAGGGGTCGCCCAGTAATCGACGTTATGCCAGACATCAATGTCTTCGGTATAGCGGATCTTATCGTTAAAGAATTGATTTACAGCGCGTAATTGCGTTTGCTCGTCAGCATTACGCAACTGGAGCAGAAGCTGTTGCCAGGCGTGGATCCGTTGCTGTGCTTCTGGTGTTGCCGGGCCATATAGCGCATCGGACTTTTGTTGAATATTGGCAAAATCCCAGGCCGCGCGTAGCGAATGGACTGACAGCAATAGCAGCAGCGCCCCGGGGATTTTCCATAGGCGTAGCAGGCGGTGGCGTAAGCAGCGGCGGATAATGTTCAATGGCTATGCTGGCAACTGCCCGGTGACGGGTTTTTCAGCTTTTCGCAGGACCAGGGGGACAACCACTTTTTACGTAATTGCACGTTGGCCGGCGAGGCAAAAAAATCTTTCAGCGTACTGTCAACAAACGTCACAAACTGCGGATCGTTTTTCCTCATCATAATGGCATAGTGCATCTCATTGCCGATGCTCTCAGAAGAGACGCTGAACAGTTCAGGTTGCTCGCTATGATTAATCAGCGGCCAGGCCAGAATGTCATCGACAAAGAAAGCGGCGGATTCATTATGCGCCATTTTCTCAAATGCGCCGTTTATAGTGGTGGTGGTAATCGTTGAAATATTAAGATGTTGCTCTCTGTTGGCTTTATTAAATTCCAGCAAATCTTTAGAGCTACCGGTCAGACTTACCGTGCGTCCTTTTAGATCGGCAATTGAATTTATATTATTTTTACGCAAAGAGATGATGCGCATTTTCGCGGTGTAGTAGTTGAGCGAAAATGAAACGCTGGAGGTCCGCTCCGGTGCGTTAGTATTTACACCACAGTCCATATCTATTTTCCGTGTGTTTAATGCGGAGAAACGTTCGGCAAAATTCACGGGGATATAATGAATGGTTAAGCTGTTGAGCTTCAAATACTGGCGCAACTTATCGGCAATCATGTTACATACCGCGATGGTATAACCCGTGACTTTGCCATTGTGGTCAGTAAAAGAAAACGGTGGCAGCTGGCGATAACCCACGTTGAGCACGCTGCTGTTCTGAATATGATCGAGCGTCGCGGCGTTCTGCTGCGCCATCAGCGCGGGGGTGATACCGATGCCTGCCAGTAAAAACAGCCATTGCACTATGCGGTTCACCCTTGTCATCTCACGATTAATTATATTTTTCATAATCAAAACTGATCTTCTTTTTAGCAGACGTTAATGCTTTCAGGTTATCTGACATGGGAATGTTTAAATTAATGGCTTTCGGCGGAATCGGTGACTGAAACCATTTATTGTACAGCGCAGTAAATTCGTTGCTGGCCATCAGCGAGGAGAGAGTGCCATCAACAAATTCTTTAAATTCTTTATCGTGTAACGGGAGTAACAAGCCGGCCGGTAGCGGGGCGCTGAGCGCAATGTCGGAAAGTTTATAGTCTCCAGGATTAGGCGTTTGCGCGATCATCCCTTTGAGTAAAACCGTACTGGAGATCAGTGCAGAATACTCACCATTCTTCAGTTCATTGAAGGCGGTAATGTTGTTGGTATCGAGTTGAATATTAATATCCAGGTCATTGGCGGCATTCACTTTTTGCAGTTGCTCAACGTAAATCGTGCCGCTTTTTACCAGTACGCTATGTCCGGAAAGCTCTGCCAGATTGTCGTTGCTTTCATTTTTACGCATGACGAAGCGGGTACTTGAAAAATAAAACGGCAGCGAGAACTCGCTAATGCTGTGGCGACTTTTCGAATAGAAGGCCGGGATACACATGATGTCTGCCATGTGATTTTTAATCAGGACAAACTGCGATGCCGAGTTAGCTTTTACCCACTCGACCTTCAGGTTTTTAAGCTGAAGTTTTGTCTTGAGCGCGCTGACGATACTGTTGCAAATATCAATGGAATAGCCGGCAGGTACGTTGCCATTCTGCCAGGAGAAAGGAAACGCATCATCCTGATAACCAAGGGTAATGCTTTTCTTGCTGGCGATTTGCTCCAGCGTGTGCAACGGCAGGGCTGAGCCTGCTAAGCATGGCGTTGCTGAAACTATTAACAGGGCAAAAATCGTCAGCATGCGCTTTACCGGGCGAAAGAAGTCAGACATTGCACAGTCCTTCTTCAATGACCTCTTTGGCAAATGCGGAAAGCACTTCACGCTCGCGCAGCGGATAGCTAAAGAAATAGCCCTGAACATTCTGGCACTCAATGTCGCGCAGAATGTCACGCTGCTGCGCGGTTTCTACCCCTTCAGCGGTGACCGACATATTGTACTTATGGGCAAACTGAATCAGCATCACAATCAAATACTGACTGGCATTATCTTGCTGGAGCTTATCGACCAGCGTGCGCGCAATCTTGATGCGAGTGAAAGGATAGATCAGCAGATAATCCAGCGCCGCGTAGCCGGTGCCTAAATCATCCATCGCGATTTCAATGCCCAGTGAGCGGATCTCTTGCAGCACGGGCAAGGCAATCGACTTATCCAGCTTTTCGGATTCGGTAATTTCTATTTCAAGGCGCTCGGCTGAAAGTTGACTGATGCGTAACGCATCTTTGATAACGTCAACCAGTCCTGGGCTGTGCAGTTGGTAGGCCGATATATTGACGGCTACCCTGATACGCTCCGGCCATTTGGCAGCGGCTTCACAGGACTGACGAATAATCCATTCGCCCAAACGGACAATCAGACCGGAGTTCTCGGCGATGTTGATAAAATAATCAGGGTAAATCAGACCCTTGGTGGGATGATTCCAGCGTATCAGCGATTCGTAGCCATATACGCTTTCATCTTCCAGATTGATGATTGGCTGGTAATGAAGCTCGAATTCCTTGTTATCAATACCATCGATGATTTCCTGATTAATAAACAGGCTGTGGGTATGCTTCATCACCATGCCGTCTTCGAAGAAATGGAAGCAACCCCGGCCATGATGTTTTGAGGCGTACATGGCAAGGTCGGCATTGATCATCAACGTCGAGGTATTATTGCCCTGATACGGCGCGGTGGTGATACCGATACTGCAGCTGATGGAAAAAGTATGCGTGCTCCAGGTAAACGGGGTGCTCAGCGCACGAATAATCCGCTTCGCCAGCCGATTCGCTTCTTTGATGGCGTTATCGCTGACATGTTGCAGAATGGCGAATTCATCACCGCCCAGACGCGCTGCGATATCGTTAGGTCCCAGCAAGAGCTGCAGGCGCTGGGCAACGCTGATTAACAGCTCATCGCCGGCTTTATGACCAAAGGTGTCGTTTACTGGTTTGAAGTTGTCGAGGTCAATCAACAGCAGGTTAAACGGTTTTTCGTCCTGATGGATTTCACTGACGCGCTTATCTAACGCCTGGCCAAACGAAACGCGGTTGGGCAATCCGGTCAGTGAATCATGATGGGCCATATGCTCCATCTTTTGCGACATTTCATGCATTCGTTGCAGATAGCCGCGTTCTTTCATGGCGACGCGCAATTTTTCAATCGCCCCGGCCAGATGTCCAATCTCATCGTCCTGATCAAGATAGGGCGTTATACAGTCCGTCTCTTCATGGGCGATGCGGGTAAGGGAGTTAATCAGCAGCGGAACCGGACGGAATAAACGGCGCATAAACATCGTGACCAGTGCCAGCGTTACCAGCAAAATCAGAACAAAAATGATACTGCTTTTTTTCAGCATCGCATCGTAGGTGGCGTAGAGATCGCTTTTTTTACCAATGCTGCTTATCAGGCTACCGAGGATCTCACCTGAAGGCGTCAAAATAGGAACGGCGCTGATAAAGCACTCTTCGCCATTAATTTGGGCGAAGCCAACATAGTAGTTACCCAGCACATCGCGCGGCAGACGACCGGGGAAAGAGATGATCCCATCACCCTCTTCTGACTTGTTGTTGATGCCAACAAACCCTTTCTCCGGCGTATACAGAAACAACCAGGTGGGGCTATGCGTCTGTACTGATGCCAGTGCCAGAACGTCAACCGGGTTATAACCGGTTTGCATAATAGAGTCGGTGTCACCAATCTGTCTGTCGGAGACAATGCGGGATATCTGCCCTGCATCGCTGGTTTCGACCGAAACGGTGGTATACACGTTGCGGATGATGTAGGTCATAATCTGTGCATTCGCTTCAGCCCGCTGTACCCACTGCTGATAAGAAAAGTTATCTATCAGGCTCCAGTTGGTAAACGCGCCAGCACTAAACGCAATAACGATACCCGCCAGCAAGAATTGCGTTATTTTGCCAGTGATTGAATGTTGCCACCCTTTTATTGCTTTAAGGGAAAACAGAGACTTTGCCACGGATTATGTTAATTCCTGAAAAGATTATTCGATACTAAAATTAATTTCTGCTATTACTTGATGGAATATTATTGTTGCAAATAAGTAGATGAAAGATGTGAAACGTAATGACGTAACAAATAACTAACATTGAACCATGGTGAGTAATGACAAAAATAACGGTATGCGAATATAGATAACGCTGCTCTTTTCGTCAATAGGCAAAAGTGTACATAAAAATACATTTTCTGAATGCCCCTTTCAGGATATTAATGTTGACATTCATGGTGCTTGAGAAGATTTTTTTATACGTACTGGTTGGAGGTGTTGGGAAACTGACAAAGGCTTTTTTGTTTTTTACTAAACATCAATGAATTAGCAGTTTTTTGGACAGGCATTTTAGTGATTTCATCCCCACCGGATGTCCATTTTTGTCTATAAATGGGTATTTATTTCCTGATTTGATATGAATAACATGCTCTCTTCATTATAGAACCTTATTTTATTTTCTCAGTGCGCGGTCAATGTTGACAATTTTGCTATGGTTCATCGGCTGACCCAAAAGGATTTGTTTGTGACATTCGAGTCTGGATTAAAGTCCTATTGGTATAGTGCATAGCGGATAAATTGATTTGGACGCAATAATAAATTCAAACACGATAAAAAACATTCGGGAATGGTGCCTGCCACTTGTCTTACCTGGCCTTTTTTACCCGCTGGCACAATATCTTAACGGTTATAGCATTCTCAATAATACTATTTTAACAGTTTACGATCTCAAGCTAGCCGTATTTTCTGCCGCATTGGTCTTGTTCGGTTTTCGGGTGTTGCCGGGGTTTCTTCTGTTCCTGACGGTCATGTTTGTGGTCGGTCCGCAAAATGAACGGGTAGATGCGTTGTGCCTGATCATCGCGTCGACCTTAAGTTATGCCGCGTACCGCAAATTCACCGGCAGACGCAGCTGCGTTAGCTTTGGTCGCATCAAAATTAGCTTTAATCGTCTGCTCTGGCTTTGTGGCTACAACGTCCTGCTGTATCTGGTGTTCAGCAAACTCTTTGCAATGTTTGTCGCCCACGGACAACGCCCCGATGTGGATAACATTCCGGCGTTGAGTCTGGGCATGCTGGTACGTATTCAGGGGATCATCAACGGTTGCCTGACGGGGATCCCTTTATTTTACAAGATTTACCGCATCATTCGTCGACCGTCTTTCCTGCTGACCTTTCTGCGGGCCATTGCTGAACAGTGTAAAGGCAATATCGGCGTCTACGGCGTTATATCATGGTGCATCTTGCTGTTTTTTCTGATGTTCTTCTTAACATCACCGGATAATTTGGATGTTTTTTTCTCTATCTATAGCCTGATCCTGTTATTTCCGTTGATGTTGTGGGGAGCAATCAAGATTGGCCACTTGTTCACAATGCTGGTGTGGACGATCGTATTAATCATCTTAGGCAAACATAACGACAGCTATATCGCCAGCGATGTTAACTTCATGCTGCATCAGGCGCTGGTTTCGACGTTGATCTTTGTCTTTTCACTCACCATTGTGATCATGGGGGTACTGGCAAAATTTACCCGTCAGCGCTTTAACCAGGCGCTGCTGCTGGGGCTGACTGACCCGATGACAGGCATGGCAAATTTACGGGCGCTGAAGACGGAGCTATTTACCACTGAACGCGCGACTGTATGTCTGATACAGATCCCCGAGCTGGAGCTTTTTTCGCGTCGCTATGGTTTTCATTTCCGCGCCCGCTACCAGAAGATCCTTGCTGAGCATTTGCGCAGACATCTGGTGAAAAGCGAGAAAGTCTATTACCACGCGGGTTATGATCTGCTCATTCGGCTGGAAAATGGCACCTGGGAGCGGCTATGCGATCTGTATCAGGCCGCCAACAGTTTTCGTCTCTTTTACAACAACCATCGGTTGGGTTTTCGCAGTGGTTTGGGCTATTGCCTGATTAACGATCTAAGTGATGACATTTATCAGCTGGTGGGGAAACTGGGCATGGTGGCGGGTTTATCACTCACCAACGGCAGGCCGGAAAACCTTGAGGCGCAGCATAGCCGGATCCTTGGCAACCACATTGTTGATAAAACGGAAATTCGCACTGCGCTGCAAAATGCGCTGGATAACAATGCGTTTGTCCTGATGGCACAGCCAATAGTTAGTACCCACGGTGAAGCGCCGTATCATGAAATATTGATCCGTATGCTTAACGAACGGGGAGAATTTATTCCACCGAACAGTTTCCTGCCGGTTGCTCATGATGCGGGGCTGGCACCGGATATCGATCTCTGGGTTATCGAAAATACCCTCAAATTTATGCGTAACCACCCGCAGCATTGTTTTTCTATTAACCTGGCACCGGTGACGGTGTGTCGTTCAAATATTGTCATGAAGATCACCCAACTCCTGCACGACTACGCGGTGGAGCCACAGCGGATTATTTTTGAAATAACGGAAGCAGATACGTTATCAGACAAAGAACAAACCGTGGAAACGCTACGTTTAATACGTCTGCTGGGATGTCGGGTGGCAATTGATGACTTTGGCACCGGGTTTGCGAGTCATGCGCGCTTGATGAATATCGAAGCAGATATCCTGAAAATAGATGGCTCTTTTATTCGACGGATCACCGAAAGTGAAATTAGTTACTACATCGTTGAGTCATTCTGCCGCGTTGCTGAAATGAAAAAAATGCAGGTGGTCGCTGAATTTGTCGAGAACGCCACTATTCAGGCCTGTCTGGAAAAAATGAATGTGGGCTGGTTACAGGGATATCACATTGGCAAACCTACGCCGCTGTTCACGCTCGAATCACAGGGCGCTAGCTCCTGATGACCAAAAAAAGAGTAATTTCTTCTCAGGTAGAGAATAAAAATCATGAGTGACATTATTAAAGTAAAAAATCGAACGGCGAATACCACCAGTGAGGGACCGCGCGCTCGACTATTGTCCTGGCTGCACAACATCCATCCCGGTGTGGCGATGAAGCTCGGTATGATTTTGGTTGTTTGTATCGCAACGTTGCTGATTGGCGCCTCTTTTATATTATCGTCTTATCTTTCCAGAGAATTGCAGGTCAATGCGCTGGAGATGATTAAAACCAACACGCGGATATTCCACAACAGTATTTCTAACGAGTTTCAGCGTGTGACTCGTGATGCGGAACATTACAGCAATGTTTATATTAATAATTATCAAAACGTTGCCAATAAACCGCTGCGTTATATGGACTCTACTGAATTAAAAGCGGTGCTGAGCAACCCGAACACCAACGCGCACTTCACAGAATTAACCAGCGTATTTGCCAGTACGTTTATTCTGCAAGGCGAGCAATTTGTACGTGTCAGCAGTACGTTACTGGCGAGTTCAGGCAATACGGCAACAGCAACAGCGCTAGGGCATGATAATCCTGCGTTGCCGCTGCTTTTGAAAAATAAACCCTTTTCCGGTGTGGTCACACTGTTCGGTAAACAGTTTATTAGTCACTACGAACCGATTGCCGACAAATATGGTCAGGTCGTGGGGGCCGTCGCGGTGGGTTTCGACGTCAAACAGAGTTTGCAACCGATCATTCAGCGTTTGTTGAATGTGCATATTGGTAAAGATGGCTACGCCTATGTGCTGGATGCCGGATTTGAACCTGGTCGTATGTTGGTCCACCCCTCGTTGAGCAACCAGCAGGCAATTAATATTACCGATGCCAATGGTTTTAAGCTGTTTGCCGACATGCTCGAACACAAGAATGGCATCACTTACTACAACTGGGTGAGCGGTTATGGCGCATTGCCGAAGACCAAAGTTGCCGTTTATGAATACGTTGAAGGGATAAACTGGATAATCGCCACCACCAACTATGTTGATGATGTCGCCAAGAGCAGCAATCTGGTGCGTAACGGTCTGCTGCTGTTTACCGCGCTGCTGCTGCCCATCATTTTACTGCTGATTGCTGTGGCCAGCCGTTTCCTGATTTCCCGGCGCTTAAATCGTGTCCTGGGGATTGCACAAACCATTGCCGAAGGCGACTTAACGGTGGATGTTCAGGTCGATCACCACGATGAGATCGGCGAACTGCTGAGTGCGGTGGAGATGATGCGTCAGCGTCTGCACTCGTTGGTAGGCGGTATGGTTTCTCATGCAAATTCGGTACATCAGGCATCTTTGCATATTACCGAAGCGGTCGATGGGCAGGCATCAACCAGCGTGGAAACCTCATCTTCAGTGGCTGAAATTACCTCCACCATGGAAGAGCTGTCTGCCTCATCGACACAGATAGCCGAACACTCACGGGCGGTTGTGGATATTGCCAACCAGACGCTCGAGGACTGCAATAAAGGCTCCGAGTCGATGTCGCAATTGCTGATGCGTATGACGGATATTGATACCGACAATCAGCAAAATATGCGTGAAATCATGATGCTTGGTAATAAGTCGACGGAAATCAGTCGCGTGATGGTGATCATTAACAGCGTCGCGGATCAGACGAAACTTATCGCCTTTAACGCAGCGCTCGAAGCTGCCAGCGCCGGGGAAGCCGGTAAGCGTTTCTCGGTGGTGGCGGCTGAAATCCGCCGTCTGGCGGATTCGGTGACGGAATCGACGGTTGAAATTGAAAATAAGATCAACGAGATCCAAAACGCGATTAATCGTCTGGTGCTGAACGCGGAAAAAGGCGGCGAGAGCATTAAAGCGGGCGCAATAGCCTGTAAAGTCAGTGCTGAACATCTGAACGATATCGTTGTTACAGCTGAGCAAACCTCGACGGCGGCGCTACAAATATCGCTATCAACACAGCAACAGAAAACGGCGAGTAATCAGGTGGTCATGGCGCTACGTGAGATCGTTGTTGCCAGTAACTATACCTCGCAATCTATCAAAGACATTCTGGTTGTCAGTCAGGATATGACACAACTGTCGAAAGCGCTGAAAGAGGCTTCATCCTCATTCACACTGACGGAAACAGATGCATGAATAGCAGCAACATTCGGGTGCTGATCCTCGACCTGGGCAGCGCATCGCGTAATGAGCTGGTCAGGCAACTGGAGGATCACCCGCACATTAAGGTGGTGGGGCAAGCAGCCCATCGCAGGCAGGCGATCCGACTGTTGCAACAGCTGATGCCTGACCTGCTGATTCTGACGCTGGATGTCTCGAGCGCCGATAACGTCGAGATCGTGGAAACGATCATGGCAACCAGCGCAATCCCGATCCTTGTCATGAGATTTTATCCAGAGAATCAATGGGATGATGACTACATTTCCCGTGGTGCGTTGGCGGTGTTGCACCATAGCAGTGATTCACCACTCTCAACGGATGCTTTGCATCGTAAAGTAGAATTATTGGTCGGTGTAAAAGTCATTCGACATATCAAGGGATTACGCTATCCAAGCGAACCGGTAATCCCCACTACACGACCGATGATAGACGTTGTAAAAACGCCACAAGACTGGCCTTTTGTGCTGGCGATTGCCTGTTCGACGGGCGGGCCGCAGGCGCTAAGTAAGCTGTTACAGGATCTGCCCGGTACGTTCCCGTGCCCGGTACTTATTGCCCAACATATTGCCGATGGCTTCGCGAAAAATATGGTGCATTGGCTGGATAGCGTGACCGATCTGAAGGTGCGACTGGCGCAGGAGGACGATCGGGTGGAAGCGGGGTATGTGTATATATTGCCGCCGGAGCAGCACCTGATCGTTAAAAGCAACCAGCGTTTAGCGGCAATCCCAAGACAGGAAAGCGACGTTTACCATCCCAGTTGCAACCTGTTGCTGGAGTCGGTGGCTGAGGTGTTTCGCGAAAAAGCCGTCGGACTGATTATGACCGGCATGGGCAGCGATGGCTGCCGCGGCATTGAGCTTATTGTCCGCCGTGGCGGAACAACGCTGGCGCAGGACGAAGAAAGTTCGGTGGTATTCGGTATGAATAAGAACGCGATCGACAAGCAACTAATACACCGCACGATCCCTCTGGATGGTCTTGCTGCGGTACTGCTTTCGATGGCTTGCCACGGGAATGTTGAGAGTAAATTGCCATGATCCCTAATCTTCCTGACTATGCGCGCCTGATCAAAGAACGGGTCGGTTTGCACTTCGATAACGCCATGGAAGCATTGCTGAAAACGGCGCTGGGTCGGCGAATGTCCGAGCGAAAAATCAATGATTACTATGAATACTATGAACAACTGCGTAGCTCGCAGAATGAGTTTGATAGTTTCATCACGCTGATTACGATTAACGAAACCTATTTTTTCCGTGAAAGCGATACGCTGGATTTAATCTGCGATAAATGGATCCCGCGTCTGTTGCAACAGCGCAGCGGCCCGGTGCGAATTCTGAGTGCCGGATGCTCTTCCGGAGAGGAAGCCTACTCGTTGGCGATCAAGCTGCATGAGAAATACCTCGGCGGGATGGCCCAGCGCATTGAAATTTACGGCTGTGATATTGACCCAGCAATCCTGGCAAAAGCCCGCAACGCCTGCTATTCAAGCTACTCGTTTCGCGGCGTCGACCCGAGTATTCAGCAACGCTACTTTACCCGCTCGGGAAACCTCTACCGGCTGCATGATGAGATCCGTGAGAAGGTCACCTTCCATCGCACCAACATTATAAAAGAACAGTTACTGCCGGAAGTGGACATCATTTTGCTGCGCAATGTGTCCATCTATTTTGATACGCCAACGCGTCGCGAGCTGCACGGTAATTTGCTGAAGATGTTGCAACCGCAGGGAGCCTTATTTTTTGGCAATGCGGAAACGCTGGCTAACAATTTCGACATTCTGAAGCTGGAGCAGGAAGAGGGGATTTTCTATTTTTGCCACCATCGTGAAGCGGCAAGGGTTGTGCCTGTCCCCAGAGTTGCGGTGCGCATTCCGCAGTCGAGAGCGGTGGTTGAACAGGTTCCTCTGGTGCCCACGGCGCAGCAGAGTAATGACTGGCTGAAGAAAGCGCGCGCCAGTCTCGATGAAAAATGTTTTTCTGAAGCTGAAAAGTGTATCGCCTGTGTATTACGCGACGATCCCCGTAATCAGGATGCGCTTTTGATCCAGGGCGTTATTGCCCTCGAACAGCGTGAGTTTTCTCAAACAGCCGGAAACGCACAGCAGATCCTCGCCCAGGATGAGTGGTCGGCAGAGGCCAAGATGCTGCTCGGACTGGCGATGATGTGGCAACACCAGACCCAGCAGGCCATCGCCTGGTTCAAACAGGTGGTTTATCAGGAACCTGGCTACTGGCCTGCACACTATTATCTGGCTGAAATGTACCGGCAAAGCGAGTTATACCAGCCTGCTCAACGGACTTATCGTGTGGTGATGCAGTTACTGAACGACGAGATAAACAATCCGTCATCGGTTTGTCGTCTGCGTTTGCCAATGGTATTTCCTGGCAATACGTTTCGTTTCCTGTGTGAACATCAACTGGCGCAATTCGCCCATCAAAGTGGCTAATAAGAGCGATTATGGCTATCGATCTGAAAAAATTCGTTCTGCGCTTTATTGATGAAGGGAGAGGTCATTTGCAGACGATCAGCGAAGGGGCGTTTCTCCTCTCCGCTGATGAACATACTGACGCCTGGATAGGTGAGATGTTTCGCGCTGCGCATACCCTGAAAGGGGGCGCGCGGATGCTGAAGCTGCAAAGTATTGCCGATGTCACGCATCATCTTGAAGATGTATTGAGTGAACTGCGTGATAACAAACTGACGCCGGACAGGGCGCTGGGCAATCTGATCCATGAGTCTGTGGAGTACCTTTCTGGTCAGCTTACCCAGCTTTTTGTCAGCGAAGGGGATAATCAGTTGCCACCGGCGGATGCCGGGCTGTGCGAACGCCTTGCCCGCGCCAGTCGGGGAGAGGATATCACGCTGGCTGTCGAAACTGCCGGGGCAACAGAAAAACCGGTAGTCCCAGCGCCTGCGACACCTTCCAGCATGGATGCCGGAATTAAGCAGGCGGATTTCGTTCGGGTAAAGCTGAATAAGCTCGATGGCCTGATCGACATTCTGGGGGAGGTGCTCGCCGGACATGATCGCCTGGAACAGCAGATACAAAACCTGAGTCAACTGGTACCACGGTTACCGGGATTGAGTGCTGAACAGCTTCGCCAGCAGATCCATGACTTTAGCGCCCAGCTAAAAGAAAGCGTTCAGCTCCAGCATTTACAGATGTTTGAACTATACGATGTGGCGGCGCGGATCCGTATGCTGCCACTTTCAACGTTGTTTGAACCCATTTCGCTGCAGGTCAGCGAACTGGCTTCCACACTGAACAAGCAGGTGGTGTGCCGCTTTGTTGGCGGAGAAGTGGAAATCGACCGCCAGCTCATTGATCGGCTTTCGGAGTCGCTGACTCATCTACTGCGTAATGCCGTCGATCACGGGATTGGTGAGATCGACGAACGTCTGGCGCTCGGTAAATCCACTCGCGGCACGATTACCATCACTACTCAGCAGGACGGCAGCGGGATATTACTGCGTATCGAAGATGATGGCCGTGGTCTGAACTATGAGGCCATCAGCGCGAAGGCGGTCAGTAAAGGTCTTGTTCCCGCTTCAATGGTCGGGCAGCTCTCCGAGCAAGAATGTAATGAGCTGATTTTTCATCCCGGCTTTTCGACCAGCAAGATAGTCTCCGAGCTTTCTGGTCGCGGTGTTGGTCTTGATGTGGTGCGCAAAACGGTGGTGACCGACCTGCAAGGCGATTTGCAGGTTTATAGCCGTCCGGGAGTCGGAACCAGCTTTAACCTGCGGTTGCCTGTTTCGTTAACCATGATGCGGATTTTGCAATTTGAAGAGCAGGGGCACCTTTTTGGACTGGCTGCGCAGTATGTGGTTGAGGTGGTGGAATGCACGCCACAGGGGATCAGCGATATCGCCGGACGTCCTGCAATTATCTTGCATAACGAGTTTATCCCGGTGGTTTGCGTAGGTAGCTTACTGGGCATTCATGAACGCCAGAGCAGCTTTTCAACGCCCGGACAGCGATTAATCGTGGTGCAGAACCAGTACAGCAAAATGGCGCTGCAAGTGGATAAGCTGCTCGATGAACGCAAGATGATGATCAAACCGTTACCGAAGCATATGCAACAGCAGTCGCTGGTCTCCGGGATGGTACAAACACCGGATAACCAACTGGTCAGCATCCTGCACGTTCCCGCGCTGATGGCGATGGCGCAACAATCACGGCAAACCAGTACACCAGCGCCCGCCACGAGCGTAACGCAGGATGCCTGGCATGTGTTGGTGGTCGATGACTCACTGAATACCCGTGAGATAGAAAAGAACGTGCTGGAAGCGCACGGCTATCAGGTGACTCTGGCAGAAGACGGGCTGTCGGGGCTGCAAAAAGCGAAACTGACCCAGTTTGATGCCGTACTGACGGATGTCGAAATGCCGTTTATGGATGGTTTCACCTTCACCAAATCGTTGCGTGGGGAGAAAAACTACCAGCATACGCCAATCATCATCGTGACGTCCCGCGCGAAGGAAGAGGACCGGCGACGGGGGATTCAGGTGGGTGCGGATGCCTACATCGCCAAGGGCGATTTCGAGCAGGACAGTTTGATAAAAACATTAAAAATGCTTTTGTGCTGATGGCGCAAAATCGAGAGAGAAAATGCGAATTTTATTAGTTGATGATGATCTTTTTGCGGCTGAACTGGCATCCATATTTTTGCAAATGGACGGCTACGATGTGGTGATTGTGGAAAGCGCGATTTCCGCCCTGGCGTGCCTGGACTCGGATAACAACATCGACCTGGTGATTAGCGATCTGCATATGCCAGAGATCAGTGGTTTGGATTTGCTGGCGCTGTTACGCGCTCAGGATTGGGCTAAGCCTTTTATTTTACTGAGTGCCAATGAAGTAACGGGCAGCGACGCTCTGTACGACCGTTGGGTGAAAAAAGATGAAAACCTCGCGGAAAATCTGGGGGCTGCTGTCAATGCGCTACTGCAACCATCTGCGATTAACTGAATAAGCCTACGTGTTTGATGAAACAAGAAAATAAGCATATAGCGATGGCGGCAGCGCAGGAAAAAATAGCGCGTTTGCGGCAGGGGTTTCTACGCCGAATTCCCGACATGCTGGCACAAGCGGAAAGATTACTCGTTCAACTGGTCGCAGAGCCTAGCGAAGCCTGTCGCAAACAGCTACATATCCTGCTGCACAGTATTCACGGTTCGGCAGGGTCCTTTGGCTTTAGCCCGCTGGCGAATGCCTCAGCAGAAGGTGAGCGTTTACTAACAGAACCGGAAACAGAGCAAAGCACATTGCATTACGATGAGCTGCGGCGAATCATCAGGTGGTTGTACACCCTGACTCAGGAGCAGCTCAATCTTGAACATCGTATCAGCGATACGGAGTTCACATTACCGATCGCCGCACAGCGCCCGGAAGAGGGATATGTTCGGCGGGCCAGTAAGCCTATCTACCTGTGTGATGATGATATTGACCAGGTCGAGCTTCTCGCGACCCAACTGCGCTGTTTTGGTTTTACCTGCCATGTGTTCGCGAACACGCAGGATTTCACTCAGGCCGTATTGTCGCAACCGCCTGCCGTGGTGATTATGGATGTTAGCTTTCCGGACAACGCCTACGGTGGACCGCTGGCAATGTCGGATTTGAAACAAAAAGTGGGCAAACCTTTCCCTGTACTGTTCCTCTCGTGCCATAGCGATTTCAATGCCCGCGTCAACGCCATCAAATCCGGCTGTGATGGCTACTACGTAAAACCTGCCTCTATCACCGATTTAGTCCAGGAACTTCATCGCCTGACTCAACCGTCGCTGAAAAAGCCTTACCAGGTATTGTTGATCGATGACGAACCGGCGGTGGCGGAATACAACGCGGAGATGCTGCGCTTGGCGGGCATGGAAGTGCATGTGCTGGAAAAACCTCACTATCTACTGCATGTACTGAATGCGCAGCCGATCGATCTGGTGTTGATGGATTATCACATGCCGGAGTTCAGCGGTGAGGAACTGACAAAACTGATTCGTCAAATACCGCAGCATATTGGCTTGCCTATCGCCTATCTCTCCAGCGAGACCAATAAGCATGCGCAGTTGGGAGCAATGAGCATTGGCGCGGAGGATTTTATCCTCAAACAGAGCGACCCTGAGGAGCTGATCCGCGCCGTATCGATTCGCGCGGAAAGAATGCGCGTCCTGCGTGCACGCATGTCGCAGGACAGTCTGAGCGGGTTATATAACCACTCAACGACCACCCATTTTCTCAAAAGCGCGATTGCCGAGTCGAACTACAGCGGCAACCCGTTTTGTATGGTGATGGTGGACCTGGATCGCTTTAAAAGTATTAACGATACCTACGGTCATGCGGTCGGTGACCAGGTAATTGTCGGTATTTCGCAGTTGTTCTCCCATCGCTTACGCAGCACCGATATCGTTGGCCGTTATGGTGGTGAAGAGTTTGTCATCATTATGCCCAACACCAGCAGTGACAAGGCCGCGCGCGTGGTCGAACGATTGCGTAGGGATTACGAGCAGGTCACATTTTCCGTTAACGACGCCAGTTTTCACAGTACCTTCAGCGCGGGTATTGCCCAGTGGCAGTTTGGCGATCGGATTGAAACGCTACGCGAACGCGCCGATCAGGCGCTGTATGCCGCGAAACAAAATGGCCGTAACACTTTCTGCATTGCCGAGTAAAAGGAGTCAATATGAGCCAACAGCTGGAGCAGATTCTTGCGCTGAACCATGGTGAAAAGCCGGAGTGCGAAAACGTTGATGAACCCCAGCGTACGCTGGTGTTATTTCAACTGGCGGGTAAAAATTTTGCCTTCTATGGGGCGCAAATTAAAGAGATCCTTGCTGAGCGCCCGATCTCCTGGGTTCCCTGTTGCGCGCCAATGCTTGAAGGGGTCATCAACTATCGTGGACGGGTGGAATCGGTTATGAGACTGGACAGCCTGATCGATAAACCTACCGTTAATTCGGCAGGTAAGCGCACTATTCTGATTGGTTGCGCCGAGAAAATGCAAAGTGGGATCCTGATAGATAAACTGATTGATGTGTTGGAAGTCGCCGAAAGCCAGATTCATTTGCCAGGAGATTCGTTGCCCCCGGCGTTACAAAGCATCGCTGTGGGGGTGGTTAACGTGATAGAAACCTGGTACACGCTGCTCGATCTGAATCTGGTCTTTGAGCGTTATCAGGAGACCAGCGGTTATGACGGCACCCACTAATCTGGCGGCGGTACGTATTACTTTGGGAGCGCTAACGTTGTATATACCGGCAAACCAGGTTGGTGTGTGTTCGTTAGTGACTCAGGTTGTGCCTGAAATCCCCCGATTTAGCCAGTGGCTGGGGATTGCGGATGAGCCGCAGGAGGGATGGCATTTGCATCTACGCGTCCCGGACAGTGGCGTTGAAACCGGCTGGTACCTATGGGGACAACTTGAGAATGTGATGCTCTCCGGCGACATTATTTTTGCCGTACCTCCGCTTCTGGCGCGTAACTGTCATCTGCCTGCGCTTCGTGCCCTGGTGGGACGTGAGGCGTTTAGCCCGCTATTAAGCTGGCGCTGACACGCTGCGGGAGCTTTAACGGTCCCGCAGCATGAGAACGCTGGGAGTGCTAAATCCCGTTACTGGATATAAGCATCAACAGCCCGACTGACCAGCTTAGTCATAAAGTTGTCAATCTTATCAATGGTCTGCTTGTCCTGAAGATCGTAGGTTTTTGCTACGTCATCCAGGTTTTCATAACCGACCCAAACTCGCCCGATCTTATCCTGCCATACGGAGACACGTAACGGCAGATCCAGCGCGACACCCTGTTTATCCTGCATCAGTTTTGTGCCGACTTTAGGGTTACCAAATACCAGGACTTTCGTTGGCCTCAGGTTCATTCCCGCGCCCTCGGCATTTTTCTCGTGATCAATTTCGGTGAATACCGGAACGCCTTCGCTTTTCAGAATGGCTTTCAGTCGGGAGACCGTCTCATCGACTGAGAATTTACTTTCCTGGTTTTTGATCTTCTCTGAATTTAACCCAGAACCCAGCCCGATTTTATAGGCTTCAGCGATATCACGAGCCACCTGAGTCATGTCTACGCCTTCTTTGTTGGTCAGCATTGTCACGCAAACCAGTTCATCACCGGCGGTAAAGCGGCTCAGATAGGCACTAAAGCCACCTGTGGTTCCTTTGATTTCCAGAAAACCAGGATGGCGGGTAAATTCCCAGCCGGCCATGGCAGGCACGACTTTGCCATTTTTCAGTTTTGCCGGGCTATAGATAATGTCGTGCAGCTTTTTGTCTTTAACCAGCGTGCTGCCGGCAAGACCGATATCCCACTTACTGATGTCTTCCGCTGACGACCACAGACCACCGTAGGCGAACAGATTATCAGTGGCGATCGCGCCAACAGGCGCCAGTTTGTCACCCGCTGCGACGTAACCTGTTGCAGGCTCAACAGGGTTGATCCAGTCAATTTCTGACTTAAATTTCGAATGCTGATTGTGTTGCTTATCAGGCGTCGGGCGATCAAGGAATGCTTTCGTTGGCATGTCTTTTGCGAACATGGTGCTTTGCAGACCTAACGGCGCAATTTGGTATTTGTTGACGAAGTCTACGTAACTCATTCCGCTGACTTTCTCGATAGCCAAACCTAACAGGATAAAGTCAGTTGCGCTGGAGTTGATGTCCGTGCCGTTTTTAAATTCGAGCGGTTTATCTTTAACAAGATCCACCAGCTGTGCAGGTGTATATTTTTGCTCTTGTTTATAGCCGAAAGATCTGAAATCAGGGATCCCGGATGAGTGCTGCATTAATTCCAGAATCGTAATGTTATGCCAGCTTTCCGGCAGGCCAGGCAAATAAACACTCACAGGAGTATTAAGATCCAATTTACCTTGCTCTACCAGTTGCATTACTGCGACTGCAGTAAAAGCTTGCGTGATAGGGCCAATTCCCCACATGGTTTTGGTGGAAGCAAGCTCATCATTGGCAGCCGTTGCCAGACCGTATCCCGCTGAGCGCGGAATATAAGGCGCCTGAACAATCGCCATGGATAAACCCGGCAGATTATTTTTCGCCATTACCTCGGCAATGATCTGATCGATATATTTGCCGTTGACCTTTAATTGTGGATCACCACGGTTAACTAAGTAAGTTGTCTCATTTGTACTGGCAGCGGCCAATACTTGAGTAGCTGAAACAGACATGGAAAGTAAAATACATGCCGAAATAACCTTTAACTTAAGATTCATGGAAAAGCTCCGCGCTTAATGAAATTTATTTTGATGGCTAATGGATGAGCGATGTTGTACATACAATTACCCTCGGTAACCGTACTCATAGCTATTACTTAGCTGCTGCCTTTACCTTTTCAACCGTGGTGTCGGTGTCCCATAAATCATTGGCAATGATGCGGTAGTTGGTTAGAGCGGCGAGATAACCGTCACCTTCCGGAATGCGCGGACCCGCTGTCGCATCTTTAACGACGACAACTTCAAAACCTTGCTCAATCAATTCACGCATATGGGATTCAATACACAGATTGGCAGCCATACCGGCGAGAATGACCTGTGAGACACCGCGTTTTCTTAATTGCAGTACCAGGTCGTTGGTTTCTGGTCCGAAAATCTTATGCGGTGAGGCAATGACCGTTTCGCCATCATAAATATATGGCTTAAACTGCGGTAAAAAGTCTGCGCCGGAATTTTCAAAATTCTCCATCGTCAGTGGACCTTTACGACTGAACATTCCAGTGCCGTGCATAAATGTTTCTCCCGGTGCGGTAGATTGCCATTTATGGTCGTGCGGAAAGTAATAATGTGGAGAAATAAAAACAGGCATTTGTGCTTCTTTTGCCATTTTGAACAACGTCTCGAGATTTTCTACAGTATTATTTTCAATAATGCTGTCTTTAAAAACCTCCCAGCCAATACCCTGAGGACTTAAAAAATCGATCTGTGGATCGACTACCACCAACGCAGCTTCCTTATTATTAAGTGTTATACCTTTGCGTGGTAAGCCATAGGCCTCTGGTTCAGAATAGATTTCTGACATGCTCATCTTGCTCATAAAATTTACCTGTATTTTTATCTAATGTGATAGTGACTATCTGATTATTAAATAGCGCTGGTAAATATGGCATGGTTTCAGAACGGGGCATTTGTTCAGGACGCTGGGAATATTGTCATTACGTATTCTAATTACGATAGTGGGCATATCACTGCCCACTCCGTTAGAGGTCGTATTGCTGGCGTCGCCGTTCTAAACGACGGTCGCGCAGGGTGGAATAAATAAAGGTCATCACAAACAGTAGTGAAAATAGTACGACGATGGTGGGGGCCGGTGCACTGTCGATGAAAAAAGACAGGTACACGCCCATAAACGAGGTAACGACCGACATAATCACCGCCAGCCACAAGGCGTGGGAAAATTTCCGCGTCATTAAAATCGCAATGGCGCCAGGCGCAATCAGTAAGGAGATCGACAAAATAATCCCTACTGATTTTAGCGTGGCGACAATCGTCAGGGCGATCATGCACAGCAGGCCGTAATGTAGCAGTGCAGTGTTAAGCCCACTGGCCTTTGCCTGATGCGGGTCGAACGCATGCAGCAGCAGATCTTTCCACTTAAGCCCAATAATAAGCGCTATCCCAAGCGTAATAACCGCGGTTTGTATGATGTCGCTGAACGATACGCCCAGCATGTCGCCGAACAGAATATGATCGAGATGGACCTCTGACTGGATAGAGACGTACAGCACCAGCCCTGCGCCAAACATGCCGGAAAAGACGATTCCCATCAGGGTATCGCGTTTGATGCGGCTGTTATCGTCGAGATAACCCGTCGCCACCGCACAGAACAGCCCGGCGATAAATGCGCCAATTGCCAGTGGGATGCCCGCAATCCACGCCAGTACAATTCCCGGGAAAACCGCGTGGCTCATTGCATCGCCCATCAGTGCCCAGCCTTTGAGTACTAAAAATACAGACAGCAGCGCGCAGGGCACGGCGACAATGGTGGAGATGACCAGCGCATTGACCATAAAACCAAACTGAAAGGGTTCCAGCAGCGTTGTTAAGATCATACTGACTCCTTGTTCACCAGACGGGCGCGGCGGCGATTCGCCAGCAGACCGTGTTTTGGCGCGAAGACAAATGCCAGCAGGAACAGCAGCGTTTGCAGAACGACAATAATTCCGCCGGTTGCACCGTCCAGCCAGTAGCTCAGCCAGGCGCCGAAAAAGCTGGTCAGGCTGCCAATAGCTACGGCGATAGTGAGCAGGCGTGGAAAACGATCGGTCAGCAGCCAGGCCGTTGCACCGGGCGTAACCACCAGGCAAATCACCAGAAATGCGCCGACGGTTTGCAGCGCGGCGACCGTGGAAACGGAGAGCAGCGTAAAAAATAACAGCTTCAACCGGCCCGGATTCAGACCGATAGAGCGCGCGTGGTTCTCATCAAAAAAAACCACCATCAGATCTTTCCACTTCAAAAACAGGATGGTTAGCGAAATAACCCCGATGATGGCCAGTTGCAGAATATCTTCTGGCGCAATCGCCAGCACGTTGCCGAGAATAATGGTCTGAATATTCACCGACATCGGATTGAGCGACACCATAAACAGCCCGATACCGAAAAAAGACGAAAAAATCAGTCCGATAATCGCATCTTCCTTCAGGCGCGAACGTTGATTAAGAAACAGCATACTGCCTGCCGCCAGTCCGCCGGAAAGGAATGCGCCAAGCGCGAAGGGAAGCCCTAACATATAAGCGCCTGCCACGCCCGGCACGATAGAGTGCGACAGCGCATCGCCAATCAGCGACCAGCCTTTGAGCATCAGATAGCAGGAGAGAAACGCACACAGGCCGCCGACCATTGCCGAGACCCACATGGCGTTGAGCATGTACTGGTAGCCAAACGGCTCCGTTAGCCAGTTCATGGTTATTCCCCCTCGTTTGCCGTGCGTCGCGAAATAAACGGGCGTTCATCATCGGTAATTACGTGCTGTTCACCGCCGCTCAGCGCAACGTGACGCAGTACACCGCTGAATGCCAGTTCGAGATTCTCGGGGGTAAAGGTGGTATCGGTGGGTCCACTTGCCAGCACCGTGCCCTTAATCATCACCGTGTAATCACAAAACTCGGTGACGGATCCCAAATTATGGGTAGAGACCAGCATGGTTCGACCCTCATCACGCAGTTCACGCAGCAGGTCGATGATCCGGGCCTCGGTTTTTACATCCACGCCGGTGAAGGGTTCATCCAGTAAAATAACCTGTCCGTCCTGTGCGATGGCCCTTGCCAGAAAAACACGCTTTTTCTGCCCACCGGACAGTTCACCTATCTGACGATGGCGATAATCCAGCATATCAACTCGCGCCAGCGCCGCATCTACGCAGGCGTGGTCAATTTGTTTTGGTCGACGCAGCCAGCCCATATGGCCAAAGCGTCCCATCATCACCACATCTTCCACCAGTACCGGAAACGACCAGTCCACCTCTTCTGACTGGGGGACATAGGCGATCAGATTCTGTTTGAG
The DNA here is from genome assembly GCF_030332375.1 of Citrobacter sp. Cpo148. Lineage (NCBI taxonomy): Bacteria > Pseudomonadati > Pseudomonadota > Gammaproteobacteria > Enterobacterales > Enterobacteriaceae > Citrobacter > Citrobacter sp. Cpo148. The sequence continues at coordinate 177,782 of NZ_JAOWHY010000048.1, forward strand.
CGCCTTATTTACCGGCTGTTGCAGAATTGAGATTTCCCCCTGCGCCAGGCGGACAAAACCCATCAGCGCTTTAAAAAGCGTTGATTTTCCCGAACCGTTTACGCCGACCAGCGCGGCAATTGAGCCGCCCGGAACCTGAAAAGTGGCGTCCCGCAATGCGGTATGACCGTTGCGATACGTCACCGTAACCTGATTTACGGTAATCGCAGAGTGACTCATGGTTGGCTCTCCAGACCCTTGTTGATGCCGTTAACAATGGTTTGCGTGGTGACGCGCAGTAAATCCAGATAGGTCGGTACCGGACCGTCGGCTGCACTGAGCGAATCGACATACAGCACGCCGCCGTAATGTGCGCCAGACTCACGGGCAACCTGACGCGCTGGTTTGTCGGACACGGTGCTTTCGCTAAATACCGTCGGGATATGATGCTCTCTGATGGCATCGATAACCTTGCGTACCTGCTTGGGCGTACCCTGCTGATCGGCATTGATCGGCCACAGATACAGCTCCTTGAGATTGTTATCACGAGCTAAATAAGAGAATGCGCCTTCGCTGGTGACCAGCCAGCGTTTATCAGCAGGGAGCTTTGCCAGTTCTGTATGCAGTGGCGCCAGGGTCTGCTGGATTTTCGCTTTATAATTCTGCGCATTATTCTGGTAGGTTGCGGCATTGTCCGGATCATATTTGATCAGCGCATCGCGAATGTTATCCACGTAGATCAGCGCGTTCTCTGCTGACATCCAGGCATGCGGGTTTGGTTTACCGTTGTACGGCCCTTCGCTGATGCCCATTGGCTGCACGCCGTTTGAGACCATCACTTCAGGTACGCCGGACAAATTTTGGTAGAAGCGGGCAAACCATAGTTCGAGGTTTAGACCGTTGGAGAGAATAAGCTGTGCACCTTGCGCCCGTTTAATATCGCCTGGGGTTGGTTGATATTCGTGAATTTCAGCACCCGGTTTGGTGATAGAACTAACGTCCGCCGCCTCACCTGCTACATTGCTTGCCATATCGGCAATCACCGTAAAGGTGGTTACCACTTTGAATTTTTCTTTCGCCCAGGCAGGTGACAGCGTCAGCGCTGTTAACACGCTGGCAAGGAGAAATGACTTCAGATGGGGCAGATGCGGCATAATATCCCTCGCAACAAAGTGGTTAATTTATCATCGAATATAGCCTTTGCTATGTTATATAGCACATGGCATAAACAAATGAAAATAATTCTTATTTGCGTAGGGTGCTAAGGAATAGACGGGGGATAATGTATTTTACGCCGGCACGATTGCCGGCGTGTTGGGGATGAATAACCCGGTGATTATGACTTTTGGAACTCAGTAACGGTTTCCCATGCTACCTGTTGTAACGCTTTGGCGGTGGCAGGGGTCATGTCCGTATCAACAGGAAGCGCGCCGCCGACAGGAGACTGGTTGTACAGGGTGGCGAAGAATACGCAAGCGGCGAGATATGTACCAGAAATAGAAGGGTGTACACCATCATGATAATACAAGTTAATTTCCGGATGGGTCTTGCGCGCTTTCTCGAAAGCGAGACCTACCGGAGCCACATATCCCCCCGTTTTTTGCGCAATGGAGATATAAGCATCCGCCAGCTTTTGGCTATCTTCGGGTTTAGCTTTCTTCGGCCAGGTCATGAAATAGACAACTTTTGCACCTGCTTTATGCGCCATCTCAGCCATTTGGGTTGCAGAGTCAACGAAATTTTTCCGGGTACTTTCTTTCTTTGAAATTGTTTCTGTGGAGTTCCCCTGTAATACCACTACATCCCATTTCTGTAACGTGTTCTGGTAGCGCATATTCTCAATTTGCCAGCCTAAATGACCGCTGGAAATCGTGATCCCCCGATATTTATAGCCTTTGGCATGGTCAGGCAGTAAAGACTGCGTCAAATCCCGTAATCGGGTATTGATATTATTGTTATAGAACGTGAACGAGTTACCATAAAGCGCGACGATTTTATTCTCGCCATCCATTTTAGCATGTGCGGAAGGCGCTAATAACGTATCAGCGTGAGCGCAGATACTACTCAGTGCCAGGACCGTTGCTGCGGCAAGCAAAGTTATCTTTTTCATCGATTATCTCTTAGAAGTCGTAACGGAGTCCAACGATGAGCGCATCATCATTGGTTTTTTTGTTCTTACTGGCGAATTCTTTATCGTAAGTAAATGATAACCACGTATCCTCAGCCAATGTTAATTGCGCCTCAGCACGCCAGTCTTCTTTTTCAGCAATATCTTTACCATCTTCATTTAAAAAACTATATCCGGTGAGAACCTTGACGGTGCCAAAATTGTAGGAAATGAGTGAATCCATCCCTTTATAATTATTATCGCTTTTGTTATCGCGAGAAATAGAAGTACGCAATGCGGTTACCGCGACTTCATAGGCTTTATAACTGAGTTGTAATCCTCCCATAATTTGATCGTTTTGATTACGCCCATCGGTGGTCACTACGCCATCCTGTCGTTTGTAACGACTGGCCGCGAGTGCGGGTGTAATTCTAAAATCACCAAATTTGAAAGACTTGCGATAGCTGGCCATCGCGCCGTAATCCAGGGCTTCGTTATCGCTGTTGCCATTCCCAGAAACCCACGCCAGCTGAATCTCATTGCCAGCAAATTTGGCGTTCCACTGTACGGTGCCGTCCTGGCGGTTGAACTGGTATGAATCATCAATGGTTGTAATGCCATAGCTATAGATATTAGGGGTGAAATTTTTGTACTTATCGGTCATTTTCATTACCTGATACAACGGATTTTTGGTTCTCCCGGTGATCAGTTCACCCCATGTTTTATTTGACAGACCGACATAGGAATAACGGGCCTCCATATCGCTTTCACCGGTATTGTTATCATTTTTTTCGGTACGCACCTGCCATTCCAGTCGACCCACGATTTTGGTATCTGGCAGAAGATCCAGATCTCGGGTGAGGTAAATACCTACACGGCCACCCAGATCGCTTCGGCTTTCACTGCCAGCAAATGAATTCTGACCACTTGCTATTTTTCCCTCAACGCGGCCATAGATATCCAGAGTATTGCCATCCTTATTATAGACGTTTAAGGCGAACGCCGAGGAACTCATACCCATAAGTAATATTAGTGAATAATTTTTTAGCTTCATGTCATCCCTCAAACCAGCATTAGTTTCCTGACCATAAAATAAAGTTCACAGCGAGGTAATTGTTTGTGGAAAAGGAGTGTCAGCGGTATGGGAATTATTTTTTCTCGTAATGAAATGTGATTATTCACGCATAAATATCACTAATTTCACTATTGTATTAATGGTTCTTATAATTAATGCGCATTTCTGCTGAAATATTACGCCTGCTTGGAATGTAATTCACAAATTACTGTGAAGTACATCTCATTTCTACTTGGTGGAAAAAACGAAAATGGGAATATTGTATTCTCATGGCCGTTTTTTGGGTGGGAATACTATTTTCCCCTATAATCTGGAAAACAGATCCTGCAAAATTGATTAATCACATTTTCGATTATGATGCATTCATTGGCCGGAGAGGCGCTGTATGTTCGGTAAGCAAACAACGGTATTTGATTCTGATCTTTATTCTTCATTGTTCACCCAAGGTCGGATGCGGGAAATATGGTCTGACGACAATCTGCTGCGGTGTTGGTTGCGATTTGAGGCAACTGTCGCTCGAGTGCAAGGTGAGCAGGGGATTATCCCTGAGCAAGCCGCCGTCGAAATTGAAAAAACGTGCAGGGAAATACGGATAGATTGGCCGGCTCTTGCACAGGAAACACAGACGGTTGGTATGGCGATAAAACCGCTAATCGATCAGATCTCTGCTTGCGGTACACCGTTAGTAAGTCAGTTTTTGCACTGGGGATGTACTACCCAGGATCTGCTGGACTCTGGCATGGCGATGAGACTGCAACAAACGTTGCAGCTGCTGCGCGAGCAATTACTCGATGTTGGCGAGGCAATGAAAGCGATGGCAATACGTCATACCCGAACGGTGATGGTTGCACGCACCAATTCAGTGGATGCTTCTGCGACAACGTGGGGGCTGCATGTTTGCAGTTATCTGGCAGAGATTAACCGCCATCTGATAAGACTTCAGCAGCTGTACCCGCGAGCTGTAACCGGGCTCTTTGGCGGCGCGGTAGGTAATTTGGCTTCCGTAGGAGAGCAGGGAATGGAAACACGTGAACGACTGATGTTGGCACTGGGTCTGAACGTACCCTGCGGCATTAATAATGCCAGCCAGGATGCGGTTGTTGAAGTTGTGCAGTTTTTTGCCCTTGTTCACGGCACGCTATGTCGTCTGGCCAACGATGTCGAAACAATGGGACGCACGCCGATTGCTGAAGTGCTTGAGGGAGAAGGTGGTGGAGGGTCGAGCACGATGCCGCACAAGGTTAATCCGCGCGCCAGTAACATGATGCAAACGCTGGCAAGGATGGGATGGATGTATGCGTCTGGCGCCCCAGCAATGCTGGATCAACAGGATGTGCGAGCCGCCTCAATGAGGGTATTAAACTGGACAATCCTCCCGGAGGCCTCAAATGCTTTATCGACCAGCCTGACACGCGCAAAGAATCTGCTTTCGCATCTCATCATTAATGAAGAGAAGATGCGTGCTAATTTCGATTGCTCAAAGCACTTTATTATGTCGGAATCACTGACGATGAGACTTGCCGCCAAAATCGGCAGAGAGTCCGCCTATAACTTAGTGAAAAACCTGCTAAAGCATGCAACTGGAGAGCACAGCTTCATGGAGATCGTGCAGGCTAGCCCGGAAATCCGCGCATCATTGTCTGTAGAGGAAATTACCGCCGCCTGCGAGCCGCTGTCATATATCGGGGCTAACGACGCGCTAATAGCTGAAACTTTAGCTGAGTTCGAGCGCGTGAAAACGGCAGAGATTGCCTGATTTGTCTTGCTGCCGGGAGGGATAACTCTCCTGGCGGCTGGCGGCTGGCGGCTGGCGGTGCTAAGTGTTGTGTGCTGATGCAGAAAACGTTTCGAAAAAGACAAATAACTCTTCCAGTTGTGCAAAATTCCCCTCGTTATCTCCTTTCTCATAAGCCAGATGCAATATGAGTTCGATAAAAAAGAAGCCGAGTATACGGCTTTGAAAAATGGACTGTACGTCGCTGGGAAGAACAAACTGCAGATCGCAAAATTTACCGTAAGGGTTCGCTTCTGAGTTGGTAACCAGTACCACGACGGCGTTCTTTTTTCTGAACCACTTTGCAATATTGAGGGCAACCCGATTAAATCGATAGTAGGAGAACACAATCAGGACATCCTCTTCCTCAATATTGATGAGACATTTGGGGAGTTCGCTGATGTCCGTCGGTAAAAGGGTGATGTCACTGCGAAAGTACTTTAACAGTGTACAAAAATGCGTTGCCATTGCATGAGATGATGACGGACCGACGACATAAATATGACGTTGATTGTTCAGTACCAGATCGATAAACGCATTAAGGCTTTCAATGTCGATATTATTTTTAAATTGATTAAATAATTCTGATACTTTATGGGTGAAATCAGTAACGATACTTTCAGTGGTAATGCTGGGATTGTTACGTAGTTTGATGTTTTTCTCAAAAGGTGCGGATATTTTATTTTTTGACAGCGTAATGTCTAATGCTTTGCGAAAAGCGGCGTAACCCGTAAACCCAATCTTATTTAAAAATCGGCCAATGGTTGCTTTGCTTACCATCGCATTTTGCGAGAGGTCAACAATGCCATGATAGGGAAGTTCATTGAAGTGTTTATTAATGTACTCATTGAGTCGGCACTCAGATTCAGTTAGATCACCCATATTAAGAGTAAGTAAGTTATACTCATCCAGACTTAACGTGTTTTTTTTGTACATGGATAACACCCGATGACTATTGTATATCAACGTTGTTATAGGGTAATACACTTTCGACGTCAATCATAGAATGAATATGTTGGAAACCCGCATCCAGCCTTTTCTGAGGTCTGCGACTACATTCAGATGTAGTTGCGATCTTACTCACAAAAAGAGGTGGGAAAACACCTTTCCCGTATTTTACAACCACACAACCCATTACAATTAAATCTCAATATTTGAGTATGTAATACGATAAATTTACGTACATATTATAGCTGCTTATATATGGGAGTGATTTTTTACTATCCTATATAAGCTATGATGATATGACAGGTAACCCTACCCGATTTGTATGGCATAGGAATTGTTATTATGACAGCGTTTATTATAGCAATAGTGATAACAGTTATTGCTGCATGGTTAATTGTGAAAAATTATCAGCCGCAAACTGTTTTATTACTCGCTGGACTGGCATTATTGACCATTACCGTACTGTTTTATCCTGAAAACAGCATTCTCTACGATAAAGCAAAATCCACGGGGTCAACCTGGTTGGATATCTTTAGCTTTGCAAAAGAATCGCTCACCACACAAATTGCAGGTATTGGTCTTATCATCATGGCTGCGGGTGGATTTGCCAGCTATATGGATCACATTAAAGCGTCGAATGCGATGGTCAATATGTGCATTCGACCGCTGCAGGTGATTAAAGCGCCTTACCTGATCCTTGCGCTGGGGTATATCTGCGCACAGCTTCTGCATGTGGCAATTTCAAGTGCGGCGGGACTGGCGATGTTGCTGCTGGTGACATTCTTCCCGGTTCTGGTTCGTCTGGGGGTCAGTAAAGCCTCTGCGGCCGCGATGATTGGTCTGTGCGCGTTTATGGATCTAGGGCCCGCGGTAGGTACTGCGAATCTGGCGGCTAAACATGCTGGCATGGAAAGCGCGATCTACTTTGCGCATTACCAGATGCCGGTTGCGGTGGTGGTGATGCTGGCCGTTGCGGTGGTGATTTACTTTACCGCGAAGTATTTCGACAAAAAAGATGGCTTCGTACCGGGGGGGCAAAGCGTGGCGCAAGCGGAAGAAGAAGGCCGAAAGGTACCCGCTATTTACGCGCTGTTACCCGTCCTGCCTGTCGTTCTGGTGCTGGTCTTTAGCCCTTTGGTTATCAAGTCCATCAAAATAGACGTGGTCACGGCGATGATCCTTGGCGCTGTCGTCGCATTTTTCTTTGAACTGGTGGCTACCCGAGATTTCAAAAGCTGCTGCAAAGGGATACAGGTCTTTTTCAAAGGGATGGGCAGCATGTTTACCAGCATCGTTTCCTTGCTGGTGTGTGCGGATATCTATGCCCAGGGGCTGCAGAAAATTGGTGCGGTGGACTACCTGTTACAGTCAGTGCAAAACGCAGGACTGGGCTTTACCAGCATGACCCTGGTGATGACCGCACTGGTGGGTGTAACCGCCGTCCTGACGGGCTCTGGCGTTGCCGCCTTTTTCTCCTTCTCCGGCCTGGCCCCCTCCATTGCAGCAAAATTTGGTGAGAGTGCAGTCAATATGATCCTGCCTATGCAGTTAATGGCGGGAATGGGGCGCTCAATGTCCCCAGTGGCTGGAATCATTATTGCGGTGAGTAAAGCAGGAGAATGTTCACCGTTTATGATCGTCAGAAGAACGCTGCTTCCAGCGCTGGCCGGTATCGCGGCGATGCTGGTTGCCAACTATGTCCTGATTTGAATCCCTGGAGCCTGCTAATGCAGGCTCTTATTTTTTATCTGGTTGTAATTTATGGATGGCAACGTGACAAACGATGTTTTATACGTCCCGTTTACGGGGAAGTTACTGCTTGAATCTCCGTTATTAAACAAGGGAAGCAGCTTCACGCAGCAAGAAAGGTATGACTTTAACCTGAGTGGGCTACTGCCTTGTGCCATTGAGAATATTGATGAACAAGCCGAACGGGCGTATCAACAATATCTTGAGGCTGAATCCCACAACGCTCGACATATTTACTTGCGTAATATCCAGGATACTAACGAAACGTTATTTTATTACCTGTTGAAAAAGCATCTTCCAGAGATGCTGCCCATCGTTTATACCCCGGTAGTCGGGGCCGCCTGTGAAAAATTCTCGTGGATATATCGTCGTGCACGCGGTGTCTTTATCTCCTGGCCCGATCGCGATCGTATTGACGATATTTTGCATGATATTCCGCGGCACGATATCAAGGTCATCGTCGTCACCGATGGTGAGCGCATTCTGGGGCTAGGTGACCAGGGCGTTGGCGGTATGGGGATTCCTATCGGGAAACTGTCGCTCTATACCGTCTGTGGCGGGGTAAATCCGGCGAATACGCTACCTATTTTACTGGATGTCGGCACGAATAATACGCGACTGCTGGACGATCCGCGCTATATCGGCTGGCGTCATCCGCGCATAACTGGTGAAGACTATTTCGCATTTATTGGAATGTTTATTGCCGCCGTAAAACGGCGCTGGCCTAACGTTCTGCTGCAGTTTGAAGATTTTGCCCAGCATACTGCGGTGCCGCTGCTGGACCGTTATCGCGATGAGATGTGCTGTTTTAACGATGACATTCAGGGCACGGCGTCGGTAGCTCTGGCGACTCTGGTTGCGGCCTGCCGAGGCAGCGGTCGTGACTTCCGTCAGCAATCAATCGTAATTGTGGGGGCGGGTGCTGCAGGATGTGGGATCGCCCGGCATATTATTGCCTGCCGCATCAGTGAAGGAATGAGCGAGGACGAAGCCAGACGGAGCATTTTTATGGTGGATCGCGACGGTCTGGTGATGACCACCAATAATGCCTTAGCTGATTTCCAGCAACCGCTGGCGCAGTCTCCCGAGGCCGTATCTTACTGGCAGTTTGAGGGGCTGGCACCGTCGCTACTGGAGGTTATCCACAATGCCAAACCCACGGTGATGCTGGGTGTGTCGGGTCAGGCTGGATTGTTCTCGCAGGAGGTCATTAGCACGATGTACCAGTACTGCGGCCGCCCGATCGTTATGCCGTTGTCGAATCCCACTTCGAGAATGGAAGCGCGACCAGAAGATATCATTCGCTGGACCGAGGGACAGGCCATCATCGCGACCGGTAGTCCCTGCGGTGTGATTGAATTTAATGGACGCTCCATTCCGGTGGCGCAGTGTAATAACGTGTATGTTTTCCCGGCCATCGGTCTGGGGGCTATCGCCAGTGGTGCGACACGCGTAACAGAGGCTATGCTGATGGCGGCAAGCCGTGCGCTGGCCGATGCTTCCCCGTTGGTGCGTAACGGGGAAGGTGCTCTGTTGCCGGAGATTGAGACAATCTGTGAGGTGACCCGCAGCATTGCCTTTGAGGTCGGTAAGGCAGCGCAGCTGTCGGGCGTGGCAGAGAAGATGAGCGACGACGCGCTGTTGCAAAGCATAAAAGATAACTTTTGGTTACCACACTACCGTCCTTATAAACGCAGGGCAATTTAGCCGTTGTGACGAGTAAGTGGTACTCGGGTCTTGGTTGCCTTCATGATTAAGGTGTATTATTTATGCAACTTAATTGTGGAGGCATCATGTCCGGCAAACGCATTGCACGTGAAAAAATGACGATCCAGAGAATGATTTCGCTCTACGAGAGCCAGTGCCCGCAGGCTTCAGGCGAGCCGGGGCATTACGATGCGTTATTTGCCTATGCGCAAAAGCGCCTCGACAAGTGCGTATTTGGTGAGGAAAAACCGGCCTGTAAACAGTGTCCTGTGCACTGTTATCAACCTGCTAAACGCGAAGAGATGAAGCAAATTATGCGTTGGGCTGGGCCGAGAATGCTCTGGCGTCACCCGATTCTGACCGTACGTCACCTGATTGATGACAAACGTCCAGTGCCGGAGTTACCCGAGAAGTACCAACGGAAAAAATAAGGTCGCTGTGCGCCGGATGGCGGCTGCGCCTTATCTGGCCTACGAGAATAAGTGCATCTGTCGCGTAGGCCCGATGCGCATTGCGCCATCGGGCAACTTAGCCATGTGGTGATGAATGGCGACTACGCTTTGGTGGCAATCAGAATAGCTGAGGCTTTGATCAGCGCAACAACACGGCTTCCCTGACTCAGTTTCATCTCTTGCTGACTTTCGTTGGTGACGACGGCAACAATCTCGAAGCCTGCGTCAGTTTTGATATGTACCGTGGCGTTGACTGCGCCTTCTGTGACCTGGGAAACACTGCCAGCAAACTGGTTGCGGGCAGAGAACTTCAGACCACAGTCTTCAGTTGCCAGCGTCACCCATGGCGCTTTAATCAGGGCAATTGCTTCTTTCCCTTTCGCCAGACCCAGCGCCTGCTGGCTGCTATGGGTTACAATCGCGACCAGTTTTGCGCCGCCAGCCAGCGTCAGTTCAACTTCATCATTCACTGCGCCCGTAGCGACTGCGCTCACCGTACCGGTTAATTGATTACGTGCTGATACCGCCATACTGCCTCCTTTCGTTGAGATATCACCCAGTATAGCCACACTGGCTAAACCAGTGCATCCTTATCAATGCCTAATCGCTTCATGCGTGAGAGTAACGTTGTACGTTTCAGCCCCAGCCTTTGTGCCGCGCCTTTGGGACCGGCAACCACCCCGTTGGTTTCTTTCAGTACGCGCATAATCAACTGGTATTCATCTTCACCGTCCTGTGCTACTTCGGTTGCCACCGGAGGCGTGGACGGCGTCAAAGGGGCAATATCCGGAAGGGACAGTTGCAGCACGTTGCCCCGGGTAAGCAGAACCGCACGTTCTACCACGTTTTCCAGCTCACGCACGTTACCCGGCCATTCCATACAGCTCAGCGTGCGCAGAGCCTCGGCAGGAATACTGTCGATATTGCGTCCCATCCGACGAGCAATTTTGAAGGTGAAGGCTTTTACCAGCAGCGGAATATCTTCCGGGCGCTCACGCAGCGGCGGCAGATGGATCGGGAAGACGTTCAGCCGGTAATACAGATCGTTACGAAATTCGCGATCGGCAACCATCTTCTTCAGATCGCGGTTGGTAGCGGCGATCAAGCGCACGTCAGTCTGGATCAGCTTATTACTGCCCAGACGTTCAAATTCCTGCTCTTGCAGAACGCGCAGTAGCTTAGGCTGAAGCTCCAGCGGCATATCGCCAACTTCATCGAGGAACAGCGAACTTTTATCTGCCAGCTCGAAACGACCAATCCGCTGCGTGCTGGCACCGGTAAACGCGCCACGCTCATGACCAAACAGATCGCTTTCCAGTAATCCGGCAGGCATTGCCGCGCAGTTCATCTTCACCATCCGACGGGCGTTACGTCCGCTCAGGTTGTGAATGGCTCGTGCGATCAGCTCTTTACCTGTTCCGGTCTCACCCAGAATCAAGACGGTGCTGTCGCTTTGCGCCACCATTTCGACCTGCTTGAGTACGCTGTACATCGCTTCGCTGCGACCAATGATTTCGCCGAACTCACTCTCTACGTTGTTGAGTTGTTCAGTCAACGCCAGGTTTTCATCGACCAGACGTTCCTTCAGGCGGTGGATCTCCTGATAGGCGAGGGCGTTATCCACGGCAATAGCCACGCGCTCGGCAATCTGGCGCAATAGCTTGAGGTTGGCGGTAGTGAACACTTTCTCTTCGCACTGTGCCAGCTTGAGTACGCCGAGCATAGTATTGCCGGACATCAGCGGTAGCAGACACAGGGTTTGTAGCTGGTTGCCCCAGGTTTCGAACAGCATCCGTTCGTAAGGGGCAAGGATGTCACGTTCGCTCAGGTTGATCAGCAGCATCTCTTTGCTTTTGAAGACCCGTTCAGAGAGCGTTCCCGCTTCGTCCACTTCACTTTGTTCGTGTGCCGGATGATGTTCATCCAGATAGTGAGTGGAATAGATACTGAGTTTATTTTTGCGATCGCTGCGTAACACGATGCTGATGGCATCGATGTCGAAGTAGTGGTGGATCTCTTTGGCGACTTCGCTGACCAGCTCATCAATATCCAGTCGGGAGAGCACGGCATTGGTGATGGCGACCAGGATGCGAAAGTTGTCACGCTCACGACACAGCAGATCGTAATCGACGTTGTTGCTGACTCTGCTTTGAATTTGTTCAGCAACGACGCCGACTATCTGAGTGAAGGTCTGTAGACGGTTATATTCTTTTTCACTCCATGGACGGTCTTCGTTACGGATGAATTCGCAACCGCCAAAGATGCGCCCATCTGCCGCCAGTGGCAGCAGGCAGTAGTGGCCAAATTCAGAATACAGTCCACCTGAAGCCAATTGTGGCCATGTTTCCGTAAACTCATGATAGTTGCAGTGCAACGCATCAGGGCGAGACAAAATACGGCGTACCGGACCATGTGCCAGCACCGTTTCGTCTTCATAATCGATGGGTTTACCATTTTCACGCGTTGCAAAATAACGCGCACGTTGCGTTTGTGCCTGCCATAAGACAATAGCCGCGCAGTCGGCCAGCGCTGAACGCTTGACCAGCTGCGAAAGCGCCTCGCTAAGAGACGGGAGATCGGGCTGCTGTAATAATGTACGAGTAATATCGAACAGGCCTTGCTGTCCGAGGTCACTCATCGGTGTATACGACATATTGCTTTTCCAGGGAAAGCACCGCAGAACGGTGCGAAAACGGTAAATGAATTATAGGTATAAGTCGTAAATTATTGCCGGATGGCTGACCGCAAACTCGCTGGTCACGCAATCCGTAGGCCTGATAAGCAAAGCGCCATCAGGCGTTAATGCAGCGTTAATGCCGGATAGTGACGCAAATGCGTCTTATCCGGCCTACAGTATGCTGCCAACCGGCTGCTAGCATATACGAGGTAATGGTTCGGCGTGTGGTAAATCGAGGGTTCGTTTTACGCCGTAGAGTCCGGCAAGACGAACACCTTTACGTTCAACCACTTCACCAATCATTGCCGCATCGCGTCCTAACGGATGCGCGCGCAGCGCGGCAAGCACGGTTTCAGCGGCCTGGCGTTCAACGGCAATCACCAGTTTGCCTTCGTTAGCAAAGTTGAGCGCATCCAGACCCAGCAGCTCGCAAACGCCACGCACCGCTGGCTTCACGGGCAGAGCAGCTTCCGACAGCTCAATACCAAATCCGCATGCAGCGGCAAATTCATGCGTGACCGCATTCACGCCGCCACGGGTGGCGTCACGAAGCGCCTTCACGCCAGGAATATCACGCAGCGTCTGGATAAGAGGTGTTAACACCGCGCAGTCGCTGACCAGTTCGCCATCCAGACCCAATTGCTCGCGTAGGTTAAGGATAGTTGCGCCGTGATCGCCAAGAGAGCCACTGACCAGCAGCACATCACCCACGCTGAGAGTCTGTGCACCCCAGTGAATGTTGGCGGGAATTGCCCCCATTCCGGCAGTGTTAATGAACAGCTTGTCTGCTGCACCACGCTGCACGACTTTGGTATCGCCAGTCACGATGGCGATGCCTGCTTCGCGCGCGGTTGCTGCCATGCTGTTAACAACGGTTTTCAGTGTCTCCATCGGCAGACCCTCTTCGAGGATAAAACCGCAGGAGAGGTAACGTGGAATAGCCCCGCTGACCGCTACGTCGTTAGCCGTACCGCAGATGGCCAGCTTGCCGATATTGCCGCCGGGGAAGAACAACGGATCGATAACGTAGCTGTCAGTTGAAAACGCCAGACGGTCGCCTTCTGCCACCAGTTGTGCCAGTTCCAGACGCGCTTGATCTTCTTGTTCCGCCAGCCACGGATTCGCGAAAGCCTCCATAAACAGACTGTTGATCAACTGCTGCATAGCCTGACCGCCGCTACCGTGGGCGAGTTGTACGCTGCTCATGCTTCACACTCCTGCTGACGATACTGATACCAGGCGGCACATGCGCCTTCTGAGGAGACCATCAGGGCGCCAAACGCGGTCTCCGGGTTACACGTTTTGCCAAATAACGGGCACTGATGTGGTTTACATCTGCCCGTCAGCACTTCCCCACAACGCGCGCGCGGATCGTCATATACCTGCTGCGGCGCTGGCTGGAAATGTGCTTCGGCATCAAAGCGATGATAGTCCGGCGTCAGGTGAACGCCAGAGGATTCGATAACGCCCAGACCGCGCCATTCGCTGTCACCATTGACGCAGAACACCTCGGCAATGGCCTGCTGCGCTAACGCGTTACCGGCATCCGGTACCACGCGGCGGTACTGGTTTTCTACCTGGCTTTGGGCTGCAATTTTCTGCTCAATTAACATCACTACGCCTTGCAGGAGATCAAGCGGTTCGAAACCGGCGACCACCAGCGGGCGATGGAAATCTGAAGCAATGAAGTTGTAGGCGTCGGTGCCAATCACCATGCTGACGTGGCCCGGCGCTAAAAAGGCGTCGATACCGTTGTCTGGCTGTTCCAGCAGACTGCGCAGCGTAGGGATAAGCGTGATGTGCTGGCAGAAAAAGTAAAAGTTCTGCACGTCACGCTGCTTTGCCTGTTGCAGGGTGATAGCGGTCGTTGGCATTGTGGTTTCAAAACCCAGGCCAAAGAACACCACTTTACGCGTTGGGTTTTCCTGCGCCAGCTTCAGTGCATCCATCGGTGAATACACAATACGGATATCCGCACCGCGCGCCTTGGCTTGCAGCAGGGAGCCTTGCTTACCCGGGACGCGCATAGCGTCGCCAAAGGTGCAGAAAATCACTTCTGGATGGCTGGCGATTTCTACACAGCTGTCGATTCTGCCCATCGGCAGAACGCAAACCGGGCAACCCGGACCATGAATAAACTCCACGTTTTCCGGTAGCAACTGGTCGAGCCCGAATTTGAAGATAGCGTGGGTATGACCACCACAAACTTCCATGATCCGCAGCGGGCGTTCAGCCGTGTAGGAGAGGTGGGCGGCACGTTCGCACAGGTGCTCTATCAACTGCATCACCTGTTCTGGTGCGCGGTATTCGTCAACAAAACGCATTTATTTTTCCTCGCCGTACAGCAACGCGCCGACATCCGGCTCAACGTCAAACATGTTTTGCAGCGCGTCGAGCGTATCGCGCGCTTCAGCTTCATTAATGATGCTCATGGCAAAACCGACGTGGACCAGTACCCACTGGCCGAGGCGCGGTTGGCCATGTTCATCACAGCTACCGACCAGCGTCAGGTCGACATCGCGCTGAATACCGCAAACGTCGACTTTGGCCTGGTTGCCATCAATGGTGCGGATTTGACCCGGAACACCTATGCACATCGCTGCGTCTCCAGCCAGGAGAGCCATTGATCCATCCCTTCACCACTGGTGGCGGAAATTAGGATAATCTCAATCCCCGGGTTCACTTCCCGGGCGCTGGCAATGCATTTTTCAACGTCAAAATTGAGGTACGGCAGTAGATCCACTTTGTTGAGCAGCATCAGCGATGCGGCGGCAAACATATGCGGGTATTTCAGCGGTTTGTCTTCACCTTCGGTTACTGAAAGCACGGCCACTTTATGGCGCTCGCCGAGGTCGAAGCTGGCCGGGCAGACCAGGTTGCCGACGTTTTCAATGAACAGAATACCGTTATCGTCAAGCGGCAAACGCGGCGCGGCGTCAGCAATCATTTGTGCGTCAAGGTGGCAACCTTTACCGGTGTTGACCTGAATGGCGGGTGTGCCTGTGGCGCGAATACGGGCGGCATCGTTCACCGTCTGCTGGTCACCTTCAATAACGGCGCACGGCACGCTATCTTTCAGCTTCATCAGCGTTTCGGTCAGCAGGGTAGTTTTACCAGAGCCCGGGCTTGAAACAAGGTTCAGCACCAGATGCTGACGGGCCGCAAAGCGGGCACGGTTGCGCTCGGCGAGGCGGTTGTTTTTGTCCAGTACGTCAATTTCCACTTCCAGCATACGGCGTTGGCTCATACCTGGTGCGTGGGTTCCGGCCTCACCGTGACCGTAGTGCAAATCGCCTTCTTCAGTCTGGCTCGGTGTGAAATTTGAGGTCTTCACACCGGTAATATTCAGCGCCGGACGAGCCGCCGGGGCAAATGGCGCGCTGCGAAACGCCGAGTGGGGATTATGCTCATCACCCTCTATATATAGGTTGCCTTCAGCGCAACCACATGTCGTACACATCGCTCACTCCTGATCTTTTTACTTGCGATACATCTATTGCCGGATGGCTGCGTTGCCTTATCCGGCCTACAAACGAGCTGTTTCTGTAGGCTGGATAAGACGCTTAAGCGTCGCCATCCGGCGCTGGAGTTTCATCTATTTCAATACGTCGAATCTGTAAGCCGTCATCGGCCACAATTCTCAGCATATCGCTGTTGCATTGCGGGCATCGGCGCACGCGTTGCGTCAGTAACGTGACGTATTGCTGACAAGATTCGCACCAACATTCGGCTTCTTGTTCTTCGAGGTGGAGTTTACAACCTTCTGCAAGGGTCCCGCGGCATACCAGATCAAAACAAAAGGAGAGAGCGCTGGTTTCTACGCAAGAAAATGCGCCAATTTTGAGCCAGACCCCAGTTACTCGCTTAGCACCGTGTTGCGTGGCCTGTTGTTCAATCAATTCCAGTGCCCGTTGGCAGAGGGTTATTTCGTGCATACCGCCTCCTGTGAAGTTGCCGTATTAAAAGCAATAAGCATGCCAGGTTGAATTTTTTCATTCGTGACAATGACGACGATGACGAAATGACATGTCGTCACCCGCCTTTGATTTTTTATCTATATGAAAATTAAGTAATTTAATTTTGGCATGAAATGTGCTTAAGGCTGTTCATCTCTGCTAAACGGGTAACCTGACATGACTATTTGGGAAATAAGCGAAAAAGCCGATTACATCGCTGAACGGCATCGTCGCCTACAGGACCAGTGGCGTATTTACTGCAACTCGCTGGTTCAGGGGATCACCCTGTCAAAAGCGCGTTTGCATCATGCGATGAGCTGCGCACCGGACAAGGATCTCTGCTTCGTCCTTTTTGAACACTTCACTATCTACGTCACGCTGGCGGACGGCTTTAACAGCCATACCATCGAATACTACGTTGAAACGAAAGACGGTGATGATAAGCAGCTGATTGCACAGGCAGAATTGACTATCGACGGTAAGGTCGATGAGCGTATTAGCAACCGCGATCGCGAGCAGGTGCTGGAGCACTATCTCGAAAAAATCGCCACCGTCTACGACAGCCTGTACACCGCGGTTGAGAACAATATGCCGGTGAATTTAAGCCAGCTGGTTGAGGGACACAGCCCGGCTTAAGCCTCGGGTGCTGCCCACTTTGTCATGATGCGGTCTACATACTGCGTCACGACGTTTTAGGGAATGGGCATGTCGAAAAATGTCGAAATGACATTTGGTAGACATGTTTTCGTCAAAAATGACTATCACCTGAGGAATGCCTGGTGAATCGTTTTGTAATTGCTGACTCCACTCTTTGTATTGGCTGCCACACCTGTGAAGCCGCCTGCTCAGAGACACATCGCCAGCATGGCCTGCAGTCAATGCCGCGCCTGAAAGTGATGTTAAATGAAAAAGAATCCGCGCCGCAGCTTTGCCACCAGTGTGAAGATGCGCCTTGCGCCACCGTGTGTCCGGTTAATGCCATTAACCGCGTTGATGGCGCCGTACAGCTGAACGAAAGCCTGTGCGTAAGCTGCAAACTGTGCGGGATCGCTTGTCCGTTTGGCGCGATAGAGTTTTCCGGTAGCCGTCCGCTACACATTCCGGCAAACGCCAATACGCCAAAAGCGCCTCCGGCTCCGCCAGCGCCTGCTCGCGTGAGTTCGCTGTTGGACTGGGTTCCTGGCGTTCGTGCCATCGCGGTGAAATGCGATCTGTGTAGTTTTGACGAGCAAGGTCCGGCCTGCGTGCGCATGTGTCCGACCAAAGCCCTGCACTTGGTGAGCAACATGGATATCGCCCGCGCCAGCAAACGTAAGCGTGAGCTGACTTTCAATACCGATTTCGGCGATCTCACCTTGTTTCAGCAGGCTCAGAGTGGGGATGCAAAATGAGCGCAATTTCACTGATTAACAGCGGCGTAGCCTGGTTTACAGCGGCTGCGGTTCTGGCATTTCTGTTTTCATTTCATAAATCGCTGAGCGGATGGATTGCTGGGGTTGGTGGTGCAGTCGGCAGCCTGTGTACGGCAGCCGCGGGTTTTACCGTTCTGACTAATGCGCTGGCAGTGAGCGGCGTGATGCCGTTTATTGGTCACAGTCTGCAAATTACTCCGCTTAATGCTATCTGGCTGATTACACTGGGCCTGTGCGGCCTGTTTGTCAGCCTGTACAACATTGACTGGCATCGTCATCCGCAGGTGAAAGCTAACGGCCTGCTGGTGAATCTGCTGATGGCCGCGGCGGTATGTGCGGTGGTTGCCAGCAACCTCGGTACGCTGGTGGTGATGGCGGAAATCATGGCGCTGTGTGCCGTGTTCCTTACCGGATGCAGTAAAGAAGGCAAACTGTGGTTTGCACTGGGGCGTATTGGTACGCTGCTGCTGGCGGTCGCCTGCTACCTGGTGTGGCAACGTTACGGCACTCTGGAGCTGCGTCTGCTAGACCTGCGCACCCAGGAGCTGCCGCTCGGGTCTGACATCTGGCTGCTGGGCGTGGCAGGTTTTGGCCTGCTGGCCGGGATTATTCCGCTGCACGGTTGGGTGCCACAGGCACACGCCAATGCCAGCGCACCGGCTGCGGCGCTGTTCTCTACCGTCGTCATGAAGGTTGGTCTGCTGGGTATTCTCTCCCTGTCGCTGCTGGGCGGTAACGCGCCGCTGTGGTGGGGGATTACGCTGCTGGTGCTGGGCATGATCACCGCGTTTGTTGGCGGTCTGTATGCGCTGATGGAACACAATATCCAGCGCCTGCTGGCGTACCACACGCTGGAAAACATCGGCATTATTCTGCTGGGTCTGGGCGCTGGCGTGACCGGAATTTCCCTGAATCAACCGGCACTGATTGCGCTGGGTTTGACCGGCGGTCTGTACCACCTGGTAAACCACAGCCTGTTCAAAAGCGTTCTGTTCCTGGGCGCAGGCAGCATCTGGTTCCGTACCGGTCATCGTGATATCGAAAAACTGGGCGGTATCGGTAAACGTATGCCGGTTATCTCGCTGGCGATGCTGGTTGGTCTGATGGCGATGGCCGCACTGCCGCCGCTGAACGGTTTTGCCGGTGAGTGGGTTATCTACCAGTCCTTCTTTAAGCTTGGCAATAGCGGCGCATTTGTCGGTAGCCTGTTAGGACCGTTGCTGGCGGTAGGGCTGGCAATTACCGGCGCGCTGGCGGTGATGTGTATGGCGAAAGTCTATGGCGTTACGTTCCTTGGCGCACCGCGCACGAAGGAAGCTGAAAATGCCTGCTGCGCGCCAATCCTGATGGGAGTGAGCGTCGTCGCGCTGGCTATCTGCTGCGTGATTGGCGGCGTTGCTGCGCCGTGGCTGCTGCCGATGATCTCCTCTGCCGTTCCGCTGCCGTTGGAAACCGCGAACACCACCGTTTCTCAGCCAATGATCACGCTGCTGCTGATCGCGTGTCCGCTGCTGCCGTTCATCATCATGGCCATTTTCAAAGGCAACCGTCTGCCGTCGCGTTCACGCGGTGCGGCATGGGTGTGTGGTTACGATCACGAGCAGTCAATGGTGATTACCGCGCACGGTTTTGCCATGCCGGTGAAAGAAGCCTTTGCCCCGGTACTCAAACTGCGTAAATGGCTGAACCCGGTATCACTGGTTCCGGGCTGGCAGAATGCGGCTGCACCGGTGCTGTTCCGTCGCCTGGCGCTGATTGAGCTGGCGGTGCTGGTGGTGATTGTGGTTTCACGAGGAGCCTGAGAATGAGTGTTTTATATCCGTTAATTCAGGCGCTGGTGCTGTTTGCCGTTGCGCCGCTGCTGTCCGGTGTTACCCGCGTGGCGCGTGCGCGTTTGCACAATCGCCGCGGTCCGGGCGTTTTGCAGGAATACCGCGACATTATCAAACTGCTGGGCCGTCAGAGCATTGCGCCTGCGGATTCCAGCTGGGTTTTCCGCCTGACGCCGTTTGTGATGGTGGGCGTGATGCTGACTATCGCCACTGCGTTGCCGGTAGTGACCGTTGGCTCGCCGCTGCCACAACTGGGCGATCTGATCACCTTAATTTACCTGTTCGCCATCGCCCGTTTCTTCTTCTCTATCGCGGGACTGGATACCGGTAGCCCGTTTACCGCCATTGGCGCCAGCCGTGAAGCGATGCTCGGCGTGCTGGTTGAACCTATCCTGCTGCTGGGGCTGTGGGTAGCGGCACAGGTTGCGGGTTCAACCCATATCAGCAATATCGCCGATACCATTTACCACTGGCCTGCTGCGCGCAGCATCCCGCTGATTCTGGCACTGTGCGCCTGTGCTTTCGCCACCTTTATCGAAATGGGCAAACTGCCGTTCGATCTGGCGGAAGCAGAGCAGGAGCTGCAGGAAGGTCCATTGACCGAATACAGCGGCAGCGGTTTTGCCGTGCTGAAGTGGGGCATTAGCCTCAAACAGCTGGTCGTTCTGCAAATGTTCGTTGGCGTGTTCCTGCCGTGGGGACAGATGGAAACCTTCACCGCCGGTGGACTGCTGCTGGCGCTGGTGATTGCCGTCGTCAAGCTGGTCCTCGGCGTGCTGGTCATCGCCCTGTTCGAAAACAGCATGGCGCGTCTGCGTTTTTGCGCCACTTCACGCGTGACCTGGGCCGGTTTTGGGTTTGCGTTTTTAGCGTTCGTCTCCTTGCTGGTGGCGTGATTTAAGAGAGTTTGAGCATGTCTGAAGAAAAATTAGGTCAACAATATCTCGCTGCGCTGCACCAGGCCTTTCCGGGCGTGGTGCTGGATGAAGCCTGGCAGACCAAAGATCAGCTGACGATCACCGTCAAGGTGAACTACCTGCCGGAAGTGGTGGAGTTCCTGTACTACAAACAGGGCGGCTGGTTATCCGTGCTGTTTGGTAACGACGAACGTCAGCTGTGCGGTCATTACGCCGTTTATTACGTGATGTCGATGGAGCAGGGCACCAAGTGCTGGATAACCGTCCGCGTTGAAGTCGATGCCAATAAACTGGAGTTCCCGTCCGTCACGCCGCGCGTTCCAGCAGCGGTCTGGGGCGAGCGTGAAGTGCGCGACATGTACGGTTTGATCCCGGTTGGTTTACCGGATGAGCGCCGTCTGGTGTTACCGGATGACTGGCCGGACGAACTCTATCCGCTGCGTAAAGACAGCATGGATTATCGTCAGCGCCCGGCGCCGACTACCGATGCTGAAACCTACGAGTTCATCAACGAACTGGGCGACAAGAAAAATAACGTGGTGCCGATTGGCCCGTTGCACGTCACCTCCGATGAACCCGGTCACTTCCGCCTGTTCGTTGACGGCGAGAACATTATCGACGCCGATTACCGTCTGTTCTATGTCCACCGCGGCATGGAGAAACTGGCGGAAACCCGCATGGGTTATAACGAAGTGACGTTCCTGTCGGATCGCGTGTGCGGCATCTGCGGCTTTGCGCATAGCACCGCTTATACCACCTCCGTTGAGAATGCGATGGGCATCGTGGTGCCGGAACGTGCGCAGATGATCCGCGCTATTCTGCTGGAAGTTGAGCGTCTGCACTCGCACCTGCTCAACCTCGGCCTGGCCTGTCACTTCACCGGTTTTGACTCCGGCTTTATGCAGTTCTTCCGCGTGCGTGAAACGTCGATGAAGATGGCGGAGATCCTCACTGGGGCACGTAAAACCTACGGTCTGAACCTGATCGGCGGTATCCGTCGTGATCTGCTGAAAGAAGATATGATCCAGACCCGTCAACTGGCGCAGCAGATGCGTCGTGACGTGCAGGAACTGGTCGATATGCTGCTCAGCACGCCAAACATGGAACAGCGTACCGTTGGTATTGGTCGTCTTGATCCGGAAATTGCCCGTGACTTCAGTAACGTCGGCCCGATGGTTCGCGCCAGCGGCCACGCGCGTGACACCCGCGCCGATCACCCGTTTGTCGGCTATGGTCTGCTGCCGATGGAAGTGCACAGCGAGCAGGGCTGCGACGTTATTTCTCGCCTGAAAGTCCGTATTAATGAAGTCTACACCGCGCTGAATATGATCGACTTTGGTCTGGATAACCTGCCGGGCGGCCCGCTGATGGTGGAAGGCTTTACCTATATTCCTCACCGTTTCGCACTGGGCTTTGCTGAAGCGCCGCGTGGAGATGACATCCACTGGAGCATGACCGGCGACAACCAGAAACTGTATCGCTGGCGCTGCCGTGCGGCGACTTACGCCAACTGGCCGACGCTGCGCTACATGCTGCGTGGCAATACCGTTTCCGATGCCCCGCTGATTATCGGTAGCCTCGATCCTTGCTACTCCTGTACTGACCGTATGACTGTGGTCGATGTGCGTAAGAAGAAGAGCAAAGTCGTGCCGTACAAAGAACTTGAGCGCTACAGCATCGAGCGTAAAAACTCGCCGCTGAAATAAGGAATCGCCATGTTTACCTTTATCAAAAAAGTCATCAAAACCGGGGCACCGACGTCGTCGTATCCGCTGGAACCGATTGCGGTCGATAAAAACTTCCGTGGCAAACCGGAACATAATCCGCAGCAGTGCATCGGCTGTGCGGCCTGTGTGAATGCGTGCCCGTCGAACGCGCTGACGGTAGAAACCGATCTGGTCACCAATGAGCTGGCGTGGCAGTTCAACCTCGGTCGCTGCATCTTCTGCGCCCGCTGCGAAGAAGTCTGTCCGACAGCGGCAATCAAGCTGTCGCAGGAGTATGAGCTGGCGGTGTGGAAGAAAGATGATTTCTTGCAGCAGTCTCGTTTTGGCCTGTGCAATTGCCGCGTATGTAACCGTCCGTTTGCGGTGCAAAAAGAGATTGATTACGCCATTGCGCTGCTTAAGCACAACGGTGATACCCGCGCGGAAAACCACCGTGAAAGCTTTGAGACCTGCCCGGACTGTAAGCGCCAGAAATGCCTGGTGCCGTCTGACCGTATTGAACTGACTCGCCATATGAAAGAGGCCAGCTGATGAGCAATTTATTAGGCCCACGTGACGTCAACGGTATTCCGGTACCGATGACGGTGGATGAATCCATTGCCAGCATGAAAGCATCGCTGCTGAAAAGCATCAAGCGTTCAGCGTATGTTTACCGCGTGGACTGCGGCGGCTGCAACGGTTGCGAAATCGAAATCTTTGCTACGCTTTCTCCGCTGTTTGATGCCGAACGTTTTGGCATCAAAGTCGTCCCGTCACCGCGCCATGCGGATATTCTGCTGTTTACCGGCGCGGTAACCCGTGCCATGCGCTCTCCGGCGCTGCGTGCCTGGCAGTCTGCGCCAGATCCGAAAATTTGTATCTCTTACGGTGCCTGCGGTAACAGCGGCGGTATCTTCCACGACTTATACTGCGTATGGGGCGGCACGGACAAAATCGTACCGGTGGACGTATATATTCCAGGTTGTCCGCCGACGCCTGCGGCAACGCTGTATGGTTTTGCCATGGCGCTGGGTCTGCTGGAGCAAAAAATTCACGCGCGTGCGCCGGGTGAACTGGACGAACAGCCGGCGGAAATTCTGCATCCGGACATGGTTCAGCCGCTGCGCGTGAAGGTGGATCGCGAGGCTCGCCGTCTGGCGGGATACCGCTATGGTCGCCAGATTGCTGATGACTATATGACGCAGTTAGGGCAGGGCGAGCATCAGGTGGCGCGCTGGCTGGAAGCGGAAAACGATCCGCGTCTGACCGAGATCGTCACGCATCTTAATCATGTTGTCGAAGAGGCGCGTATCCGATGAGTGAAACGGTGGTGTTCAGTCAACTGAGCCGTAAGTTTATTGATGAGAACGATGCGACGCCTGCTGAGGCGCAGCAGGTTGTCTATTACAGCCTGGCGATTGGTCACCACCTTGGGATCATCGATTGCCTGGAAGCGGCGTTAACTTGTCCATGGGACGAATATCTGGCATGGATTGCTACCCTTGCTGAGGGAAGCGAAGCCCGCCGGAAAATGGAAGGCGTGCCGAAATACGGCGAGATCGTTATCGATTTCAACCATGTACAAATGCTGGCGCGCGCGTTCGATGATGCGCGTGCCGTGCAGACCCCGCAGCAGCAGGAGTGGAGCAAGCTGATGCTTAGCATGCTGCACGACATACACCAGGAAAGCGCCATCTATCTGATGGTGAGGAGACACCGTGACTGACGTTTTATTATGTGTGGGTAACAGCATGATGGGCGATGACGGCGCGGGCCCGCTGCTGGCTGAAATGTGTGCTGCAAATCCTCAAGGCAACTGGGTTGTCATTGACGGCGGTAGCGCGCCGGAGAACGATATTGTCGCCATTCGTGAACTGCGTCCGCAACGTTTGTTGATTGTTGATGCCACCGATATGGGGCTGAACCCCGGTGAAATCCGCATTATCGATCCTGATGACATTGCCGAGATGTTCATGATGACCACCCACAACATGCCGCTGAACTACCTGGTAGATCAGCTGAAAGACGATGTTGGTGAGGTGATTTTCCTCGGCATTCAACCGGACATCGTCGGTTTTTACTACCCGATGACACAGCCGATCAAAGATGCGGTTGATACCGTCTATCAGCGATTAGCCGGTTGGGAAGGGCACGGTGGATTCTCCGAGCTGGAAGCACCAGAAGAGTAAACCGTATCAGTGCCGGATGTGAACGACATCCGGCCTGTTTTCCCAGTGTATCCTCGTCATTCAATTGCCTGCTCAATAATTAATTTCCCCTGCATCACTGATACATTCACTGCCGTCCCGGTAGGGAATCCCGCTTGTTCCAGCCAGTCGCCGTTCAGCGTGAGTGAGGCGTGACGACTGATTCGTCGCGTATAACCCGTTTTTGGATCTTCATGGCGTTTTCTGACATAGCTGACTTTCAAGCGACGTACTGGTTTGGTGATTGCCACCGCTGTTTTGCCCTTTTTATCAAACATGCACGCTTCCTTGTGGTGAACGGCCAGGATTAAAAACTACTGAATAAAATGCCAGTAAAAAAGGGGGAGGGCAAATCTGAAACTGGAAGGACGATTCCAAATCCGGAATGTAATAAATGAAATGAAAATATGTACTTCTGCCGGAAGGCTGTAACCCCCTCCGGCAGATCCGTCATGCCAGATCGGCACCGTTACTGGCGATGACTTTTTTGTACCACCAGAATGATTTCTTGCGTGTACGTGCCAGCGTGCCGTTGCCCGCGTCATCGCGGTCCACATATACAAAACCGTAGCGTTTGCTCATCTCACCGGTTGAGGCTGAAACCAGATCGATACAGCCCCAGGTGGTGTAACCCATCAGCGGCACGCCATCTTCAATCGCGTCTGCCATGGCGCGAATATGCTCGCGTAAATAGCTGATGCGATAGTCGTCATTGATCTCACCGTTGGCATCAATTTCATCTTTCGCTCCCAGCCCGTTTTCCACCAGAAACAGCGGTTTCTGGTAGCGGTCATACATCATATTCATGGTGATGCGCAGGCCGAGCGGATCGATTCCCCAGCCCCATTCACTGGCGGCAATGTACGGATTACGCAGCGACTTCACCACGTTGGCGGCACTAGTATTGCCCGTGTTCATTTCAGCGGAGGCGCAGCGCGATGCGTAATAGCTGAAAGAGACGAAATCGACGGTGTTTTTCAGGATGTCGTCGTCTTCCGGGGCTTTTTCGATTACCACGCCTTTTTCGCGAAACACGCGGGCAGAGTAAGCCGGGTAGGCCCCGCGCGCCTGCACATCAATAAAGAACAGGTTTTCACGGTCTTTTTCCAGTGCGGTCCACACATCTTCCGGCTTACACGAGTAAGGATAAAAATTACCGCCAGCCAGCATACAACCGACCTGGTTTTGCGGATTAATTTCATGGGCTATTTTAGTCGCCAGGGCGCTGGCTATCAGTTCGTGGTGAGCGGACTGATATTTTACCTGATCCTGATTTTCACCTTCTTCAAATACCAGCCCGGCGCCTGAAAAGGGGCTGTGCAGCATAATGTTGATTTCGTTGAACGTCAGCCAGTACTTCACCAGACCGTCAAAGGCCTCGAAGCAGGTACGCGCGTAGCGGGTAAAGAACTCCACCATTTTGCGGTTACGCCAGGAGCCGTACTCGGTGACCAGATGCATAGGCACATCGAAGTGACACAGCGTGACTAATGGCTCAATACCGTATTTTTTACACTCGGCAAACACGGCCCGATAAAACGCAATTCCGTCTTCATTCGGCGTCAGCTCGTCGCCGTTAGGGTAGAGGCGGCTCCAGGCAATGGAAGTACGAAAAACTGTAAACCCCATTTCCGCCATTAGCGCGATATCTTCTTTATAGCGATGATAAAAGTCGATCGCCTGATGGCTGGGATAAAATTCGTCATCCCGCAGCGTAAAGCGCTTTTCCTGACCCAGTTTGACGGGCATGCGGTGTGTGCCGTGGGGGATCATATCGACGGTAGTCAGCCCTTTGCCGCCTTCCCGGTATGCCCCTTCAGATTGGTTGGCGGCCAGTGCGCCGCCCCATAAAAATCCTTGCGGAAAAACAGACATAATTAACCTCAGTTCGTACCAGTCAAATGCTGGCTCCATTGATATTGCCCGGTTGTGCGGCCTGGTTTTTTCTGGCCTGCGCGGCTGCATCTTCGACAGGAATATCTTCAAAGCCGAGAATCAGCGTTAGTACAAAAGAAAGCACTACCGCCAGCGCCATCACGCCAAATACCCAAACGATGGTCATCGGATTGGCCGGATCGAAAAACTGGACGCTGGTGAACAGACCTGGAGCCGCCATGGAGTGGCTTGCAAGCCCGGCCATTCCTGCAACAGCACCGCAGATAAAACCGCTGATAAGGCTCGCAATCAGCGGACGTTTCAGGCGGATTGCCACGCCATACAGCGCGGGTTCGGAAATGCCCGCCATGATGGCTGAGGCGGCGGCCGCTAACGCCGTCTGGCGCAGCTCCGGGTTTTTGGTTTTCCATGCCACTGCCAGCGATGAACCACCTAACGACAAGTTGGCACCGATTTCCGACGGCATCACCATGCCTTCTTTTCCGGTTTCGGCAATGGTCTGAATAATGGTTGGCGTAAAGACACGGTGCATACCGGTCATTACCAGCAGCGGCCACAGCGCGCCCATAATGGCCACTGACAGCCAGCCGAGATAGCCGTGGATGGTATAGACCAGCGCTGAAATCGCGCTACCAATCCAGATACCGATCGGGCCAATGATGACGATGGCGAGCGGGGCGGCGATCAGCACGATCAGCATCGGTTTGAGGAAGTTTTTGGTCACCGCCGGAGTTATACGATCGACCCAACGTTCGATGTATGACAAGCACCAGGTCATGACCAGCGCCGGGATCACCGTGTAGGTGTATTTCACCGCCGTCACTGGGATCAGGGCAAACTCAACGTGCTCACCCTGCGCGGCCTTCGCCATCAGGTCGATAAAGCTGGGATGCACCAGTACGCCCGCGATGGCGATAGCCAGCGACATGTTGGTTTTGAATTTGATAGCGGCCGACGCGGCGACCATCAGCGGCAGGAAGAAGAATGCACCGTCGCCAATGACGGTCAGAATGGTGAGCGTGGACGATCCTTTCACCAGCACGCCGGTCATTTCCAGAACCATCGCCAGCAGCTTGAGCATTGATCCGCCGATAATCGCCGGGATCAACGGCGACATTGTGCCGATCAGCGCATCAAGGATCCCCGCGCCAATCCGCTTCAGCGTCAGTCGGGGTTTGATTTGCGGCTCAGCAGGCTGCATGTTGGCAGGCAACAGGCTGACCACTTCACGATACGCCTGCGAAACGGTGTTGCCGATAATCACCTGACATTGGTTCTCGTTGCGCACCACGCCCAGCACGCCAGTGAGGGTTTTCAGCGTCGCGCTGTCGACCTGCGAGTCATCTTTGATAACGAAACGCAAACGGGTCATACAGTGGGTCACTGCTGTGATGTTGTCGACGCCTCCCAGAGCCGTCACAACGGAGCGCGCCAGCGCTGCATAATTCTTGGACATCGGATTTAATCCTGTTTTATCAGTAGAGTACGTTATTTTTTATCCGTTTACGTGGGTCGCTTTTCTGGGTTGATGAAACGCAGATAGGAAACCGGTTCCACAAAATCATGTTTAAATTGTATTAACTAATCAAGATTTAATTTTGATCAATTTTTGTAATTGTGACTCCGATCACCAGATGTCAGCGTCTGCGATTTAGCAGCAAGGACAGCGGCAAAACGGTGCAGTACACTGCGTCACATCGAGATAAAAGGGATGAGTAATATGACCACGATGCTGGAGGTGGCGAAGCGTGCCGGAGTGTCGAAAGCGACGGTTTCCCGGGTGCTTTCCGGAAACGGCTATGTCAGCCAGGAAACCAAAGACCGCGTGTTTCAGGCCATTGAAGAGAGTGGTTACCGCCCAAATTTGCTGGCGCGCAGTCTCGCGGCGAAAACCACGCAGACACTAGGTCTGGTGGTAACAAACACCCTTTATCACGGCGTCTATTTCAGCGAACTGCTGTTTCATACCGCGCGGATGGCGGAAGATAAAGGGCGCCAGCTGTTACTGGCTGACGGTAAGCATAGCGCTGAGGAAGAGCGCCAGGCGATCCAGTACCTGCTCGACCTGCGCTGTGACGCGATTATGATTTATCCGCGTTTTCTCAGCGTGGATGAGATAGATGACATCATCGATGCCCACAGCCAGCCGATTATGGTGCTTAATCGACGCCTGCGGAAAAACAGTAGCCATAGCGTATGGTGCGATCAAAAGCAGACCAGCTTTAACGCCGTTACTCAGCTCATTGCCGCCGGGCATAAAGAGATTGGTTTTATTACCGGCTCGATGGATTCGCCAACCGGCGTGGAGCGACTTTCAGGCTATAAAGACGCGCTGGCACATCATGGGATCGCGCTAAATAATGATCTGATTGTTAAAGGGAAATGGACGCCAGCCTGCGGCGCAGCGGGTGTGGATACTTTGCTTTCGCGCAAGGTCAATTTTACCGCATTGGTGGCCAGCAATGACGATATGGCGATCGGCGCGATGAAGCAGTTGCACGAGCATGGTGTGAGCGTTCCCGCACAGGTGTCGGTGATTGGCTTTGATGATATCGCCCTCGCGCCATACACTATTCCGGCGCTTTCCAGCGTTAAAATTCCGGTAACAGAAATGATTCAGGAAACGATTGGGCGCCTGATCTTTATGTTAGGTGACGGGGCGTTTACGCCGTCAAAGACCTTCACCGGTGAACTCATTGCGCGCGACTCAGTTGCGCCGCCCGTTTCGCGCTGACGGCTGTCATTTGTCATCGTCACTAGTGACGATGACACGCCCTTCTTGCGTTCTTTATTATAAAATTCCTTTAATAACAGCAAATTAAATTCTGGCACGATTTGTGTATGCTTCGGCAGATATTCTGTCATTGCTGGAGAAATTGATGAACCGTTTCATCATTGCAGACGCCAATAAATGCATTGGTTGCCGTACCTGTGAAGTGGCCTGCGTGGTATCCCATCAGGATAACCAGGACTGCGCATCGCTGACCCCTGAAACCTTTTTACCCCGCATTCACGTCATCAAAGGCGTTAATGTCTCCACGGCGACGCTGTGCCGCCAGTGCGAAGACGCGCCGTGCGCTAACGTCTGTCCGAACGGTGCGATCAGCCGTGATAAAGGTTTTGTTCATGTAATGCAGGAACGTTGCATTGGCTGTAAAACCTGCGTTGTGGCTTGTCCTTACGGCGCAATGGAAGTGGTCGTGCGTCCGGTCGTGCGTAACAGCGGCGCAGGTCTGAACGTCCGCGCAGAAAAAGCTGAAGCCAATAAGTGCGACCTGTGCCACCATCGTGAGGCCGGTCCTGCCTGTATGGAAGTGTGCCCGACTCACGCGCTGATATATGTGGATCGCAATAAGCTTGAGCAACTGAGCGCGGAAAAACGTCGTCGCGCCGCGCTGGATTCCACCGCATCTTTGCTGTTCTGATATCTGAAAATCCGCGTAAAATACGGTAGTACTTATGCCGGATGGCGGCTTTGCCTTATCCGGCCTACTGTTCGCATCCACGTAGGCCTGATAAGCGTAGCGCCATCAGGCAAACCGGGATAGATGACTGCGGGAACGACTTAATGACAATAAACAACCACTCCGGCGTACAGCTGCGTATTCGCGGCAAAGTACAGGGCGTCGGATTTCGCCCCTACGTCTGGCAACTGGCGCAGCGCTTACAACTGCATGGCGATGTGTGTAACGACGGTGACGGTGTGGTTGTGCGCTTACAGGAAGATCCGGCGGAATTTATTGCGCAGTTGCATCAACACTGCCCACCGCTGGCGCGCATTGACAGCGTTGAGAGCGAACCATTCGCCTGGACGCAGCAGCCTGCCGATTTCTCGATTCGTCAAAGTGCTGGCGGTACGATGAATACGCAAATCGTTCCGGACGCCGCGACCTGTCCCGAATGCCTTGTTGAAATGAACACCCCCGGCGAACGTCGTTACCGATACCCCTTTATCAACTGCACCCACTGTGGTCCGCGTTTTACGATTATCCGCGCCATGCCCTACGATCGTCCGTTTACCGTAATGGCGTCATTCCCACTCTGCGCGCAATGTGACAAAGAGTATCGCGATCCGTACGACCGTCGCTTCCACGCCCAGCCAGTGGCTTGTCCGGCATGCGGCCCTCATCTGGAGTGGTTCTGTGCGGGTGAGCGGGCGGAGAAAGAAGAGGCGCTGCAGGCGGCGGTATCGCGGCTGAAAGCAGGCGGTATTGTGGCGGTTAAAGGCATTGGTGGGTTTCATCTGGTGTGCGATGCGCGAAATGATAACGCCGTTGCGCTACTCAGGCTGCGCAAACACCGTCCGGCGAAACCTCTGGCAGTGATGCTGCCCTCTGATGAAGGATTGCCTGAACCCGCTCGTCGTTTGCTGACTACCCCTGCTGCGCCGATCGTGCTGGTGCAGAAACGCTATGTCGCTGCATTGAGCGAGGGCATCGCGCCGGGGTTAACGGAGGTTGGCGTCATGCTGCCAGCGAATCCGTTACAGCATTTGCTCTTACAAGAGATGAATTGTCCGCTGGTGATGACCTCTGGCAACCTCAGCGGCAGGCCTCCGGCCATTACCAACGCCCAGGCGCTGGAAGATTTACACGACATTGCCGACGGTTTCCTGCTGCATAATCGCGAAATTGTGCAGCGGATGGATGACTCCGTGGTGCGCGACAGTGGGGAAATGCTGCGTCGTTCCCGGGGTTATGTGCCGGATGCGATAGCACTACCGCCAGGATTTCGCGACGTGCCGCCGATGCTGTGCTTAGGTGCTGATCTGAAAAATACTTTCTGTCTGGTGCGCGGCGAGCAGGCGGTTATCAGCCAGCATTTGGGCGATCTCAGCGATGACGGTATTCAGCAACAGTGGCGTGATGCGCTACGCCTGATCCAGAACATTTATGACTTTACGCCGCAGCGTATCGTGCATGATGCACACCCTGGCTATGTTTCCAGCCAATGGGCCAGTGAAATGGAGCTGCCAACTGAAACGGTGCTGCATCACCATGCGCATGCCGCTGCGTGTCTTGCGGAGCACGGCTGGCCGCTCAATGGCGGTGATGTGATTGCCCTGACGCTAGACGGTATCGGTATGGGGGAAAACGGCGCGCTGTGGGGAGGGGAGTGTTTGCGGGTCAACTATCGTGAATGCGAACACCTTGGCGGCTTACCGGCGGTAGCGCTGGCGGGCGGCGATCTGGCGGCAAAACAGCCGTGGCGTAATCTGCTCGCGCAGTGCCTGCGTTTTGTTCCTGACTGGCAGCGTTATCCGGAAACATCGGTGCTGCAACATCAAAACTGGAACGTGCTGGCGCGCGCTATTGAACGGGGAATTAACGCTCCGCTGGCGTCATCGTGCGGACGACTGTTTGATGCCGTTGCCGCCGCGTTGCAATGTGCACCGGAATCATTGAGTTATGAAGGTGAAGCGGCCTGTGCGCTTGAGGCGATGGCATCGCAATGTGATGGCGTTGAGCACCCAGTCACGGTGCCGCTTGATGACAATCAGCTGGACTTAGCGGTTTTTTGGCAGCAATGGCTGAACTGGCAGGCCAAACCAGCAGAAAGGGCATGGGCGTTTCACGACGCGCTGGCGCGTGGGTTTGCCACTCTGATGCGAATGCAGGCCGAAGCGCGCGGGATTAAGACGTTAGTATTTAGCGGTGGCGTGATGCATAACCGCTTATTGTCGGCCCGTCTGGCGTTTTATCTGCGTGATTTTACCTTACTGTTCCCGCAGCGTTTACCGGCGGGCGACGGCGGGTTGTCATTGGGGCAGGGCGTGATTGCCGCGGCGCGAGCGTTGGCGCAAAAATAAAAAAAGCCCCGGGACTGGCGGGGCAAGAAAAACATGTCGGGGCATACCGACAAGTGGCAACGCACATCCATGTGCGTGAGGTTAATAAATCAGTAGCAGCGTTGCCGGGCAAAGTCGTAGGCCGGATAAGACGCGAAGCGGCGCCATCCGGTATCCCAGACTTACACAGGCAACGTTTTCAGCAGCGCAAAGGCCTCTTTCATGCGGTCTTCACTGACGACAAACGCACACAGCTGGCCTTCCTCGTTCATCCCTCTGGCAACCATTCCCTGCGCTTCGGCGGCGATGTGCCAGTTTAGATCGCGGCGCTGGGTTTCCCCGGCCAAATGCAGAGGCAGTTCTGGCGTTTTGACTTTTACCAGCATGGCTGGCAGTTTCAATGGCGCATTGCCGCCGAGCAGGTTTTTCGCCAGATACATGGCGCTCAGCTGAATCGGCTGCAGGAACGGGAGCACCTGACCGTTAATCTCCGCACAGTCGCCGAGAGCATAAATGTCCGGGTGGCTGGTTTGCAGGTAGCTATCGACGCAGACGCCACGATTGATGTTCAATCCGGCACGACGCGCCAGTGCGGTCTCCGGGCGTAAGCCGGTGGCGGCGATCACCGCATCGACTTCTACGCTGCGGCTACGATCGAGCGTGGCACGAATACCTGACGCCGTTTTCTCCAGCCCCTGAAGCTGTGATTTCAGCAGCAGGTGTACGCCCATATCGGTCAGACGATGCTGTAAGCGACTGCTGACTTCCGGCGGCATCAGCGAAGCCAGAATGCTGGCGGCGTTGTCGATAAGCGTTACCGCTTTACCGGCACGACAAAAATCCATCGCCAGTTCACTGCCAATCAAGCCGCCGCCGACAATCAGCACCCGCTGGGCGTCACGCAGCTGCGTTTCACAAGCGCGATACTCTTGTTGGCTGTTCAACGTGAGCATTAACTCACGTCCGGTAACCGGCGGTACAAAGGCTGAAGCGCCCGTCGCCAGCACCAGTTTGTCGTACTGCCACTGCTGATCCTGGCTTTTCACTACGTGGGCATCAGCATCGATGTCGGTTACCCAGGTGTGCGGGAACAGGCGCAAATTAAACTGTTCGGCAAACTCCCCCGCCGACTGGCGGGTGAGGTCGTCTGCACGCTGTGACTGACTGATAACATGGCTGAGATCGGGCTTGTTGTACTCATCCATGCTGTCCGCAGCAATCAGGGTCAGCGGGACATTTGCATCCTGCTTACGGATATTTTTGACTAACTGGCGGGCGGCGAAGCCCGAACCAATAATGACAATTCCGCGGCTCATTTTGCCTCCGTTGCCAGGACGTCGAAGACGTCTTTACCTAATGAACATTCTGGACACAGGAAGTTATCCGGCACGTCGCTCCACGGTGTTCCCGGCGCGACATCCTGCAGCGGTTCACCTTTTGCCGGGTCGTAAATCCACTGGCACACGCTGCACTGCATGCTAGGTCCAAGATCGGCGGCAGCCGCAGCGGCGCAAGCGCATTCTTCTTCTTTGGATGCGGCTTTTACGGTTGTTTCCGGCAGTGGAGCAAGCGCCCACTGACGTGCGATTTCACGGCCGTGCTGGCGGCATAGTTCCAGTGCATCCAGGTCCGGACGCCATTTCGCCTTCAGGCTCAGCGACATTTCGAAACCAGCATCCTGCAAACGCGTAGACAAACGGTCTACTGCGCCGCCGCTCCAGCCGTGTGAGCCAAAGGCGCTGGCGCGTTTGTTACGAAAACGCAGGCCGGTCATCTCTTCCACCAAACCGGCGATTTTTGGCATCATCACGTTGTTCATCGTCGAAGTACCGACCAGCACGCCTTTAGAGCGGAAGACGTTAGTCAGAACTTCGTTCTTATCGCTACGGGCGACGTTAAAGATTTTCACCGCCACGTTCGGGTCAACTTCGTTGATGCCCTGGGCTATGGCGTCCGCCATCATGCGGGTGTTGTTGGACATGGTGTCGTAGAAAATGGTGATGCGGTCTTCCTGATAATCCGCCGCCCATTTCAGGTACATTTCCACGATTTGTGTCGGGTTGTCGCGCCATACCACGCCGTGGGAAGTAGCAATCATATCGACAGGCAGGTTGAAGCCGAGGATCTCAGTAATTTTCGGTGTAACCAGACGGCTGAACGGCGTCAGAATGTTGGCGTAGTAACGCTGGCACTGTTCGAACAGTTCGGTCTGGTCAACTTCGTCGTTAAACAGACGTTCGTCGCAGTAGTGCTGACCGAAGGCGTCATTACTGAACAGCACCGCGTCGCCGGTCATGTAGGTCATCATGCTGTCAGGCCAGTGCAGCATTGGCGTTTCAACGAAGATCAGCTGTTTGCCGTTACCAATGTCCAGTGAATCACCGGTTTTCACCACGTTAAAGTTCCACTCCGGGTGATGGTGATGCCCGTTGATGGAGTCAATGGCGTTGGCTGTGCAGTAAATCGGCGTGTCCGGGATGCAGGACATCAGCTCAGTCAGCGCCCCTGCATGGTCTTCTTCCGCGTGGTTAATGATGATGTAGTCGATATCCGCGAGGTCAATTTCACTGCGCAGGTTCTGCACGAATTCACGGCTAAACTTGTGGTCTACTGTATCGATCAGGACATTTTTTTCTTCACGGATGAGATAGCTGTTGTAGCTGCTGCCGCGCAGCGTTTTGTATTCAGTCCCGTGGAAATCACGAACTTCCCAGTCACGTTGGCCAACCCAATGAATGTTATTTTTAACCAGAATAGACATAGCAACCTCAGTAATTAATTCAGCGTTTTTCTAAAAAAGATGTTTTGCTTATTGCAGGTTGCGTGCCAACTTTTTATTTTATTGATTTTAATGGTTTTATTGTTTTCTGCTTATTAGGTGGTAGTCAAAATGACTATTAATTTTATTGTCAATATGACAATATGAATTGTCAAAATGACAATGAGGTAGTCATGAGCTTTTCCGTAGACGTGCTGGCGGGCATCGCCATTGAATTACAAAGCGGTATTGGACATCAGGACCGTTTTCAACGTCTGATAACCACTTTGCGTCAGGTGCTGGAGTGCGACGCGTCGGCACTGCTGCGCTACGAGTCGCGACAGTTTATTCCGCTGGCGATCGATGGGCTGGCGCAGGATGTTCTCGGCAGACGCTTTACTCTGGAAGGGCATCCACGTCTGGAGGCGATTGCCCGCGCCGGAGACGTGGTTCGTTTCCCTGCCGACAGCGATTTGCCAGACCCATATGATGGTCTGATTCCGGGGCAGGAGAGTCTGAAGGTGCATGCCTGTATTGGGCTGCCGTTGTTCGCCGGTCAAAATTTGATTGGTGCGTTAACCCTGGATGGCATGGAGCCCGATCAGTTCGATGTTTTCAGCGATGAGGAGCTTAGGCTGATTGCCGCGCTGGCGGCGGGTGCGCTGAGCAATGCGCTGCTGATTGAACAACTGGAAAGCCAGAATATGCTGCCAGGTTCGTCAACCAACTTTGAGCAGGTGACGGAAACCCAGATGATTGGCCTGTCGCCCAATATGATGCAGTTGAAAAAAGAAATTGAGATTGTGGCGGGGTCCGATCTCAACGTGCTGATTAGCGGCGAAACAGGAACCGGGAAGGAGCTGGTGGCTAAAGCTATCCATGAAGGTTCGCCGCGCGCGGTGAATCCACTGGTGTATCTGAACTGTGCAGCGTTGCCGGAAACCGTAGCCGAAAGTGAGCTGTTTGGTCACGTAAAAGGCGCGTTTACCGGGGCTATCAGCAATCGTAGCGGTAAGTTTGAAATGGCCGACAATGGGACGCTGTTTCTCGACGAGATAGGCGAACTCTCGCTGGCGCTACAGGCTAAGCTGCTACGCGTATTGCAGTACGGCGATATTCAGCGCGTGGGTGACGATCGCAGCCTGCGCGTGGATGTGCGGGTGCTGGCGGCGACGAACCGTGATTTACGCGAAGAGGTGCTGGCCGGGAATTTCCGCGCGGATTTGTTCCACCGTCTGAGCGTCTTCCCCCTTTCTGTACCGCCTCTTCGTGAGCGCGGCGAAGATGTGGTGCTGCTGGCCGGCTATTTTTGCGAGCAATGCCGACTGCGGCTGGGTCTTTCCCGCGTGGTGCTAAGCCCCGGCGCGCGTAGCCATCTGCTGAATTACGGCTGGCCCGGAAACGTGCGCGAGCTGGAACATGCCATTCACCGGGCGGTTGTTCTGGCCAGGGCTACCAGGGCAGGGGATGAAGTGGTGCTGGAGACGCAGCATTTTGCCTTGCAGGATGAAGGTCCGGCTCCGCAGGTGGCGGAAGTTGTTGCGGAGATCCCACAACATCACAATCTGCGTGAAGCAACAGAGTCGTTCCAGCGGGAGATGATCCGCCGGGCACTGGCGCAAAATAATCACAGTTGGGCGGCAAGCGCGCGGGCGCTGGAAACAGACGTCGCCAACCTGCACCGGCTGGCGAAACGTCTGGGTCTGAAGGATTAGATAATACCGGCCTGATAGAAATCCTGCAGGTTGATAGCACCGGTGAGTTTACCGTTTTCATCGACAACCGGTGCGGCAGTGATTTTACGCTTCATCAGGATCTCTTTGGCGTCAATCGCGCGGCTCTGCGCCTGTAGCGTAATGCCATTCTGAGTCATAGCTTCGCTAACCTGGGTGGTGAGCGCTCCGCCGCCAACCAGCCAGCGGCGCAGGTCACCGTCGGTAAAGACCCCTTTCACCAGTGACTGGTCGTCGCAGACCGCGACCAGGCCAAGACCCGTGCGGCTGAGTTCCAGCATCGCGTCCATAACGCTGGTGGTGAGTTTCACCTGAGGTATGGCATCGTCGCGGCGCATCAGATGATGCACTTTATTCAACAGACGAGCGCCCAGCGCACCTGCCGGATGTGAGCGGGCAAAATCTTCTTCGTTAAAGCCGCGCGCCTGCATTACGGCGATCGCCAGCGCGTCGCCCATCATCAACGTATTTACGGTGCTGGACGTCGGTGCCAGGCGCATCGGACAGGCTTCGCGCTCAACGGAAATATCCAGCACGGCTTTGGCTGCCAGACCCAACGGTGAGGTCGGTTTTCCGGTCATTGCCAGCAGTGCGACGGATTTGTCTTCCAGGCGTGGGATGATGAGATCCAGCTCTTTCGCACCGCCGGAGTAGGAGATAAACAGCATGACATCACGGCTTTCGATCATCCCTAAGTCGCCGTGCAGCGCTTCCGCCGGATGCACAAAAAAGGCGGGCGTGCCGGTGCTGGCGAGGGTCGCCGCAATTTTTTTGCCAATATGACCTGATTTACCAATACCGGAGACAATGACTTTGCCTTCACAGTGGATAATCGTATTGGCGGCGCGGACAAAATCATCGCCCAGGCGTTCTGGCAGTCGGCTGGCTTCCTGTAGTTCCAGCATTAACGTCTGACGGCCCGCGTTCAGTAGTGCATCACTCATTGGTTTCTCCGGTTATGATCACTTCAATCCCTTTTGCTTCCAGCGCCTGACGAAACGCAGGGTCGATGCCCGCATCGGTAATCAGCTTGTCGACGCTTTCCAGACTGCATACAACATTAGGGCTTTTGCGCCCAAATTTTGACGAGTCAGCCATCAGAATCACTTCGCGAGCGGCATTGCACATCGCTTTACTGACGCTAAACACCTCATTAAAGGTGGTCACGCCGGCATTAAGGTCAATGCCGTCGGTGCCCATGAAGAGTTTATCAAAGCTGAACTGCTCAAAGGCGTTTTCTGCCAGCTGACCGTGAAATGACGCAGATTTTTTGCGAAAGGTCCCGCCGGGCATCAGGATAGTTTGCTCGTTGTCCAGCTCCGAAAGGGCGTTAACAATGTGCAGACTGTTGGTCATGACGGTGATGTTGCTAAAGCGCGTGAGCATCGGCACCATCTGCAGTACGGTGCTACCCGCATCCAGAATAATTGAGTCGCCATCGTGTATAAAACGGACGGCGGCTTCGGCAATCTGCTCTTTTTTATGCGTATTGATTAGCGTTTTGTGATCGATTGGCGGGTCGGATTCGTCTTTATTTAATACCACACCGCCATAGGTACGAATGACGGTTCCGGCATTTTCCAGAATGACCAGGTCTTTGCGAATGGTCGTGCCGGTCGTGTCAAAGTAGTGGGCCAGTTCTTCAACCGAGCATTTGCCCTGCTTTTGCAGATGCTCCAGTATGGC
The DNA here is from genome assembly GCF_030332375.1 of Citrobacter sp. Cpo148. Lineage (NCBI taxonomy): Bacteria > Pseudomonadati > Pseudomonadota > Gammaproteobacteria > Enterobacterales > Enterobacteriaceae > Citrobacter > Citrobacter sp. Cpo148. The sequence goes on from NZ_JAOWHY010000048.1 coordinate 216,141, forward strand.
AGCCTGACGCTGACGAGGTTTCATAGGCGTGATTACCCTGACTTAATAAGTTGCAAAATGATAATTTCGCAAGCTATTAGCATTCACAACGAAATTACCCATGTTTCAGTTTAAGCGCCAATGATAGTGCATTCTGTGATAACGGATCATGGGGAAAGATCACATCAGGCTGTAAATCATCAAGATGTTTGCCCATTATCGTGGCAATTTTGCCTGGTCGGGCGAAAACAGTAAGACCTTTCATAAATAACGTGTCGGTCACCCGTTGCTGCTCATCCAGCGCAATGGCTACCACCACGCGCGGTTTAAAACGCCCACCGGAGCGACCAACACCAACCCGACCTTGCTGGCAGAGTTGATCAAACGCCCGGTTAAAGCGGGATATTTGCCAGCCACCAAGCGCCAGTTGCAGGCACCAGGCGATAGCGGCGACGGTAATCAGTGCGGAAACCATTATGTACTCCTTTGATTTTGCCGGATAAGCGCAGCCGCCATCCGGCAATTCAACATTAAAACATCACCTGACCGCCGGTCACGTTGATGGACTGCCCGGTGCAGTAAGAGGCTTTTGGACTGGCGTAAAACAGCAGCATGTTCAGTACGTCCTGATAATCGCAGCCGCGTTTAAGCGGAACCTTATCAATGTAGTACTGCTCCACCTCATCTGGCTTAAGGCCCAGCTTGGTCGCATATTGCGGTAATAACGACTGAAACATTGGTGATTTCAGCAGGTTGCCGAGCATCAGCGAATGTACGGTGATCCCATACTCCGCCAGATCCAGCGCCAGCGACTGGGTTAAGCCCACGCCGCCAAATTTTGCCGCGCTGTAGCCTGAATTGTGTTTGCTGCCCACTTTCCCTGATTTTGAGTTGATCTGGATAATGCGTCCCTGCACGCCATCGCGGATCATCAGGCGTGAAAATTCACGAGCACAGAGGAAGTAGCCGACCAGATTGACCTGCAGCGAGCGGTCGAAATCCCCAAGCTGAAAGTCGCTGATAAAAGCGGCTTTAGCGATACCCGCGCTGTAAACCAGCAGATCGACACGACCGAATATTTCATCCACTCCGCGCGACAGCGCCAGCACGCTCTGTTCGCTGGTGGCATCTGCGCCAAAACCGTACGCGGTACCTTCGCCAAACTCGGCGTTAATTTCTTGCGCGACGTTGGCAGCTTTATCGCTTTGAATATCCACCACCGCGACGCGGTATCCTTCTGTCGCAAGCCCACGGCAGAGGAATGCCCCCAGGGTCTGGCCTCCACCAATGACAACGGCAACCTGATTCATTTTTATCTCCTTCAATCTTAAGCAACAAACTTCAAAATACAGCCCGGGGTGATACCGTCCGGGACGGGGCCCGCAACGTGTACAGTGCCGGGGAATTCCGCTTCGCTCTGCCCGTCAAAGCGCAGGGTGATATGCCCGAGTTCACGTAAGTTTTGTTCCGCCACGCTGCCAACGGCGGTGACCGGGTAGTGGTGCTGGCCCAGTTCAAACTGGATCCCTGCTTGTAAAGAGCCGTTCAGGTCCCCGTGGCAATGGATGAAACAAAACTCTTCGATATCCGCTGGCGCGCCTTCACGAAAGGTAATCAGCATCTGGTCGCACAGTGCATCCGGGGCGCTCTGGCCGATACGGGTGATGGTGGTTTGATAAATGACGGTCATTTTTGAGTGCCCCTTATTGGTAAATAAAGCCAGAAACAAACCAGGCGATGAGAACGGTAGGTGCGCCGGTCAGAAAACGGCTCACCAGTACGGATGGCACGCCGACGCGGACAGTATCCTGACGCGCTTCGGCCAGCGACAACCCAACCGGAATAAAGTCACATGCAGCCTGGGCGTTAATGGCGAACAGGGCAGGTAGCGCCAGATGCGGAGGAATGTTCCCCAGACCAATCTGTACACCGATCAGCACGCCGATAACCTGGGCGATAACCGCACCGGGGCCGAGGAAAGGCGACAGCAGCGGGAAAGAGCAGATCAGCGCCAGAGTAACCAGTCCCAACGGATGGCTGGCCAGCGGCGCGAGTCCATGGGCAATCCAGTCTCCCAGACCCGAAGCCATAATGATGCCGATCAGTGCCGAGACGAACGCCATAAATGGCAGAATAGTTTTCAGGACGGTATCGATGGTGTCACGTCCGGACTGGAACAGAACCGCAACGGCTGAACCCATGCCCATTCCCACTTTTGCCAACAGGCCGTCGCTTTGTTCGGTAATCTTTTTACTGGTGTCGTAATCGCGACCGATAGTGCTGCTTGCAGGTTGCGGCGCAGCGGATGCCTCGCCGACAATCGTGATGTTTTCTTCTTTCACGCCAGAGACATAGATATCTTCGACAATGTACTGAGCCAGCGGGCCGGATTTACCCGTAGCGTGAATATTCACCGTCGGTATACGGCGTTTGGGATAGATACCACAGCGCAGCGTGCCGCCGCAGTCGATGATCGCCACACCAATTTCGTTCTCCGGCGGCTCGCCTTCTTTGAAGCCATCAACTGCCTGCCAACCGGTCAGGCTTGCTATCCTGTCGACTATTGCGGGGCGAGTTCCTGCGGTGATATAGACAATTTTCTTGCCCGGTACGGCATCCAGTTCAAGGGGGCCACCCCAGCCACCGGTGCCTTTTTCAATACGAATACGTGTCATGATGTTGCTCCCGCCAGATGCACCTTCTGCTCAAGTTGAATGCCCATTTTTTTCTCGAAGATAGTGGTGGTGAAATCGGTCACCCAGCCGCGGAAGAAGTTAGTCACCAAACCGACCAGCAGGTAGCTCACCGCCAGTGGGCCAAGCGGAAGCCCCAGCGTGGTCAGGCCGCTGGCGATCCCCAGATAGACAAACAGTTCGCCGGGGTTGATGTGCGGGAATAAGCCGTTCATTGAATGGCAACTGTAAGAGGCGGCGGCGTAGTAGCTGGGCTTGTATTTTTCTGGCATAAAGCGACCCAGACTCAGCGTCATCGGGTTACAAAATACAAATGTGCCGATGCACGGCAGCAGCAAATAGCGGGACAGTGGATTTCCGGCGCAGCGCTGAGCAAAACGTTCAATACGTTGCTGGCCGATAAAGTTAATCAGCGCATTCATGATGACCAGCAGGCTAATCAGCAGGGGAAGAATACCGGTCACCATACCGGTAAACACTTCTCCGCCTTTCTGGAACAGCCCGATAAACCACTCAGCACCGAGTGTGATGGTGTCGATCATTATTCTCTCCTGTAGGGATTTTAGTTATCTTGCCAAACGGTGGCTAATTTTAATCAGATCGAAAGATATAAAAGTGTTATTTTGATCTCAAAATGAAAGATAAATATTTTAATTTGAAAGTTATTGCGTGAAAGCTCGCAAATGTGAAGGTCAGAGATGAAAGGGGATGTAAATTCTGTGAAGGAGAGCGACTACCGCTTCCTTGTATGCCGGAGGATGCTTTACCATACTTCTCCCAGGCTGAATTTGTTTAATGGATGTCTCATGTTCAAGCGTCGTTATGTAGCGTTACTCCCCCTTTTCGTACTGCTCGCTGCCTGTAGCAGCAAACCTAAACCTTCAGAGACTCAAACGACTACGGGTGCGCCATCCGGCGGCTTCCTGCTTGAGCCACAGCACAACGTCATGCAAACGGGCGGTGATTTTGCCAATAATCCCAACGCGCAGCAGTTCATCGAAAAAATGGTCAACAAGCACGGCTTTGACCGCCAGCAGTTGCAGGAGATCCTGTCGCAGGCCAAGCGTCTGGACTCGGTATTGCGTTTGATGGACCGCCAGGCACCGACGACTCAACCGCCAGCCGGTCCTAACGGCGCATGGCTGCGCTACCGCAAACAGTTCATCACGCCTGACAACGTGCAAAATGGTGTGGCCTTCTGGAATCAATATGAAGATGCGCTGAACCGCGCGTGGCAGGTCTATGGTGTTCCGCCGGAAATTATCGTTGGCATTATCGGCGTTGAAACGCGTTGGGGCCGCGTGATGGGTAAAACGCGGATTCTGGATGCGCTGGCGACGCTGTCGTTTAACTATCCTCGTCGTGCGGAATACTTCTCTGGTGAACTGGAAACCTTCCTGCTGATGGCGCGAGATGAAAGCGACGATCCGCTCGATTTGAAAGGTTCTTTTGCCGGCGCGATGGGCTACGGCCAGTTTATGCCGTCTTCCTATAAGCAATATGCCGTTGATTTTAATGGCGATGGCCACATTAACCTGTGGGATCCGGTTGATGCCATCGGTAGCGTGGCGAATTACTTCAAGGGCCACGGCTGGGTGAAAGGCGATACGGTCGCGGTGCCGGCAAATGGTCAGGCACCTGGGCTGGCGAACGGCTTTAAAACCCAGTACAGCATTTCTCAGCTTGCTGCCGCGGGTCTGACGCCACAGCAGTCGTTGGGTAATCATCAGCAGGCCAGCCTGCTGCGCCTGGATATTGGTACCGGCTATCAGTACTGGTATGGACTGCCGAACTTCTACACCATCACCCGCTACAACCACAGTACCCACTACGCGATGGCCGTGTGGCAGTTGGGTCAGGCGGTCGCGCTGGCGCGCGTGCAGTAATCGCTCCACCGGCCTACAGGAAGAAATCTCTTGTAGGCCGGATAAGATGCCCTGACATCGTCATCCGGCAGGTCTTATTTATGCAACGGAGCAATTTTTGGAATCCCTCTCGTAAAACGTTCTCTCCATCCCCACATTGGTTATGAAAGTGCTATCTTGTCCGGCATATTTTTTAACTGACAGAGGCTGAAATGACCGACAGTGAACTGATGCAGTTAAGTGAGCAGGTTGGCCTGGCGCTGAAAGCGCGTGGGGCGACCGTTACGACGGCGGAGTCCTGCACCGGGGGCTGGGTGGCCAAAGCGATTACGGATATTGCCGGAAGCTCCGCCTGGTTTGAACGCGGGTTTGTGACCTACAGCAACGAAGCCAAAGCACAAATGATTGGCGTGCGCGAAGAGACGCTGGCCCAGCATGGGGCGGTGAGCGAGCCTGTGGTGGTGGAGATGGCGATTGGCGCGCTAAAAGCTGCCCGCGCGCATTTCGCAGTCTCGATCAGCGGTATTGCCGGGCCGGATGGCGGCAGTGAAGAAAAGCCCGTAGGTACCGTATGGTTCGCCTTTGCCAGCGTGAGCGGTGAGGGGATTACGCGTAGGGAATGCTTCAGCGGCGATCGCGACGCGGTACGTCGACAGGCGACCGTCTACGCGTTACAAACCCTGTGGCAACAATTTCTACAAAATACTTGATACTGTATGAGCATACAGTATAATTGCCTCAACAGAACATTATCTATCACGTTTCGCGGTTTAACCCGAAAGCGGCATGACAGGAGTAATTAATGGCTATCGACGAAAACAAACAGAAAGCGTTGGCTGCAGCGCTGGGTCAGATCGAAAAGCAATTCGGTAAAGGCTCCATCATGCGCCTGGGTGAAGACCGTTCCATGGATGTGGAAACTATCTCCACCGGTTCGCTTTCTCTGGATATCGCATTGGGCGCGGGCGGTTTGCCAATGGGCCGTATCGTCGAAATCTACGGGCCTGAATCCTCCGGTAAAACAACGCTGACCCTGCAGGTTATTGCCGCTGCGCAGCGTGAAGGTAAAACCTGTGCATTTATCGATGCGGAACACGCGCTGGATCCGGTCTATGCCCGTAAGCTCGGTGTTGATATCGACAACCTGCTGTGTTCTCAGCCGGATACCGGTGAACAAGCGCTGGAAATCTGTGATGCGCTGGCGCGCTCCGGTGCGGTTGACGTTATCGTTGTCGACTCCGTTGCCGCATTGACGCCGAAGGCAGAAATCGAAGGCGAGATTGGCGACTCTCACATGGGCCTTGCGGCGCGTATGATGAGCCAGGCAATGCGTAAGCTGGCCGGTAACCTGAAGCAGTCCAACACGCTGCTGATTTTCATCAACCAGATCCGTATGAAGATTGGCGTTATGTTTGGTAACCCGGAAACCACCACCGGTGGTAACGCCCTGAAATTCTATGCGTCTGTTCGTCTGGACATCCGTCGTATTGGCGCGGTGAAAGAAGGCGACAACGTGGTCGGCAGCGAAACCCGCGTTAAGGTTGTGAAAAACAAAATTGCAGCGCCGTTCAAACAGGCTGAATTCCAGATCCTTTACGGTGAAGGCATCAACTTCTACGGCGAACTGGTTGACCTGGGCGTGAAAGAGAAGCTGATTGAAAAAGCCGGTGCATGGTACAGCTACAACGGTGAGAAAATCGGTCAGGGTAAAGCGAATGCGACCAACTGGCTGAAAGAAAATCCGGCAACTGCGAAAGAAATTGAGAAGAAATTGCGTGAGTTACTGCTCAATAACCAGGATTCAACGCCTGATTTCTCCGTTGATGACAGCGGCGAAGACGTAAAAGAAACGAACGAAGATTTCTGATAATCTGTTTTGAATCGCATGTTGTGAATCACATATAGTAAAGGGCTGCATATCATGCAGCCCTTTTTCATTTCTGAAGGCTTACTATGACAGAAGCAACTTCCCGCCGTTCTGCTTATTCCCGACTGCTTGACCGCGCCGTACGCATTCTGGCGATGCGCGACCACAGCGAGCAGGAACTGCGGCGTAAGCTGGCCGCTCCGGTGATGGGGAAAAATGGACCAGAAGAAATTGATGCCACGCCGGAGGATTACGACAAGGTCATCGCCTGGTGTATTGAAAGTCGTTATCTGGATGATGATCGTTTCGTGCGGCAGTTTATCGCCAGCCGTAGCCGCAAAGGTTATGGACCAGCCCGAGTGCGCCAGGAATTAAACCAAAAAGGGATCGCACGTGAAGCTATCGAGCGGGCCATGCGTGAGTGCGAAATTGACTGGGCAGTGCTTGCACGCGAGCAGGCCATTCGGAAGTACGGTGAACCTTTACCTGTCGATTTTTCAGATAAGATAAAGGTTCAGCGTTTTTTGCTCTATCGCGGCTATCTGATGGAAGATATTCAGGCAATATGGCGAAATTTTGACGATTGACCGCATACGGGATTTTACTTCCCAGTAAAGAAAACTTATCTTATTCCCACTTTTCGATTGCCAGAGGCGCAGTTTGCGTGCCGATGCTGGTAATGACATTTCGTTAGCTTGATTTCTTCAGGATAATTATGAGCAAGAGCACCGCTGAGATCCGTCAGGCGTTTCTCGATTTTTTCCATAGTAAAGGACACCAGGTAGTTGCCAGCAGCTCCCTGGTACCGAACAATGACCCTACTTTGTTGTTTACCAACGCCGGGATGAACCAGTTCAAGGATGTTTTCCTTGGCCTCGACAAGCGTAATTATTCCCGCGCAACCACCTCGCAGCGTTGTGTACGTGCGGGCGGTAAGCACAATGACCTGGAAAACGTCGGTTACACTGCACGTCACCACACTTTCTTCGAAATGCTGGGCAACTTCAGCTTCGGCGATTACTTCAAACACGAAGCTATTCAATATGCATGGGAACTGCTGACCGGTGAAAACTGGTTTGCCCTGCCAAAAGAGCGTCTGTGGGTAACCGTCTATGAAACTGACGATGAAGCCTATGAAATCTGGGAAAAAGAAGTCGGTATTCCGCGCGAACGTATCATCCGTATCGGTGATAACAAAGGTGCGGCTTATGCTTCAGACAACTTCTGGCAGATGGGTGATACCGGTCCTTGCGGTCCATGTACCGAAATTTTCTACGACCACGGCGACCATATCTGGGGTGGACCTCCGGGAAGCGCAGAAGAAGATGGGGATCGCTACATTGAGATCTGGAACATCGTCTTCATGCAGTTCAACCGTCAGGCTGACGGCACCATGGAACCGCTGCCGAAACCGTCCGTGGATACCGGTATGGGTCTGGAGCGTATTGCGGCCGTGCTGCAACACGTTAACTCCAACTATGAAATCGACCTGTTCCGCTCACTGATTGAATCCGTGGCGAAAGTCACTGGCGCAACCGATCTGAGCAACAAGTCTCTGCGCGTTATCGCCGACCATATCCGTTCCTGTGCATTCCTGATTGCCGATGGTGTTGTGCCGTCGAATGAAAACCGTGGCTATGTGCTGCGCCGTATCATTCGTCGCGCGGTACGTCATGGCAACATGCTGGGCGCGAAGGATACCTTCTTCTACAAGCTGGTTGGTCCGTTGGTGGACGTCATGGGCTCTGCAGGTGAAGAACTGAAGCGTCAGCAGGTTATGGTTGAACAGGTTCTGAAAACCGAAGAAGAGCAGTTTGCGCGTACTCTGGAGCGTGGTCTGGCGCTGCTGGACGAAGAACTGGCAAAACTGTCTGGCGATACGCTGGATGGCGAAACCGCATTCCGTCTGTATGACACCTACGGTTTCCCGGTTGACCTGACGGCAGACGTTTGCCGCGAGCGTAACATTAAGGTTGATGAAGCGGGCTTTGAAGCTGCAATGGAAGAACAGCGCCGTCGTGCGCGTGAAGCCAGCGGTTTTGGCGCAGACTACAATGCGATGATTCGCGTTGATGGCGCCTCTGAATTTAAAGGCTACGAGCACCTGGAACTGAACGGCAAAGTGACCGCGCTGTTTGTTGATGGTAAAGCGGTAGACGCAATTAACGCAGGTCAGGATGCCGTTGTCGTACTGGATCAGACGCCGTTCTATGCGGAATCTGGTGGTCAGGTTGGCGACAAGGGTGAGCTGAAAGGCGCAGGCTTCGCGTTTGCCGTTAGCGACACGCAGAAATATGGCCAGGCCATTGGTCACATTGGCAAGCTGTCTGCGGGTTCTCTGAAAATTGGTGATGCGGTACAGGCTGATGTGGATGAAGCCCGTCGTGCGCGTATTCGTTTGAACCACTCCGCAACGCACCTGATGCACGCAGCGCTGCGCCAGGTTCTGGGCACACATGTGGCACAGAAAGGTTCGTTGGTTAACGATAAACTGCTGCGCTTCGACTTCTCTCATACCGAAGCAATGAAGCCTGCTGAAATCCGTGCCGTTGAAGATCTGGTGAACGCGCAAATCCGTCGCAACTTGCCGATTGAAACGAACATCATGGATCTCGAAGCGGCAAAAGCCAAAGGCGCAATGGCACTGTTTGGCGAGAAATATGACGACCATGTGCGCGTTCTGAGCATGGGTGATTTCTCTACCGAATTGTGTGGCGGTACTCACGCCAGCCGTACGGGTGATATCGGTCTGTTCCGCATTGTGTCCGAGTCAGGTACTGCGGCAGGCGTTCGTCGTATTGAAGCCGTAACCGGTGAAGGTGCTATCCAAACCGTGCATGCTGAGAGCGATCGCTTAAGCGATATTGCGCAGTTGCTGAAAGGCGATAGCCAGAATATCGGTGACAAAGTTCGTTCCGTGCTGGAGCGTACTCGTCAACTGGAAAAAGAATTGCAGCAATTGAAGGAACAGGCTGCGGCGCAGGAGAGTGCAAATCTTTCCAGCAAAGCGGTTGATATCAACGGCGTGAAGCTGCTGGTCAGCGAACTCGCGGACGTTGAGCCGAAAATGTTGCGTACCATGGTTGATGATCTGAAAAATCAACTGGGGTCTACCGTTATCGTTCTGGCAACGGTAGTGGAAGGTAAGGTTTCTCTGATTGCGGGTGTGTCTAAGGACGTGACAGATCGCGTGAAAGCAGGGGAACTGGTTGGAATGGTCGCTCAGCAGGTCGGCGGTAAGGGTGGCGGTCGTCCGGACATGGCGCAAGCCGGTGGTACGGATGCAGCGGCTCTGCCTGCAGCGTTAGCCAGTGTGAAAGGCTGGGTCAGCGCAAAACTGTAATAATTATAAGCGTAAGTCGACGCTGCGGACTTCAATCCGCAGCGTTTGAATCAACGCTATCGACAACGATAAAGTCAGGTTGAAGTTGTGTATATCGGCTAAACTTAGGTTTAACAGAATGTGATGCCGTGACTGCTTACACTTAGGTGTTTGTCATCGCTTACTTTTTGGCGTTATATGATGGATAATGCCGGGATACAGAGAGACCCGACTCTTTTAATCTTTCAAGGAGCAAAGAATGCTGATTCTGACTCGTCGAGTTGGTGAGACCCTCATGATAGGCGATGAGGTCACCGTGACAGTTTTAGGGGTGAAGGGCAACCAGGTGCGCATTGGCGTAAACGCCCCGAAAGAAGTTTCTGTCCATCGTGAAGAGATCTACCAGCGTATCCAGGCTGAAAAATCCCAGCAGTCCAGTTACTAAGGTTTTCGCGTCTCACCTTTCTGGTGAGGCGCAACCTGATTGAGTTACTCTTTTTCTTCTCTTTTCTTCTTTGTCTTCCCCATTTTTTCGATTCCACTGCGCGTAATGCCTTTTCCTGCGAAGTTTCCGTTTGTTCACTCCTTCAGGAAATTGCCAATTTATCTGTTGATAAAACACTCTTTTTGCCGTTTTTGCAGACTAATTGCGCGTGAAATGTGCAAACGATAAAAGCTCTGGAAAAATTGTTTGACTTATAAGTCCCAGAAAGTAATATGTGCGCCACGCAGCGACGATGAGCAGAAACAAGTTCTTCGAAGCACTCGCAAGAGGCGTGTTGGTGAGGTGGCCGAGAGGCTGAAGGCGCTCCCCTGCTAAGGGAGTATGCGGTCAAAAGCTGCATCCGGGGTTCGAATCCCCGCCTCACCGCCATTTGCATCCGTAGCTCAGCTGGATAGAGTACTCGGCTACGAACCGAGCGGTCGGAGGTTCGAATCCTCCCGGATGCACCATATTACTTGATAGCGCTTTAGCAGCGACATCAAATCTGCAGTAAAGTAAGTTTCCCTGATGCATCCGTAGCTCAGCTGGATAGAGTACTCGGCTACGAACCGAGCGGTCGGAGGTTCGAATCCTCCCGGATGCACCATCTTCTCCGAGGCAACAGCAAAACTGTTGTTTCATGGTCTGCGAGATAATCGCGAGCACCAGGGAGGATAACGTTGCTTTAGCAACGGCCCGCAGGGCGAGGCGCAGCCGAGTAATCCTCCCGGATGCACCATCTCTTACTTGATATCGCTTATCACGATATCAATATCGGCAGTAAAGCAAGTTTTCCGATGCATCCGTAGCTCAGCTGGATAGAGTACTCGGCTACGAACCGAGCGGTCGGAGGTTCGAATCCTCCCGGATGCAC
>NZ_JAOWHY010000048.1:227274-261400 GCF_030332375.1 Citrobacter sp. Cpo148
CATCCGTAGCTCAGCTGGATAGAGTACTCGGCTACGAACCGAGCGGTCGGAGGTTCGAATCCTCCCGGATGCACCATCTTGTCCCTCCCTCTAAATCATTTCCACATACTCTCTGAACACCCCTCAATTCGCTGTCAGCGACAAAATCAATCAATTACGATAAAATAACGTCTGGTCACTCGGCTTGTGAGAAGACGATGTACGAACGTTATGCGGGTTTGATTTTTGATATGGATGGTACCATCCTGGATACCGAGCCTACGCATCGTAAGGCGTGGCATGAGGTATTGGGGCATTATGGACTACGGTTTGATGAACATGCCATGGTCGCTCTCAATGGTTCCCCAACGTGGCGTATTGCGCAGTTGGTAATTGAATTGAACCATGCCGATCTTGATCCTCATGCACTGGCACGTGAAAAAACCGACAAGGTGAGAAGCATGCTGCTGGATAGCGTCCAGCCTTTGCCGTTGGTTGATGTCGTGAAAGCCTGGCATGGTCGTCGTCCTATGTCGGTAGGTACGGGTAGTGAAAGCGCAATTGCAGAAGCGCTGCTCGTTCACCTTGGTCTGCGTCGCTATTTTGATGCTGTAGTCGCAGCAGATCACGTACAACACCATAAACCGGCTCCTGATACGTTTTTGCTTTGTGCCGAACGTATGGGGGTTGTTCCGGCTCGTTGCGTCGTGTTTGAAGACGCCGATTTTGGAATACAGGCGGCGCATGCCGCGGGAATGGATGTCGTGGATGTCCGGTTATTGTGAGTGATGGACTGTCGCTCCTGTCACTGTTTGCCAGCAGTTTTCTCAGTGCCACGCTATTACCCGGCAATTCTGAAGTTGTTCTGGTTGCTTTGTTGGTTTCCGGGGTCAGTCATCCCTGGGTCTTAGTCTTAACAGCAACAATGGGTAATAGCCTTGGAGGGTTAACTAACGTTATCCTTGGGCGTTTCTTTCCATTGCGTAAAACATCGCGCTGGCAAGAAAAAGCCACAGGCTGGTTGCGGCGCTATGGCGCTGTCACACTATTATTAAGCTGGATGCCGGTTGTGGGGGATTTGCTGTGCCTGTTAGCCGGGTGGATGCGCATCTCGTGGGGCCCAGTTCTCTTTTTCTTATGCCTTGGCAAGGCGCTGCGCTATGTTGTTGTCGCAGCGGTTACGACACAAGGCATTATGTGGTGGCACTAATTGTGTTGTGGGATAGCCTTCAGGGTAACCAATACCATTATGCTAATTAAAACGATTTTGACAGGCGGGAGGTCAATTTGATCCCGGACGTATCACAGGCGCTGGCCTGGCTGGAAAACCATCCTCAGGCGTTAAAGGGGATTCAACGTGGTCTGGAGCGCGAAACGCTGCGTGTTAATGCAGATGGGTCATTAGCAACGACAGGCCATCCTGAGGTGTTAGGCTCAGCGCTAACGCATAAGTGGATAACCACTGACTTTGCCGAAGCATTGCTGGAGTTCATTACTCCACCCGGTGATGACATTGAGAAAATGCTCACGTTCATGCGCGACTTACATCGTTATACCGCCAGAAATCTTGGCGACGAGCGTATGTGGCCGTTGAGCATGCCTTGCTATATTGCCGAAGGTCAGGATATCGAACTGGCGCAGTATGGTTCGTCGAATACCGGTCGCCTGAAGACGCTGTACCGTGAAGGCCTCAAAAACCGCTATGGCGCGTTGATGCAGACAATCTCGGGCGTACACTACAACTTCTCGCTGCCTATGGCTTTCTGGCAGGCGAAATGCGGTGTAACCGAAGGTGAGGATGCTAAAGAGAAGATCTCCGCGGGCTACTTCCGTCTGATCCGCAACTACTACCGTTTTGGTTGGGTGATTCCGTATTTGTTTGGTGCCTCCCCGGCCATTTGTTCCTCATTCCTGCAAGGAAAACCAACAACTCTGCCGTTTGAAAAAACCGACTGTGGGATGTATTACCTGCCGTACGCAACGTCGCTGCGTCTGAGTGATTTGGGCTATACCAATAAGTCGCAAAGCAATCTCGGAATTACGTTTAACGATTTGCATGAGTATGTGGCAGGATTAAAGCGCGCGATTAAGACGCCTTCCGAGGAGTACGCGGCGATCGGTCTGGAGAAAGACGGTAAGCGTCTGCAAATTAACAGCAACGTTCTGCAGATTGAAAATGAGCTGTATGCGCCTATTCGCCCGAAACGCGTCACTCGTCGTGGAGAAACGCCATCAGATGCGCTTCTGCGTGGCGGTATCGAGTACATCGAAGTACGCTCGCTGGATATCAACCCGTTCTCGCCTATCGGCGTGGACGAGCAGCAGGTGCGCTTCCTCGATCTGTTTATGGTCTGGTGTGCGCTGGCTGATGCCCCGGAAATGAGCAGCGATGAATTGCTGTGTACGCGTAAAAATTGGAATCGCGTGATTCTCGAAGGGCGTAAGCCTGGGCTGACGTTAGGTATTGGCTGTGAAACAGCCCAGTTCCCGCTGCCGAAGGTTGGGAAAGATTTGTTCCGCGATCTGAAACGCGTGGCACAAACGCTGGACAGCATCGATGGGGGAGAGGAGTATCAGAAGGTCTGTGATGAACTTGTTGCCTGTTTTGACAATCCTGAACTGACTTTCTCTGCCCGGATCCTACGGTCTATGATTGATGAAGGCATTGGCGGCACGGGCAAAGCGTTGGGTGAGGCTTACCGAAATCTGCTGCGTGAAGAGCCGTTAGAAATAGTGCAGGAAGCTGAATTTATTGCTGAAACCGAGGCTTCAAAGCGTCGTCAGCAGGAGATCGAAGCGGCTGATACTGAGCCGTTTAGCGTGTGGCTGGAAAAGCACGCTTGATACAAAAGAAAAAGGCCACTCGGGAGTGGCCAAAATTTCATCTCTGAAAACAGGGATGATGATAACAAATGCGCGTCTTTCATATACTCAGACTCGCCCCGGAACAAAGAGTTCAGATTATTTTTAAAAAATTTATCGGAGGTGGCTAAATGCCGTTGTTAGATAGTTTTACTGTCGATCACACCCGGATGGAAGCTCCCGCGGTCCGGGTTGCAAAAACGATGAACACCCCGCATGGCGACGCAATCACCGTGTTTGATCTGCGTTTCTGCATTCCGAACAAAGAAGTGATGCCTGAGAAAGGTATCCATACGCTGGAACACCTGTTTGCAGGTTTTATGCGTAACCACCTTAACGGTAACGGCGTTGAGATTATCGATATCTCTCCGATGGGATGCCGTACCGGCTTCTACATGAGCCTGATTGGTACGCCGGACGAACAGCGCGTAGCCGACGCGTGGAAAGCGGCAATGGCGGACGTGCTGAAAGTACAGGATCAGAACCAGATCCCGGAGCTGAACGTTTACCAGTGCGGTACGTATCAGATGCACTCTCTTAGCGAAGCACAGGATATCGCGCGTCATATTCTGGAGCGTGATGTACGCGTGAACAGCAATGAAGAGCTGGCGCTACCAAAAGAGAAACTGCAGGAACTGCATATTTAGTCTTATTGATTAGCTGTTCCAGTATTTAAATTAACCCTGGTTTATGTCCGGGGTTTTTTATTGCTTAATATAATGTGTGTTTATTATATTTGCAGCGAGAATATATTTTAATTTAAATGATGCCTGACCTGTTAAATAATAAAATGTGATCTGGCAAGCAGAAAGCGGTGGATAATTAACGATGCCAGAGTGTATTGATCACATAAACTAAAAAACATAAATAATTAATAGAAAAACATAATGGAATGCGCCAGATATCCGGGTAATAACAAGACTCTTTTAATAGCCGGTAGATAGGGTTTTTATCAAATCTTATCTGGTATACATTAAACTTTAGGGATGAAAATGAAGGCTAAATATTTGGCGCTGATGATCGGTGCTTGCTTTTCTCATAACCTTTGGGCAGCAAATAATATCACTATTGAGCAGCGTCTGGCTGAACTGGAGCAACGTGTTGTTAATGCCGAAAAACGGGCATCCGATGCTGAGGCGCAAATTCGCTCTCTGAAGCAGCAGCAGGTCGCCGCTACGCCGACGGTGAATGTCCAGTCTGCCGAGCCGATTGCAGCAGGTGAAACTCCGCCTAAGCTGACATTATCCGGCTTCAGCGATATTAAGTTCTATGGCGATGTCGAATTTAATATGGATGCGGCAAGCCGTTCCGGTAGCCTGACATCGATGAGAACATCAGCGAATAAAGATTGGGCACCAGGAACCAATGAACGCTGGGATATTAACGGACGCCTGTTGCTGGGCTTTGATGGCTACCAGCGGCGGGACAACGGTAATTTTGCAGGGTTCTCGGTACAGCCTCTGGCGGACCTGACCGGAAAAATGAACCTCGATGATGCCGTTTTCTTCTTTGGTCGTGAGAATGACTGGAAAATTAAGGTTGGTCGTTTTGAAGCCTACGATATGTTCCCGCTGAATCAGGATACGTTTGTTGAATATTCGGGGAATACAGCGAACGATCTCTACAGTGACGGTTACGGCTATATCTATATGATGAAAGAAGGACGAGGACGTAGCGACAGCGGGGGTAACTTCCTGCTGAGCAAAACCATCGACAACTGGTATTTCGAAGTTAACACATTGCTGGAAAATGGCAGTACGTTATATACCGAGAAGCAGTACCACGGAATGGATTTAACCAACGATAAAAACGTGGCTTACGTCCGTCCGGTTATCGCCTGGCAAAATGGGCGTTTTTCAACGGCGATAGCGATGGAAAGTAACGTCGTTAACAACGCCTACGGTTATTACCAAAATGGGACGTGGATCGATCAGTCAGATCGTACGGGCTATGGTTTTACCATGACCTGGAATGGTCAAAAAACGGACCCGGAAGATGGCGCAGTGATTAACCTGAATACCGCCTATATGGATGCGACCGATGAGACAGATTTTACCGCTGGGGTGAATGCGTTGTGGCATCGATTTGAACTGGGTTATATCTATGCGCATAACAAAATCGAAGCCTTCAATGCTACCAATATCGATGCCGTTTGTGAGGACGATTGCTGGATCACCGATCCCGGCAATTATGACATTCACACTATTCATGCCTCATATTTATTCCCCAATGTGATGGATATGAAAAACTTTAACATCTACCTCGGTGCCTATGCTTCATGGGTAGAGGCCAATCCGAATAATGGTGATAACAGCGAAGATGCGCGTTACGGCGGGCGTCTGAGATTCAAATATTACTTCTGATTGTAGGTCTAATAAAAAAGGGATCCGCAGATCCCTTTTATCAGATAGTTAGTGTGCACCGCCGCCGCCGCCGCCCGCACCGAAGGGCGGTTTGGCGAACCACACCAGGCCAAGAAGGACCAGGAAGATCCCCGCCGACATCCAGAAGATTTCGTTAGCGGAAATAATCAGCCCCTGATTGGTGATCTGCTGAGCTATCCAACCTGAAGCCTGCTGGTGCGTCATCCCTAAATCCTGCAGCTTATCGTACATAGCCTGTGCATTTGGGTTGTAGGGGTTAACAGATTCCGTTAGCTGAGCATGGTGCAGCGACTCGCGGTTTGTCCACATTGTCGTCGTAATCGATGTGCCAATGGAACCTGCCAGCGTTCGCGTAAAGTTCGACAAGCTGGACGCCGCCGCCAGACGCTCTGGTGGTAAGCCGGACAGCGTAATGGTGGTTAGCGGCATAAAGAAGCAGGCTACCGCGAACCCCTGAATAAACTGCGGCCAGGCCGATGCGCCAAAGTCCATACCTGGCTCGAACGTCCACGCACGCCAGTAGAAACAGACTGCGTACATAATAAAACTGAACGTTACCAGCCGACGCATATCCAGCTTGTGCGCGAAGCGGCCGATAATCGGAGACAGGATCACCGGAATCACCCCAACCGGCGCTGACGCCAGACCAGCCCAGGTTGCTGTATAGCCGTATACCTCCTGCAACAGCTGCGGCAGCAGGACGATTGCGCCGAAGTAAAGCATATAGGCCAGGCTGATACACAGGCAGCCGATGGTAAAGTTGCGCGACTTAAACAGCGAGAGATCGACAATGGGGTGCTCGTCGGTAAGCTCCCAGACGATCAGGAAGCTGATAGCAACCACGGCAACCACAGTCAGGATGATAATCTCCTGCGAGGCGAACCAGTCCAGCTCTTTGCCGCGGTCGAGCATAATCTGCAAACTGCCGATACCGATGACCAGCAGTGCCAGACCAATGGCGTCAATGCGCCGCTGCTCGGTTTTGGTTTCCCGACCGCGCAGGGTTTGCAGTGTCATCAATACCACCACAGCCCCGATTGGTACGTTGATAAAAAATATCCAGCCCCAGTGATAGTTGTCGCTGATATAGCCCCCAAGAATAGGACCACATATCGGGGCAACAATCACCGTCATCGACCATAGCGCGAGGGCGATGGAACGCTTGGCGGGTGGATAGTTATTCAGCAACAGGCTCTGTGACAGCGGAATTAATGGACCGGCGACAATACCCTGGATTACGCGGAAGAAAATCAGCATGTTCAGGCTGGTGGACATCCCGCATGCCCATGACGCAATGACGAAGGCGATAGTTGACCACATAAAGAGTCTTACTTCGCCAAAGCGTTTTGCCAGCCAGCCGGTGATCGGAATAGAGATAGCGTTCGCCACCCCGAATGAGGTGATCACCCAGGTCCCCTGGCTCAGTGAAGAGCCGAGGTTCCCGGCGATAGTGGGGATCGCCACGTTAGCAATGGTGGAGTCCAGCACCTGCATGAATGTCGCCAGGGACAGCGCGATCGTCATAATGACGAGCTGCGCGCCTTCCAGCGGTTTTTGCTGTTGCATCACACGCACCTTTGAATTAACCCGCGTTGGCCCGCACGATCTCTTCGATCATCTTATTGACCGGAGCAAGGTTGATTTCACGTGCATTACTTTCTGATACCGGCGTGGTGCGAACCTGGCTTGCCAGAATTTGTCCGTCACGATTTGAGGTGTCTACCGTAACCAGCGTAGACAAACCAATACGTAATGGATGCTGTGCCAGTTGCTGCGCATCCAGTTCGATACGTACCGGCAGACGCTGGACGACTTTGATCCAGTTGCCGGTTGCGTTTTGCGCTGGCAGCAGGGAGAAGGCGCTGCCCGTACCCATATCGAGACCGACAACTTTACCGGTATATTTTACGTCATCGCCGTAAATATCGCTGATAACGGTCGCCGGTTGGCCGATACGCATGTGCGCGAGCTGTGTTTCTTTGAAGTTGGCATCTACCCACAGGTTAGTGGCCGGAACAACCGCCATCAGCGGCGTGGTTGGGCTAATTTGCGCACCAGGCTGTACGGCGCGACGGGATACATAACCGGTCATTGGGCTGACAATTCTGGTACGTTCCAGCGCCAGCCAGGCATTGCGCACTTCGGTGGCAGCCTGTTGCACAGCGGGCTGATCTTCCAGCTTGCTACCCAGAATCATCGCCTGGTTAGCATTATATTGTTGGATCGCGACATCAAGCTGGGCCTGAGCGCTGGCGACGGCATCACGAGCGTGTTGCAGCTCTTCGCGGCCAATCAGGTTGGCATTACCCAGCGGAACTCGGCGATTAAAGTCGCTTTGTGCCTGCGCCAGTGCGGTTTTCTGCACTTCAATACTTGCCTGTAACTGCTTGCTGTTGATCATCAACTGGTGCGTCTGACGCACGCTGGAAGCCAGCGCAGTTTTGGCTTTTTCAAATGCCTGCTTTGCGTCTGTCTGGTCGAGGGTGACCAGCACATCGCCTTGTTTTACAAAGTCAGTGTTATCAGCCCAGACTTTCGTCACGCTGCCTGATACCTGAGCCATGATTTGAACCTGGTTCCCTGCCACGTACGCATCGTCTGTCTCTTCGACATGACGAAGTACTAAAAACCAATAAATCCCATATGCCACGGCAATGATAATAAAGAGCAAGGTCAGAAGGAGCAGCATACTTTTACGTTTGCCATTCTTCTTGACCGGTTGCTGCGGGGTTTGAGTCTCCGCATTTGCGCTCATGTTGTTCTCCACGATCTTATTTTTTTCACATCGGCTGAGCCGACCTGTTTATCAGACAGGCCAGCAGTATGCGTGCTGGCCTGTCGGTTTTTTCATTTATAAATCTGGATTTCTGAGCGAGTCAGCGCGTTAGCGCAACGCTTCTAACACCGCGCCATCCTGCTCCATCTGATCAAGACGGGTCAGAAGTTTACGGGTAATTTGCTCAAGCTGATCTTTTTCGGTGGTGCTAAGAGACGACCAGAGCTGATGCAGGCAGTTATGCTGAGGCGGTAACACCTCTTGCAAAAATGCATGGCCTTTCTCGGTCAATTGCAGATGCAGACAGCGGCGATCATTATCGCTTTCACGACGTTCGATCCAGCCACGTTTTTCTAACTCATCCGCAATGCGGGTAGCGTTAGTGCGTGACGAGCCAAGCGCGCAACTCAGTTCAGAAGGCTGAATACTGTGGTTTTCCTGAGACTCCAGCGTAATCAACGCCATAAACAATGTCTCGTTAATCCCTTGAGCTTTCAGCATCTTATTGCGGTTTTCCAGCAACTTACCCTGCATGTGCATACAGAGGCGAGTCAGAAGCACTTCCTGATAAGGGAACTCTTCGTAGCGGCTGGCGCGAAATTTTAGCATTTGTTCAATGGGCGTAAACGAACTATCCATTTGGGTATAACCTCATTAATTTCAGCCGATATAGTAACGACAGTGACAAATAAAGTAAATGTATTATTTCTTTAAAATGATTGTTTTTATCTATAAGCCAACAAGCATTTTCCAGGCTAATCCATAGCCCAGAGCACTCAGTAACGTTGGAATGATGATGCTGCGGGTCTTATAGAAGCTTGCGCCCAGTATGACAAACCCCACCAGCGTAGGCACGAACCGACGAGCGTCGTGCATAACTTCTGGTGCGGTAGACACCACCAGCAGGGCGCAAATAGATGCAATGCCAATAGTGTCGAGTAGTATGCCCGTTGCGCCGCGCTTCGTCGGGCGAACATTGCCTACCCCAAGACGGAGTGGCAAATAGCGAAAACAGTAATTAACGCAGCCGACCAACAGGCCAAGTAGCAGAACCTCATAGCTCATCAGGACCTCCCTGCCAAAATGACTGGATGAGCGCCGTCAGGCATCCGCAGACAATACCTGCAAGGATAGCGGCAGGTATGGAAAACAGCATGACGCCAGCCAGCGCCCCGGCCAGGGAGGCAGTCACGCAGAGCGCTTGTTTACGTTGGAATGACGCGAGCAGGAAGCTCATAAACAGCGCCGGGAGCATGAATCCCAGTGCCGCTTCAACCGCCGGGTAATCCTTGAGTAAACCACTGCCGGAAAACGCGCCGATCACCGTACCAAACACCCAGGAGGCCCAGGAGCACAGTGCGATGCCGATCATCCAGTTTTCACTCCAGCGCCGATTATCCCGGACCAGTTTTGCCGTTGCGGCGGCAAAGACTTCATCGGTAAGGCCAAAAGCCCACAGTGCACTTTTGGGTTTACTCAGTCGCAGGGCTATTCGACTGCGCAGGGAAGGGCCGTACAAAACATGACGGACATCCATGGCCATGACGGTAAGGGCGGCGACCCACAGCGAACTGCCCGCAGCGAGCATGGTGGTAATGACAAACTGGCTGGCTCCCGCATAGATAATGCAGGAGAAAAAGACGCTTTCAACCGGCGTAAAGCCAAGGCGAGTGGCATTGAGACCAAATGCAAAAGCGACCGGAATATAGCTGATGACTATTGGCAGGCTGTCTTTGAATCCTTCCGTTAACGTTGCCGAACAGGATTCAGACTGGGGTACAGGGCTTTCCATAGGGTTATAGGTTTCATTACCGAAATTAATATAACTTGGTTCAATGAGTTATAACCTTAGCAGACTGATGGGCTCCTTAACACCCTGTGGAGCCCAATCAGCGGTAAACATGCGCTATACGCTTAATTTACGGCTTCCTGACGGTGAAAACCTCGCCACCAGACCACCAGGTTGAGTACGGCAACGGTCGTACCCGCCAGACAAACGCCAGCCCACCCGGCATGCTGCCAGGCAGAGGCTGAAATTAGCGAACCTGCCGCTCCGCCAATAAAATAGCTGGTCATGTATCCGGCGGTCAGGCGATTACGCGCATCCGGATGAATGCGATAGATAACCGTCTGGTTGGTGATGTGTACTCCCTGAACGGTAAGGTCCAACACCAGAATACCGATAATCAGCATGGGGACTGAAGCGTGCCCAAACCAAATAGCAAGCCAGGAGAGCAGCAGTAATAGCAGCCCCATGGTTGTGGTCAGGTGGGATTTACCTTTATCGGCAAAACCGCCCGCCGGACGTGCGCCTAACGCCCCTGCGGCACCCGCCAGACCGAACAGACCAATCATTCCTTCCGAATAGTTAAACGGCGGCGCGGCGAGCAAAAACGCCATCGAGGTCCACAGGATACTGAAATTGGCAAAAGTCAGGCAGCCCAGCATCGCGCGGGTACGCAGCAATTTATCGTGAATAAACAGGCTGAATACCGAGCCTAACAGCTGAGGATAGTTAAGATGAGTATCGGATTTCATCTTCGGCAGGCCGCGCCACAGCGCAACCGCCATCAGCGCCATTAATACTGATGCGACCCAAAATACGGTGCGCCAGCCGCCAAGATTCGCCAGTAATCCCGCCACGGTGCGCGCCAGCAGAATACCCAGCAGCAGGCCGCTCATAATCGTGCCGACAACCTTCCCGCGCTTGTCCGGTGTGGCAAGCGTTGCCGCCAGCGGAACCAAAATCTGTGCCACTACCGAGAACAGTCCGGTCAGAGCGGTGCCGAGAATCAGCATACCCAGCGACTGGCTGCTGGCGGTGATCAGCATGCCGCCAGCAGCGAGCAACGTCATGGAGACAATCAGCATCCGACGTTCAAACATATCGCCGAGCGGCACTAAGAATAGCAGGCCGGCAGCGTAGCCGAGTTGGGCCGCGGTGACGATAAACCCTGCGGTACTGGCAGATAGCGAAAAGTTGCGCGCGATGGTGTCGAGCAGCGGCTGCGCATAATAGTTACTGGCGACGGCGAGGCCGGTGGCAATAGACATTAACAGGATCAGCGAAGGGCTAAGTCCCTGAGTAGTTTTCGTCATTGTTTTCAACTGAGTAATGGGTTGCAGAAAACAATCATAACGGAAGTGATTAAATGTTGCTGATTTGTTGAGTGATGGATTGTGCGATTGGGGGAGGGAGGATAGGCCGGATTAGGCGCATCGCGCCACCATCCGGCATTTATGCGGTTACTGGCCTGATGGCGCTACACTCATCAGGCCTGCGAGTGGGTTATTTCTGCGCGGCCAGCGCTTCGTTCACCCAGCCGTCAAACTGCTGCTGGTGGGCTTTGATCCAGCCGTCAACGTGACCCTGTACGTCGGCTTCAGACGCTTTCCCGTCGTGCATCATTGCGTTCTGCGCGTTGATATCCGCCAGCGGCAGCTTCATGATGGCAAACAGTTTCGCCGCAGCCGGGTTTTTCTCCGCCCAGGCTTTATTGGCGACAATATGCATAGTGTTCACCGGGAAGCCGTAGTTGGCGCCGTTTGGCAGTTTGGTATCAATATCTTTCTGCTCACCTGGCAGGGAAGAGAACGGCACCTGCAGCCAGACCACATCTTTACCAGGTTTCATTACGTCGCTCACCCAGTACGGTGTCCAGGTGTAGTAAAGAATGGGTTTACCTTCTTTGAAGCGGGTAATGGTGTCGGCCATCATCGCCGCATAGTTACCGTGGCTGACCTCGACGGTTTTTTCCAGATCGAAAGCTTTGTTCTGGTGGTTGATTACTGCTTCACAGCCCCAGCCCGGTGAACAGCCCATCATATCGGCTTTTCCGTCACCGTTGGTGTCAAAGATTTTGGCGATCTTCGGATCTTTTAACTGGGCGATATTGGTGATTTTATACTGCTCAGCGGTTTTCTTGTCGATCAGATAACCCTGTGCGGCACCCGTAACGAATACCCCCTCGCGATAAAACTTTTTGTCTCCGCCCGCAGCGGCGTACATATCATCATGAAGCGGCTGCCAGTTCACGGCGGTAAAAGTTGCATCGCCAGAGGCAATGGAGGTATAGCCGACGTTGTAGTCAACTTCGCTGGTTTTGTTAACGGTGTAACCCAGTTTCTCCAGCGCACGGGCGACTAACTGCGTCTGGAAGGATTCTTCAGAGATAGTGCTCTGGATTGGCTGTACGGTGATGCCTTTGCCCGGCAGGTCGGCAGCGAAAGTGCTGGTGGAGACAAGGGTGGCAAACGCTGTGGCAATAATTATTTTCTGTCGCATCGTTGTTCCTTATTGCACTTCATCCTTCAAGCTGCCTCTTTGTTGGCTGCGCTCATGCACCCCAGTCACGTACTACTTGTACGCTCCTGGGGATACATTCGTTTACCGCCGCGATGCAACTTGAATGATTTTGTGCAAGTTAATGAATTGTAGGCCCGGTAAGCACAGCGCTACCGGGCAACGGGTGAATTACTTCGTGAAAGGGCGAGTGATAAGCCCAATGGGACCGGTGGTGTACCAGCGACGGTTGCCACGACTACGCGAGTCGCGACCGACGGCCTGCGTCAGGCGGTCGAGAATGATAGCGAGGATCACAATCCCAACCCCGCCGACGGTGGCAAGCCCCATATCCAGACGACCGATTCCGCGCAGAACCATCTGGCCCAGTCCGCCGACGGCAATCATCGATGCGATGACGACCATTGAGAGCGCCAGCATCAGCGTCTGGTTAACCCCAGCCATAATGGTGGGCATTGCCAGCGGGAGCTGCACTTTAAACAGCATCTGACGCGGGCTGGCGCCAAACGAGCGCGAGGCTTCAATCAGATCGGCTGGCACCTGGTTAATCCCCAGAATAGTCAGACGCACGATTGGCGGCAGGGCGAAGATAATCGTCACCACTACGCCCGGGACGTTACCAATACCGAACAGCATGACAATCGGCACCAGATAGACAAACGCGGGTGTGGTTTGCATGGCGTCCAGCAGCGGGCGAACAATTTTTGCTGCCCGTGGACTGCGCGCCAACCAGATCCCCATCGGCAGACCGATCACCACGCAGAACAGCAGCGCGGTCAACACCAGCGCCAGGGTTATCATGGCCTGCGACCACGCGCCGATGGCACCGATGGCAATTAAGGAAATCAGCGTAGCAACGCCCATCCCCACGCCGGAAATCTGCCAGGCAATCAGCGCGAACAGGATAATCGCCACGGGCGCTGGCATACCCAACAGCAGCTGTTGAAAGCCGTTGAGAATGTAATCCACCGGGACACGAATGCCCTGGAAGACCGGACGGAAATGGGTAACGACCCAGTCGATCCCCTCTGTGACCCAACTGTCAAGCGGGATCAGCGTTTTATGGAACGGATCCATAATATTGAAATGCTCTGGTGCCGGCGCGGGTGCGCTGGTCAGCCAGTCCGCGC
The DNA here is from genome assembly GCF_030332375.1 of Citrobacter sp. Cpo148. Classification (NCBI taxonomy): domain Bacteria; kingdom Pseudomonadati; phylum Pseudomonadota; class Gammaproteobacteria; order Enterobacterales; family Enterobacteriaceae; genus Citrobacter; species Citrobacter sp. Cpo148. Next base: position 240,709 of record NZ_JAOWHY010000048.1, read on the forward strand.
CACCACCGTCAGTGGGTGCGCCTGATGGCGTACTCCAGGCATCAGCATTTTGTGCGGCACTGTCGGCCGCTGGTGTGGTGTCCCACGGATTAGTTTGATCAGCCATTGTTTACCCCCTCACGATCTAAAGCCTGTAACAGCATGCGTTTTGAAATGACGCCCACATACTGCTGTTCCTCATCTACAACCGGCACCGCGCACGGGGCCTGACCGACATGAGAAAGCAACTCGCTGAGAGGGGTTTGTGCATCTACGGCTAACGGCTCATCGATCAATGCCGCTTCAATACCTTGCGCCTGACTTAACGCTGTTTTTAATGAGTCGATAGAGACAACGCCAACGAATTTATTGCCGCGTTCGATCACGTAACCATATTCGCGATCTTTGTCCTGCAATAATTGCAGCGCAGAACGTGGACCCACCCCGGGGTTTTTACGAATCAAACCTTCGGGACTACGGCGTGAAATATCTTTCGCGCTAAAGACCTGGCTAATATCGACGCCACGGAAGAAGGTGCGTACATAATCATTGGCCGGATTATTCAGGATTTCATCTGGCGTGCCGACCTGGACCACTTCACCGTTTTGCATAATGGCAATTCTGTCGCCAATGCGCATGGCTTCGTCGAGGTCATGCGATATAAAGACCACGGTACGTTGATGCTTCGCCTGTAGTTTTACCAGTTCATCCTGCATCTCAGTACGAATTAATGGATCGAGGGCTGAGAAGGCCTCATCCATTAATAAGATGTCAGGGTTAATGGCTAATGCGCGGGCGAGGCCTACACGCTGGCGCATCCCCCCGGAAAGTTCATCTGGGTAGCCGTGAGCATAATTCTCCAGACCAACCTGACGTAGCGCATCTAACGCTTTTTCACGACGTTCATCCGCGCCGACACCGGCTAATTCCATGCCGAATGCCGTATTGTCGAGAACCGTCATGTGCGGCATCAGGGCAAAGGACTGGAACACCATCGCAATCTTTTTTCTGCGCACCTCGCGAAGCTCAGCATCGGATATCCGGGCGATGTCTACGCCGTCAATCAATACCTGCCCGCGGGTGGGTTCAATCAGGCGATTGAGAAGGCGTACCATTGTGGATTTACCCGAACCGGATAATCCCATGATGACAAATATCTCGCCTTCTTCAATGGCCAGACTGGCGTTCTTAACGCCAAGCGATAGCCCCGTTTTATCCAGAATCTGCTCTTTTGAAAGTCCTTTTTCAATATATTTGAAGGCTCTCTGGGGATGCTCTCCAAATATCTTATAGAGATTTTTAACTTCTAATTTAATTGCCATGCAATAGAATGATTCCTGTTATTTGTTTATATCGATATATTACCTGATGGAAATAGTGACCTTTTTCTACCCTAACATACTGAGAATCTGAGACAACCCTGAATTTGGTTGTGGCATGAATATTGCCAAAGGCCAAGTGGCGGGACTTCCCGTGATATAAGGGCTGAGCGCGAATGTGAACGGGTTAATATTTTTTGTAAATGGCAATGAAAAATCGCCTGAATTGCTGGAATGCAGGCGAATAATGCGGCTGATATTGAGTGTAGATCACACAATTATATTTGCACGACAAAAGTGTGATCCTGTTAAAATATTTCCGCGAAAAATGTACGGTATTTTCCGTGAAAATGAGCGCTAGAAATTCCAGTCGTCATCTTCTGTTTCGACCGCTTTTCCCATCACATAGGATGAGCCGGAACCCGAGAAGAAATCGTGGTTTTCATCAGCGTTGGGCGACAGCGCGGCAAGGATTGCCGGGTTAACCTCCGCCATTTCAGGCGGAAATAGCGCCTCATATCCCAAATTCATTAATGCCTTATTGGCGTTGTAACAAAGGAAGGCTTTGACGTCATCCACCCAGCCGGTTTCTGCATACAACTCTTCCGTATAACGCGCTTCGTTATCATACAATTCCACCAGCAGGTCAAAGGCAAAATTCTTTAACTCCTCGCGTGCGGATTCGGAAATATGCTCCAGACCTTTTTGATATTTATAACCAATGTAATATCCATGAACCGCTTCATCACGAATGATCAGACGAATGAGATCGGCGGTATTGGTCAATTTGCCGCGGCTGGAAAAATACATTGGCAACCAGAAGCCAGAATAGAACAGGAAGGATTCCAGAAACACGCTGGCTATTTTTTTCTTCAGCGGTTCGTCGCTGGCGTAATGTGTCAAAACGATCTGCGCTTTGCGCTGGAGTGGGGTATTTTCTTCACTCCAGGCGTAGGCAGCATCCACGTCTTTGGTCTGGCAAAGGGTAGAGAATATAGAGCTGTATGAACGGGCGTGCACCGCCTCCATAAAGCTGATATTCGACAGCACCGCCTCTTCATGCGGCGTTAACGAATCAGCCATTAACGCTGGTGCTCCGGCAACATTCTGAATGGTGTCGAGCAGCGTCAGCCCGGTAAAAACTCGGATTGTTAACTGCTGTTCGGCGGCGTTCAACGTTTGCCAGGCCGGAATGTCATTGGAGAGCGGGACCTTTTCCGGGAGCCAGAAGTTACTGGTCAGGCGGTTCCATACCTCAAGATCTTTATCATCCTCAATCTTGTTCCAGTTGATGGCGCTCACGCGGGATAATGTCATTTTCTCCTCCTTACAGCGCGCATGACACGCAGCCTTCGATTTCGGTGCCTTCCAGCGCCAGCTGGCGTAGTCGGATGTAGTACAGGGATTTGATACCCTTACGCCAGGCGTAAATTTGCGCTTTATTGATATCGCGCGTGGTGGCGGTATCGGGGAAAAAGAGCGTCAGTGAAAGCCCCTGATCGACATGGCGCGTTGCTTCTGCGTAGGTATCAATGATTTTTTGTGGGCCGATCTCATAGGCATCCTGATACAAGGCCAAATTCTCATTGGTCATAAACGGGGCAGGGTAGTAAACGCGCCCGGTTTTGCCCTCTTTGCGAATCTCCACTTTCGACACGATCGGGTGAATGCTTGACGTGGCATGATTGATGTAAGAGATAGAACCGGTGGGTGGAACCGCCTGTAAATTCTGGTTATAAATGCCGTAGCGCATCACATCTTCACGCAGCTGTGACCACATCTCGCGCGTCGGCAGCGTAATGCCGCTGGCGGCAAACAGCGTGCGAACCTTGGCGGTTTTTGGTTGCCAGTCGCCCTGCAGATACTGGTTAAAATACTCGCCGCTGGCGTAGCGCGACTGTTTGAATCCGGCAAAGGTTTGACCGCGCTCGCGGGCGATCTTCATTGACGTATTCAGCGCATGCCAGGTGATGGTATAGAAATAGAGATTGGTAAAATCCAGCCCTTCCGGCGAACCGTAGGCGATCCCTTCCCGCGCCAGATACCCGTGCAGATTCATCTGCCCAAGACCAATCGCGTGCGACGCGCTGTTTCCGGCCTCAATCGAGGGCACGCTGCGGATATGGCTCATGTCCGAAACGGCGGTTAAGCCACGAATCGCCGTTTCCACGGTACGACCAAAGTCGGGTGAATCCATGGTATGGGCAATGTTCAACGAGCCGAGATTGCAGGAAATATCGTGCCCGGTCTGCGCGTAATTGAGATTTTCATCGTAGGTGGAGGCACTGTTAACCTGCAAAATCTCCGAGCACAGGTTGCTCATATTGATCCGACCGGCAATCGGATTGGCGCGATTCACCGTATCTTCAAACATGATGTAAGGATAGCCAGACTCAAACTGGATCTCGGCCAGCCGCTGGAAGAAATCGCGGGCGTTAATGAATTTTTTGCGCACACGTTCGTCGGCAACCAGTTCGTCATACCGCTCACTCACGGCGATATCACCGAAAGGTTTGCCGTAAATCCGTTCCACGTCATACGGTGAGAACAGCGCCATTCGGGCATTTTCTTTCGCCAGTTGAAAGGTAACATCCGGGATCACCACGCCAAGCGAGAGCGTTTTGATGCGGATTTTCTCGTCGGCGTTTTCGCGCTTGGTATCGAGAAAACGTAAAATATCCGGATGGTGTGCGTGCAGATACACTGCCCCCGCACCCTGACGTGCCCCGAGTTGATTCGCATAAGAAAACGCATCTTCCAGCATTTTCATTACTGGGATCACCCCAGATGACTGGTTCTCAATGCGCTTTATGGGCGCTCCTGCCTCGCGCAGGTTGGAGAGCAAAAATGCCACGCCACCGCCGCGTTTGGAGAGCTGAAGTGCGGAGTTGACCGCCCGACCAATAGACTCCATGTTGTCTTCAATACGCAACAGGAAGCAGGAGACCAGCTCACCGCGTTGCTGTTTGCCGCAGTTTAAAAAGGTTGGTGTGGCGGGCTGAAAGCGCCCGGAGAGCATTTCATCGGTCAGCTGCATCGCGAGCGTTTCATCGCCCTGCGCCAGCGTGAGCGCCACCATCGTGACCCGATCCTCAAAGTCTTCGAGATAGCGCTTACCGTCGAACGTTTTCAGCGTATAGCTGGTGTAGAACTTCCATGCGCCGAGGAACGTCTGGAAACGGAATCCGCTGGCGTGGGCGTGATCGAATAGCTTCAGCACGAATGCGCGATCGTAGCGGGCTAACACGCTGGCATCGTAATAGCCTTCATCCACCAACGTTTCCAGGCGCTCCTGCTGGCTGGCAAACGCCACCGAGTTTGGGCGGACGTGGGCGGCAAAGAAGGCCTCCACGGCCTGATGGTCTTTGTCGAACTGAATGCGCCCGGCTTTATCGTACAGATTCAGCATGGCGTTCAGGGCGTGATAATCCAGCGTTGGCTGCATTACACGTTCTGCGGTTGTCGTTGCCAAAATTCGCTCACTCCTTTTCGAACGTTGTCGATATCGCTTTGGGTGCCCATCAGCTCAAAGCGATAGAGCCACGGCACGCCGCATTTTTGTGAGATGACATCACCCGCGCGACCGTAGGCGTCACCGAAATTACGATTGCCGGAGGCGATCACCCCACGGATTAACGCCCGGTTGTGCGTATCGTTTAAAAAGCGGATCACCTGTCTTGGGACCGCGCCAGCAGTGCCGCCGCCGCCGTAGGACGGCACGATTAATATGTAAGGTTCGTCTACCCGTATCCGCTCGCGTTCGTTAAGCGGAATGCGGATGGCTGGCAGCCCCAGACGCTGCATAAAGCGGTGCGTATTTTCGGAGCTGCTGGAGAAGTAAACGAGCTGACTCATGCGCTGGCCACACGGTGTTCCGGATGCAGACGGTTGATCATGTCCGGGCGAAATCCTGACCAACTGGTTTCACCCGCGACCACGACCGGTAGCTGGCGAAACCCTTGATCGCGCAGGCTATCAGCCAAATCGGGCTGTAAATCGACGTTTACCATCTCAAAGTCAAAACCACGGCTTTCCATTGCCCGTTTGGTGGCGTGGCACTGAACACAGTTATTGCGAGTGTAAATAATAATACGCATGATTCGTATTTCCATTTAAAAATAAAGGATCGGCGCGATAAAGGGCGTCGGGTTGTGTGTGTCCTGATAGGAGAGATACTAGATGTAGTTTTAAAAAGATTCAACCATACAAGATATGGGAATTTTAGATTGATGATGAGCGGGGTGATGAGCGTGGCGGGGGAAGGCTAACGGGTGGTTATAAATTGCCCGATGGCGCTAAGCTTATCGGGCCTACGGGCAACAGGAGAGCACAACGTAGGCCGGATAAGGCATTTATGCCGCCATCCGGCAGCGCAAAATCACATGCGCATCCCCACCGCCAGGCGGTTGAAGCAGTTCATCAGGCTAATGGCAAATGTCAGGTCGCTAATTTCTTTCGCGCTGAAATGGTCTAGCAGCGGCAGATAAACGTCATCTTCGGCGTGAGTAGTGGCAATCTGGGTGACCGATTCGGCCCACGCCAGCGCCGCACGTTCCTGCTCGCTGAAGTGGTGACTCACCCGCCAGCCTGCCAGTGCGTCCAGTTTGGCCTGCGCAACACCGGATTTGCGCAGTGCTTTACTGTGCATTTCCAGACAAAAGGCGCAGCCGTTGATTTGCGAGACCCGCAGGTAAATCAGTTCCGTCAACGTAGGTTCCAGCGCGCAGTTTTCCAGCGCTTGGCTTGCCTGAACCAGAGCGTTATAGATTTCGGGACTGAGTTCGTAATAGGGCTGGCGTAACATTGTCATGGTATTTCTCCTCGTTTGGATGACCCGCAATGTAGCACTATAATGGACTGCAACAGAGAGCCATATTGTTACCAAAAAAGCAGACCATAAATGCCACGTTATCAGCAAATCGCCCGTCAGTTAAAAAACGCAATTGAGAAAGGCGAACTCAAGCCCGGTACCAGATTGCCCTCCAGCCGGACCTGGGCCCAGGAGCTGGGAGTATCACGCTCGACGGTGGAAAATGCCTATGCAGAGCTGGTGGCGCAAGGCTGGCTCGCGCGGCGTGGACAGGCAGGAACGTTTGTCAGTGAGCAACTGCGACCAGAAAGGGTGCCTGCATCGCCTGCCATCTTCGCCGGAGAAAATCCCAGACCGCAACCTTTTCAGATGGGATTACCCGCACTCGATCTTTTTCCGCGTGAAGTCTGGGCACGGGTGATGGGACGGCGTTTACGCACCCAAACGCGTTTTGATCTGGCGGTGGGTGATGTATGTGGCGAACGGGTGTTACGCCAGGCAATTGTTGATTATCTGCGCGTTTCACGCAGCATTGAATGCCAGCCAGAGCAGATTTTTATCACTTCAGGCTATGCGGCATCAATGACGTTAATCCTGCGCGCTCTGGCGCATCCCGGTGAGGGAATGTGGGTCGAAGATCCCGGTTTTCCGCTGATCCGGCCCGTGGTGGCTCAGGAACGCATTGAGTTGATGCCGGTAGTGGTGGATGCCGATGGTCTGGATGTCAGCGCCGGGATCCGCGACTACCCGCAGGCGCGTTTTGTACTGCTCACTCCCGCTCATCAAAGCCCTCTGGGGGTAGCACTGTCTTTGGACCGTCGCCACCAGTTGCTGGAGTGGGCGACTCGTGCGCAGGCGTGGGTAATCGAAGATGACTATGACAGTGAATTTCGTTACCACGGTAAGCCGTTGCCGCCGCTAAAAAGTCTGGATGCGCCTCAGCGGGTGATTTATGCCGGAACGTTCAGCAAATCGATGTTTCCGGCTTTGCGTACGGCATGGCTGGTGGTGCCTCTGACCCAGGTTGAACGCTTTCGCCAACAAGCGGCGCTAACGGCCTGTAGCGTCCCGGTTCTATGGCAGCAAACGCTGGCGGATTTCATGCGAGACGGCCACTTCTGGCGACACTTAAAACGTATGCGACAGCATTATGCCGAACGACGACAATGGATGGAAAACGCCCTGACCGAACAAGGGTTTAGCGTCATTCCTCAGGAAGGTGGGATTCAACTGGTGGTGAGTGTAGACGGAGATGATATTGCGCTGGTGCGCAAAGCGAATCAGGCCGGGTTAGCGGTTCAGGCGCTAAGCCGCTGGCGAATAACGTCAGAAGGAAAGGGGGGAATATTGCTGTCATTTACCAATATCAGCTCGGCGGAAATGGCGCAACAGGCGGCCTACCAACTGCGGTTGGCGCTGACATAAATCTGTACGGTTCTTAAGATATTCGTCTCATCGTGTTCACTCGTTTATGGACTTTTCTGAAAGCGTTGCTAATGCTGAATCAGGTAAGGTAAGCCCGCAGTAAAAGATAACGAGGAAAATAATATGTATTTACGACCTGATGAGGTGGCGCGCGTACTTGAAAAAGTGGGCTTTACCGTTGATGTAGTGACGCAGAAAACGTACGGCTATCGGCGTGGCGAAAATTATGTGTATGTTAATCGTGAAGCTCGCATGGGACGTACCGCATTAATTATCCATCCCACGTTGAAAGAACGTAGCTCTTCGCTGGCGGAACCGGCAACGGATATTAAAACTTGCGATCATTACCAGCAATTCCCGCTGTATTTAGCCGGAGAGACTCATGAGCATTATGGTATTCCGCACGGCTTTAGCTCGCGTATTGCGCTTGAACGTTATCTGAGCGGGCTGTTTGGCGACGTTAATTCTAACTAATAACGCGACTGGCAGTGCCAGTCGCGAAGAAGCGTGTCAGGCTTTAGCCTGATGATAGCTGCTGACCTTAAACAAGCGGCGGCAATAATCAAGAAAGTAGCCATAGACAGCGCCCATCAGCATTGACACCACGATGTTCGAACTTACTGCAGCCGTAATCTGATGCCAGTCTGCGCCAACCGTCAGCAGAATAATCACATACACCGGCGACTGGAAGGTGACATAAGCCAGCACATCCGCCAGATTTTTTGCCCATCCTGCCTGCGTGGCTTTACGGGCCGCGCGCATGAACAAATCACGATACATGCCGTATGGCCACGCGATCAGTATGTTGACAGGGATAGCGACTAATCTGGAATACAGCGACTGTTCGAAGCTCATTCCAGAAAGGAATATTTCGATCAACATGTTCACGACAGAACAATAAACAACCATCGCGAACGTGTCTGCTACTGCATGACGCAAGCGTGACTGCGGAGAGAACATGTTAATGCTCCTTGTAAAAAGGGGAAAAAAGGTTTTGAATACCTTAACTGCTAGTGATTTGTCTTGCTGCTTTCGCGCTTTAATAGGATATCTGCCTGGATAATAACTAGCAACTAGCTGAAAATTTTTATTTATTATCTTTTTGTCGATAAAATGCTCTGTAATGGTTTGTTTTTTGTTCGTTTTGGTGTTTTCGTTGCTGTGTTAATTAAAGTCTTTTTAGATCAAAGAGTTATTGTTGCTTGTTTTTCTGAATTTTTTGCGCTCCTTTTCTGAATGTTGACTGATGTGCAATATGTATACTCGTTGGTTCCACGAGATGCCGTGGCTTGTTTCTTAAGTGACGCGCTGAGATACCTTGCAGGTATATTCAAAGCTGCAATCAGGGTAATAGAATATATTGTCTGGGCGATAGCAGAATGGATGCTATAAATATCAGAGTTGGCTATTTGTTTAATGATAAACGAATAAATTAGACTGGAAATATAATAATTGGTTGCATACAATATTTAGCGTAATACCGTTTTTATGTTTTACGTTAAAGAGGTTTTGTTAATATGAGTTCAATGTTAAAAAACTTAAATAATATCCGCTCGCTGCGTGCAATGGCTCGTGAATTTTCCGTTGATGTACTGGAAGATATGCTTGAAAAATTCAGGGTAGTGACCAAAGAACGGCGCGATGAAGAAGAACAGCTACAGCGCCAACGTGCAGAACAGCAGGCAAAAATTAATGCCTTGCTGGCGCAGATGCAGGCAGACGGGATCAGCCCGGAGGAGCTGCTGAGCATAACACCTGCGACGGCACGTTCAGTTACAAAACGCCAACCGCGCCCGGCGAAATATCGTTTTATCGATCTCAATGGTGAAACGAAAACATGGACCGGACAAGGTCGCACACCGAAGCCAATTGCCCAGGCGCTGGCTGCCGGTAAATCTCTTGATGACTTTTTGATCTAATTGCGAAGGCGGTGAGGAGATCCTCACCGCTTATTTTCAGCAAACGCCGAAATCACCCTCTTCGGTATATCGCGTGACATCAGCTGCTTTCAGCGTGAATTTATCACCGCTTTCATTACTGGCTTGTACCGCCACAATTTGATCGTCATTGACTTCAACAACCTTCAGTTTTGGACCGCCCATACGCGGTTGAACCAGATCGCCAGGTTTAAACATATTGTTGCGCTCCTTTATTTATCATTTATCGCAGAACTCACCATAGATCACGTCAACCGGCGGGTACAGTGCTGTTTCAATGATTACCGCTTAATGAGTACGTCGGTTCCAGGGCATGATGTCCAGTAATCGCGCCATACCGCAAAAGCCGGTTACGCCAGCGAGTATCAGCCCGGCGCCCACAAAACCGCTCAGCAGGAAGAAGGCGCTGCTAACGCTATAGCCCAGAATAACGCCGAGTAGGGCAAGGCTGCCTGCGGCTATCTGCACCTGACGCATCAGCGGTAACGGTTGTGAACTGTCTTTCGCCACCGGCAAACCTGCGGCTTTCCAGCCGTCAATTCCACCTTCCAGCAACCAGACCTGCGCGGGTGCGGCGATGACGCTCAGTTTTGTTGCCGCATTTTGTGTACGTTTGCCTGACTGGCAGTGAAAAATCACCTGCTCGGCGCGTAAATTCGCTGGCAGCGATCCTTGCTCAAGCGTGGGTAACGGCGCCAGATGAGCCTCAGGAATATGCTCGTGCAGATACTCGTCAGCATCGCGGATATCAATCAGTTTTGCACCCTGCGCGACCAGTGTCTGCGCCTCGTGTGGGGAAATCGTCCCAATAGTCATGATGGCTCCTTATGGGCAATACAGTGTTTTTAATGTGGCGATCAGCGAATTCACGGCCGCATTTTTAATGGAGTAGAGGATGCGCTGGGCATCGCGCTGGCTTTCTATCAGACCTTCTTCACGCATACGCGCCAGATGCTGGGATGTGGCGGAAGGACTAAGGCCGGTAACACGGGCTAACTCACCCGCGCTGGTACCGGGTGAACCACAGAGCATGCACAAAATCAGCAACCGTTTCGGGTTACTCATCGCTTTTAGCAGGGCGGCAGCCTGTTCAGCGCTGGCCTGGAGTTGTTCAAGTTCAGTCATATGTATTTAAGCATTATCTAAATTAAGCGTATTCTAAAATAAGTAACCAACGTACGCCAGCGTAAAGAGCGTAAAGGAGGGTAAAACAGCCGCGGAATACTGGCAGAGTTGGGTAGAATGGCTACTCTTAGAGATAAAATCTCTTTTTAAACAATGATTAATTTTTGCTTGTAGGGAGTGTGTATGGGTTTCTGGAGAATCGTTTTTACTATTATTCTGCCCCCGCTTGGCGTGCTGCTGGGGAAGGGATTCGGCTGGGCATTTATCCTCAATATCGTTCTGACGCTGCTGGGCTACATTCCTGGTTTGATCCATGCCTTCTGGATACAGACGCGTAATTAATTCCTTTCTACTACGGCGCTTCGGCGCCGTTTTCTTTGTGTCCCTTTCTCCTCTGCTACACTTTTGGGTGTTGATTGTTAATTACCGAGGTGGATATGGGACTCTTCAATTTCGTAAAAGACGCAGGTGAAAAACTGTGGGATGCGGTCACTGGAAACCATGACACAGCCGATCTGGCAAAAAAAGTGCAGGAACACCTGAACAAAACCGGCATCCCTGATGCGGATAAAGTGGACGTGCAAATTAACGAAGGCAAAGCCACGGTTTCTGGTGATGGATTAAGTCAGGAAGCAAAAGAAAAAATTCTGATCGCGATTGGTAATATCTCTGGTATCGCCAGCGTAGATGATCAGGTTAAAACCTCTGCACCCGCGAGCGAAAGCCAGTTTTATACCGTGAAATCTGGGGATACCCTGAGCGCTATTGCCAAACAGGTTTACGGTAATGCCAACCTATATAACCAGATATTTGAAGCGAATAAACCAATGCTAAAAAGCCCGGATAAAATCTATCCTGGGCAGGTTTTACGTATTCCGGAACAGTAATGTTATTCAGGCTTATTGCGTCAGTAATTTACCGGACATAGCCTGTTGAATAATCGGAATCGGCGTCAGCAAATGCTGGCGCATTAATTCGCTGGCGCGCGCGGCATCACGTGCCAGAATCGCTTCAATCAGCGTCTTGTGCTGATCGTGTTTGTCTTCCAGCATTTCAACCGACAGCACCGTTTTACGTAGCCAGATAAACCGGTAGCGCGCCGCCAGAGAGAACAGCCGTTCGCGCATTTGCAGCAGATATTGTGAACCACAGCCAGCGACAATCGCCGAGTGAAATGCCTGATGGCGCTGATCCCACTCGTCGAGCATCTGTTCGCTGGCGTCAATGGCTTCAAGCTTACTGAGCATATGCGCGCGCGCCAGAATTTCAGCTTCCCAGGCGTCGTCGCCGCGTTCAATGGCCAGCGCGACCAGCATGGCTTCCATATTGGCGCGGGCATCGAAAATATCGAGCAACTCCTGCTCTGACATCGGGGCGACACGATACCCTTTCTGATTAACCACTGTCACTAACCGCTCGGCAACTAACTGCGAAAGCGCTTCGCGCAGCGGTCCCACGCCTAGCTCATAGCGTGAGGTTAGCAGACTCATACGCAGTTTTTCATCAGGCTGATACACACCGCGGATGATGTCGTTCTTCAGCCAGCGGTATCCATCAATGGCCGTCGGTTGGGGAATGGCGGTCATGGTCATACTCCTGAAAGGATTTCCCGGCCTGCGCCGGGAACAGGTTTAATGCGTATTTTGCAATGGTGCTTTTTGCCACGATAGCAGTTTTTTCCAGCGTGACATAATGGGCACGGTGCAAATAATTCCTATGGCTAACAACCCGGTAGAGATAACTTCCAGCTGTTGGGCCGGGCGAAACAGCATGACCACCAGCACAAAGATAATAAACGCGATGACCAGCCAGGTAAGCCACGGATAGAGCCACATTTTCAGTTTAATTTCACCGCCTCGCGCCAGCAGGATTTTGCGCATCCGCAGTTGAGAAACGGCAATGACCAGATACACCAGCAGCGCGATGGCACCGGAGCTGTCGATCAGGAATTTAAACACCTTGGCCGGGGCGTAATAGTTGACGATGACGGTGAGGAACGCAGCACCTGTCGACAGTAATACCGCCACATAAGGTGTTTTGCTGCGGTTCGTTTTACCCATAAAGGCGGGGGCATCGCCACGGCGGCTCAGGGAGTAGAGCATACGCGATGACGTATACAGCGCGGAGTTAAGACAGCTGGTCACCGACAGCAAAATGACGCAGTCCATGATCAATTTCGCGTGCGGGATATGCAGTAGCTCCAGCACCGAGCGGTAAGAACCGACTTCTTTCAGGCCCGGCATGTTCCACGGGATCAGCGCCACCACCACAAAAATAGAGCACAGATAGAAGATAGAGATACGCCAGATAACCGAGTTGGTGGCGCGAACGATATGTTTATCCGGGGTATCGGATTCGGCGGCGGCGATGGTAACTATCTCTGCGCCCATAAAGGAGAACATGGTGATTAACATCGCGCTGATCACGGCGCCAAAACCGTTGGGCATAAAGCCGCCCTGATCCCACAGGCGTGAAACTCCGCTAACATCGGCATAAGGGTAGAAACCGCTAATCGCCGCCGCACCGAGGGTAATAAACGCCAGAATGGCAATCACTTTGCACAGCGCCAGCCAGAACTCGAATTCACCGTAATTTTTAACGCTCAGCAAGTTACTGCCAGTTAACGCCAGCGTGATAACCAGAGAAAACAGCCAGATAGGAATGCCCGGTACCCAGGAGTGCAGAATGATGGCGGCAATATTCGCTTCCAGAGGGATAACTAACACCCAGAACCACCAGTACAACCAGCCGATGGTGTAACCCGCCCACGGGCCAATGGCCTTATCGGCGTAAGTGGAAAAAGAACCGGTATCCGGGGTGGCAACGGCCATTTCGGCCAGCATGCGCATAATCATCACCACCAGCAATCCGGCGAACAGATAGGCTAATAATACTGCGGGACCGGCTTCTGCAATCGCCACACTTGAACCGACGAACAGACTTGCGCCGATTACCCCGGCAATAGACAGCATGGTGACGTGGCGTGATTTCAGCCCGCCCCCTAAATCATGTGATTGTGACACTTGCCCCATCTTTAAACCTCGTTATTGTTATTGACGTCGCTTCCTGCACCTTACCTGTAGGCCCGGTAAGCGTAGCGCCACCGGGCATCACAACATTGCCGGATGGCAGCGCTTGCGCTTTATCCGGCCTACAATTTCCCGTTTTTATTCGGGGGCTTAACTCTGCTTTGCCTCGGCAAAACACTGGGCGATAATGTCCAGTCCCTGGCGGATTTGCGCATCTTCAATGGTCAGCGGGACAAGAATGCGCAGCACGTTGTAGTAAGGTCCGCAGGAGAGCAGGATCAGTCCTTTCTCGCGTGCACGCGCCACCACTTCCGCAGTCAGTTTGGCGTCTGGTTTCGTGTGGTCGTCGTTTTCGAACAGTTCGATAGCAATCATCGCGCCAAGCCCGCGTACGTCGCCAATCTCGCGATGGGTTTCCGCGATAGCCAGCAGGCCTTCGCGCAGGGTTTGTCCCAGCTCGTTGGCTTTTTGCAACAGATTTTCCTGCTCGAAAATGTTCAGTACCGCCAGCGCGGCGGCGCAGGCAATTGGGTTACCGGCATAGGTACCGCCCAGGCCGCCCGGTGGGATTGCGTCCATGACTTCGGCGCGTCCGGTCACGCCCGCCAGCGGGAAGCCTCCGGCGATGGATTTGGCGAAGGTGGTGAGATCGGGTGCAACGCCCATCTGCTCCATGGCAAACAGCGTACCGGTACGGCCTGCACCGCTCTGTACTTCATCGGCAATCAGCATGATCCCGTGTTCGTCACAAATGGCGCGCAGCCGTTGCATAAAGGAAGGAGATGCCGCGTAAAAGCCGCCTTCACCCTGAACGGGTTCAATCACGATGGCGGCGACGTCTTCTGGCGCGGCATCGTTTTTGAAAATGCGGTGAATGCTGGCGATAGCATCATCTTCACTGATGCCGTGCAGCGGGCAAGGATAAAGCGCGCGATACACGTGGCCCGGCATCAGCCCCATTCCGGCGGAGTACGGATTGACTTTCCCGGTCAGTGACAGGGTGTAGTGGGTACGACCGTGGTAAGCGCCACTAAAGGCGATAGTCCCCGTACGCTTGGTGGCGGCACGGGCGATTTTCACTGCGTTTTCCACCGCTTCAGAACCGGTGGTCACCAGCAGGGTTTTCTTGGCGAAATCACCCGGCACTTTCTTATTCATGATTTCACACAGCTCCAGGTACGGCTCATAGGCCAGCACCTGGAAACAGGTATGGGACAGCTTTTTCAACTGCGCTTCTACCGCAGAGACGATCTGCGGATGCAGGTGACCGGTGTTCAGCACCGCAATACCGCCAGCAAAGTCGAGGAATTCACGGCCTTCAACGTCCCAGACCCGACAGTTTTCTGCCCGCTCGGCAAAAATAGGGTGGATCTGGCCTACGCCACGGGGAACGGCGTTGCTGCGACGTTGCATAAGTTCTTTGTTGGTGCTCATCAGGTGTTCTCCAGTATTTGTTTTATTAAAGGCCGATGCACATATATTTGATTTCTAAGTAGTCTTCGATGCCGTATTTCGATCCTTCACGGCCAAGACCGGAGGCTTTTATCCCCCCAAACGGGGCGACTTCGTTGGAGATAATGCCGGTGTTAATCCCGACGATGCCGTACTCCAGCGCTTCGCCAACGCGGAAGACGCGGCTTAAATCACGGGCGTAGAAATAGGCGGCCAGACCAAACTCGGTGTCGTTGGCCTGAGCGATGACGTCAGCTTCGTCTTTAAAACGAAACAGCGGAGCCAGCGGGCCGAAGGTTTCTTCTTTGGCGACCTTCGCGTTATCAGGCACATCTACCAGAATGGTGGGCTGGAAGAAGTTACCGCCGAGTGCATGAGGTTTACCGCCCGCGATAATGCGTGCGCCTTTATCCAGAGCGTCGGCGATGTGTTCCTGCACTTTGGCAACCGCTTTCTCGTCGATCAGCGGTCCGGTGGTGACGTCAGGTTGCAGACCATCGCCGAGATGCAGCTTGCTCACCGCCTGCTGGAGTTTTTCAGCAAAACGCTCATACACGCCGTCCTGTACGTACAGGCGATTGGCGCAGACGCAGGTTTGCCCGGCGTTACGGAACTTCGATGCCAGCGCACCTTCCACGGCTTTATCGAGATCGGCATCGTCAAAGACGATAAATGGCGCATTGCCGCCCAGCTCCAGCGATACCTTTTTGATGTCTTTGGCGCACTGCTGCATTAACTGACGGCCGATTTCGGTCGAGCCGGTAAATGACAGCTTGCGTACCAGCGGGTTGCCTGTTAGCTCGTTGCCGACTGCGCTCGCAGAACCAGTCACCACGCTGAAAACGCCAGCCGGGATCCCGGCGCGATTAGCCAGTTCCGCCAGCGCCAGTGCGGAGTAAGGGGTCTGGCTGGCGGGTTTAAGCACCATCGTACAGCCTGCTGCCAGCGCCGGACCGGCTTTACGGGTGATCATCGCTGAGGGGAAATTCCACGGCGTAATTGCGGCGGTAACGCCGATCGGCTGCTTGATGACGATCAGACGCTTATCGGCCTGATGGCCAGGGATCGTATCGCCATAGATGCGTTTGCCCTCTTCGGCAAACCACTCAATAAATGAGGCTGCATAGGTGATTTCGCCTTTGGCCTCCGCCAGCGGTTTACCCTGTTCCAGGGTCATCAAGCGGGCGAGATCGTCCTGATGCTCAATCATCAGGTTGAACCAGCGGCGCAGGATATTGGCTCGCTCTTTGGCGGTCAGCGCACGCCAGGCCGGCAGGGCGCGGTTAGCGGCGTTAATCGCTTCGCGGGTTTCATCTGCCCCCATTTTAGGTACGCTACCCAATTGCTGACCGTTGGCGGGATTGGTCACTGCGATGGTCTCGCCGCTGTTGGCGTCACGCCAGTTGCCGTTGATTAGTGCCTGCTGGCGAAATAATGTTGGATCGTTAAGTTGCATGATTGCTTCCTGTCTTAATCGGTTTAACGGGTAAATGCGGCGTGTAATGTCTCCACGCTACGTGCCGCACGCAGCGTGCGTCCGGGGTTACTCTGGTTCTCCAGCAGCGCATGAACTTTGCTGACAATATGTGCGCCGATAGGGATTGCCGACGTTGCTGCCGGAGAAGGGGCGTTACAGGTGTGAATTGAGCGTGGCGTGGTGACAAACAGAAAATCGTCGATAAGCTTGCCATCAGGTGACACCGCCTGTGCCCGTACGCCCGCAGGCCAAGGTTGCAGATCCTTAAGCGTCAGGCTCGGGCAGTACTTTTGTACCAGCCGCAGATAACCGCTTTTGCACAGCGAATTCTTCATTTCACCAAGCCCTGAGCGCAGGTTGTTTTGCAGCACGCGGCGAATACCAGAAGAGCCGAGGATCTCCAGCGTATCGCTGAGCGAGAAGTCACGTTTACGATAGCCTTCACGTTTAAATGCCAGTACCGCGTTGGGGCCGACGGTGACGCTGCCGTCAATCATCCGGGTCAAATGAACGCCGAGAAACGGCATCGCCGGGTCGGGGATGGGGTAGATCAAATGGTTAACTATCTGATTATGTTCTGGCGCCAGGCGGAAATATTCGCCCCGGAACGGACAGATGATAAAGCCAGGTTCAACGCCGAGCATTTTTACCAGTCGGTCCGCCATCAGGCCAGAACAGCTAATCAGCGTCGCGCCTTCATATTCCTGGCCCTGACGGGTACGGACAATCACGCCTGCAGCATGCTCTTTCAGCGCGCTGACCTCGGCGTTGTAAATAATTTCACCGCCTTTGGCCTGGAAAATCTTCGCCATCGCGGCGGTGACTTCGCGGTAGCTGACAATCCCGCTCGACGGGACAAAAATGCCGCCCAGTCCGGTGATATTGGGTTCACGCTCGCGAAGTTCCTGCGCATTCAGCCATTCGCGCTCCAGACCGTTAGCGGCGGTGCGATCCCAAAGCGCGCGCATGCGCTCCATTTCCAGAGCGGAGGTGGCAACCAGCATTTTTCCGCAGACGTCGTAGCGGATGCCGTTTTGGTCGCAAAAGGCTTTTGTGGCGCGATTTCCGGCCAGGCAAAACTGTGCCTTCAGGCTGCCGGGGGTGTAATAGACCCCGGCATGAATGACGCCGCTGTTGTGGCCCGTCTGGTGGCAGGCCGGGCCAGACTCTTTTTCCAGTAGCGCGATTTTGGCGTCCGGATAGACATCAATCAGTTGCATGGCGGTCGACATGCCGATAATGCCGCCGCCAATAATCACAAAATCATACATCCGCTTTTCCTTCGCGCTTACTGATGGGTCTGGTAGTGGTTGGTCGCGTACGCAAAATAACCACGCTGGCGCATCAGTTCGCGGCGCAAGTCCGGATGCGAAGTGAAACGATCGCGCCCGTGCAGCCAGAACAGGTTGTTGATCAGCAGGAATTTACCCACTGAAACCGGAACGGAAATAATGCTCTTGCTGGTTTCCAGCGCATCGGACAGGTCGCTCAGCCAGACGCCTTCTTCATAGTCTTTTGGCTGGACGAACTGGTCGATGTAGCGCATTACCGGGCGGCCCTGCTGGTCAACGTCAAATACCGGATGGAACACTTCCTGACTGACGTTTTTGCTTGGCGGTGCGGCAAAGCGCATGGCGCGACGTGCCAGAGGATGGGTAAAGTACTGATCCAGATGCTCCCAGTCGTCGAGGTGCAGCAGCAGCGAGTTACCGCCGGTCATGTTCTGCTCGTCGATCTTCATCATCAGCACGTAATCGGTGATTTCTTCGAGGTAGGTTCCGTCGTTGTGCAATTCCATCACTCGGTGAGGCTGGCGCAGATAGCTGTCTGAGTTATCGACGTTTTTCACCACAAAACGAGCGTAATATTGACCGCTCATCGCATCAAAATTAGAGCGTCCGATGAGGTGCGCTACCGCCGTTGCCAGCTTGACCATCTCTTCCGCCTGCGCCACGTCATCTACGCCAACGGCATTGATTAGCAGTGCGCCTTCGGCACGATCGAGCAGGGTTTTCAGCAGCAGGGGCTGTAACTGATTGCCGCACAGGTCGTCGAGGATCTTGCTCACTTTGAAGCGCAAGAAGGATTTGTATTCCAGCGCCTGAACCGGCCACTGCGCGACGGCCTGCAGAAATTGCTCAGTGGTCTCAGCAGAAAAAGTCAGCTCCAGCAGGCGTGGGGATTGGGCTGACGGTTTCAGCGTGAAACCGCTGTAGTGCTGGGCTGGATCTTCAGCGTTCGGTTTTACGGCAGTCAGTGCGTTCATCAAATCGTTCCTCTCAGTAGATTGTCAGGGAGATATGGCGCAGCTCGTTTCGTAGCCATAAATTAAAAATATCTACATTTTTGAAAAACGCGCACAGAATGAGCTTGTTTGTTTATTATTTGTGATCAAAAGCAACAATTATTTAACATTATGAAGGGTGTGGGTTAATGCGAGGAAAAAGATAAAGTATTTTAAAACAGTGGGTTAATCACGCTGCCGCTGGTGATGTGTCAACGGCAGCGGCAAAGTCAGTAACCGACTTTATAAATACGCCCGGTTTGGATGCCTTCCACACTGCGGCGGTAGGCGTTGGCGACGGTGGTGGCTGGCACGCTTTCAAAGCCCGGGAAGAAACTGTCGTAAGCTTCGGCGGACTCACTCAGCACGGTCGGACTTATCAGGTTAATGCGTTGACCATGGCCCAGTTCACAGGCCGCGGCGCGAACAAATCCTTCCAGCCCGGCATTGATCGTTGCGGCGTTTGTCCCCTGGGCGATGGGCTCGTGGGCGATAATGCCGCTAATTAACGTTATCGATCCGCCATCATTCAGGAAATGCTGCCCGGTTAATGCCAGGCGTATCTGGCCTAATAGCTTATCCTGAAGCCCCTGATTAAAGTCCTGGTCGGTCATGGTCGACAGCGGCCCAAAGAACAGATTACCGGTGGCGGAAACGATCGCATCTACCCGACCGACTTTTTCAAACAAGGCCTCGACACTCTCCTGCGAGGTGATATCGACCTGGTAATCACCCTGAGTGCGACCCACGCGGACCACCTCATGTTTACGGCTCAATGCTTCTGTAACTGCGCGACCCACTGTACCACTGGCACCAATAATGACGATTTTCATAACCACCTCCACAATAGTGTGAGCCGCTATTCTTTAATGAAAATGAAATCAGATAAACTGGCTAAAAGTTAGATGATTACTAACCAGGGGTTTGTAATATGGATAAACTGCGCGGCATGGAAACGTTTGTCGCCGTGGTGGAGAGTGGGAGCTTTACTTCTGCGGCGACGAGGCTCGAGATGTCTGCGGTGATGGTGGGAAAATATATCACCCAACTGGAAGCGCAGCTCGGCACGCGTTTGCTGGAGCGCAATACGCGCCGCCAGAGTCTGACCGATGCCGGACGCGTCTATTTTGAAGAAGCCCGTCGCGTGCTGGAGCAGGTATCGATAGCCGAACGTTCGGTAGAGCGTCTGCGGCTGGCACCTGCGGGGACGCTGCGCATTAGCGCGCCCACTTCTTTTGGCGCTTGCGTGATCTCGCCGCTGGCCGCTGCGTTTTTACAGACCTGGCCAGAGGTGCGTATTGAACTGGATCTCACCAACCGGATGGTTGATCTGGTGAATGAAGGTGTCGATCTGGCGATCCGCATTGGCGATATCCATCAGACTGACGTGGTGGCGAAATACCTGTGTCCCTACCGTATGGCAATTTGTGCTTCGCCAGATTATCTTGCCCGTCATGGCACCCCCCGGACGCCCGCGGATCTGGTGGATCATCTGTGCCTGTCTCATACCGTGTGGACGGCTCGAAACGAGTGGATACTGCCTGGCGTGACGGGGGAGTTCAGATGGAAGCGCGATGCGATCCTGCGCTGTAACGATGGTCATGGCCTGCGTATGGCGGCAGTAGCGGGGGCTGGGCTGTTATTACAACCTGAGGTGCTGCTGGCGCAAGAACTGGCTACGGGGAAATTGATTCGGATCCTGGAAGGGTTTACGCCGCAGCCGCGGCCAATTCATTTGCTGTGGCGACAGGATTTGCGTCCGTTGCCTAAGCTGACACGGTTTGTTGAACATGTGCTGGAAGGAACGCAGGGGCTGCGCGGAAAATAAAAATGCCGGATGGCGTTGCACTTATCC
>NZ_JAOWHY010000048.1:261432-333977 GCF_030332375.1 Citrobacter sp. Cpo148
AAGTGCAACGCCATCCGGCATATTATTAACCGATATCCACCTGCGGTTTGCTGTTGCGTTTACGGATCATGCGCAGCACCGGCGGGACCACGATAACCAGTACCGCCATCACCAGCAGCACTTTCGCCACGCCGCTGGCCCACAGAATATCCATACTGCCGTTACTGATAGACAACGCCCGGCGCAGGTTCTGCTCCAGCATTTCCCCGAGAACGAAGCCCAGAATCAATGGCGACATTGGGAAGTGCATTTTACGCAGGATGTAGCCCAGCACGCCGAGGGCGACCATCAATACCAAATCGAAGGTGGTGCTGTGAACGGCGTACACGCCAACCGCGGAAACTGCCGCGATAGCCGGTACTAAAAACCACAGCGGGATGGTCAGCATGCGGGTAAACAGACCGATCAGCGGAATGTTCATCACCAGCAGCATTACGTTAGCAATTAGCAGCGCCGCAATCAGCCCCCAAACGATATCCGGCTGCTCGGTAAACATGGCTGGCCCCGGGGTGATGTTGTACAGCGTCAGCGCGCCCATCATCACCGCCGTGGTACCGGATCCCGGCACGCCGAGCGTCAGCATCGGAATAAAAGAGCCACAAGCCGAGGCGTTATTGGCGGCTTCTGGCGCCGCTACGCCACGAATATCCCCCTTGCCAAAGCTGTCGCTGTTGCCGCTGAGCTTTTTCTCGGTCATGTAGGTGATGGCACTGGCAATGGTGGCGCCAGCGCCAGGCAGAACGCCGACGAAAAAGCCAATCACTGATGAACGCAGGGTGGCCCCTACGCACTGTGCACCTTCTTTGGCGTTGAACAACATGCGGCCCGTTTTACGCACCAGCGTCTGGCCACTGCTGGTATGTTCCAGCATTAACAGTATTTCAGAGACAGAGAACAGCCCAATCACCACCACGATAAACTGCACACCGTCGGAGAGATGGACACTGTCAAAAGTAAAGCGATAAACCCCGGTGTTGGCGTCTACGCCGACGGTCGCAAGTCCGAGACCGATAAGCGCTGCCAGAAATGATTTCAGCGGATTTTGCGCCATCATGCTGCCGAGACAGGCAATGGCGAAAACCATTAAGGCAAAGTATTCCGCCGGACCGAAGGCCAGCGACCATTGGGCTAACGCCGGGGCAAACAGAATGATGCCCCCGATGGCGATAAGCGAACCAAAGAAAGAGCTGACCGCCGAGATAGAGAGCGCCACGCCGCCGCGTCCTTGCTGCGCCATCGGGTAGCCATCCAGAGCGGTCATAATCGCCGCCGCATCGCCAGGAACATTCAGCAGAATGGAGGAGATGCGCCCGCCATATTCACAGCCTATGTAGACTGTAGCCAGCAGGATCAGCGCGGATTCTGCGGGCAGATGCAGCGCAAAGGCCAACGGCAGCAGAATCGCCACGCCGTTGATCGGCCCAAGGCCAGGCAACAAACCCACAATGGTGCCGACAAAACAGCCTATCAAGGCGATGACCAGGTTTTCCGGCGTCATTGCCACCGCGAAACCCTGAGAAAGATAAATCCAGGTATCCATCGTTTCTCCGTTAACCCAGCCAGGCGCCGAGTGGTAAGGTGACGTCAAGCAGTCGGTCAAAGGCATACCACAGCAGAATGCCGAGCACCGCGCCGGAAATACCCGCAGCCGGGATGGTTGCGCCGAACAGCATGCCAATCACCACGGTGAGAATGGCGGTGGCGATGGGAAAACCGAGCCACTCAAAACCCCAGGCGTACATCAACAGAACAATGACCATCGTCAGCAGCTTTTGCAGCACGTGGCGACGGGGCCAACTGATGGTGTCCGGATGGCGCAACAGCAGCGCCACGGCGCAGACCAGCATCAGACTGATAATGCCAAGCGGGAAGGGACGCGGCCCTACGGGTTCATAGCTGTATTCGCTGCTGATTTGCCAGGCCACGAACAGCCCGGCTATGCAGAGCAACAGCCAGATACCTGCGAAAATACGATCGCTCATCATCTTTGCCTCTGCGTTTACTTCGCCAGACCGAAGGCTTTCGCCTGCTCACGATAATCCGTGACCTGCTTTTTCACGTAGTCGTCGAGCTGTTTACCGCTCATGTTGAACTCAAACAGACCGCGCAGATCGCGCTGCTTTTTAAACTCATCGGTCTGCTGGAGTTTGTTAAAGGCATCAACCCACCACTGATACTCGGCGTCGCTGACTTTTGGTCCAACGTAGAAGCCACGAATGATCGGCCACACCAGGTCGTAACCCTGCTCTTTGGCGGTTGGCACATTGGCTAACTGACCCGGCAGGCGTTCTTCAGAGAACACCGCGAGCACGCGTATTTTGTCGCCGCTGAGGTAAGGCACCATCTCACTGAGATCGCCGGAAACCACCTGTACGTGATTTCCCATCAATGCGGTAACCGGTTCGCCACCGCCTTCAAAGGCCACGTAGCGCATCTTGTGCGGATCGACATTGGCTTTTTGCGCCAGCAGCGCCGACTTCATCCAGTCCTGGCTACCGATAGAGGCGCCAGCACCAATGACCACGCTGTTGGGATCTTTTTCCATGGCTGTCAGCAGATCTTTCAGCGTCTTCCATGGCGCGTCCTGACGTACGGCAATCATGCCGTAGTCGGTACCCACACTGGCCAGCCAGCGGACATCATCCACGCCGTAGCGGCCAAATTTACCTTGTGACAGATTCAGCAAGGAGCCGCCGGAGAAGGCCACCACGGTGCCCGCTTCTGTCGGGCGTTGGGCAACAATCGCGTTATAGGCCACAGCGCCAACGCCGCCGGGCATGTAGGTCACGCGCATCGGTTTTTCGATAGCGCCGGTTTCCATCAAACTCACCTGAATCAGCTTACAGGTGAGATCGAAACCACCGCCGGGTTTAGCAGGGGCGATACATTCAGTGCGCGACGGCGCTTGTTCCGCCAGTACAGAGGTACTCATCAGTAAAATGCTTGCAGTAAGGGTACGAAATAACTGTTTTTTCATTGTTTATCCTCACACCGGAAAACCGGATTTTCAGGTACGGAAGAAGATTTTTGTGATTATGTGAGCCGATGTGTAGCAGTTCGGTTGCGTGATTGTTAAAACATTAACCTTTCAATTCCCTTTCAATGCGGCAGAAACTTTACAGGATGTGATATGCGTCTCTTATTAGCGGAAGATAACCGTGAGTTAGCTCACTGGCTGGAGAAAGCGCTGGTGCAAAACGGTTTTGCCGTTGACTGTGTGTTTGATGGCCTGGCAGCCGACCATCTTTTACATAGCGAAACGTATGCGCTGGCGGTGCTGGACATCAATATGCCCGGTCTGGATGGCCTGGAAGTCGTTCAGCGGCTGCGCAAACGCGGGCAGACGCTTCCTGTCCTGCTGCTGACGGCGCGTAGCGCGGTGGCCGATAGGGTGAAAGGGTTGAACGTCGGAGCCGATGATTATCTGGCAAAGCCGTTTGAAATCGAAGAACTGGATGCCCGGCTGCGGGCCTTGCTGCGTCGCAGTGCGGGACAGGTGCAAGGCATACAGCAACTGGGGGAGCTGGCGTTTCACGATGAAGGCTATTTTCTGTTGCAGGGGCAGCCGTTGGCGCTCACGCCACGTGAACAGGCGCTGTTGACGGTGCTGATGTACCGTCGGTTGCGGCCGGTTTCACGTCAGCAGTTGTTTGAGCAGGTCTTCAGCCTGAGTGATGAGGTTAGTCCCGAAAGCATTGAGCTGTATATCCATCGCTTACGTAAAAAGCTACAGGGAAGCGATGTGCGTATTGCTACGCTGCGTGGTCTGGGCTATGTGCTGGAGCGTAGCGATGAAGTGGGTTAAACCCCAATCGTTGTACCTGCAACTGCTGATGTTTCTGGGCCTGCCGCTAATGTTGCTGTGGGGCCTGTCGGCATTCAACAGCTATGTCAGTGCGCTACAGGCGGCGACCCAGGCGTATGACCGGACACTACTCTCATCCGCCAGGACCGTCTCCGAGCGGCTGGTGGTGCGCAATAAACAGCTGGAAGTGAACGTGCCATGGGTGGTGCTGGACAGCTTTGAACTGAATATGAACGACCGACTGTATTACAAAGTGGTTGATCCGGCGGGGAAGGTTATCTCGGGTTATGACGATTTACCGGCGATGCCGCCTGCCACCTCGCGCACGCGTCTTTACCCGGCGCTGGCATGGTTTTATCACACCGAATATCGCGGTGAGGCAATCCGCGTGGCACGTCTGCTGCAGCCCGTCAACGAAGGCGGCATTGTCGGCATGGCGGAGATTTATGTTGCCGAAACGCTGCAATCGCGGCGTTATCTGGCGCGACAGCTGCTGTTTTCCTCGTGGGTTTCGCAAGGGCTGCTGGTGCTACTGACTCTGGTGCTGGTTGGCTGGCTGCTGCGCCGGGTGCTACGCCCGATGCGCCAGCTGTCATCGCTGATGGTGCGTCGTGAGCCAGGCCTGCTGACGCCGCTGCCGGAGCTGCTGCCATGGTCGGAAACCCGTCTGCTGATTGTGGCATTCAACCGTTATCTGGACCGACTTCGCGGTCTGATCTCTCGCCAGGAGCGCTTCAGCGCGGATGCTTCCCATCAGCTCAAAACGCCGTTGGCGGTACTGAAAACTCAGGCATCGGTGGCTCTCGCCAGCGCCGAACCGCGGCAATGGTATGAGAGTTTACAAGCCATGAGTAGCACGCTCGATAATACCATTCAACTGACGGAGAGACTGTTGCAGCTGTCTGCGGTGAAGCGCAAGGAGCAGGGGGAAAGGCATTTCTCGCCGGTTAATCTGTATGAGGTGGTGCAAACCAGCTGTTTTACCCGACTGGCGCAGTCGCGTAGTAAAGGGATCGATCTGGGCTATGAAGGGGAACAGGACGCGGTGTGGGTCGAGGGAGATGAAGTGCTGCTCGGCGAGCTGTGTGGGAATCTGCTGGATAACGCACTGAAATACACGCCGTCGCAGGGGATGGTGACCGCCCGACTGCAACGAGAAGGAGAGGCCGTGGTGCTGGTGGTCGAAGATAGCGGGCCGGGCATAGATGAGCAGATGGTTCATCAGGCTCTGCTACCGTTTCATCGTCTTGATAACGTAGGCAATGTCCCAGGCGCCGGGATCGGCCTGGCGCTGGTCAATGATATTGCTCGTCTGCATCGCACGCATCCTCAGCTAACGCGTAGTGAGACATTAGGTGGGCTGAGGGTTCGGGTACGCTTTTTAAGCGTTACCGTATGAGGTATTCATGGCGATGATATTTGTTGTTTAATTATAATAAAAAGTAATTAATTGTATTATTAATATCATTTGAAATGTTGTCGTAAGGCAGCTGTTTTTTATTTTAATTACGGTATTAAACAGCAACTCTAAGGTGATTCAACGTCACTGAAACAATACTTTTGTGCAATTTATCATACATAAAACACTTTTTCATAGACCATGAGATGTTATCTGTCAATAGCAAAAATGTTGTTAAAGGTTATCTTTTTGCTGAGGTAGATAAAACTTCTATTGATGTCATCTGCACTAAAATCATATAGATACGATTTCACTGGGGAGTGTTGTCACAGTAATGAGTATTATTTTTTACATTTACTGACAATGTACCATTGCGTTTTTTAGACTTGTGATATAATTAGCAACATGAAATGAGAAAAAAACAATTAAAGATCAATAAATAATGGGCTGAGATATGCTTAAAAAATCGCTAAAGATTAGCAGCCAAGGATATCCAGTCTTTTTAAAACTGGTCGATTTCATTGTTATCAATGTGACGTTAATTTTTAGCGCCCATCTGCTGGGTTTGGTGCCCTTTAACACCATTGCCATTTTGAGTCTTCTCTTCTCAATCTTTTTCTTGCTGTTTGCTGAATACATTAAAATGTACCAGCAAAAGATTAAGACGATCGGTTTACGTAATCAAAAGCGCTTGGTTTTTTGTACGCTGCTGGCGATTTTTTTTAACGAACTGGTCAGTATGACGGTGGCTGAACCTGAGTCACTGGGCTACTTAGACAGACTGCCTTCCCCTTTTTATTCAGCTATTATTTACTGGTACTTCATTCCATTACCTTTTCTTTACTACATTCGTTTTTTTATTTTTAAGTATTCAACGAAAAAGAGTATACGCGTGGCGATTATTGGTCTGACCGACAATGGTCTGGCCGCAGAAACCGCGCTAATGAATGAATACGCCAATATCACATTAGATCTGGCCTTTTATGATGAGCGCGCCTTATCTCGCTGTGGCGATGTCGTTGATAAGGTTAAAAGCCCCTTTCGTGGTCCGGTGATCAATCTGGTCGAGGAAGCCAAGAAGGGAAACATAGACGAAATCTATATTGCTTTACCGATGGTTGCTTTACATCGCATTCGTCACTTTTTGGCCATGATGTCAGACACCACCGTAGATACCTATATTGTCCCTGACTTTTATACCTACAGTAACAACATGTCCAAGTTACGCTCCATCCACAATCTGCAAACTATCGGTATCTTTAGTTCACCGTTCGAAGGGGCGGGCTCGTTTATTAAGCGGGCGGAAGATTTGGTTCTTGGCAGCATCATTATGGTGATGATTTCCTCCCTGATGCTGGCGATTGCCATTGGTATCAAACTCACGTCCCGTGGGCCGGTTTTTTTCAAACAGGACCGCTATGGCTTGAGTGGGCAAAAAATTAAGGTCTGGAAGTTTCGTTCTATGCGCGTCATGGAGAATTCCGATACGGTTATTCAGGCCACTAAAAACGATCCGCGGGTAACCAAATTCGGGAGCTTTTTGCGCCGCACTTCGCTGGATGAACTTCCGCAATTTATTAATGTTTTGCAGGGAAGTATGTCGATTGTCGGTCCCAGACCTCATGCGGTTACGCATAATGAGCAGTACCGCAAACAGGTCGAAAATTACATGATTCGCCATAAAGTTAAGCCAGGGATCACTGGGCTTGCGCAGATCAACGGATTCCGCGGGGAGATCGATGCGCTTTATAAGATGGAAAAAAGGGTTCAGTACGATATTGAGTACATTCAAAATTGGTCGTTATGGCTGGATATAAAAATTATTATTAAAACTATTTTCAAAGGATTTGTCGGTAAGAATGCATACTAAATTACTCGTTATTACCGGAATCGTGATATCGCAGTCCGCATGGGCTGATTTAACACCGAAATCACACATTGGCTTTGCGGGGATAGACTTCCAGGGCAAGGTCGCTGTGGACTATGGTTATAATGATAACGTGTCTTATCAGCCACATAGCAGCGATGCTATCGGTTCCTCGTTTCAGAGTGCGGCGCCCGTTCTGAGTATGATTGGAGAGCGTGGTCAGGATAAGTATTTGCTGATGTACTCTGGGGATTATCGTAACTACTCAAGCGATTCTGCTGATAACTACAACGATCATTTTTTCCGTTTTAACGGTGCCTGGCGGTATGGGCTCAAGCATGGCTTAACCCTCAATCTGGAGGATTCTCTTGGGCATGAATCCCGCGGTCGTGACATCACCGAGGGTTTTTTACCTAGTCAGTTCGAGCAGTATGGGATTAAATCTCCGCTGACGACGAATTTTATCAATAGTGAATTACGCTACAGCTACGGTGCGCCTGATGGTCGCGGCAAAGCGGAACTGGCGTTGTTATACAAAAAACTGACTTTCGGTAACACCTCTGATGTTCGGGACAGCAGTGAGGACTTCTACAATTATATTCAGGAACAGGAATGGCATGAAAATAGCCTGATAGCGGAAGTTTTTGACCAATACTCATCCAGAACGCGCTTTCGCTATAGCTTTATTACTAACCAGCGTCGTTATGATAACAACTCAGAAAAAGACACTAATGAGTATTATTTGCTGTATGGCCTGAAGTCGCAGTTGACGGGGAAAACCAATGTCGACATGAATATTTCATGGCTTTATAAAACATTTGAAAACAACGCAAACTCGCATGATTTTAATGGTCTAAACTGGGACATAAAAGCGGAGTGGAAGCCGTTACAGCAGTCTGTTTTCACGGCCCACTCTGCGCAAAGCATTAAAGACCCATCGGAAGTTGGGGGATATATTTTAGTGACCCAGTATGGCCTTTCTTACCAGCATTTCTGGTTAGGTACTCGTTTTTCTACTTTATTGGACTACTCATTCACTTCGGAAGACTATAAAAAACAGAACAAGGATCGGCATGATAAAGATGGCGTGTTTAGCGTCACCATGAGCTATGACTACACACCGTCGGTTAATTTTGAGATTAAATATCAGATAGATACATTAAATTCGAATAAGGATACTGACTCGTTTTATATCGGTCCCAACGACAATCAGGAAGTCATTAGAACGTTGGGTTATGATAATTCTATGATTATGCTTAAAGCTAAGGTTCAGATCTAAAATGAAAATAATAGAACTGTGCGCGGTTTTGCTATTCAGTATCCTGTTGGTCGGATGCACAGCGTCCAGCCCGCGATTAATGGACGATCCTGCTACTGTTCAGCAGGATTACCGACTTGGGGCGGGGGATACGGTCAATATCGCTGTTCATGGTCAACCCGATATGACGATGCGGTTTATTTTGGATAAGAGCGGGGAAATTAATTTCCCGTTTGTTGGTGCTCTTAAATTACAAGATAAAACCGTTGATCAAGTGACTAAAGAATTAACTCAACGCCTGACCGGAGATTATTTTACATCTCCAATGGTGACGGTGAGTATTGCCGAGTTCCGCAAATACTATGTTTCAGGTGAGGTAAAAAGTCCAAATGGCTTCGCTTATGAGCCAGGGCTTACCGTCGAGAAATCTATTGCGCAGGCGGGTGGATTTACAGATCGTGCTGACCGAAAAGATATCAACATTCGCCTGTCAGGGAGCAATCAGCTGCTTGAGAATGTCGATTTAACGCACTCTGTTCATCCTGGGGATGTCGTGATTATTGGCATGGGGTTCTTCTGACGATGAAACTATCAATAGTGGAAAACGGCAAAAAACGAGAAAGCAGTGTCGAATTCTCCCGCTTTGCCAAAGAGCTGAAAAAGAACGCCTGGAAAATCGCGCTGGCCGGTATCGTTGCCGGGGTCGTCGCGTATCCGTTAATCAGCATGATGTCCTCAAAGTATGTTTCAACGGCGACGGTGCTGATTAAGGCGCAGGCTGATAACGTTTCTCCGTTTCCACAGGTTGATGGTTTCGATTCAACACGCAGTGGTTACTACGAAACACAATATGCGTTGATGCATTCACGTATTGTGCTGGAGCAAGCCGTACGTGATATGAAGCTGGATGAAAACCCGGAGTTTACCGGGGAAAAAGCCGGTGCTCAGGGGGCTGATAGCAATGAAAGTCGGCAACTGAGAATGGAGCAAGCGCTGAAAACGCTGGCGAAAAATCTGAATGTCATTGGTATTCGTACGACGAACCTGGCGTCTATTACCTATGAATCAACGTCCCCACAGGTAGCGGCTGACATTGCGAATGGCGTCGCGCAGGCTTTCATCAACTACACGGTGGAGCAGAAACGTCTGAAGGTGGAGAAAGCTCGCGAACTGAATTTTGAAAAAATGGAAGAGATTCAGAAGTCGATAGCTAAGCAAAAAGACGAGATGGACAGCTATCTGAAAAATGCCGGGCTGCTGACCTTCCGCGGTATCGATGGTTTTGAAACCGAGCAGTTAAGTATCGTAACTAATCGCCTGGCCGATGCGACCCAGCGTCGGGTTGCCGCTGAATCCGTCTATAACGAGGTGAACGGGGGAGGTAAGTCCATTGAGAGCGTTATCTCGCTGCCTTCGGTCTCTAACCACGCTCAGATCCAGGATTTGCGCATTGCGTTGATTCAGGCGCAACGAACGTTGTCCGAACAGCGTAAAGTCTATGGGCCAAAAAATCCCGCTATTTTAAAAGCCGAGGCCGATGTTCAGTCGATCCAAAGCCAGACCGGACGAGTGTTGGGCGAGCTGAAAGTCGGTTTACGTCAGCAATATCTGGCGGCGCTGGCGGACGAAAAAAACTATCAACAGCAAGTGATTGAGCAGAAAGAGATCTTCCAGAAAATGGCGTCAAAACGGGATGCCTGGAACAGTCAAAAGCTGTCGTTAGATAAAATGGAAGACCTGTATAAATCGCTTTATCAACGTACTCAGGAGCTGTCGCTGTCCGGCGTGAATGCCGATGCGGTGTTATACGACCCTGCGGTACCCGCGTTAAAACCGGCGAAACCGAATAAATCTTTATTGTTGCTGATGGTGGTCATGCTGGTGGTGGTGTTCAGCATCATGTATTTCATTGTCAAAGCGGCAATGGATAACTCAATCGGTACCCTTAGTCGCATGAAAAAACGGCTCAATGTTGTTCCGTTGGGTGAAATTCGTCGTTTTAGCGGAACCTCAGGGCGCGCACAGGTGCGGGACATGATCATGAAGAACCCGCTTAATGCCGATATTGTGCACGGTATCCGTACCCGGATTATGCTGGATAATCGACCTTTACAGACGCTCGCCGTGGCGTCGACGGAGCACGGCGATGGGCGTTCTTTGTTGGCGAATCTGTTAGCGAACTCTTTTAGTTTCGACCAGAAAACACTGCTTATTGATGCAGATTTCTTTAACACTGGTGGGCTCACATCCGAGCTGGCGTCAGCTACATCCGCAGGCTTAGCGGAACTGCTGCGCGGGGAGACAGAGCTTGAACAGGCGAGGATCAAACTCAGTGATAACCTCGACTTTATTCCACACGGCAAGAACACCATCTCATCTTTACTGATGCTGTCGTCGGAGCATGTTGAACTCTTAATGCGCGAGTTGAAATCGCATTATCAGCGCATCATTATTGATGTTGCTGCCGTGAATCAGAGCCAGGATGTTCAACTGATCAAACGTGCCGTCGATGGCGTTGTTTTCATTGTGAAAGCCGGGGCGGGGTCCGCGGGACTAATCGCCAACGCGCTGGATAAGATCGAGGAAAATAACGGCGTGGTGATTGGTGCGGTGCTCAATGCTGTTGAAGAAAAGGATCTTGAGACGCAAGAGGGTCTGCGTTCACTGAACTTCAGTACCGATCAACTGATGGCAACGCCAGGCCGCGTATGAGTCTACTGAAGAGCGCTTCCACAATAGCCGGTTCATCAGTCATCTCGCAGTTGATTGGTGCACTGTCTATTTGGTTGATTTCACACAAGTACGATATGGCTGAAGTGGGGCTTTATGCGCTCAACTACAGCATCGCCGTGGTGGGCGCTCAGGTGTGTACCTTTGCATCACAGCTGTTAATTCCTAAACAGCAGGATGACGAACTGGTGCAGAATGTTGTGTTTTGCCTGATCCAAAGCACGATCATTGCCTTACCGTACGCTGTGCTGACCGCGTGGCTGTTTCACCAAAACATTCTGTTCCTCTATTTACTGACGCTGGCAACGGCGTGGGTTTTAATCTCGGAAAACCTGTCGCTACGCACGGCTAACTTTCGTTTTCTGATCTTCCAGCGCATTTCTGTTTCTGTGGTCGTTGTACTTTCCGTCCTTCTTACGCACCATGTACAGCTGTTTTATTGGTCGTGGGCCTGCGCGACGATGGTGCTGACTATAAGCTGTATTTTGCATTCGTTTGATATTCGTTCGGTGGCGGCCAGACATCTGCGACCCGCCAGTAATTGGCATTTTTTCAAACAGAATATTCATCACATTACCAAAGTGGGCAGCGCGGAAGTGCTGGCGATGGCCAGCAGCAATTTGCCTATTATGCTGATTAATTTTTGGTTCTCGGCGCTGACGGCGGGTTATTTTTCCGTGGTTAGCCGCTTTTGCCTGGCGCCGGTGGTGATCATCGGGAATGCGGTGCGCAATACTATTTTTTCCAAATGGTCTATCGACTTCAGAAATAATACCTTCAACTATCAGGAGTATACCAGGGTACGTATGCTATTGCTGGTACTAGGGGTTATCTGTACCCTTGGGGTTTTTATTTTCTATCCGATTGTGATGCGCCTCGGCTTTAGCGAAGACTGGATAAACTCCATTGAGACGTCACGCTACATGTTGCCCTATTTATTCCCGGCGCTGGCGATAAGCCCTCTGACGGTGATAGAGCTTATTTTTGGTTCCCATCGCTATTTTCTGCGTATCCAACTGGAACAGCTGGCGATTGTACTCTTCGCTTTTGTTGTGACGCCCTATTTTTATAAAGATTATGCAACGTCGGTCATCTTGTTTTCTTCACTGACATTTATTCGCTACGCCTTCATTTATCTGAAAATGAATAAGCGAGCCAATCTCCTGAAAGACAAGCCGGTGATACTATGACGCTGAATACCGGATACTATTTACAGGTTTATACCTTTGTCACGCTGATCCTGTGTGGCCTGGTGCAATACTTTACCGGCATGCAGTCAGTGCTGTGGATACCTTTTTTCCTCACCTTATTGATGGTGGGATTATTGGTGATGCAGACGCGTGATGGCTCCTTACATTTGGATGCCCAGGAGACGATTGTCCTGGCGTTGTACTTTTCGTTTCTGGTGCTGGCTGGAGCATCGACGCTGATTCAGGGCGGGATCACAGTCGCGATTGTGGCATTTAAAAACGAAATTGCGCTGTCGCTGGTGATGATCTGTTTGTTGCTGGGCTTTTGCAGGGAATCACAGATTTACCGCGCAACGCGCTATCTGTATTGGGTGTTTTACGCGCAGATTCCGGTAATGATTTATCAGGTTTTACTGGTCGTTCCCCAGCGCGTTGCGGTGCGCGGCGAAGATGAGAAATGGGACTCCGTGGTTGGCACGTTTGGCGGTGACCCAATGGGGGGCGGGAATACTGCCGCAATGGGCTTGTTTTGCCTGTTAATTATGTTGTTAAAAGTCTCCGAATATAAGCATGGGCTCACCACGTTCAAGTCCATGGCGCTGCATATTGTTCTCGGTATCGGGTTATGCATCATTGGTGAAGTGAAGTTTGTCATCCTGTTATCGCCTATATTCCTGGCGTGGGTGTGGCTTTCACCGAGCTACGTCAAAGACGTTAGTAAGGTCAATCTGAAGACGTTGTTGGTTATTGTGGCGGGAATGCTGTTGCTTATTAGCCTGTCGATTGTGATCCTCGCGTACTATTATTCTACAGCGTTCGGTGGCGATCCATCGAAAAGCTCGTTAAGTATTTTTATCGACTCCTTAAGCTATATCTTTGATCCGAACTACATTATGTCTACCGGTGAGTTAGGGCGCTTTACGACGTTCCTGTTCTGGTTGAAAAATAACGATCTGTGGGGGCTTTCAGGAACGTTATTTGGCTACGGACTCAATGCCACTAACAGTGGTAGTACGGTGTCGCCGGGCTTTTTGAATATTATCTACAACTTAATTCTCGACTCGACTTCCCTAAGTATGCTGCTGTGGGAAGTTGGGGTGATCGGCACGTTGCTCTTTATTAGCTTATTCATTTATATCCTGAAAGTTTGTCAGCCAAAGCCATTACTGACGCTTGAACAACTGGACCAGCAGGATCTCCAGTTATTGAGCTTTGCACCGGCGTTTAACGCTTTTGCTATCAGTTGCTTAATTAGCTTACCTTACAGCCAGATACTGATGATTACACCGATGTTACAATTCCTGTTCTATTTATCACTAGGATCAAGTTTAGTGATTCGTCGAACCGTCCTTCGCTGCGTAGGGTAATTGTATGGACCAAAAACCGTTTATTTCAGTGAGTATTAAAACACTCAATGAATCTAAATGTATTGAGAAGACGATTGACAGTATCCGTAAGCAGCTTATTGATTATCCACACAAAATTATTGTGGCAGATAGTCTGTCAACGGATAACACCCAACAGCTTGCGATCGATAAAGGGGTGACCGTAGTGTCCTTAACTGACCCTGGCGATCGCTGCTGTGGCGTCGGGCACCAGTTAGGTTATCTGTATAGTGAAGGGGAATATCTGTTGTTGATGGACGGCGATATGGAGCTGGAGGAGGGCTTTGTGGATCAGGCCGTCGCGTTTTTGCAGGCCGAACCAGAATATGCAGGCGTTGCGGGAACCGTTGAAATGGATGATGCCGTAAACTATGAATTTAAATCGCGTAAGCAACGCATTAATAAAATCTATCCACTCGGGGATAGCGATCATCTGGGTGGCGGTGGGCTGTATCGTCGGTCGGCAATTGAAAAAATTGGTTATCTGACTAACCGTAATTTGCACGCGTATGAAGAGGCTGAACTGGGCCTGCGTTTAATCGAAGCAGGCTATAAACTGCGGCGTCTGGATATTCCTTACTTCAGCCATACGTCACATACGCTGCCGACGTTTAAGATGCTGGCGCGGCGCTGGACCAGTGGTTATTACCAGGCGCCAGGTGAGCTTTTGCGTTGTAGTTGGGGGAAACCCTGGTTTTCCCAGTCATTCAACATCGTGAAGAATGAGGCGGTATTTGCGCTCTACCTTATTCTCTTATTTGTGGCGATGCTCAGTTTAAATATCAATGTGTTTGCCGTTGCGCTTCTACCATTACTGGCGTTTGCTTTGTTGAAGATTGTGCAAAACCGCTCGTTAACAGATGGGCTGCAAAGCGTTATTAATTTAATCGTACGCTCAGCGGGGCTGATCAAAGGTATTTTTTATCCGGTACGCGATCCGCTGACTCCGCCTAACAGTAAAATCATTCATGAATAACCGGGGCAGGCGCCATGAAAGTATTATTGGTTAACAAGTTTTTTTTCATCAAAGGCGGCGCGGAAACGGTTTATTTTCAAGAGCGCGATATGCTGAAACAGGCCGGAGTGCAGGTTATTGATTTCTCTATGCGGCATGAGAATAATTTCCCCTCGGACTATACGGATTATTTCGTCAGTAATGTGGACTACCACAAAGCGAGCAATCTGCTGGGTGGTATCAAAACGGCGGTTAACTTTATTCATAATTCGCAGGCCTGCAAAAAAATGCTGGCGCTATTAGAAATAGAGCGCCCGGATATCGTCCATTTTCACAACATCTACCATCAGTTAACACCAGCGTTGATTAAAGTTGCGCGCAATTTTGGCTGCAAAACGGTGCTGACTGCGCATGACTATAAGATAGTCTGTCCCGCCTATTCCATGCTGCGCGACGGCAAGGTGTGTGATTCCTGTATCACCGGAACGGTTTTTAATGCCTTCAGGTATCGTTGTCAGGAAGGTTCAGCCTCAAAAAGTTTACTGCTCTCCCTGGAGGCAACCTGGCAGTACATTGCACAAAACTATCAGGCACTGGATGTGATTGTTTCACCAAGCGTTTTTTTACGCGGTGTCTTGCTGCGCACGCTGCCAAATTCGCGCATTGATGTCATCGTCAATGGCGTTGATGACAGCCGTCCCCTGGCTGAAGTGAGCGATGAGGGCTATATGCTGTACTTTGGCCGTCTGAGCCGTGAAAAGGGCGTGGCAACGTTGTTGGCAGCGCATAAAAAAATGCAGAACAAAGCGCCGCTGAAAGTTGTAGGGCACGGTCCGTTGCATGATGAATTAGCCGCCAAATACACTGATGTTGAGTTTTTAGGTTATGTGCAACAAGGGGAGGCGCTCGATAAGCTTATTAAGCATGCGCGAGCGGTGATCCTGCCTTCAGAATGCTATGAAAACTGTTCAATGGCGATATTAGAGGCGATGTCCTTAGGCAAGCCAGTTATCGGGTCGCGCATTGGCGGTATACCGGAACAAATTCGTGACGGTATCGAAGGGATTTTATTCGAACCGGGCAATGCGCAGGAGTTAGCCAATGCGATGGATGCCCTGGCCGACTCCCCAGAGAAAGCGCGGGTCATGGGCTTACTTGGTCGTGCGCGGTTGAGTGAAAAATATGCGCTGAGTAAACATATAGATACCCTCCAGGCGCTGTATAAAGAACTGCTGAGCAGGCCATAGTATGAGTAAAAAAATAACGGTTTTTGGAACGCGTGGTATTCCCGATGTATTGGGCGGTGTGGAGACACACTGTCAGAATCTTTATCCTGCCATTAAACAGCAGTTCGACGTGGATATTTGCGTGATCGCTCGCTCGCCATATGTAAATTACAAACGATCGGTATATAAAAAAGTCGAAACCTACGCGCTGTGGGCACCCAAAAAGCGCTCGCTGGAAGCTATTGTCCATTCCGTTATAGCGGCGTTTAGGACACGTATCGACCATTCAGATATTGTGCATGTCCATGCTATCGGCCCTGGCCTTGTGATCCCACTCTTACGCGTGATGGGTAAGAAGGTGGTTTTTACCCACCACGGGCCCGATTACGATCGCCAGAAATGGGGATTTGTAGCCAAAAAAATATTGTTGCTGGGTGAGCGTTGGGCGGTGAGATATGCCAACGAGGTGATTGTGATTTCTGACGTTATTAATCAACTGATCCAGAAAAAATACGGTCGCTATGATGCGCATTTAATTCACAATGGCGTGAACGAGCCGAGGTTATTATCACAGCTCACCATCGACAGTACGCTCTCCCGCTTTGGGCTGCAGCCGAAAAACTACCTCGTGGTGGTTGGGCGGTTTGTGGAAGAAAAAGGGATGCATGATGCCATCGCCGCTTATCAACACAGTGGTTTGACCATGCCGTTAGTGTTAATTGGCGATGCGGATCATCCGACCGAATACAGCGTGCGCCTCAAAAAGCTTGCCGCCGACACGCCAGGCGTTGTGATGACTGGTTTTTTACGTGGTGACGAACTTCAGGCGGTGTTTTCGCAGGCTAAATTGTTTGTGATGCCCTCATACCATGAAGGATTGCCTATTGCGCTGCTGGAGGCAATGTCATTTTCTCTTCCGGCCGTCGTCAGTGATATTCCGGCTAACCTTGAAGTTCAACTGCCCGCCGAGGACTATTTTAAGGTGGGAGATGTAACCGGTCTGGCTGAAAAATTAGGCCAAGGGGCAACAGCAAATAGCGTGGACTATGGTGTATATTTGCAAAACTACAATTGGCATGAAATCGCCAAAAAGACGGTTAACGTCTACCACTCCATTGATAAAGATATAGGTTAATTTTGACCAGTCCTCAAAATCGTCCTCCTGCCATCGAACGGTTTTACGCTCACCTTGATGAGCGGATAGCGGAGGAATTGACCCCTGAACAAAAAGAAGGGGTGGAAAAAGCGCTCCTTGCTACAACCCTGACTTCGCGGCATCAGATCGATATTCGCAGAAGCTTTCCTTTTTTCAGTAAGCGTTATTATCTGGTTTTTTTGTTTGGCAGAGATTTACGCCGCCAGCATCGCCAGGAATCAACCCTGTCGAGAATGTTACTCACTTTTTTGCTGCTGATTGCCGTGCTATTCGTCACCTGCTGCATATTGCTGACGCTGTATATGATCAAATCCGCGTTAGGTATTGATGTGTTCCAAAATTTTCACGTAGGTATCTGGGACTGGTGGTTAAGCCTGAAAGACCGCTAGCGTTAACAAATTGGTGGAGGACGTCATTGCGATGAAGCGTAAATGGGTTTGTGCGTTGTTGTGCATGTTTTTCCCGCTGACGGTTATGGCCGCATTGACGACCGTTACCCCCAAAGCATTGACGGGCCCGTTAACCAATCCGGGGATTGGCGTGGCAAGTTTTCATCAGGGATACGGTGAAACGCTGGGGCTGGCGGACTATCCCAATACCGGATTTGAATACGAGCGTTTTTACTGGCGGGACCTGGAGCCAGTCGAAGGCCAGTACAATTTTGCGTTGGTGGATGATGCCTTCAAATACGCGGCGGCACATCGCCCTGCGATGAATGTCGGGCTACGATTTATGGCTCTGGCAGAGCCGGAAAGCGGTTCGCAAATACCTGACTGGCTGATTAAAAAAGGCGTGAAAGGAACCTGGACGCCGGATAAAAAGACATTTGCCCCGGATTTAGACGATCCTCTGTTTATTGAATACAGCCAGCGTCTGTTGAACGCATTTGGTAAGCGCTACGATGGTAATGAGAATCTCGCGTTTGTTGATATTGGCATGGTGGGATCGTGGGGAGAATGGCATAACAGCAACTTCCCGAACCTGAAGCCATTACTGGAGCGATACACCACGGCGCAACTGGATCGCTACGTCGAGATGCACTTTTCTGCTTTCCCCGTGACGCCAAAAATCATGTTGATAAGCAGCGGACAAAGTCTGGCGAATGCGGTGGCGCGTGGGGCTGGGTGGCGTGCGGACTGTTGGGGGGACCTGCGCGTATTTTCGGACTCCTGGAACCATATGGCTGATGATTACCCGCAGCGATTGCTGGCTGCGCAGCAGAGTTATTCAGGGTTCAACGACGCCTGGAAACGTGCGCCGGTGAGTCTGGAGATCTGCTCGTATATGCAGGACTGGAAGAACACCTTTCACTATACACGTGCTGAAGTGCAGGGGATTTTTGACTGGGCGGTCAAGCAGCACGCCAGTACCATTAACCTGAAATCGAGAACGATACCCAGCGACTATCGACCGATTGTCGACGATGCGCTGACCAAATTGGGCTATCGATTTCGCCTTGCGTCCCTGAGCCATGAGTCCGTGTGGGACAGCGGACAAACGCTGACATTAAACAGTACCTGGTACAATGAGGGTATCGCACCGATTTATCTGCCTTACATACTGGCATTCCGGGTCGTAGACAGCGCCAATAAGGTGGTGGCACAGGGGAATTCCGCGGAGGATATTCGCCGCTGGCTCCCCGGTAAGTATCAGGTCAGTTATGCGTTATCTATGCCAGGCCGACTGGCGAAAGGGCAATACGCGATTGAGGTTGCGATGCTGGATAAGTCGGGTGCGGCGAGAATTAACTTTGCCAATGAAGGGAAACAGAGCAGCGGCTGGTACCGGGTGTCAACAATAACGGTACGCTAGTCAGACACAGCAGCGAGCCTGACGGTCAGGCTCGCTGCTGAGAACATTAAATTTGATACCCATTCGGGTTATTTTTTTGCCAGTTCCAGGTGTCACGCATCATTTCATCAAGGTTATAGATGGCCTTCCAACCTAGCTCTTTGTATGCCAGCGATGGGTCAGACCAACATTCGGCAATATCTCCGGGTCTTCTGGCGACAAACTGATAGTTAATTTTTGTCTGCGCTGCTTTTTCAAACGCCTCAATCAGATTAATTACGGAATAACCGACACCGGTACCGAGATTAATCACTTTGTAAGCCGCGCCTTTGTTCTGGCAATCCAGCGCGGCTAAATGACCGGTCGCCAGATCCATGACGTGAATATAATCACGCACACCGGTACCATCAGGGGTTGGATAATCATTACCGTACACCGACACGGTTTCCAGCTTACCAATCGCGACCTGGGAGATATACGGAACCAGGTTATTAGGGATACCGTTAGGATCTTCACCAATCCGACCCGATGGATGGGCGCCAACCGGGTTGAAATAGCGCAGGCAGGTAATGCGAAAATCCGGCTGTGCACGTGAGAAATCGGCCAGAATTTGTTCGACCATCAACTTAGACGTGCCGTACGGATTAGTGGTACCACCCGTGCGCGATTGCTCGCTCAGCGGCACGCTTTCTGGATTACCATATACCGTGGCAGATGAGCTAAAAATGAAACGATTAACGCCAGCGGCCAGCATCTCATCCAGCAAAACCAGCGTACCGGTGACGTTGTTTTCATAGTAGGCGAGGGGCTCTTTTATCGACTCTGAAACCGATTTGAGTCCCGCAAAATGAATGACATCGGTGATGTTATGGTCGGCGAAAATGTTTTTTAATGCCTGCCTGTCGAGAACATCGGCGATATAGACAGTGGGCTCTCTTCCGGTGAGTTCCGCGACCCTGTCCAGCGAGATTCTGCTGGCGTTCGCCAGATTATCGATGACTACGACATCATCGCCTCTTTCCAGTAGCGTTAACACAGTATGTGAACCAATATAACCTGCACCACCAGTGACAAGAATTGCCATACAGACTCCAGAAAAATGCTATAAACCCGAGCGATTTTCTACCAATGCCACCCGAGAATCCAGTGAATCAGTTATTTTGCCGGGTAAGGTAAGTGTTTCTGTATTTTATCATACATTTATATGCTATTTTTTTAAAGATTGCCAACAGACTGAACTTATTAACTTTTGTATCATAAACAATATAGTTATTTGAGAAGTTCAGCGTGTGGACGCCGTCACTGTGGTTGATCGACGAATTGATTTGTTCGATCAGAGTTTCAGCAAAATTAGCGTCGTTTAGTGTCACTAATTCTTTGATATAGATTGATTTTCCATAAGTTTCAGGTGTGCACTCCTGTGTAAGGAAGTACATTTTATTTTCGACCTGATAGGAGGCACCTGCACCTCGATGATGAGGATTGCTCACCTTTAATGAGGGGGTAATCCGCTGCCATTGTCCATAAATATGATCTGCGGAATGAATAATTATTTCGTTATCCATCGTGGTGGACAACAGATAACAGGTTTCATTAACTGAGATAAATACGTTGTCAGTTAATTCGGTATCAGAGATTAAAACTTTAACTTGCTTCCAGCGTGCAGGGAACTCAATTGACTGAAACAGTATTACCTCTTTTCTTTCTGAAGACTCGGGGATCATGAACAGTTGATCGTTGATATGTATCAGATAAGGGAATGACAAATGACACTTTAAGTCGTCAAAGCCTTCAAGCCTAATATCTTCAAGTTCAACCAGTTCACGGTCTAGAACGCGACATCGTAGCGTGCCTTTTGAGTTGCGAAAGCTAAGAGCTTCATAGAAAACATACAGTTTATCGTCTTTTTCAATCAGAAAAGGATCGGCCTGAAATGTATATTTCTTTTTTAACTGCTGCGCAGTGGATTTGCTTAATATCTCCAGAGTGTTGTCGGGGAATGAGTGTGTACCATTATCCTTAATAAGCATGATGTCCCACGACTCATGATAAAATAACTTATCCATTATTCTTTTTATTTTTTTTTGCATCTGCACCTGCTCCTTTTTATCGCCTGCACCATGTATGAACAGCTGTTTGCGACTCAGTGAATGAGCCTGCCGCAATGTTGTATAAATGTGCGAAAACCGATGTGGAACACCAGTGGCTACTTTAAAACTAGTCGCGAGCCCGTTTTTTGTCCACTAACAGAAATAGGGAGAGGAGATGTCCAGAGCATCCTTGCTCCAGTGGGGGAATTACTCGAAATGCACCTGCGGGTTATCTGCAAGGGAAACGTAGGTTTTGCTGTTTTTATCCAGGGTACGGATTTCACCGCTTTCGATGTCATACACCCAACCGTGCAGACGAAGCGCATTATTGCGCAGCCCAACCGCGACACAAGGATGCGTTTTAATGTTGTTAAGCTGTGCGATAACGTTTTCTTCCACCATGGCGTTAACTTTATCGATTGGGTTATCCCAGGTTTTTTTATCGACCACGGCTTTCGCGGCATCGGCATAGTGCAGCCAGTGAGCGACGGCGGGCATCGGATCCAGGGGCTGGCTATCGGCAATGGCTTTCATCGCGCCACAATTGGAGTGACCGCAGATGACGATATCCGTTACGCCAAGTGCGACAACCGCGTATTCGATGGTTGCGGATACACCACCCGGTTCCGGACCAAATGACGGTACGATATTACCGGCGTTGCGGATAACGAAAAGCTGTCCTGGATCTTGCTGAGTAACGAGTTCTGGAACCAGGCGGCTATCGGAACAGGAGATGAAAAGTGCCTTAGGATTCTGGCTGGATGCCAGGCTGCGGAAGAGTTCCTTGCGTTGAGGGAAAATCTCTTTTTGGAAGTTGAGGAAGCCCTCGATGATATGTTGCATAGCAGTGTCTCTTGTCTCTGTTTAAGCAGGTTATGATGAAGATCACACTTTCCAGTTTAACACCAGCCGACAGAAGGGAAAGACTTTATAGCAGTTCAGCAACATCTTTGGATAATTTTGCCCCACCGTGGCAGGGCAAATCGTGTGATGTACGCTATGCGTTCTGCCATTTCTGGTATGCCGCTTTTAGCCTGTTCATCGCGTCTACCAGTACCGGGCGTGAGCAGCCAACGTTGAGTCTCATATGCCCCTCTCCACCGGGACCGTATTGCGCCCCAGGTGACAGGCCAAGCCTGGCGTCATGCACAAAAAAAGCGCTTAGCTGTTCATCGTTGAAACCCATTTTTTCCGCGTTCAGAAACAGAAGATACGATGCGCCGCCATACACTATTGAGATCAAAGGACAGTGCTTTTCAATTTCACTTTTCACAAACGCTACATTGTCGGCCAGATAGGCCAATAATTTCTGGTGCCAGTCGGCGCAATGGGTAAAAGCGCTATAAATGGCCGCCTGCTGTAATGAATGCGTCTCGGCAAGGTAGCAGTTATCCAGAAAGTGGTAGAACTGATGGCGTAATTCATCATTCTTAATAATGGCGATTCCGCCCTGGATCGCCGCCGTATTGAAGGTCTTGCTGATGGAAGTAAGCACGATTGACCGACTATCTGGTGCTTCATCAACAGTAAAAAACGGCAAATGGCGCTTTCCTGGCAGGGTTAAATCACTATGCACTTCATCAGACAGAATGATGACGCCAGCCTGCTGGCAATAGTGGCTTATTTTTTCCAACGTTTCCCGCGACCACACCATTCCACCTGGATTATGCGGTGAAGGGAACAAAAACATTTTGCACTGCTTGAGTTTCTCGCTGAAATCATGCCAGTCAAATTCATAGTGCCCGTTTTTCTCAATGAGGCGCGTCTGAATCAAATTCCTACCGCTGGTGTTTACCAGATTAGGATAGGGATCATAGATTGGCGTACAGGTTAAAATATTATCGCCTGGACGGGTAAGCGCCATTAAAGAGAGTACGATAGTTTTTATAACACCGGGAATAAAATGTAACCAGTGTGCCTTGATATCGGCATCATACTGTTGTGCATACCAATGAATAACAGATTCTTTCCATTGTGGATAATCCAGGTTATAGCCTTGCACAGGCTGCGACACCACCGAACGCAGCGTGCTCATGATTGGCTCTGGTGTCGCAAAATCCATATCTGCAATCCACAGCGGTAATACATCGGTGGTACCGTACATCTGTTGTAATTGCCCGTATTTACGACAATTAACATCCCTTGTGACAATATCATCAAACAAAGACATTGTTGACTCCTGGAAAGTCTCTGAAAATAGTGTAAGCAACGCAAAAGCGAAGAATGTTTATGTATATCTAATGGAAATATTTAATTTACCCTGGTGATAGCTAATATTTAGCTATTTAGTCGTTTATGATTTTTGCTCAACCATATTCTCAGTGGCTTCATTGGGCTCATATTTAGCAATGCCAATACCGGTTGCCGCCCACAGTAGGGCAAAGATGACACCGCTGTAACAGAGGATTGCCCAGGGCAAGTAATCAAGCGTGGCAACGCCCAGCATAGTGGCGCAATAAACGCCTGAGGCAGACCAGGGGATAATCGGTTCGACAACGGTTCCGGCATCTTCAGTGGTTCGCGAGAGGTTTTTTGCCGCAAGCCCTCGTTTTTTGTACTCCTCTTTAAAGGCATCACCGCACAGCAGCAACGGTAAGGTCCCATTTGCCGTGCAGGCACAGATGGTAAATGTCGTCACAATCGTGGTAGCCACCAGGCGGAATGTGGATTTAACGCCTTTTGTCAGCGCGTTTATCACGGTGTGCAACGAGCCTGTTGCACTCATTGCCCCGGCAAAGCTGAAGGCGCTGAAAACGGTAACGAAGCTGCTAAACATTGAAATAGCGCCGCCTCGCTCCAGTAAGCGGGAAACATCGGAAGACAGTGCCGGCAGATTATCTCCGGTAAGCATTGCGAGCTTAAAGCCACTGACCACGGATTCGCCGACAGAGGATGCCGTAAATTGCTGAAAGACTAACGCCAAAATCATTGAGACTATCGTAGATAAAAAGAGCATCGGAATGGGCGGTCTTTTTGACAGTGAGCCATATAAAACGATGATCGGCGGGAGTAGCAGCAGAATATTAAAGTGATAAATCTGACCAATAGAATTCATCAAGTTGGTAATGTTTTCTGGCGCGCTGGACGAGGCATCAATGCCCACGCCCATATAGCTGTAAACGACGCAGCAGATAATAAAACCCGGGCCGGTAGTCCACAGCAGGTGGCCGATATGCGAGTACAGGTTTACCCCGGCAGCCAGTGCAGCCATGTTGGTTGAATCAGAAACCGGTGAGAGCTTATCACCAAACCAGCAGCCTGAAACAATAGCACCAGCGGCAATGGGCAGCGAGACATTCAGACCAATCGCTACACCAATCATGGCAATACCAACGGTCCCGATAGAACCCCAGGAGGTACCGGTGCATACTGAGATCAGTGCTCCCAGCATAAATGCCGAAATATAGAAATACTGCGGGTTAA
Organism: Citrobacter sp. Cpo148; assembly: GCF_030332375.1. Lineage (NCBI taxonomy): Bacteria > Pseudomonadati > Pseudomonadota > Gammaproteobacteria > Enterobacterales > Enterobacteriaceae > Citrobacter > Citrobacter sp. Cpo148. Next base: position 285,708 of record NZ_JAOWHY010000048.1, read on the forward strand.
TCCACTTCAAACCATAATAAATCATCATTGGAATAGTGCCTGACACCATCCATGCGCCAATTAAGAAACCGATACTGGCGACAATTAATATGACCGGCAGCGCTTCAGATATTTTATTGCAAATAGATTGTAGAATGTCATCCCACGTGTAGCCGTGAGCGATGGCGATAAACGAGGCGGTTGCCGTTCCCATCAGGATCATGGGTTCAGCACGAATATTGAAGATAAAATATCCGATGCTAATCCCGCCCAGCATGACTACCATGGGTAAAACTGACCAAAAGAAAGACAATGGCTTTCTGTTATTGGCGGTGCAGTTATTTAATTCCATAATTCCATCCCAATCGTTAATGGTTGAACACGTCAAATAAATACCTGCTACAGGTCACTCATGTCTGAGCAACATAGTTGCCAGAGCTCATGGCTGAACCCTATTTTATTAACTGCTGCAGATTATCTTTTTTGACCTGCTATTCTGGTGCTTATATTTTAGTAGTAAGGTAAGAGAACGTTTGGTGAATAAATTACCCCTCGGCATAAGGTGAATGATGTCGGCGTTGTTGACTCAATTTGCGATACTGCTGTGGTGGCATGCCGACGTATTTATGGAACGAGCTGTAAAATCGACTACTGGAGCGAAAACCTGCAATTGTAGCGATATCCAGAATTGTTTTATCCGTATCGCTGAGTAAAGCCCGCACATGGTTGATGCGCATCGCGGTAATATACTGTTTCATCGTCAGTTGCATCACCCGGTGAAAAATACCCATCGCATAATTGGGATTGAGCTTAACGTGTTCGGCAATAGCATCAACCGTAAGCTGTTTGTCGCAGTTGGCGGCAATAAACTCCAGCATCTGGCTGACGTAAAACTGTGAATGCCGTGAAATACTGTTTTTCTGGGTGCGCGACGTTTTGTTACCCAGTACTGGCCGCCAGCCAGCGAGGCTAAAGCGCTTGAGCATTAGCGCGATTTCATCAATGGCTAACTGGCGAATTTGTTCGTTATCGCTATTGAGTTCATTCTGCCAACGCTGTACTTCAAACGCGCTCAGCTGCTGTGAAGCCAACGAAGTAATCACCATCCCGTGGGTCACGTGATTAATCAGCTCCCTGTCCAGCGGCCAGGATAAAAACAGATGCATCGGTAAGTTGAAGATGGCCATCTGTTTACAGTGCCCGGCATCCGTGAGTTGATGGGGAGTACAGGCCCAGAACAAGGTGATAAAACCCTGTTTGCTCTTCACCACTTCGTCATTAAAGAGATACTCCACATCACCATCAAATGGCACGTTCACCTCAACCTGGCCATGCCAGTGGCTGTAGGTCATGGCCAGCGGCGCCCGCAGTTCGACATCCATACGCTGATACTCGGAATAGAGCGCCAGCGGACTTCGCGACTTTTTCTCATAGCTGCGACACATATGGGGGTCGAGCGGCAGCTGCGGGGTACTTTTTGCCATTATGGTTGGGTTCCTGGATAGTGATTCCGGCCATGGGGTAACGCCAAAGCATGAACATAGCTTAACCGAAAAAAAACGTCGTTTTCTCTCCATTTTCGCGAAGTTATTCCCAAAAACTCAGATCCTGTGCCTGTCGCTTGCCGATCTGAGATAGCGGGAATGGCTAGCTGTAATCTCAAAAACGCTCAATCTGGGGAGCCCATGGCAAAGCAACATCGTTTATTTGCCCATAAATCGGAGTTGAAGCGATAGTCAGTATTCAGCGAATACCGTACATTTTTATTTGTATCCACAGCTTAAGGAATCATCATGTCCAGGCTTCGAACTTTAGCCGCGGCGGTAGTTGCCGTTGCTGCGATGACGATGTGTGCCACTCCTGTGTTGGCTAACCCCGGCAATGGCAACGGAAATGGTAATAGTGGCAATCATGGTAATAGCGGGAACAAGGGGAATAGTGGTCATAGCCAGAAAGGACACGCGGACCAAAAAAATAACGCACAATCTGAACAGCGTAAAAATTATGGTAAGCCGGACCATGTCGATAGTGACATCAGTTATAACGTGGCCAGGCAGTATGCCGTCAGATACGGTCTAACGGGCTATAAGTCACTGCCTCCAGGTATTGCCAAAAATCTGGCGCGAGGAAAACCGCTTCCTCCGGGGATCGCCAGGAAGAGCGTTCCGCCATCAATGTTGAATCAACTTCCGTATTACCCGGGCTATGAATGGCAGGTTATTGGCGATAATCTGGTGCTGATTGCACTGAGCACGGCGATTGTCACTGCTGTTATTAATGGTGTGTTTGATTAAGGTTCAACGCCATGTCCAGACGAAAGGCCATGTTATTAACATGGCCTTTTTGTTGTGCATTATTCACTAAGGATCACCTGCATAATCAAAGAATTATATTTTGCACATTTCCCAGTTAATATCTGATAGTTCCGACACGGATCACAATCGCAGTTAAATGAGTTGGCTTGCCGTTGGAGCATCTCCATTATGTGCCTTTTCTTAACAAGGATTACGTTTTATGAACATTCGGCCTCTCCTCGCCTTCACTTTTATCGGAATATTGTGGGGTGCGGGATCTTCACAGGGACAAGCAAAAGAGTGGAATAAAGAACCTGTGGCTGTTTTACAGCAGGGTGCTGAGGCGGGGGATGCGCAGGCGCAGTTTGTGCTTGCAACCGTGTACTTAAAAGGGAAAGAGGTAGAGCAGAATTTCAGTAAAGGCAGCGAGTGGCTGACCAAATCGGCTGAGCAGGGTAATGCGAGTGCTCAGCATCTGCTTGCACTGATGTACTACGAGGGCAAAGGCGGCCTGAAAGATGACAAGAAAGCGGCCGAATGGTTTAGCAAAGCGGCGGCCCAGGGAAATGTCGATGCCCAATACTATCTCGGTGTGCTGTATTTCGAAGGTAAGGGCGTGCAGCAGAATGACAAGAAAGCTGTTGAATGGCTGACCCGTGCGGCTGAGCAGGGCAATCTCGATGCGCGTTATCTGCTCGCCTTAGTCTACTTTGATGGTGAGGGCGCGCGCTGGTATGACGGTAAGGTCATTGAGTGGTTTGACAACGAAGTCGGAAAAGGCAATAAGCAGGCCGTCGAGTGGTTAAGCATTGCTGCCGAGCGCGGAAACTATCATGCCATTGAGTGGCTCCATCGTGCGGTTGAGAAGGGCAATCCTGACGCAAAGCGTTTCCTTGAAAGTAAGGCGTCGCTATTAGAGGGCTACAACACCGTTAAGTCATTGAGTAAAGCGGCTGAACGAGGGGATGCCAAAGCGCAGGGATTACTGGGCAGAAAGTACTTTGAAGGTGATGGTGTCGGTCTGGATACTGACAAAGCTTTCGCGCTGTTTAAACAGTCCGCCAGCAAAGGGGACGCGCTGGGCCAGAGCATGCTCGGCGCGATGTATTACCTTGGCGAGGGGGTTGGTGTGGCTCAGGACCACAAAAAAGCGTTTGAGCTGTTTAATCAGGCAGCTCTTCAAGGGGATATGCTGGCCCAGGGCATGCTTGGCATGATGTACGCAAAAGGAGAGGGAACGGCCCAGGACAATAAAAAAGCGGTGGAGTGGCTGGAGAAAGCCGCGGCCCAGGGAGATGCAGGCTCGCAGAAAGATCTTGGCTTGATGTATTTAGAAGGTAATGGCGTTGCCCAGGATGATAAAAAAGCCGCTGAGTGGTTTGAACAGGCCGCAAGAAAAGGAAATGCGGAAGCTCAGGGGATGCTGGGAACCATGTACCTTGAAGGCAAAGGGGTAACTCAGGATTATGCTCAGGCGTATATCTGGAGTGCGGTGGCCTTTGCTAATGGGAATTCTGATGCACAAAATGGACTGGATATCGCGCAGAAGAACCTGAATCCGACAGCTCTGAAAGAAGCTGACGATAAGGCCAGACGCTATTTCGAGCAGCATCGAAATCAATCGGCCCTGTAACGCGCTCGGTTGCACAGTATGGTTTTACGTGAGCCTCTTCGTTAAGAGGGGGAGGCTCACAAACCGTACAGTTTTATTTTTCTATAGAGCGTGGCAATGCTGATCCCCAGTTCTGTCGCGGCTTGTTTTTTCCCCTCAACGCTTGAGCCGAATCGCTGGATGACGTTTTCGATAGCTTCCCTTTCCGCCTGTTTTCCTTTGCTGGCAAGCTGACGGGGTTGCGCGGTCATCGTCGTTTTTCTACCGTCAGCGGCGGTGAGCAGGTAAGGGGGAAGATGGCTGGCGTTGATCCCGGCGGCTTCTCCGCGCATCACAAAAATGTATTCGATCACGTTGCGTAATTCACGAATGTTGCCCGGCCAGTGCCAGGCATAAAGTCGGTTAATAACGTCATCAGGCAGTTTTTGCGGTGGTCGCTGGTAACTGACCGAGAACTCATCGGCAAAATACTGTGCGAGGACCGCGATATCAGCCCGGCGTTCACGCAGGGAAGGAAGTACCAGAGGGACTACGTTCAGGCGATAGAAAAGATCTTCGCGAAACTGATTATTCTCCACCATCGCATTAATGTTTTTGTTGGTCGCGGCAATAATGCGCACATCAATATTGATGGTGTTATTAGAGCCAACGCGGGTGATCGCCTTTTCCTGCAAGACCCTGAGCAGCTTGGCCTGCAGGTGCAACGGCATATCGCCAATCTCATCCAGAAACAGGCTGCCGCCGTTGGCCAGTTCAAATTTTCCCATTCGTCCTTTGGGATCGGCCCCGCTGAATGCGCCACGAACATAACCAAACAGTTCGCTTTCCAGCAGTTGTTCGGGGATAGCCGCGCAATTGATTGTCACGAAAGGCGCGGCTTTACGTGGACTGCTTTGGTGAATGGCAAAAGCCACGACCTCCTTCCCCGAACCACTTTCCCCGGTGATGAGCACGCTGGCGTAACTGTTGGCGATTTTACCGATGGTGCTTCTGAGTTGCTCCATTGAGGGAGAGTGACCAATCAGTCGCACCTGCATGTCGGACTCATAAGGGGATGGAGTAAGGTTACTCAGGTAGTCGTGTGCATCACGAAAGATAACCATGGTTAAGCGATCGTTATCCTGCGAGGAGAGCGAAATTTGTTTGCACAGTATATGATGTTTCTGACCTTCAAGCGTCAGCCACGCTTCTTCATCGCCATACAGGCTATCTCCGGTTGTTTCAATGGTCAGTGGTAATCCCTGAACCTCACGGTTGAGGATGCGATCGGCTGAATGATTGGCATGCCAGATAAGCCCCTTGCCATCAATTGCCACCACGCCGCGGTCCATAGCATCGATCAGACGCCGAAATGCGCCAAGCGTTTCCTGCGCGCGTAAACGCTCCAGGCATTCAAAGACCTTACTGGAGATCATTACGGCGATTTGCTCAATAAAGGTGACAAATTTATCAATCTGGCTCAGTAACGTGTCACGCTGTGCCTGGGTTGAGCAAATAATCCCGATCACGCCAATCACGCGATTATTGAGAAAAATTGGTGCGTTCAAATCCAGCATTTCAGAACAGTAGTGGTGTTTTTCACATAACTGGCACAGCGGATGCTCGCCGGGATTTTTGATCAGTACCGTTTCTCGCACCTGCAAAACGTGACGATAGATGTAGCCATTTTTGGCCACGTTCTCATTGAGCATATGCCGATATTTCCCGGTACCCGCGATGCGCATTAAAGATTCATCAATGATTTCAACGTCCGTGCCTGTTATGCCAGAAATAGCGTCGGCATAATTGCATATATCATCCTGAATATTGCTGAGTACTGAAATCATGGTACTTCTCCGGCAGTGTGTCGCATTTCTCAAGGAAAATGATAAATAGGCGAAGCAATGCAAAAATGATTTGCGAAAAATCAATCTATCACGCTGTTTTTGGATGTTTTTCTTATTTTATCTTCAGCGATCACACTATTTATCAATAATGAGAATTTATCAAAATGAGGCGATAAACTGACGCAGTGATATTTTTTGGTGTCAATTTTTATTTCTATTTAATTTATTGAAATTAAATCCTTTATTAAAATATTCATAAGAATTTACTCGGTTAATAAAAAGCTGGTAAGCATTTTGCTCTATTGCCAATACCGATAACGGAAATATCTCTGTATTGCACCGATCACAGGGAATGAAATACCAGGACAATGAGGTTTTATGATGCAGGAAAACTTATCATTTTTTATTAACCAGACACCGTTTACCGAACATCCGAACGCGCCGTTGGCACCGTTTAGCCGCCAGGAACTGGTAAAAGCGTTGAATTTTCATCGGTCTATTCCGGGCTACGCGCCGACGCCGCTGTATACGCTACCGGCGCTTTCACAAAAACTGGGCGTTAAAAATATCTACCTCAAAGATGAATCTCAGCGTTTTGGCCTGAAAGCCTTTAAAGCGCTGGGTGGCTCCTATGCGATGGCGTGCCATATCGCTGAATTAGTTGGTAAGGATATCAGCGAACTGCCTTTTGACGTGATGACCAGCGAAGAGGTACGCCACGATCTGCAAACCGTCACGTTTGCCACCACTACTGATGGCAACCACGGTCGCGGCGTGGCATGGATGGCGCGCCAACTGAAGCAAAACGCCGTGGTGTATATGCCGAAGGGCTCTTCGCAGCAACGTCTGACCTCTATCCGTAACGAAGGCGCTACCGCTGAGATCGTCGATATGAACTATGACGATGCGGTTCGTATGACCGCAGAACAGGCCGAAAAGTATGGCTGGATTGTGGTGCAGGATACCGCGTGGGAAGGATACGAAAAGATCCCGCAGTGGATTATGCAGGGCTACGGCACGCTAATGCTGGAGGCGATAGATCAGCTGCATCAGGTTGCGCCGACGCACATTTTTGTGCAGGCAGGCGTCGGCTCGTTTGCCGGAATGGTTCAGGGAATGGTGACGGCAGCCTGGGGGGAGAATCGCCCGAAAGTGATCGTCGCCGAAGCGTTAATTGCCGATTGCCTCTACCGCTCAGCCCGTTCGAAAGAGGGAGATGCCATTGCGGTGGGCGGTGATTTACAAACCGTGATGGCCGGTCTCGCCTGCGGTGAGGCGAACAGTATCGGCTGGAAACTGCTGCGCGATTATGCCAACGCATTTGCCTCCTGTCCTGATGAAGTTGCAGCGTTGGGCATGCGCATGTTGGGCAACCCGCTGGCAGGCGATCCACAGATTATTTCGGGTGAGTCAGGTGCGGTTACTACCGGTCTGCTGGCGCTGCTGATGACCTCGCCTGAACTGGCGCAAACGCGTGAGCAACTGGGGTTGGATGCGCACTCTCGTGTGCTGTTAGTCAGCACCGAAGGGGATACCGACCCGCAACAATATCTGGATATTGTCTGGGGCGGTCAGTACCCGGGCATCAACAAATAATTCCCTGATTGAGAGATATAACGGAGAAACCCATGTTATCTGCAAACCGCATTGAAGAAGTCATTAAAAACTGTCAGGCGCTGATCCAACAAAAAAGTTATTCCGGTCAGGAAGGGGAAGTGGTTAATGCCATAAAAACAATGATGCAGCATTACCAATTCGATGACATCCACGTTGATAAGTACGGCAACATTGTTGGCGGCATTGTCGGCAACCAGCCGGGGAAAACGCTGGTTCTCGATGGACATATCGATACCGTGCCGGTGAATGAAGAGAAGTGGTCCCGCAACCCATACGGCGGCGATATTGAAGATGGCAAAATTTATGGTCGCGGCACAACAGACATGAAAGGCGCCGTGGCGGCGATGATCTCCGCCGTGGGCTTTTTCGGTCAGGACAATCAGCGAAATTTTGCCGGGAAAATCTACGTTGCGTGCATCGTGCATGAAGAGTGTTTTGAAGGTATTGCTGCCCGCCTGGTCAGCGAGCGCTATAAGCCAGACTACGTGATCATTGGTGAAGCTTCCGAGTTAAACCTGAAAATTGGTCAGCGTGGCCGCGCTGAGATTGTGGTCGAAACCTTTGGTAAGCCCGCGCACTCCGCTAACCCACAGGCGGGGATTAACGCGGTGTACAAAATGGCGCAATTGATCGACAAAATTCGCACGATCACGCCGCCGACGCATCCGGTTCTGGGGCCTGGCATTCTGGAACTGACCGACATTAAATCTTCGCCGTACCCGGGAGCCTCGGTGGTACCGGATTACTGTCGCGCAACCTACGATCGCCGTTTGCTGGTGGGTGAAACCAAAGAAAGCGTGATTGCTCCGCTGGAAAATGCGCTTGCCGAACTTATTGCTCAGGATCCGCAGTTTAAGGCCCGAGTGTCCTACGCGGTGGGTCAGGAGTCTTGCTATACCGGCGCCACGATTGAGGGAGAGCGTTTCTTCCCTGGCTGGGTGTACGACGAGTCAGACGAATTCGTGCAGGCAGCGTTGGCGGGCGTTCGCGAGGCTGGCTTTAATCCAACCATTACGCAGTACTCATTTTGTACCAACGGTAGCCACTATGCGGGCGAAGCGGGAATCAAAACCATCGGCTTCGGTCCTTCACGAGAAAACCTGGCACACACCATTGATGAGTATATCGAGATCGATCAGTTAACCGGCTCGGCCAGCGGCTATTACAGCATCATCCAGACACTCTATCGCCAATAAAAATAAAGATAACCACCTCTTACCTTACAGGCGGTGTCGCTCAGCAGCACCGCCATGGAGAATAACGATGAAAACCATTTTCAAAAACGGAAATGTAATCGATGGGACAGGCAGTGAAGGCAGAATTGCCGATGTGATGGTTGATGAAGGACGTATTGTCGAAATCGGTCAAATTGAAGTTGGCATCAATGAACAGGTAATTGATGCAACAGGAAAAATTATTTGCCCTGGCTTTATTGATACCCATACGCACTCTGACCTGTCGGCCATTATTAACCCCGCGCTGTCAGCAAAAATTCGTCAGGGTATCACCACCGAACTGTTGGGCCAGGACGGCGTCGCCTTAGCACCGCTACCTGAAGAATATATTCCAGCCTGGCGTAAAAATATCGCCGGACTGGACGGTGACACCGACAAAATTGACTGGAAGTATAAAAATACAGACGGTTATCTCAATCTGCTGGCATCACGTCATCCGGCGACAAACCTCGCGTATTTAGTTCCTCATGGCAACGTGCGCATGGAAGCGATGGGTCTGGATGGGCGTCCTTCGACCCGTGAAGACGTGGCGAAGATGTGTGAAGTCCTTGAGCGGGAGCTAAAGGCTGGGGCATTTGGACTTTCCACAGGACTTATCTATATGCCTTGCGCCTTTGGTGATACTGCCGAAATGATTGAACTGTGTAAGGTCACGGCGAAATATGACGGGATCTTTGTGGTGCATCAGCGCAGTGAAGCTGACGATATTATCAACTCAACCCAGGAACTGATTGATATCGCCAAAGCCACCGGCGTCTGGCTACATATTTCGCATATGAAGGTTTGCGGCAAGAAAAACTGGGGGCTGATCGACCAGATGCTGGGCATGCTGGAACAGGCGCAGGAAGAGGGAATTCGTATCTCTTTCGACCAGTATCCGTATGTGGCGGGCAGTACGATGCTTGGCGTGATCCTGCCGCCCTGGGTTCACTCCGGTGGTACGGACAAATTACTTGAGCGTCTCGCCTCTCCAGAACTGCGCGCCAAAATGATTGATGATATTCAGCAGGGTATTCCTGGCTGGGATAACTTTATCGATTTTGCCGGCTTGGACCAGATTTTTGTCACCAGCGTGAAAACGGCAAAAAATCAGGATGCTGTCGGTTTGAACCTCGTCCAGTTGGGCGAGCTGCGCGGAAAAGATCCGTACAACGCCACCTTCGATCTGCTCTTTGAAGAGGAAAACGCCGTGGGGATGGTCGACTTCTACGGTACCGAAGAGCACGTGATTAAGTTTCTCTGTCGACCTGAGCAAAACGTCTGTACCGACGGCTTAATGGGGGCTGGCAAACCGCACCCGCGCGTGTTTGGCGCATTCCCTCGCGTACTCGGTAAATATGTCCGTGAAGAGGGATGTCTGAGCTGGGAAGCGGCAATCCGCAAGATGACGGGGAAACCTGCTGAAGTATTGGGTTTGCAGGATCGCGGACTGCTGAAGGTGGGTTATGCAGCGGATATTGTGATGTTCGATCCGAACACAATTACGGATAAAGGCACTTTTGTGGAACCCAATCAGTACCCGGAAGGGATTGAAATTGTCATGGTTAATGGGCGCATTGCCTTAATCAATGGCACGGAAAGTTATGCCTGTAGCGGTACGGTTATTAGAAAACAATATTAATAAATAACGCTAAACACGCATGGATCTATCGTGACTATTTATGGTCGCGGTAGATCACTACACCCTAAGGACATCACAATGAACCTACAAACGTCTTTACCTTCAGGTAAACCCAAGACCTGGAAAGCAAGATATACCGTCCTGACCCTGATCTGGCTGGCGTGGCTGCTCTCTTTTCTCGACAGAATGGTGATGAGCGTTTCGCTCCCTTATATTGGCAAAGATTTAAATCTTGATACGACTCAACAAGGTTTAATTATTAGCGCCTTTTTTATTGGTTATGCTGCGTTTCAAATTCCCGGTGGATTACTGGCGGATAAATTTGGCTCGCGCAAAATCATGGCCATTGGTATTGCATGGTGGTCTGTGTTCACCAGCTTAACCGGCGCTGTGCTGACGCTGCCGCTGATGTTAGCAGTACGATTCTTCTTTGGTATCGGTGAGGGATGTTTCCCGTCGGCCTCATGGAAGATGATATCAACCTATTTCCCGTCGAAAGAGCGTGGTCGCGCCACGGCGATTCAGTCAACGGTTAACACCTTAGGCCCAGCGCTGGCGGTAGTTGTGGCGGCAAGCATCATCGGGGCATTTGGTTGGCACATGGTTTTTATCGTGTTGGGTATTCCCGGTCTGTTTATCGCGGCAGGTATCTACTTATTTACGCGTGACAACCCGAAAGATCACCCTGCCATTACGCAGCAAGACCTGGCGGAGCTGGCTGCTGACGATCAGGGGAGCCTGCAAAACACCAGCGCTATCGCGTTTAAAGACGTACTCAAAATGCCAGTGCTCTGGCAAATGGCCAGTATCTGGTTTTTGTTTGATATCACCTTTTGGGGTTTTTCAACCTGGCTACCAAGCTACCTGATTACCGTACGAGAGTTTTCTCTGGCAAAGACCGGTGTCATGGCGGCCATTCCCTTCCTGTTCGGGGCAGGCGGAACATTATTAGGCGGTTATTGCTCAGACAAATTCAAACCCCAGCGTAAAACGCTGTATGTCGTAACCTCTGTTATTGCCGCGGGATTCCTGTATCTGACTTTCAGCGTGAGCAGTGCAGATATGGCGGTGGTTTATCAGTGTGTCTCAGCCCTGTTCATGTTCTTTGCCATGGCGACGTTCTGGGGCATTCTGATGGATACGATCCCGAGCAACATCATGGGGCGGGCATCCGGTATTGTTAACTTTGGCGGCCAGATGGCGGGGGTTGTATCAGCGCCTATCATCGGCTGGCTTATCCAAAGTAGTGGCGGAAGCTATAACAGCGCCTTTATCTTTATGATTGCTGCACTGTTGTGCTCAGCTGTCGTTACACTGACAGTCAAAAGCTCGCACGCAGTGGGAGCGTTGCCCAGTAAAGCCTGATTAATGTCTCTCTTGTGGCTCTGCTGTTCCAGAGCCACATTAAGGATGACGGAAATAAGTGATTAAGAGCCTATCCCATTAGGCTCTTAGTGGAAACTCAGGAATCGGTTTGATAGAAATGCAGAGGATCTTTTAATCGTTTTCTCTAAGGAAAACAGTATAGGATTTTGTAAACTACAAAAATGAGATGTTTTGTTATCTCTTTTATCTATAACAGGAAAGGGGTAAAAAACCTTATTTTTAGGGAAGCATTCTGTATAAATGCTCATATGGTTTAATACTTCGCTGTTCAATGGTTTGGCCTTGTTACATATCTCGTTGGCGAATGCGCTGCATTTGCTGCAATTACAACGACATGCAGAATATTCAGTCGAGGTGAGGGAATCATTATTGCCAATATTAAATCCTAGCTTTCCTCGCCGGATATAAGCATCCATTATTCCACTGGCTTCATATTTTAGCAGTAATCCCTCCCGTTCACTCCGCGTTAAAGATGGCGATAATATATAACTCAGCAACAAGGTGGTTCTTTCATTTATGGATGGATATAGATTTAACTTGTTGATCTGTTTCGTCTTAATGATGAAATAGGACGCGATGACAAAGCCAAGGCATCGAGCGGTACTCATCTGCAGATCCCAGTTGTCTTTTTGTACGGTATATTCGAAAGTTACAGGCATGAGTGAATGTTCGTACGCTAGAAAGTCGGCAATAAACTCCATGGTCCTGATATACGGAAGTTGGTTGCCATTCATCTTGATGTATTGATGCTGGCAACACATCAAATGAACCAATTCATGAAAGAAAACAAAGTTCATAAAAGAGCGGGCGGTGTTAAGAGATACCTCTACTGAATGTATGTCAACGCGATTGGCTATAATGCATAGCGCTGTATCGGCTAAGGCTGTGTGTTTAAATATGGAGGCAAGATCGAGACTGATGTTTAAGTTGTATGTTCCTGCAACAATAATTACCCATGAATAGAATCTGTGATTAATTGCAATATATGCAATATCTTCGTGGATAACTATCTGGATTAATGGTTCATTTTCGTTCACAAAACCCCATACGGTTTTGTTCACTGGGATGAGTGAGTCTTTACCCAGCCAGGCTTCGATCATCAAATCCAGCTCAGTAAATGAATACCATGTAATATCGGTATCAATATTTTCAGGTGAACACCAGGATTGATAAGGCCATGCGTCAGGCATTGTGTCAGGGAATACAACATTGTTTAATGATTCTCGTATTTGATTCATTTTGCTATACGCCATCAATCAATTGCTTTGCTTACTACCAGAAGAGAAGCGTAACTTGCTGTTCTGGTAACCTATTTTTCTCCTTAGAATGTGAAAGTGGTGCTTTTAACGTTGGCCGGTTTTTCTTCCCGCCAGGTTGTGCCAGTGTACGATCCTTCTGGATTTACAGTTTCTCCAAAATTCAGGTTAGTAAAATTGTTATCACCCGAAAGTATGAAAAATGCTCTATCTTATTTTTTTAGCAGCGCATCGATGTAACCTGGAAATTTGAAAATGCGCTGTTTCTGCTTTATTTAAGCATAAAGACAAGTGTAGGATAATTTCATATAGAAATAAAATTAACAAAAAACTGTCGTAGGCAACGTATTGAAAAATAATATTTGTTTGTAATGTAAAGTTGCTGGCATAGAAATGTGCATGGGAATGTTCAACGTAAGCGGCTATTTGATAGCGGCTTTCCACCATGCCACCCTAACGGAATGATCGTCAGATGAGGGGTATATTTTGTATTTTTACGGTTCTAATGCTTACTACCCTATTGATATTAATAGCTTTGTTAAGAATGAACCCTAATAAATGAAAGACCTGTCCTACATGTGTAGGAATTTTCCTTTACGTTGTGTTAATGATTTGATATTTACAAAGGTTTAAAGTTTAATTTTTGTAAATCGAAATGTTATTTTTATGATTTATTCATTCGGATTATGAAAAAATAATAAAATATACGCGTGGCTATGCTAGAATTTTCCTCTTAAAGTCTTGCGTTTATAAAACATAATATTGAAGACTCATCTGCTCTATAGCCATCGCCTCTCTTTATTTATCGGGATTCTTATACGCAATGAACGCGATAATCGTTGACGATCACCCATTGGCTCGCATTGCCATCCGCAACTTACTCGATACCAATGGTATCGCTGTGACCACCGAACTCGACAGTGGAGATCAAGTGGTTCAAACCGTTGAAAAAACCAAACCGGAGCTGTTGATTATCGATGTGGATATTCCGGGTATCAGTGGCATCGAAGTGCTGGAGCAGCTGAGAAAGCGGCACTATGCTGGTGTAATCATTATCATTTCAGCTAAAAATGAATTTTTTTACGGCAAACGTAGCGCCGAATACGGTGCTAACGGATTTGTGAGCAAAAAAGAAGGTATGAATAATATTCTTGCCGCAATCGAAGCAGCAAAAAATGGCTATAGCTATTTTCCCTTTTCCCTTGAGCACTTTACTGGTTCATCCGTCAGCGAGCAGGATAAGCTTGATACGTTGTCGAACCAGGAAATGAGAGTATTGCGTTATATCCTTAATGGCATGGATTACAGCACAATTGCCAGCAAAATGAATATCAGTAATAAAACGGTAAGTACCTATAAAAGCCGGTTGATGGAGAAATTAGATTGTTCATCATTAATGGAAATTTATGATTATGCGCAGAGAAATAAAATAGGATAGAGTAATGCTGGAACGCTTTTTTATTTTTTTGATGGTCATCTTTACCATCGGGTTGTCAACGGGTGTAAGCTCAGCTCGGCAAGTTGAGCTAAAAAGTAACTATAATACCTCAGTGCAAAATATCGGCTTGAACAGGGAAGAAACAAACTGGTTAGCGCATAAAAAAACCTTGGTTGTTGGCACCTGGTTACCGGAAGTCTCCCCCATTGTTTATCAAAATAGCGGTGAATATTATCGGGGCGTCAACGCGGATTACCTTGCGTTAATGCAAAAGAACCTCAATCTAAAAATCATTATAAAGCAGTATGATAATGAGCAAGAGGCGCTGGCCGCGCTCGCCAATAACGATGTTGATACGCTGATAACCCAACTGTCCCGACGGCAGGATGTTGGCGGAAATCTGTTGCGCACTTCGGCATTGCTGACCACGTGGCCGACGCTTGTAACATCGCTAAAAAACACTCTGCTGCCGCTGACCTCGAACCATCAGGTTAGCGTCGCGTGTGTGCGAGATTGCCCTTTTCTCGATGTTATCCAGGGGGCTTTTCCTGAGGCTAAAGTCTCATTTTATGACGATGAGTATCAGGCTATGGCGTCGGTAGTGAATGGCGATAACCAATATTATATTGGTAACAATATCACCAGCAGTCATTGTATCTCTCGATACTTCTCACAATCACTGGTTATTACGCACTACTTTGATAAGCAAGAACAATATAATTATTTTGTCGTTAACGAAGATCAGCCTGTATTAAGAAATATTCTTGATGGTTTCATTACGTCAATCAGTAATGAAATTCATATGCAAGTCATGCAGAACTGGCTGAACCGCGGCAACCTTGCCTATCTGAATGCGCCTATTCCTTTCACCGATCAGGAAAAAGCGTGGTTGAAGAAAAAGCATGTTATCCGCATTTTAATCAACCCAGATTACTCGCCCTATACGCTGGTCGATCGCAGTGGTGAGTTACGCGGTATTATTGGTGATTTGCTGAATATTATTCATCTGCAAACGGGGCTCGATTTTGAACCCATTTTAGCTAGCTCCAAAAGTGAGCAGACAAAGCAAATAAGCGGCGAACAGTGGGATATGTACCCCACTATCACGCTAACTCATCAAAACCCGAGCAATTCGGCCTTTAGCGATCCGCTGATGAATGTGGCATTTGTGATGATCACTTCCCGTGAGGAAACCGCCGAATCGCTACTGGAGAAGCCGATACGCATTGCTTTGCCTGCCGGGCATGTGCTGGAAAGCGAGCTGAAGCAACGCTATCCGCAGGCCACCTGGGTGAATGCGGATACTGGCAGTGTTGCGATGGCCATGGTCAAGGAGGGCAGCGTTGATGCGGCAATCGCTACCGAATTGTCGGCAAGATTTATGGTCGATCATTACTACCAGAAAAATATGCACTTTTTTAGGCTTCCAGATATGCCTGGTGCGTCGGTAAGTTTTGCAATCTCTCCCCGCGAGCCGATGTTGAAGTCTGTTATGGATAAAGCGCTACAGGCCATACCGCCACGTGAAATTTTGCAGATGACGGAGAGGTGGTCGAAAATTTCCAATACGCAGGTCGATTTCTGGAGTCGATATAGCAAACAGTTCTATCAACTGGGGATATTCGCGCTGCTGCTGATAGCAATTAGCCTGATCTGGGGGATCTCACTCTCCCGTGAGGTAAATAAAAGGAAACAATCGCAGCGGCTACTGGAAGAGCAGCTTCATCTCAAAGAAGCATTATCTCAAGAACTGGAACACGAAAAGAATAAAGCGATTGAAGCAACCAAGGCCAAAAGTCGCTTTCTGGCGAGTATGAGCCATGAATTACGTACTCCGGTAAGTTCGATTGTTGGCTTTGTGGAATTACTGTCGAGTTCAGAACTCAGCCCGGCACAGCGAAAAGAGGCGATTGCCCTTACCGGGGCGACGGCCCAGTCATTGCTTGGGCTGATCGGTAAGATTCTGGATGTGGATAAGATTGAGTCTGGTAAATACCAGGTTGTTCCTCAATGGACGGATCTCTCGCAACTCATTGAATTGCAGTGCCACTCTTTCGATGCCTTAGCCAGACAGAAAGGCATTACGCTTGCCTGTGTTAGTCAGTTGCCGGCGAACGAGCGGGTATTTGTCGATCAGCAGGCTTTGCGGCAAATTCTCACCAACCTGGTGGGTAATGCGTTGAAGTTTACCGAGCAGGGCAGCATTCATGTGACGGCCCGTTTGATGCCTGAGGGGGAGAATCACGGTACCCTGACTATTGCCATTAGCGACACCGGTTGCGGTATTAGTGAAGAGGAGCAGGCGGGGCTGTTTCAGCGTTACGCTCAGGGACGCTGCGGGCGCCAACAAACCGGTTCTGGTCTGGGGTTATTTATCTGCAAAGAACTGGTGACGTTGATGGGCGGGACGCTGGAGTTGATGAGCGTCCCGTTGCAAGGAACCACGTTTACCATAACGCTGCCGGTTGAAACAGCTCGACAGTCGATTGTATCGGATGGCGATGCGCCCGGTACTCTGTTACCGCTTCCGTGCTTGTCTATTTTGATAGCTGACGATAATCCAACCAATCGCCTGCTGCTCAAGCGACAGTTGAATGCCATTGGCTACAGCGTGGATGAAGCGTGTGATGGGGAGGAAGCAGAAGCCAAACTGGCGAAGAAATCGTACGATCTGCTGATAACTGATGTAAATATGCCGAAAAAAGACGGGTTTGATCTCGCGGCTTCGCTACGTCGTCAACAGCCGAATTTACAAATATGGGGACTGACGGCCAGCGCACTTCCACAGTCACGCGATCGATGCCTGCAAAATGGTATGAACTTGTGCCTGTTCAAGCCTGTGTCGATTCAGACACTGACCCATGAATTGAGTAAAATCGAAACCGGTTATGCGTCTCCTTGTACAATCCGGCATTTGAAATTCAATGTGTTGACGGAAAATACCGGCGGCGATCGCGCACTGATGAACGAGATTCTCGAGACATTTCGCGAGGCAACGCTGAATGATATACAAGCGGCTGAGAAAGCCGTTCTGCAAGATGAACCTCAGCTGTTTTTGCGAGCCCTTCACCGGTTGCATGGCTCGGCGCAAATTCTGGGTATCACTGCGCTACAGAACCTGTGCGAACCTTTCGAATCCAGACGACATGACGATCTTTCTCTGTCAGAACGCGAGGAGGCATTGCAGAAGATTATTGCTGTTATGCGGGAAATTGAGATTGAGATAGACAGTCTGATTAGCCATTAATCCCCCTGATCGGGTAGCTGTAGCTGCCCGATCAGGAGAGAAAGTCCTGGTTCAACACTCCGTAGTGCTGAGTACTACTGGCCTGCGCCGATCATCTCGCTATCGACCACAATGCCATCTTCAGCACCTTTTAACACAAGGTTTGCTTCATAGTATTTACCGGAAGTCAGCAGTTTTTGCGCGCTGGCAACGGCTTTACGAGTCTGATTCAGAGGCATCAGGTATTGGGTCTGAAGCACGCTGATACCAGCCAGTTGCAGAGTATCCACTGCACCTTTCCAGTCGCCTTTGGCCATTTTGCCATTCGCTGTTTTGATAGCGGATTCTTTGGCCGGAGTCGCAATATAGTCTTCTGACAGCGCGACCGTAGCGTTAATAACCACGTACTGATCGTCAATCATCTTGGCTTTAGGCGCAGCTTTTACAAATTTCGCCCAATCTTTGCTGTCGCCTGCCAGCAGGGAAGCCGCGTCATCGGTTAATTTTTTAGCGCTGTCAGGCTGTCCATGAAACAGGGCCAGACGAGCAAGCTGAATATCACGCATCGCATTTGCGCCTTGCACTGCGACCTGCATAACATCGGCAGCTTCTTTTTGTACATTTGCGGTAGCAGCTTGCGCCGGAGTGGTTGTGGTAGCAGTAGCAGCCATCACTGGTGCTGAACCCATCATGGTTGCAAGCACACCCGCAAGAATAATCTTTTTCATTACTTTCTCCTGAATAAATTTGGTATATGTCACCAAACGCAATAAGCATATTAAATAATGTTAAAGAGAGAAATCAGAGCCAAGATAGAATAATGACCGTTTAATCCTACAAGTGTCAGATGTCTGACATGTGTAGGAATATACGCATAGCGACATTCTCTTGTTCTTATATACGCTTCCTTAGTGGAAGTCTTATCATTCCACTGTAAGTAACATATGTTGAGTGAGTAATAATTCTTGTGTCAACAGGTTACATTGCGTTTATGTATAACGGAGGATGTATGTTTGTTTTTAATCAGCGTAGCCTGAGAGCGTTTAATGAAAAAACACTCGTTCATTATAAAAAGCACGCGACGATTATGGCGGTGTTGATGTTGATTTGTGGCATCTGCTGCTTGATTTATCCGATTGCTGCAGGTGTTTATTTAAGCTATGCAACCGGTTTTATGTTCCTGGTATGTGGTTTCTATTCTATTTATAGCCTGTTTAGTTCAGGTAAAAAGCAATTGAAAGCCAAATTTACCTATGCCTTTTTTGCTATCGCGTGGTTACTGCTGGGTTACTGTTTCCTCGTGAATCCTGTGATAGGCATGAATTCACTGGCAATGGTATTTTGCTGCCTGTTTATTCTGGGGGGGATTTTTCGTATCGCCTCTGGGGTCAAACTGTTCCGTAGTCCGGGTTATGGATGGAACATTTTTATTGGTATTTTTGACCTGCTTATTGCTGGCGTATGGCTGAATATGGATCCCGACAGATCGTATGTATTTACCTCAATTTTTATTGGTGTCGAGATGATCTTTAGTTCTTTAGCTTTTATCAGTCTGCGTAGAAATGCGACGCTGGTTAAAACTGATAAGCTCGCCGATAAAAATTAATGCTAACTCTGGAGCGCATAGTGAATATTAGGATGATGGTTTCTGCAGCTATTCTTGTGACCTCTGTTATGGCACCAATGACCCGTGCTTTTGCTACTCAGGCAACGGAAGCTGCGCCACAAGATATGACCTGTAAAGAATTTGTTGATATGAGTCAGCAATACAAGACGGCAATTGCCTTTGTGATTGTTAATAAAAATTCTGACTTTAAAGGCGATGATTATGTTCCCCTGCATGAGGTGGAAACGGAAGCTGTACCGAAAATGGTTAAAATGTGCCATCAGCATCCGAATACAAAACTGGGTGAACTGGCTGTAAATCTGAAAGGTTCCGGTCTGCACTATTGATTAACCGTTTTGATAGCCTGGCTTTAGTTAGAATTGACAACCTCTGTTCCTACCCTCAGTCGTTCCTTATAAAAAATCCGCGTAATGCTTACCCTGCTATCCACGAGAAACTCGCTGGATAGCCGTGCTCGCTAATAACCGTAGACCTGACAAACGAAGCCCCATCCCTGGAAATTTAATAATCTAAACCCAGGGATAGGGCAGGGGATCAGCGTCGAGCTTTAAATCGCGCTAACGTATTTTCAACGAGGACAAAGAACACTGGAACAAAATAGATTGCCAGTACCGTCGCGGCCAGCATCCCACCGATAACCCCCGTACCGACGGCATTTTGCGCACCAGAGCCTGCGCCGTTGCTTATTGCCAGTGGAATAACCCCCAGGATGAAGGCCAGTGAGGTCATCAGAATTGGACGTAAGCGCATTTGCGCGGCTTCCACTGCGGCTTCAAGCGGCGTTTTCCCTTCTTTCTGCATAATCTCGACGGCAAACTCGACGATCAGAATGGCGTTTTTAGCCGACAGCCCCATGGTGGTGAGCAGGCCGACCTGGAAATAAACATCATTGCTCAGGCCGCGCAGATCGGTAGCCAGCAAAGCGCCGACCACCCCGATTGGCACAACCAGCATCACCGAGAACGGGATCGACCAGCTTTCATACAGTGCCGCCAGCGCCAGAAACACGACGATCAGCGAAATGCCGTACAGCATTGGTGCCTGGTTTGTGGATAGCGCCTCCTGATAAGACAGACCGGTCCAGGCATAGCCGACGCCTGCGGGCAGTTTATTAATCAGCGATGCCATAAATTTCATCGCATCACCGCTGCTTTTCCCTTCAACCGGCTGGCCCAGAATTTCCATTGCTGGTTGGCCGTTGTAGCGTTCAAGGCGAGGAGAACCGTAGGTCCACTCGGTGGATGAGTAGGCGGAGAGCGGCGTCATGGAACCGGAGGCGTTACGTACGTACCAGTGGTTGATATTGTCCGGCAACATACGGAACGGCGTATCGGCCTGGACATACACTTTTTTTACGCGCCCCTGGTTCAGGAAATCATTGACATAGCGACTACCAAACGCGGTGGAGATGGTCTGATTAATATCCGATAACGCAACGCCCATAGCTTCAGCCTTTTTGGCGTTGACGTGAATGCGGAACATCGGTGTATCTTCCAGACCGTTCGGACGCACCCCGTCGACCTCACCGGATGACTGGTTGGCCAAAGCCAGAAGCTGGTTCCGCGCCTGCATCATTTTTTCATGCCCAAGATTACCGTTATCCAGCAGCTCCATATCAAACCCTGATGCAGTGCCCAATTCTGCGACCGCCGGTAAATTGAACGGATAAACGACGGCATTATTGATGGTGCTTAAGGCCATCATGGCCCGTCGAATAATGGCGGTAACCGAGTTTTCTTCGCCAACGCGTTCTGACCAGGGCTTCAGGCTGATAAACGCCAGACCGTTGTTTTGTCCCTGGCCGCTGAAACCAAATCCGCCGACGGTGAAAACAGAAGCAACGTTTTTCTGCTCTTTCGTCAGGTAGTAGTCGGTTATTTCCCCGAGCACTTTACTGGTGTTCACCATCGTTGAACCCGAAGGCAATTGTGCCGTGGTCATGAATACCCCCTGATCTTCTTCAGGCAGAAACGAGGTCGGAGTGCGTAAAAACAGCACAATCATGCCCGCGCCAATGACTAAATAGACGACCATATAACGGCCTGTGCGACGTAGCAGTCTACGGGTGCTGTCCGTGTAGTGCTGAGTGCATTTCTCCATGAAGTGATTGAAACGGGTAAACAGAAAATGTGTGTTTTCCTTTTCTCCTTCATGGGATTTCAACAACATAGCGCAAAGTGCAGGCGTCAGGCTCATTGCCACAAATACCGACAGCAGCATGGAGGAGATTAAGGTGATGGAAAACTGACGGAAAATTTCACCCGTTGCCCCGCTCATAAACGCCATCGGCATAAATACGGCGGATAACACGACGGCAATACCAACCAGCGCCCTCTGGAGCTGGCCCATTGCTTTATGCGTTGCCGCTTTTGGAGACAAGTGCTCTTCAGCAATAATACGTTCTACGTTCTCAACCACCACGATGGCATCATCGACCAACAGCCCTATCGCCAGCACCATGCCAAACATCGTGAGCGTGTTAATCGAAAAACCGGCGACGTCGAGTATTGCAAAGGTTCCGAGGATAACCACCGGAACGGCGATAGTGGGGATAAGCGTCGCACGGAAACTCTGCAAAAACAGATACATGACGAGGAATACCAGAATGATTGCCTCGATCAAAGTATGAAAAACACCCTGAATCGAAATCTCGATAAACGGCGTGGTGTCATAGGGATAAACGGTTTTCATACTGGCCGGAAACCAGGCCGATAATCTGTTCAGCTCTTGTTTGACCGCCTGGGACGTTGCCAGGGCATTGGCACCAGCGGCAAGTTTAATCGCAATCCCGGCGGCGGGTTTGCCGTTGTAACGTGCAACCGTTGCATAATTTTCCGCACCCAACTCAATGCGTGCGACATCGCGCAGCAGAACCTGAGAACCATCTTGCTGAACTTTAAGGAAAATCTTGCCAAATTCATCGGTCGTTTGCAGACGCGTCTGAACGATTATCGACGCATTTAACTGCTGATCGGCTGACTGAGGCATGCCCCCCAACTGCCCGCCAGATATCTGATTATTCTGCACTTTGAGCTGGGTAATGACGTCCTCGGGAGTGAGGTTATACTTGTCGAGCTTTTGTGGATCCAACCAGATGCGCATGGCGTATTGCGAACCGAATAACTGTACGCTCCCCACCCCGGCAGTGCGGCTTAGCGGATCTTTAATGTTCGAGGCTACATAGTCGGCAATATCATATTGGCTCAGGCTGTTATTATCAGAGATAAAACCGGCAACCATTAAGATATTGCTACTGGATTTATCAACGCTGATCCCTTGCTGTTGTACTTCCTGTGGCAAGGAAGGCATCGCCAGCTGCAGTTTATTCTGTACCTGAACCTGCGCAATATCGGGTGACGTACCCGTTTTGAAGGTCAGGATAATCGAGGCATTACCTGCCGCATCGCTGGTGGATGACATATACATCAGGCCATCAAGACCATTCATATTCTGTTCAATCACCTGGGTGACGGAGTCTTCAACGGTCTTTGCGTCAGCCCCTGGGTAGGCAGCGCTGATGGTAATGGTTGGGGGCGCAATTTGTGGATATTGGGCGACAGGCAGGTTCATTATCGCGATACCGCCCGTAAACATCATGATAATAGCGAGCACCCAGGCGAAAACCGGGCGCTCAATAAAAAAGTTGGCCATGAAGAAAGTGTCCTTAATGCCTGAAATATTACTGTTCAGCTACCGTGTCAGGTGTGTTCAGTTTTGAAGGGAGGACCCGGGCTTTGATTCCCGGACGAATTCTTTGTAATCCGGACACAATGACCCGATCGCCAGGATGTAATCCCGCGGTCACTAACCATTGATTACCAACGGCCTTCACTGCGTTTATTTCACGCAGTTGCACTACGTTTTCCTGGTCAAGGATCAGCGCGGTGGCTTTTCCTTGCTCGTTATGCGTAATTCCTTGCTGGGGGACCATCAACACGTTTTGTTGACTGCCTTCGTCCAGCAACGCCGTGACATACATACCGGGTAAAATTTCACCTTCAGGATTGGGAAATACGGCGCGCAGGGTTACCGAACCGGTGGTCTCATCAACAGCGGGATCGGAAAACTCAAGCGTACCGGTATGGCGATAGGGCTTGCCGTTTTCCAGCATCAGTTCAACCGGAATTTTGCCTTGTTGCTGGGCGATTTGTCCGTTGGCTTTCTCTTCTTTCAGGCGTAAGAAGTCCTGTACTGACTGGGTTAAATCAACATAAATCGGATCTAATCTCTGAACGGTGACCAGCGCGTTTTCCTGATTGGCAGTAACCAGGGCACCCACGGTCACGGAAGATTTGCCGCTAATGCCATCAATGGGCGAGGTAACATTGGCGTATCGAAGATTGATGGTGGCTTGTTCAAGATCCGCTTTAGCGACGGCAACATTGGCTTGCGCTTCATTAAGCTGTGAACGCGTCGTGTCATAGTCCTGGCGGCTGATGTAATTAGATTTTATTAACGCTGACTGCCGATTGAGTGTCAGACGAACATTATTGGCGGTAGCCTGTGCCTTTGCCAACGCGCCTTTGGCTGAGTCCAGTCGTGCCTGCAGCGGGGCAGGATCAATTTGATACAGTGATTCTCCTTTGCTGACTTTATCGCCTTCAACAAAGTTGCGTTTTATGATGATCCCACCAACCTGAGGACGGATTTCGGCGATTTCGAACGCAAGCGCGCGACCCGGAAGTTCACTTTTAATATTTACTGAGGAGGGCGCTAAGGTAACAACGCCGACCTCGGGCTCCATGGCGGTTTTTACTGCAGGTTTATTATCGCAGGCGGTGATGATGACGCTACTAAAGAATAATGGTATCAACAGTAAGCATTTTCTGTTCATAGTAATCCCTGAATAATGTATAAACACAAATGTTCTTTTATTGCATGCAGGGTGGGGGAGTTGTCGGTAAATAACAAAAGATGGTCAGGCATGAGAAGGGTAAAGCCCATTTCTTCGCTAAAGAATTAGCGGTTAAAAATTATATGTAACAGGAAGAATGCATGTTAAGCGAAGGATCTCATGAAGCAGGATGGCGCAATAAGATAAACGCGGGGTGATGAGAAGGGGTGTTTGCCAACACCTGACTCCGGAATATAGTCGCGCCATCTTACCTCTGGGATTATTTCACTAGCTCCGGAGTTACCTGAGTGACTGTATTGGCGTAGTAAGGCGCTCCCCACATCGGCTCAGGCCAGAATGCGCCGTAACCATAATCCCACATGTTATAGGTGGTGTTGACAGACTCAGTTAAATGCCAAACCTGGATTCCTTGTAAATCAACTTTAACAAAGTTGTACGGGACTTTGTTGATGAATCCTGACTCATCTCCTTGAATTGTTCCCAAAATGGTCACGAAATGGTTTCTGTAGTTTACCGGATCGAGGAAACCTTTCTGCTGGGCAAGAATACGTCCCTGATAGCTCGCGTCTATTTGTGGCTTAGCAGAGTCGTTCAGTGGCAAAACGGCGATTTCCAGCAACGTATCATTTTTGGTGTTAATCACATTGATGACTTTACCACCAAAGCGAGCCTGTTGGCCGGTATATAAACCGGGCTGGTTATGCACGGAGATAAAGTTTTTTTGGATATCGGGTTGATTATTACCTTTGATATTCTCAGGAATGGAAGCACATGATGCCAGGGTGAAAGCAAGGGCAATAATCATCAACCCTTTTGTATTTTTCATTTTACTTTCCTGCTTAAAAAAGACAGGTCTATAGTAAACCTTTGCGTATTATTGTCAGCATGCGCATTGTTGATTATCTAATATTAATATAATTGTAGCTTATGGTAATAACGGATTGTATTTTATCTGGTCGCTGAATGAGGGCGATATTTTCAACGACCATGAAAGTAACGGCAGACATCACGGTTTCACGTCACGCTGGCGGGAATGTAATAAAGCGGAACGTCAATTTTTGCGGTGCTCATCACCCGACAGAATGACCGCGTTCATTACTCCCGTCACCCAGACGGTAAGCCAGCGCCACCACTAGCGACTGCACCAGGCACAGCGTCGCAGACTGGGATCGAAACGCGTCAACCTGCGCCTCTTTCACCACAAAGCAGAGATCGCTGAACGTGGCCAGCGGGCTTATCTGACTGTCGGTAATCACGATCTGGCGCGCGCCGGCATTGGCCGCAGTTTCGCTGACCATCACTGTTTCTTCCGCATAAGGCGAGAAGCTAATCGACACCACAATATCGTGCGCTTTGATGCGGTTAATCTGCTCGCGCAGCATTCCGCCCATTCCGTCGAGCAAAATAGGGCGACACTCAAGATGGCTCAGGGCGTAGGTGAGATAGGCCGCTACGCTAAACGAACGACGCAGACCTGCAATGTAAATGGTGTCGGCTTCTGCCAGCAATTGTACGGCGCGTTCCAGCATTTCAGGTTCGGCACGGGCTGCCAGCTGCTGGAGCGCCTGGGTATTCGAACGGGCGAATTCCTGCAGGATATCGAGCGGGGTTTCCGGTACGGCTTCGCTTTCCATCTCACGGAACATGCGCGCGCGGTCGCTGTAGCTGGCGGTTTCCTCTACCAGGTTCATACGAAACAGCTGTTTCATTTCGTTGAAGCCGGTGAAGTCAAAGGCGTTGGCGAAGCGGATAAGCGTAGAGGGTGGCACTCCGGCACGTTCAGCAATGACGGCAACCGTATCAAAGGCCACGCTATTGGTATTATCCAGCACATAGCGGGACACCTGCTGCAGCCTCTTACTCAGGCTATCGTAGCGATCGCGGATTTGCTGCTGCAGCTCGTTCAGGCTGGTTGCTGTTGTCATTTTACCTCCTGGTACATAGTTTTATGATTCTAAACGCAAAACCGCGTCTTTGAAATGTCACTCATTCATCTGGCTGTAAAAACGAAACAAAAGCTTCAGGCTTGTCGTCCGCTGAAACGTTATGCCAGTGCACGCCAATCATGCGATTCCGCTTGTTAACATAAAAACCCATCCTTGATCACATTAATCGTTATTTATTTTATTTCAACTTAAAATGGAATGTTTGTTTCATATATAGTACACAGATAACAGTGTTCAGGTAACAGTCACGTATCAACAGCGAGAGGTTAAGGATGGAGACAGTAGCGAATTTTATCCACGGCGAATGTGTCACCGGTTCAGGCAAGCGCGTTCAGGCAATCTTCAACCCGGCCACCGGCGAGCAGATCCGCCAGGTGGTGATGAGTACGACACAGGAAACCGAGCAGGCCATTGCGGCAGCGCACGACGCATTCCCCGGTTGGGCGCGCCATTCTCCGTTAAAACGTGCGCGAGTGATGTTCCGCTTTAAGGCGCTGTTGGAAGAAAACATGGAGAGGCTGGCTCGCATCATCAGCGAAGAGCATGGCAAGGTATTCTCTGACGCAGTTGGTGAGCTGACCCGCGGCCTGGAAGTGGTGGAGTTTGCCTGTGGCATCCCACATCTGCAAAAGGGCGAACACTCAGCCAACGTAGGGACCGGCGTCGATAGCCATTCGCTGATGCAACCGCTCGGGGTTTGCGTCGGGATCACGCCGTTTAACTTTCCGGCAATGGTACCGATGTGGATGTTCCCCATCGCGCTGGCAACCGGGAATACCTTCGTGCTGAAACCCTCAGAAAAAGACCCTTCTCTCGCCCTGGCTCTGGCCAAACTGCTGCAAGAAGCCGGATTGCCGGACGGCGTGTTCAACGTCGTGCAGGGGGACAAAGAGTCCGTTGACGTTCTGTTAACTGACCCGCGCGTGCAGGCCGTGAGCTTTGTCGGCTCTACGCCGATTGCGGAATACATTTATCAGACGGCATCGGCCCACGGTAAGCGTTGTCAGGCGTTAGGTGGCGCTAAAAATCACTGCATTTTAATGCCGGATGCCGACATGGATATGGCAACCAACGCCATTATGGGGGCCGCTTACGGCGCGGCGGGTGAACGCTGCATGGCACTTTCGGTCGTGCTGGCGGTAGGAGACAAAACGGCAGATGAGCTGTGCTCGAGACTGGAAAAACAGATTGCGGCGCTGCGTGTCGGGCCGGGGCTTGATCAGACACCTGAAAATGAAATGGGGCCGCTTATCTCCTCGGTACACCGTAATAAAGTGCTCGGTTATATCGACAGTGGGGAATCGCAGGGGGCCAGCCTGCGCGTGGATGGTCGACGTTTTAGCGTTAAAGGCCATGAGCAGGGTTATTTTGTCGGGCCGACCCTGTTTGATAACGTCACGCCGGAGATGACCATCTATAAAGAAGAGATTTTTGGACCGGTGCTTTCTGTGGTGCGCGTAGCAGATTACAGCAGCGCGGTGGAACTGATTAACCGTCATGAATATGGTAATGGCACGGCAATTTTCACACGTGACGGCGGCTGTGCGCGTCGCTTCTGCGAAGAAGTGCAGGCGGGCATGGTGGGCGTAAACGTTCCAATTCCGGTGCCGATGGCGTTCCACAGTTTTGGCGGCTGGAAGCGGTCTATTTTTGGTGCGCTGAACGTTCATGGTAACGATGGCGTGCGCTTCTACACCCGGATGAAAACCGTCACCGCACGCTGGCCGGAGATGCTGCAGGACACAGGGGCCGCGTTCTCCATGCCAACGCTGGGCTGACAGGAGGGTTTATGCAAACCGAACGTATGACCATGGCTCAGGCGCTGGTCAAATTCCTTAATCAACAATATATCTGTGTCGATGGCGTGGAAACGCCCTTTGTCGAGGGCGTCGCCACCATCTTTGGTCACGGTAACGTGCTTGGCATTGGCCAGGCGCTGGAGCAGGCACCCGGTCATTTGCAGGTGATGCAGGGATGTAATGAGCAGGGAATTGCGCACATGGCAACCGGATTCGCCAAACAGCATCGGCGCCAGCGTATTTTTGCCGTGACGTCATCGGTTGGGCCGGGAGCGGCAAACATGGTGACCGCAGCGGCAACCGCGACGGCGAACCGTATTCCGCTGCTGCTGTTGCCTGGCGATGTCTACGCCAGTCGTCAGCCGGACCCGGTATTGCAGCAAATTGAGCAATACCATGACCTTGGCATCAGTACCAACGACTGCTTCCGCCCGGTCTCGCGTTACTGGGACCGGATTAACCGCCCGGAGCAGTTAATGAGCGCGATGCTAAACGCGATGCGAACGCTTACTGACCCCGCAGATACTGGTGCCGTAACTATTTGCCTGCCACAGGATGTGCAGGGGGAAGCCTGGGACTATCCGCAGAGCTTCTTTGCGCGCCGCGTTCATTTGATCGAACGTCGACCACCCGATCCGCAGCGTCTGGCGATGGCGCGAGCGCTGATTGCCCGCAAACGCCGTCCGCTGGTGGTATGCGGCGGCGGGGTACGATATTCCGGCGCGCATGAGGCGTTTCGTACGTTTGTTGAAACGCTGCAACTGCCATTTGCCGAAACTCAGGCCGGAAAGGGAGCGCTGGTTAGTGACCACCCACTTAACCTCGGAGGCATTGGGGTAACTGGAGGGATGGCAGCGAATCAGCTCGCACCGCAAGCCGATCTGGTGATCGGCATCGGTACGCGCCTCACCGACTTTACCACCGGTTCGAAAGCGCTGTTTTCTCATCCGGAGGTTGAGTTCCTGCTGCTGAACGTGGCGGAGTTTGACGCACTGAAGCTTGATGCCACTGCGCTTATCGCCGACGCCCGTACCGGGCTTACGGCATTAACTGAAACACTGAAAGACTACCGCAGCGATTGGGGGAAGGAGGTCGCGCAGGCGCAAGAGGCCTGGCGCGATGAGTGCCAACGTTTATGGGAGCGCGACTGGCGTCCCGATGACGAACCCGAAGTGGCTGGGCATCTTGACGCTCAACTGGCGGAATATGGCGACACGCTAAACACCCGGTTGACCCAGACGAAGGTGCTGGGGCTTATCAATCAGCACATTGAAGATAACGCTATCGTCGTAGGGGCCGCCGGATCGCTACCTGGCGATTTACAGCGTATCTGGCAGGTCAAAACCCCGGACAGCTATCACCTGGAATACGGTTACTCCTGTATGGGCTATGAGATTGCGGCTGCTATTGGAGCCAGGCTGGCGAAGCCGCAGCAGTCGGTATATGCCATGGTGGGGGATGGCTCGTACATGATGCTGCATTCCGAACTACAAACCGCCGTCCAGGAGGGGATAAAAGTCACTATCCTGCTGTTTGATAACGCCAGCTTCGGGTGTATTAACAACCTTCAGATGGGGCATGGGATGGGGAGCTTCGGTACGGAAAACCGTCACCGTAATCCGCAAACCGGACGGTTGGATGGGCCGTTGGTGAAGGTCGATTTTGCTAAGAACGCGGAAAGCTACGGCTGTCGGGCATGGCGTGTACATGACGAGCAAAGCCTGCTGGCGGCGCTGGAAGCCTCGCGTGCGCATTCGGGGCCTGTGCTGCTGGATATCAAAGTCCTGCCGAAAACCATGACCCACGACTATGCCTCCTGGTGGCGCACTGGCGATGCGCAGGTGGCAGAATCTCCGTCGGTGCGAAAAGCGGCTGAGCAGACGTTTGAGCAGGTGAAAAACGCACGTCAGTACTAAAAGCGATTAATGCCGGATGGCGCTGCGCTTATCCGGCCTACAGCGGATTCCACCCCCCTGGCCTGATAAGGCGCTAGCGCCGTCATCCGGCAACCTGCGACAACGAAATTTTCATTTCATTTTTCCTTTCTCTTCATCCATCGCCTCCTTCCTGAACGGAAGGGGGCCAATTCCTGCATCTTCCCTGTTGTTATGTTGTGATATTGATAACAGATTTTATCTCACTCATCTCAAAAGTGTTAACTTGCACCCAAAAACATAATTTTCACTATTCATAAAAATGAAATAAATGTTTTATTTAAAGGGTCGTTAGTTCATCGCATTCACCAACACCGGGAGCCGTTATGTTTAACATTGCTTTACTGGGCGCTGGCCGAATTGGCCAGGTACATGCAGCTAACATTGCCAGTCACAGTGCCACTACCCTCTGGTCCGTCGTCGACCCGAATCAGGAATTTGCCACCCGTCTTGCCACACAGTACCAGGCTCGTTTGCAAAGCCTGGATGAGGCGATGACGGACCCTAACGTTCACGCCGTGCTGATTGCCTCCGCGACCGATACCCACGCGGATCTGATTGAAATGGCCGCCCGCCACGGCAAAGCCATCTTCTGTGAAAAGCCGGTCCACCTGGATCTGGCCCGTGTACGCGACTGCCTGAAAGTGGTCAAAGAGTACGACGTACCGTTGTTTATCGGTTTCAACCGCCGCTTCGATCCACAGTTTCGCCGTGTGAAAACTGACGCACTGGCCGGGCGTATCGGAAAGCCGGAATCGCTGCTGATCATCTCCCGCGACCCGTCGCCGCCGCCTGCGGAATACGTGCGTGTGTCCGGCGGTATGTTCCGTGATATGACCATCCACGATTTTGATATGGCGCGCTTTATTATGGGCGAGGAGCCGGTTTCGGTGTATGCCCAGGGCAGCAATCTGGTGGATCCGGCGATTGGCGAAGCGGGCGATATCGATACCGCGTTCATCGTACTGAAATATGCCTCCGGTGCGATGGCGACCATCGTCAACAGCCGCCGTTCTTCTTACGGATACGATCAGCGCCTTGAGCTGCACGGCTCTGAAGGGCTGCTGTGCGCGGGCAACATTCTCGAAAATCAGGTGCAGCACTACGCGAAGACCGGCTGCACCAGCGCGTTACCTGAACATTTCTTCCTGCAGCGTTATAAATCGGCCTATGCCGCGGAATGGGAACACTTTGTTGCGGTACTGCGCGGCGAAGCGGTCCCTGATTGCAGCGGGGACGATGGCGAGCGTGCGCTGTATCTGGCGGATAAAGCGCTGGAGTCACTGCATAGCCAACGTGAAGTTCTCCTCTGATTGTCACCACAACCTACCCTACACAGAGAGACATAATAATGAAAAAACTGATCTTAGCTGTCCTCATCGCCATGACATCCGGGGCAGCCATTGCTGAAAACGAGCAAATTGTTTTCAGTACGCCAAACCTGGCGATGCCATTTGAAGTTCACATGCAGCGCACGGCGGTGAAAGCCGCAAAAGAGATGGGCGTGAATTTACAGGTCCTGGACGGGCAGGGTAGCTCGCCAAAACAGGTCGCTGACCTGGAAAACGCCATAACTCGTGGCGCACAGGGTTTTATTGTTTCGCCAAACGATGTCAACGCGGTGTCCAGCGCGGTAGATGAAATTCAGGATGCGAAACTGCCCGTTGTTACCCTCGACCGCTCCGTTGACAGCCAGAAAAAAGTGCCGCACTTCGGCGCGAACAACTACAAAGGCGGCCAGGCGATTGGCGACTTTGTCAAAACCAAATTCCCTGACGGGGCAGACATTATTCTGCTGACCGGCCAGCCAGGCTCCTCCTCCAACATAGAACGTACTAAAGGCATTCGCGACAGCCTGAAGGCGGGTGGTGAAAAGTACAAGATCGTTGCCGATCAGACCGGTAACTGGATGCGTTCTGAAGGGATGCGCATTGTCGAAAGCGTTCTGCCTTCGTTGCCGAAGCGTCCGCAGGTGATCCTCTCCGCTAACGACGATATGGCGTTGGGCGCGATTGAAGCGTTACAGGGACAAGGACTGAAACCGGGTGAAGTTCTGGTCACGGGCTTCGATGCCGTGCCGGAAGCACTGGCGCGTGTGCGCGACGGCTGGCTGGCAGTGACGGCGGATCAGCGTCCTGGCTTTGCGGTGAAAACGGCCATGAGCCAGTTGGTGAATAACGTCCGTGAGAAGACGGCGATCACCGGGGCTGACTACCCGCCAACGCTTATCACCAAAGAGAACCTGCAGCAGGCCGAGCGTATTAGTGAGGCCGGTAACTGATATGTCCGCAGCCGCCGCACAAGTGGCGGCTCTCTATGAGGAGGAGCAGACCGATGTCGCAACCCTTACTAAAAGTGACCGACCTGGCGAAAAGCTTTTCCGGCGTTTGGGCGCTGAGCAGCGCACAGCTGACCGTCGGAGCAGGCGAAATTCATGCGCTGTTAGGTGAGAACGGTGCCGGAAAATCGACCCTGCTGAAAGCGCTGGCGGGCGCACAGCCGCAAACACGCGGGGATATTTGGTTCAACGGCGAAACATTGCCGGTAGAAGACTCTCCGGTTGAGCGGCAGAACAAGGGCATTATCACGATTTATCAGGAATTTAATCTGCTGCCCAATATGACCGTCGCCGAGAATATGTTCCTCGGTCGCGAACCGCGTAAACGCAATCTGATTGTTGACGAAAAGGCGGTAAATCAGGAAGCGCAGGTGATTCTGGATTACCTGCAACTGAACGTTGCGCCAACCACGGCCGTGGCCCGACTGAGCGTGGCGCAGCAGCAAATGGTGGAAATTGCGCGGGCGCTGACGCTGAACGCAAAGCTGATCATTATGGATGAACCTTCCGCCGCGCTGAGCGACAGCGAAGTAGAAAGCCTACACCGTGTGGTGCGGGAACTTAAAGGGCGTGGCGTGAGCATTATCTACGTCACCCATCGCCTGCATGAAGTTTTTCAACTCTGCGACCAGTTCACTGTTTTCCAGGATGGACGATTCACCGGGAATGGCGCGGTTGCACAGACCACCGTAGAACAGCTGATCCGCCTGATGGTGGGGCGCGATGTGGCCTTTAATCGCCGTCCGGCCAGCGAAACTCACCATGAAGATAAACCTGTGCGTCTGGCGGTGAAGGGGCTTAGCCGCGAAAAACCGCCGCTGGATCCGCATGGTATCGCGCTGCACGACATTAGCTTCCACGTGCATGCTGGCGAAGTGTTAGGCATTGCCGGACTGGTGGGTGCCGGGCGCACCGAAGTGGCCCGCTGCCTGTTCGGCGCCGACGGTTTTACTTCCGGCAGCTTTGAACTTGATGGCGTGCCATATCAGCCGCGCGATCCGCTGTTTGCGCTGGATCAGGGGCTGGCGCTGGTACCGGAAGATCGTAAAAAAGAGGGCGCGGTGCTTGGGCTGTCGATCCGCGACAACCTGTCGCTCTCCAGCCTCTCGTCACTGCTGCACTGGCGCTGGTTCGTGAATACCCGCAAAGAGGATGCCCTGATCGAGTCATACCGCCAGGCGCTGCAGATCAAAATGGTCAACAGCGCTCAGGAGGTGCGCAAACTCTCCGGCGGGAACCAGCAGAAAGTAATCCTCGCGCGCTGCATGGCGCTTAATCCTCGGGTGTTGATCGTGGATGAACCAACGCGCGGCATCGATGTTGGCACCAAATCAGAAGTCCATCAGGTGCTGTTTGATATGGCGAAAAAGGGCGTGGCGGTGATCGTGATCTCCTCCGATCTGCCGGAAGTCATGGCGGTTTCCGATCGGATCATCACGTTAAGTGAAGGCCGGGTGACTGGCGAGATCCACGGGGACGACGCTAATGAAGAGCGGCTAATGACGATGATGGCCATCAACCACAACGCCCTGAATGCGGCATAACGGAGTGATTCATGACGCAGATTATTTCTAAAACGCAGGTTCCTGCCAAACGCGGCGGACGTCTTGATCCCATTGCCTTTTTTGAGCGCTTTGGGGTACTGATTTTCATGATCCTGCTGCTGATTTTCTTTCAGTTGCAGAACAGCAATTTTCTTTCTGAACGCAATATTTTCAACATTCTGACCGAAGTCTCCATCTACGGGATCATGGCGGTGGGGATGACGTTTGTCATTCTGACCGCCGGGATCGATCTGTCGGTGGGCTCCATCCTGGCGGTCTGCGCCATGACCGCCGCGTATGTGATTAAGGGCGACAACTTCACCACCGTCGACCCGAACGCCTGGGGCGGCATGAGCTGGCTGATTGGCCTTGGTATCTGTATGGCGATGGGCACCGCGATTGGTTTTCTGCATGGCCTCGGCGTGACCCGCCTGCGTCTGCCGCCGTTTATCGTCACCCTCGGCGGGATGACGATCTGGCGCGGCCTGACGCTGGTGATTAACGACGGCGCACCAATTGCCGGTTTCGACGCGGGATACCGCTGGTGGGGACGCGGCGAACTGCTCGGTATCTCCATTCCAATCTGGATATTCGCGCTGGTGGCGGTAGGCGGTTATCTGGCGCTACATAAAACCCGTTGGGGGCGCTTCGTGTACGCCATCGGCGGCAACCCGGAGGCGGCGCGTCTGGCAGGGGTCAACGTGAAGCGCGTGCTGGTGAGCGTCTACGTGTTAATTGGCTGTCTGGCAGGGCTGGCGGGCTTCATTCTCAGCGCGCGGTTGGGCAGTGCAGAAGCGGTCGCCGGGATCTCGTTTGAGCTGCGCGTTATCGCCTCGGTGGTCATTGGCGGTACCTCACTGATGGGCGGCTACGGGCGTATTGGCGGCACCATTATCGGCTCGATCATCATGGGCATCCTGATTAACGGTCTGGTGCTGATGAACGTCTCGGCTTACTACCAACAAATTATTACCGGCTTAATTATCGTTCTGGCGGTGGCGTTCGATACCTACGCCAAGAGCCGTCGCGGCGCATTGTGAGGATCATGATGAAAGAAGTTCGTATTGGATTGATTGGCACCGGGTATATCGGCAAGGCGCATGCCATCGCCTATGCCCAGGCCCCGACGGTGTTTAACCTGCGCGGCAAGCTGGTGCGCGAAATGGTGGCGGAAGTCTCTCCAGAGCTGGCCGCCGAGCGGGCGCAGGCGTTTGGCTTCAATCGCTCAACCGGAGACTGGCGTGCGCTGGTGGCTGACCCGGCCATTGATGTCGTGGATATCTGTTCTCCTAATCATCTGCACAAAGAGATGGCGCTGGAAGCGATTCGCCATGGCAAGCATGTGTACTCAGAAAAGCCGTTGGCGCTGAACGCCCACGACGCGCGTGAAATGGTTGAAGCTGCACAGCGGGCGGGAGTGAAAACGCTGGTGGGGTTCAACTATATGAAGAACCCAACGGCGCAGCTGGCGAAAGAGATCATTGAGCGCGGAGAAATTGGTGAGGTGATCCATTTCTACGGCACCCACAACGAAGACTACATGGCCGATCCGCTTGCACCGATCCACTGGCATTGTTTTAAAGAGACCGCTGGGCTTGGGGCGCTTGGCGATCTGGCGGCGCATATCGTCAATATGGCGCAGTACCTGGTTGGGGATATTCAGCAGGTCTGCGGCGACCTGAAGATCGTTGTGCCACAGCGTCCGGCGCAGGTCGGTTCCTCGCAAATGGTGACGGTAGAAAACGAAGATCAGGCCCACGCGATGGTGCGCTTTGCGGGCGGTGCGCAAGGGGTGATTGAAACCTCGCGCGTTGCCTGTGGCCGCAAGATGGGGTTGTCGTATGTGATTACCGGGACCAAAGGAACTATCAGTTTTACCCAGGAGCGCATGGCAGAGCTGAAGCTCTATCTGCATGACGATCCGGTCAACCGCCAGGGGTTTCGCACTTTACTGGTTGGCCCGGCGCACCCGGACTACGGCGCGTTTTGCATGGGAGCCGGGCATGGTATCGGCTTTAACGACCAGAAAACAGTAGAAGTACGCGACCTGGTGGACGGCATTGCTGCCGATGCGCCGATGTGGCCGGACTTTGAAGAGGGCTGGAAGGTGTCGCGCGTGCTTGACGCTATCGCACTCTCGTACCAGGAAGGCCGCTGGCTGAACGTGAACGACATTGTCTGAAGAGGTATCAACGTGGAAAAGCAGTTTGATGTGATATGCATGGGCCGCGTGGCGGTTGACCTCTACAGTCAGCAAATTGGTGCGCGCCTGGAAGATGTGTCGAGCTTTGCCAAATATCTTGGTGGTTCGTCCGGCAACGTGGCTTACGGCACGGCACGCCAGGGGCTGCGCTCCTCAATGCTGGCGCGGGTTGGCGACGAACATATGGGGCGTTTCCTGCGTGAAGAATTAAACCAGGTAGGCTGCGATACCAGCCATCTGATCACTGATAAAGACCGCCTGACGGCGCTGGTGTTACTCGGCATTAAAGACCGGGACACCTTCCCACTGATTTTTTACCGTGATAACTGCGCGGATATGGCGATTACCGCCAGCGATGTTGATGAACAGTACATCGCTTCTGCTCGTTGTCTTGCCATCACCGGGACGCATCTTTCTCATCCGCAAACCCGCGAGGCGGTGTTGACGGCGCTCGCTTACGCCCGGCGTCACGGCGTGCGTACGGCGCTGGATATCGACTATCGCCCGGTGCTGTGGGGGCTTACTTCCTTAGGCGACGGCGAAACGCGCTTTATCGCCGCCGAACAGGTCACCCGCCAGTTGCAGGAGGTGCTGCATCTTTTTGATGTGATTGTCGGCACCGAGGAGGAGTTCCATATCGCGGGCGGCAGTACCGATACGCTGCAGGCGCTGTCGCAGGTTCGCGGCGTGAGTCACGCGACGCTGGTTTGCAAGCGTGGTGCGCTCGGCTGCTCGGTGTATACCGACGCGATCCCGGCCCGGCTTGACGATGGCCTGACGGTGACCGGCGTGCGCGTGGAGGTGCTGAACGTGCTGGGGGCAGGGGACGCGTTTATGTCCGGTCTGCTGCGCGGCTACCTCAACGATGAGGGATGGGAGCAGGCGTGCCGCTACGCCAACGCCTGCGGTGCGCTGGTGGTGTCGCGTCACGGCTGTGCGCCGGCGATGCCGAGCAAAGTGGAGCTTGATGATTATCTTTCTCGCGCCGCAGAGGTTCCTCGTCCGGATCTCGATCCGCATCTCAACCATTTGCATCGCGTGACGACCCGTCGTCGCACATGGCCGGAACTGTGCGTGATGGCCTTCGATCACCGTAGCCAACTGGAAGAGATGGCGTTGCAGTGCGGCGCGTCTTTGAAGCGTATTCCGGCATTGAAACAGCTTATTTTGCAGGCCAGCCGTGAAGCGGCCAACAGCGCCGGGCTGGAGGGCAAGGCCGGGCTGCTGTGCGATGGTACGTTTGGTCAGGATGCGCTGAATGCGATAACCGGAGAGGGCTGGTGGATAGGTCGTCCTATCGAACTGCCGGGGTCGCGCCCACTGGAGATGGAACACGGCAATATAGGCTCGCAGCTCATCAGTTGGCCGCAGGAACATGTGGTGAAGTGTCTGGTCTTTTTCCATCCGGAAGATGCCCACGCGTTGCGTCTGGAACAAGAACAAAAAATCGCTGAGGTGTACCGCGCCTGTTGCCAGTCCGGTCATGAGCTGCTGCTGGAGGTGATTTTACCGGCCAGTATGCCGCGCAGTGATGAACTGTATTTGCGCGCCATTTCCCGCTTCTACAACTTAGGGATCTACCCCGACTGGTGGAAACTCCCACCGCTGACGTCTGCTGGCTGGACGGCGTTGAGTGACATTATCGAACGGCGCGATCCGCACTGCCGTGGCGTGGTGATCCTGGGTCTGGACGCTCCGGCAGAGCAACTGCGTGCTGATTTTAAAGCGGCTGCGGGTCATGGGGTGGTGAAAGGTTTTGCCGTGGGGCGCACGCTGTTTGGCGACGCTTCCCGCGCGTGGTTGAAACACGATATTGACGATGCGCAGCTGGTGGCGCGCATTAAAGATAACTACCTGCAGCTTATCGCCTGGTGGCGCGAGCGCGGACAAGCATAATTCAGGAGAAGATGATGACGGTACAATTAGGTATTAATCCACTGACATGGACGAATGACGATCTTCCTTCACTGGGCGCTGAGACGTCGCTTGATACGTGTCTGAGCGAGGGCAAAGAGGCTGGATTTGCTGGTTTCGAACTGGGTAATAAATTCCCGCGCGAGGCGCGACTGCTCGGCCCCATTTTGCAGCGCCACGACCTGCAACTGGTTTCCGGCTGGTACTCCGGACGTCTGCTGGAACGCAGCGTGGAGGAGGAGATTGCCGCTGTGCAATCGCACCTGACGTTACTGCGCGAACTGGGAGCGAAGGTGCTGGTCTTTGCCGAAGTCAGTGGCTGCATTCACGGCGAGCAGCAGACGCCGGTACATCTGCGTCCGCGCTTCCCGCAAGAGCGCTGGCAAGAGTACGGTGAAAAGCTCACTGAGTTTGCGCGCTACACCCAGCAGCAGGGAGTACAGATTGCCTATCACCACCACATGGGAACGGTGATTGAATCTGCTGAAGATGTGGATAATCTGATGACGAATACCGGTGATGAAGTTGGCTTGTTGCTCGACACCGGGCATTTGACCTTTGCGGGTGCCGATCCGTTGGCTGTGGCGCAGCGCTGGGCATCACGTATCAACCATGTTCACTGCAAAGACGTACGTGCCGACGTGCTGGCGGATGTCAAAAACCGCAAAACCAGCTTCCTCGATGCGGTGCTGAGCGGCGTCTTTACCGTGCCGGGAGATGGCTGCGTTGACTATCCGCCAATCATGGCATTGCTGAAGGCGAACCAGTATCAGGGGTGGCTGGTGGTGGAGGCGGAGCAGGATCCAGCCATAGCGCATCCGCTGACGTATGCGCGTCTGGGCTATAACAACCTTAGCCGTCTGGCACGGGATGCCGGGCTTATCTGAGGAGGTGATATGTCACGTTTATTATCACGCTGGCAGCAGCCGGACGCGCAAGGGTGTACGCAGTCAGTGACGCCGGAAAGCGCCGGTTGGGGATATGTTGGCTTTAGAGCGTATGAACTGGAGGAAGGGCAGCAGCTTACGCTGCCCGCCGTCAGCGAAGAACGCTGCTTGGTACTGGTCGCCGGACGCGCGACCATCACCACACCGGGCGCAACTTTTACGGATATCGGTGAACGGATGAGTCCGTTCGAGCGTATCAAACCGTGGGCGGTTTATGTCACTTCTGGTGAAACCATACAGGTTCAGGCGGTGACCAGACTGGAGCTGGCGGTCTGCGCTGCACCGGGGAAAGGCACGCACCCAACACGGCTGATCGCACCTAAGGATATCGACGGGGAAGCGCGCGGCAAAGGCCACAACCAGCGCTACGTGCACAACATCTTACCGGAAGATAAACCCGCAGATAGCCTGCTGGTGGTGGAGGTGTGGACCAACGAAGGTTGTACCAGTTCTTACCCAAGCCATAAGCATGACACCGATAATCCCCCGCAGGAAACCTATCTGGAGGAGACTTACTACCATCGCCTCAACCCGCCGCAGGGATTCTGTATGCAACGGGTCTACACCGATGACCGGTCGCTTGACGAGTGTATGGCAGTCTATAACCGCGACGTGGTGATGGTGCCGAAAGGGTATCACCCGGTGGCAACCCTGGCGGGATATGACAGTTACTACCTTAACGTGATGGCCGGCCCGGTTCGCAAATGGATGTTTACCTGGGAAGATGAACATGTGTGGATTAACAGGGATTATCCGGTTGATAAGTAAGGTCATGAATGGCTTTTTTAACTGCGAGTCGTTTTTTTCCCTCCTTTTGATGAGTAAAAGGGGGAAGAATGGGATGACGGTTGGCGCTATTTAAGTGCTCATTATTCTCATAGATCGCCTGGCCATGAGAATAATGCAAGCGTCGATATATTTGGGGTTATGGCAGTAGCCGGGGTGATCTCGAGAACACCCCGGCTATCTTTTGTTTATATCCCGATCAGGAATTTGGTTGATGGTTCTCAACTACCCAGACGGTGAGTACTTTTTCCAATGTTTTATCTCCCGTCGTCGCCTTCGCTCTCACCCAACTTACACCGGCCGTATCCGTTCTCAGTTCAGAGTAAGCATTCCCTAACTTAAAGTTGGTTTTATCCGGCGTCATCGTAAAGGTTCCGCTGCCGGGTTTGGCTTTGCTGCCTGCGCTAAATTCGACACTGCCGTTTAACGGGTTACCGAATTTATCCTGCAACCGGGCCATAAAGCCTACCGGCTCAAGGTTGGCAACGGCATAGCCAGGATCCTGCTCCAGAGTGAGTACTGGATTCTGGGCATCGGCATTCAGCGTTAGCGAAGCATTTGCCGAGACATTGCTACCGTGTTCAGCCAATGTGGCGGTCAGCGTGTAACGACCCGCCTTATTACCGTGGACATTTACAGTCGCAGTACCGGAACCATTGGTGGTGACAAGCGTATTGTCAATCACCAGAGGATCGCGTGGCGATGGGCCTGTAGCCGTAATTTTCAGCTTACGGTTGCTGACGCTGTTCCCTGATGTATCGGTCAGATGCAGGGTAAACGCCACGTTATCCACATCACTGACTACGGCGGATGTCGTTGACGGTTCGATCGTCAACGCGGCATTTTGCAGATCCGATACCACCTCAATCGCCTTACTCGCCGTAACGCGTTTACCCTCTTTGATGAAGGTTGCCTGCAATTGATAGTGCCCGGCTTCTGCGGCAATAAAGGTTGTTGATGCCATTCCTTTCTCATCCAATGTCAGTTCGGACTGGCCCAGTTTTAATCCACTGGCAGGGGAACTGGTCAGGTGCACGTCACCACTAAATGGGTTGTTTTCACCGTCGACAACCTGTACCTGAATTTCATGTGCCGCTGATGCGTTTGCCACAATGCTCTCAGACGGTGCGGTCAAATTCAGCACTGCGCTGTTAATATCAGGTACGAATTCCAG
This sequence comes from Citrobacter sp. Cpo148, assembly GCF_030332375.1. Taxonomy (NCBI): domain Bacteria; kingdom Pseudomonadati; phylum Pseudomonadota; class Gammaproteobacteria; order Enterobacterales; family Enterobacteriaceae; genus Citrobacter; species Citrobacter sp. Cpo148. Next base: position 326,265 of record NZ_JAOWHY010000048.1, read on the forward strand.
GTCAACGCTTGAGGACTCAACGCTGTGCTGCCCATCTGTAACCCTGGCATTAACGGTGTAATGACCTGCCTTAACCGTAGTTAACGTTACCGTCGCGTAACCGTCTTTATTGGTGGTGATTTTCTCCGGGTACACGAGCCCTTGTGGCGTTACGATAAGCTCCACTTTCTGTCCTTCAACCGACGCGGCGGTATTGTTGAGCATGATCTCAAGCGTGGCACCATCGCGACCGTTTGCTGCAATATTGGTGATTGCGCCATTGTCTTTGGCCGTCAGAGACAATGTTGCCCCCTCCATTGCAGAGGCAAATGTTACGCTTAGCGATGAGCTGATGTTCCCCGCGCTTAGCGTAATATCATAAGTTCCCGGCGTTGAACTGGTCAGTGAGAATCTTGCTTCACCTTTGGCATCGGTCTTCACAACGTTCTCCCCATTCGCGATCTTAACCTGTGGCGGTAACGCCAGGGTGACCGTGTATCCGGACAGCGGGTTCCCATAACGGTCGGTCAGGGTAACGACCGCGACATTACTCTGTTTGCCATCCGCCAGCGCATTGTCCCTGGTCAGGTTAAAAGCCTGCACCACCGGCTGCGTTTTGTCGGCAATCCAGTTGGCTTGTTTTTCCAGCCCGGAGAAATCATGTTTTTGTGACGTCACACCAATGCGTGTCGCCTGAGCCAGTTCAGACGTTGCCTTAGCGCTGTACACGCCGTCTTTCTCTTCTACGGCAGTAAAACGGACTTCGCCGCTGGCTGAAACTGCATAAAAACGTAAGCTGTCGTCGCCGGTGATGGCATTCCCGTCTTTATCTTTTGCTTCTAACGCCAGGCTAATCGGGTGCCCAACGACCTGCTCCATGGGCATTACTGTGAATGTCGATTTTGCCGCCTCTGCGGAAACCGCTTTTAGTTTCACCGTCAGGGTTTCTGTTTTACCCAGGACTTTAGCGGTGATGCGTGCCGTCCCCGCCGTTAAACCCGGCGTCAGCGTGGCGGTATACACCCCGGAGCGGGTTTCCTGCACTTCACCAAGTTTTGGAGCCTGTGCTGAACGCTCACGATTTCTCTGTGCGTCAGGCGTAAACGCTAAAGACAACTCAATGTCATGTGCAGCCCTGTTAACGGATTACCATTGGTATCTTTAAGCACCAACGTAACCGGATGCTGCGACTTCCCGTCAGCCGCGATGATCGGTTGCTGCTCGCCGTTCAATGTAAAATCCATTGTGCCGACAGAGGCTGAACTCCCCGTCACCGTCACGTTCATCACCGCATAGTTAGAGACATTTCCTTTAACATCTCGCGCCGTTGCACCGATTTGCCAATGATTAGTGCCGCCTGGTGTATAAGCGGGTAACGTCAGTTGCCATGATGTGCCGCTACCGGAAATGCGTCCGCCAGCGGCGGTAAATGCGCTATCGTTCCACTCTACCGACTGAATGCCCCAGTGGGATTTATCCAGCGAAATAGTCACCGGAATAACGGCGCCACCTTCCCCCTGTACGCTTTCAGGCAGGCGGATTTTCAGAACCGATTTTTTGCGGTATTCCAGAACAATATTGTTATTTCGTTCGACAAAATCGTAGCGTCCGTGCTGAACTTCGCGCATTAACGCAACATTGTCGCTGTCCAACTGCTTCGCCAGCGGGATGCCGGGGCGATAGTTAATCTCTATGCCGAAGCGTGAATCATGAGTATTGCTCTGCCCCTGCTTGTGTTCAGCGGAAAGCGTAACTAGAGGAACCGGCGTATAGCTGATCCCGCCTGTAAAGGCGTACGGATTTTCCTGAAGATGATCGCTGCCAAAGAGGCCGACATTCTTGCCGTAATACTTTTCATATTTAAGCGATGCGCCCAGTTGCGGATACGATGGCAACCAACCTTGGGTATAGATATCCCAGCCATCCGCCGGACGTTCCTGATAATCATCCAGATCGTGGGAATCCTTCCATTTTGATAATCTTAAATAAGCATTTGCGCCTGCGCGTAAATAATCTCGCCAATACTCAACGCCTGCACCCATACGTGCGTGATGACGACTTAAATCGTAGTCATAAAATAAGTTTGCGCCAAGCATTGAATTATCCGCCGTGAAGTAGCGATAACCCATACCGATATTAGTTTGGGATCTGTCATCGGTACGGTGAAGCGATGTCTGGCTAAATAAAACATGCTGCTTTGTATCAACCCACGGATAAAGGAAATCGAACGCCGAATCTTTCAACGAGAAAGCGTCATCGACGTTGAGTTGAATACGCGCATTACCGTACTTCTGTAGCCACTCTACCACCTCCTTCGTTGCCTGTGCTGAGACGGTATTGGCAGCAAAACTGCCCGCATGGCCGTTTTCAATGCTTCTGCCAGCCTGCGCGGCGAGAGAAGACAGACCGCGCAGTTCTTGCTGTTCTGCGGTGGCCTGCGATGCCTTAACGGCTGACGCATGGCTGATGGTTGGCGTGAAGCTAAGAAGGGCAGGATACAGAGCCTGCAAAGCGATTGTTGACCATGCGACAACCTTATTAACGGGGCCTGTTGCCCCATTGCTCCGCGAAATTTTCTTATTTGACATTTGTAACTCCAATATCAATTAAAAAAATCAAAGGTTATTCCATGTACTGAACGGGATGCGTAATATATGTATTTAGTAGGAAAATTCAAGAGTTGTTCATGGAGAAGTTAACTGGATATTTTTACACTATGCGGCATTGTGGGCTGGCTAACGATGTCGAACGTTTAAATGACGAATGTATTTAAAAAATACGTTTCTTTTTATCGTGACGATTTTAAGCTTGTAGGGATATTATTTAACCATGGTCGTTCACTGTTAAATAAAAAGGGTTATCAGGAAATTAATCTGTCTGTTCGTATTCAGCTATCATCACGTTTTCCGGATTTAAGTCTGGAACGTGTCAACGCTATTCAGGACGGGGCAAAGAGCATAAAAAAAGCCCGCATAAGCGGGCTTTTATGTCACTCGGGAGCCGCGGCTCCTTTGCGTATCTTTTTTGTCTCCTCACCGTCTGGTCGGTGTCCAACTGAGACTGCTAACTTCCTGTTATTGCTAGTGCTGTCCTGGCACTATCCAATCATGATTGGTGGAGCTGGCGGGAGTTGAACCCGCGTCCGAAATTCCTACATACCATTTTTACAATAGTAAAAACAGTTATTTACGTTTTAAAACAGTGTGTTAGTATTTTCTGGTGTTTGGAGGTTTTATGCGTTTTCAATGCTCTGCCGCCAAACTGCCGCCATTGTCAACCGTAGGAATGTGGAAGCACAAGAGGGAATATTTTTGCACTGCCATAGCCGTAATCAGGTATGACATCCCATAATCCTTTAGGTGTTTGGAAGAACTCTGCATTTAGCCCGATGAGTGTATATACGTGAACTAGTAGATCTCTCAATCCGGTAACCATCTGTTTAATTTGCTTTTCGTCAGAAAAAGATATGCTCGTCCCTTCATTCATAATTGGATTGAAAATGATGAATTCATGTTTTTCATACCTATAGTCTATACCTAACTCTCGACATAGTTGGATGATATTTATTTCCAGTTGTTTTAGATATATTATTTGATTGTCATGTGAAACTTCCTTTTCATAACAATTTTTTATCGAGAGGCTTATTTCTTTATAGTGATTTTGAACACGACCTATAAAATTCTGGCTTATCGTTTTATTATAACCATCTTCAACAGAAGATTTAGTGAAGATGTTCATGTACAGAATATATGGATGTGAGATCGATAATTCTACATATTTTTTTGAGACGTCTGTTTCAGTGAAATCTCGACTTACTATAAATGACGGAACGGTTTTAAAAATATCAGCATAGCTTTTCTGATGCGCATAAAATGAATCAGATTTGTTTTTTGCTTTAACAAGTTCAATCTGATTCTCCGTTCTTTCGAGTTGCTTTTCAGTCTGAATAGTTCGATGCACATTGTTGACGATTGCACCAAGTGGAACAGCGCTCGCCAGCAGCATTAAAGGGAATTTACTAATTTCATAAAATCGAGCGTATCCATGAGCGCTTAGTACCGGTGTTTTCCCCCACCATGCGAAAATTCCAAAGTAAAAGAAAGAAATAACAGGGAAGATTATAGTCACCCAAAATAATTTCTGTTTGAGGAGACTGTTTTCATTCAATTTGTACCATTTACGAGTGTAAATAGCATGTAATACTAATAAAAATATCACTATGTAAAAACTGATTCCAAGTCCTGAGATGAAAGTCATGATTGTTTCCATGCAAGAGAATATAGAGGGTTTTTGGTTACAGCATCTTCCAAATGATCAGGGGCAAAGTGGGCATAAATCATCGTCATTTTTATATCGGCATGTCCCAAAATATCTCGTAGCACTAAGATGTTTCCGCCGTTCATCATAAAATGGCTAGCGAATGTATGACGCAGTACGTGGGTGCACTGGCCTTCAGGCAGGTCGATACCAGCGCGTTTCACTGCTCGTTCAAAAGCTTTTCTGCATGGCGTGAATAATTTCCCTCTGTTTTTGGGAAGTTCGTCATACAGATCCTGAGATATGGGTACGGTCCGGTTTTTCTTGCCTTTGGTTTTGGTGTAGGTGATTCGGTATTTTGATAACTGATGGCCCTGCAGGTTTTCGGCTTCACTCCAGCGCGCGCCAGTGGCAAGGCATATTTTTGCTATCATCAGCAGGCTGGGGCTTTGAGAATCAGCGCAAGCATCTAGCAGGCGCTTAATTTCTTCAGGTGCCAGGAACGCCAGTTCACCTTCTGCGATTTTAAATGTTGGCAAACCGGCGAGTGGGTTGGGAGCTGACCAGTGGCCCAACTTTTTCAGTGTGCCAAAAACTGATGATAGGTTACGTTGTTCAAGGTTTACCGTGCGAGGCTTAACTGGCGACATAAGCGCACCATCTTCATTTCGCACTTCACCTTTTAGCCGTGCTTCGCGGTATTTCGTAAAGTCTCCAGCTGTCAGCTCTGAGGCGATGGGATCACCTAGGCCGTTACAAATAATGTTGAGTTTCGCCATCAAGCGCTTGGGGTCTGCAAGAGTCTGCCCATAGAGTGAGTGCCATTGCTTAATTACTTCTGACAAGCGCCGCCGATCTTCCTTCTCACCAAGCCATGGCTTTTTGTTCACTTCATCCATGGTGAAGTTTTCGAATGCTATGGCCTCGCCCTTCGTCGCAAATTGCTTGCGAACACGCTTACCGTCGCGCCCCTTTGGGTAGCATTCACACAACCATTTTCCGTTTGGCTGCTTTCTGATGGTCATATCAAAGGCTCTTAATTATTTTTAAAGCGCGGCCTACTACCTCGATATCATCAAGGCTGCACTCAAAGGATGATTCGTCTTGATGGACCACCAATCTGTTCCCTGGTAGCCGTGTTAACTTCACGATGATTTTTATTCCATCGATATCTACCAACCACATACCGTTAACTGGAGGCGTTTGGCTGCGGTCCACTAAATAAGAATCGCCAGAAGTATTCACCAGTAATAGGTTGCTTGAGTCTGAGGGGAGCAGACTGCTATCAATGATTGCTTTTCCAGCATCGACTAATAAGCCACCGTTGAGAGTTGCCTTGTCAATTTCGGGGGAAACAAGCTCAGAAAGGGGTTTAACTTTGCCAGAGTTCACGAAATTAATATCTTTTTTGTGTTCAATATTTGAACCTGTCTCGCCCTGTCCAGTAGTTAGCCACAATAAAGAAACCCCTGTCTCCAAAGCACACTGAATCACCCATTCTGCTGGAAAACTATCTCTTAAGTATCTGTTTGCCATGGTGCTTTTTGATGCGCCCAGGTGATCACACAGTTGCTGTCTGGACTTGAAATCATAGGCGGCCATTAGCCTATGGATAGCCTCTCTTCCCCCGGTATTCTCGCCAGCTTTCACTTGTATCATTTTTTAATCCTATTGACGTATCAAATATTGGATCGTAGTATCTCGATGTATCAATTATTGAATCAAATAAAACAAGATAAAACGACGTAAACCAAACCTTAACCGAGAGATATTGCACTATGAGCACTGATATTTCAATTCGTGTACCAAAAGAGATGGCTACGCCTGCAGAGTTCGCTGAATGGGAAGGTATCTCCCGTGGCTCTGTTTACCAGAAAATTCACCATGGTCATCTTGCTAAGTACATGGTCAAAAAAGAAAAAAACAAAGGTCGCGTAAGCCTGCGTTACCTGATGTACAAAACCGACCAGGTTCGTGAATCCCTCGGTCATTCCAACTTTCGCGTCATTGTTGGTCAGTAAGTTCAATTATGAGAACTTTTCGAGAGGGGCGCATGTTTGATTATAAGATTTCCAAACATCCACACTTTGACGAAGCCTGTCGGGCTTTCGCGCTGCGTCACAACATGGCGAAGCTGGCAGAACGCGCAGGAATGAATGTCCAGACGCTGCGCAATAAGCTGAACCCGGAGCAACCGCATCAACTTACGCCGCCGGAGATCTGGCTGCTGACTGATATCACAGAAGACTCAACGCTGGTTGACGGTTTTCTGGCTCAAATCCATTGCCTGCCGTGTGTGCCATTGAATGAAGTGGCAAAAGAGAACCTGCCGCATTACGTCATGAGTGCAACTGCGGAAATTGGGCGAGTAGCTGCAGGCGCAGTATCCGGTGATGTAAAAACCAGTGCGGGCCGCCGCGATGTTATCAACAGCATCAACTCTGTCACGCGCCTGATGGCACTCACCGCAGTTTCATTACATGCGCGTTTGCAGGCGAATCCGGCGATGGCAAGCGCAGTAGATACCGTGACGGGCCTCGGCGCTTCGTTCGGTCTGATCTGAGGTGGTTATGCTGACTAAAGAACCATCTTTTGCATCACTGCTTGTTAAGCAAAGTCCTGCAATGCACTGCGGTCATGGCTGGATTATGGGGAAGGATGGCAAGCGCTGGCATCCGTGCCGCTCTCAGGATGCGTTGCTGGCTGAGCTGTCCACTAAAAAGCAGGGGAAACCATGGCTATTGAAGGCGATGCTGCGACTGTTCCGTTAAGCGCGGGCCTCCGTCTTAATGGGTTAAACCACATCGCGGAATTAAGGGCGAAAGTGTTTGGCTTAAATATTGATTCAGAACTGGAGCGCTTTATTAGCGATATGCGGGACCAACGGGATATTAACCATGAGCAGAATAAACGCGCATTAGCCGCAATATTCTTTATGGCAAAGATTCCGGCGGAACGTCATAGCGTCAATGTTAGTGAACTGACGACTGACGAAAAGCGGGAGCTGATTAAAGCAATGAACCATTTCCGTACAGTGGTGAGTTTATTTCCAAATCGGCTAGCCATGCCGAATTAATCCACAATCGAAATTAAAGGCGTAAACCCGCCGGGCATCTTATTGCCCAAATTCAGGAGAAACAACAATGCGAAATATTGAAACCCGAATCACCAAAACAGGACCAGATGATGCTGGCCTTAATCAGATGCTGACTGATGCACGCATGGAAGAACGCCGTGCACGTGCCGCGGCAATGGCAGCCCGTCTTGATAGCCTGGCTTGCCATATAACGTCACGCCAGCTTAATCACGTTGAAGCGGCGGAGCTGCTGCGTATTGCGGCTGAAAACATTCAGAATGAAGCGCAGGAGATCCACTGATGGCTGATTCAATGGACCTTGTACAGCAGCGCGTTGAAGAAGAACGTCAGCGCCACATCCACACCGCCCGCAACAGAACGCCGGGCGTTTCCCGTGTGCT
>NZ_JAOWHY010000049.1:0-242428 GCF_030332375.1 Citrobacter sp. Cpo148
TCCGTGTAAACCTCGCGAAATCGTCGAAGCTTCGACCCTTTCTGGACCCAGCCAAAGGCGCAGCACACAATAAACAGTTGCCATGCCTCCAGAGTGATCGGCATCCGCTTGAATGCCCACTCTCCTTTTGTATGTGGCAACAACTGGATAAATTTCGCGGCCTTTTCTGCCATGTCTTTATCGAAGCGGTAACGAAATTTCTTACTCTTTTCAGCCGCCATGTCATCGATATGACGCTGGCAGGCCTGAATGACAAACTGGCACGCCGGAATTTTCCCCCGCACAACGTTGCGGGCGTATTGATTCGCGGCGTTTACGTTGGGGTACGATTTCCGGCTCATGAGTTGATCATCTTCAGGAAGGGGTTAGAGGTTTTCTTCTGTCCGGCAAGGCCGATCAGTCGTTGACGACTGCTGGGGTCAAGGCCAAGCATGGATCCGGTAGAACTCATCTCCGATTCCTGCTCTTTCTTTGCGGTTAACTCAGGGTTTTTTATCTTCCCCCCCATAGCACCAGTGATAGACAGCCCCTCTCTGGCGATATTTTTAACCGCTCTGCGCCAGAACTCATAGGCAACACACCAGCGCTCAAGTACGGCAAGATCGGTAACACAGAGTAGTCCCTGTCCACATAATTCTTTCGTGGTCAGTTCCCACATGATGGCTGCCATTGGCAAACCTTCATCCTCAGAAAACCAGTCAGGTGGTGCCACACCTTTAATCGGTGTGAATACAGGTTCCTCTTTATTCAGGGCTCGTTTGCCGGGGTTTCCTGCCAGCTCCTTGCGCGCCGTTGGCTTGGGACGACGCCCGGAACGCCCCGCCGTTCCAGCCATAAGCGACACTCCTGGTTAAATTTCATTTTTCGCGGGTATAAAAATACGAGGAGGCGGGCAGTCCGGAAGGCGCGCGGTCGCAGAGATTTGACCTCCCCCTCCCCAGAGTGATGATGACATTGATTCTCACTTGAGCCGCTCACGCGCGGTCTTCGCGGCGTGACACGACCAGCACAGGCTCTCAAGGTTACTGTCATCATCAGTACCACCATGAGCCTTCGCCTTGATGTGGTCCACACAGGAAGCCTGCTTTACAACCCCCTGACGCAGATGATTCTGGCACAGACCTTTGTCACGCTTCAGTATGCGACAGCGTATGACTTCCCACTTCGTACCATACCCACGCTGATGCCGGGTTTGCCTTGGTTTGTAGGATTTCCAGCCCTCGCCTTTGTGGGATGCGCAGTAACCGGATGGATCTGTAGTAGTAGAACGACAGCCGCGAACACGGCAAGCTTTAGGCGTTCGTGGTGGCATATGGAAAACTCCGGATAGAAATCATGATGAAAACCATGTTATTTAGTAGTGTGTTAAACCGTTAAGTAACAATGGTTATGCTCGTAAAGGACACCCTAATGACAAATAACTACATGAATGATTATCTAAAATACTCACAGCCATATATTCCAAAGGACAATAATCTTGCAAATGAATTTCATCGACGCCTTATATGCTGGATAAATGATTTTCACCGTGAACTAGAAGATGATTATGAGGTTGGAGGACAACTAGCCAGCTTTGGTAAAAACATTGAATTTCATTTCACTGATATAGGCTATTGGAATCCATCATTAATTTCTTTTATTGGTACTTTGGAGGATGGAAGTCCTGTGGAACTTGTTCAGCATGTGTCTCAAATAAATGTCCTGTTAATCCGAAAAAAACGCTTGTGCTTAGAGACCCCTAAAAGACCGATTGGATTTGCTGATTGGGGTGAATACGACTCCTTTAAAGGAGACAATTGATATATTTTATGCGGGCGATAATTGCCCGCAATTTCTCATGTTTGCCTTCATAACTTACTAGTGCAGTTGCGCTGCACGGATTTGTTATGTGCCAGAATGTCCCGCTTCGTTTGCTTATCCAGTACAGCAATATCGTGCTCGGTGAGGTAAATGATGCTTACCCAGTCACAGGCCGTGTCCGTTACTTCAGGTTTTGCGGGTAAAGTTTTCGAGCAACTCACGGTCAACATCGTCATCAGGAAGATGATTAACAGTCTGCTGTACATCCCTGGCTCCTTTTGTTGTTTCTACCCGGCGATCTGCAACGGCTTCAGTAGCTGCTGCACGTTCTTCAGTGCGTTGCTGGTCCGCTTTTGTTTCGGCGATACTGGTACCGCGTGATTTACCCAGACCAAAAGCACCTGCAATTGCAGCCAGTACAGCAACAGCCAGGCCGATAATCATTTCAAGTCCCATAGCGACCTCATACCAGTGCGGCTTTTGCTTTGGCGTAACGTTCACGGCGATCTTTACTGCCGTTCTGTCCGCCGTTAATAATCTGCGTTACGCGTTCCACATCACCCGAATACATTAGGCAACCGCGTAACGTGAAGTACCACGCCGCCGAACGGGCCGCATGTCGCTCTTGCGTTAGCAATTCTGGTGTACTGACAAGGTCAAGCTTCAGCGCCACACCGCATTTGGTGTAGTTCTCACGGCCGGTGATTTGAAGCAGGCCACGACCGCGATATTTCCAGCCGTCACCCTGGCTGTTATTCCCCATGCGGTCACCGTAAACCAGATTGGCTATTTGTGGCTGGTGAGCGACCTGTTTGCCATCGACACGCCCCAGCATTTCGCACTGGTACGGCGTCAGGCGCTTACCAAAGGTTTTCTTCAGCCCTTCAACCGAATAGTTAAAACTCTCTGCCAGTGAGGTAAAGCCAGCAGACTCATGCCCGACTTGTGCAATGAACATGGCCTGATCATTAACTGCTGTAATGCCAAACTCTCTCATTGCCGCATCAATGTGCGGAAACCAGAGTGCAGAAAGCCCGGCGCTGATACCAGCCGCCTGCTGAAATTGTGATTGGTTCATTATTGCCTCAGATGATCAACCAGGCGTGCCACGTTGCCTCTGACGGCGAACAGCACAGACAGGAAAATAATGTTGGCCCCGATAGTGGCCCACGATGAATAAGGGTAGATACCGCACAGATACGCCAGCGGTACGGCGCTATAAATGACCGTAAGCAGCCAGGCTAAGCGAGATATCCACGGTCGATGTCGCGAATCGCCGCGACGGTAAAACATCAGGGTCAGCACTACCCCAGCGCAAAGCAGCGCATTGATTGTTGCCGATGGGTCATTTAGTACCACCTGAACCTCCCCGGCGCGTTATCAGCGCCACCAGCGAGCCGATATCCTGATTATTCAGGAACGTCAGGATTTTGACGGCTAAAGCAGAAACGATTACGGCACCGATGGCATCCAGCGGTTTATCGCTATATCCCGTAAGGGCTGACAATTTAGCCCCAACTAATCCAGCGCAGAGCATTCCGGCAATATATGACACGATGAAATATGCCAATCGGCGTGAAGTGCTCAAATCAGCAGCTGATGCTATGTAGAAAACAGAACCAGCAAATGCACCGAACACAACACCATAATCTGTTCCGGTTAACAGTCCGTAAACACTCGCCCCAGTTAAAGCGCCACCAGCTAAGCCTGTGCCGGTTATTGGTTCGGACATCTGTCCCCCTCAATTACTGTGAATCCTCTCAGAAACGAGGGGAAAGGGTTCAGGCCGCAAGCTCATGCGGTCACGGTTAATCTGCAGTTTTTAGCCTGGGCCTGAAATGAAAAAACCCCGCCGATTGGCGAGGTTCTGAAATATTTAAGTTCGCGTCTAAGTGACCACTCTTAACAGCTTATTCATATTTTTACGTACGTAAACTATTTTTATGCAGCCGCAACAATTTTTCCTTCAGGAATAAATGACACCTCGACATCCATTTCAAGTTTCACTTCAAGCATCATCAGCATTCCTTCAATTATTCCTTCTCCCTTCTGTAGTTTTTTACCTATATGACCATCAGAGCAATTATGTTTTTTTGCCAGCGACATGAATGTCATTCCAAACAGATAATAGTCCACCAGCAAATCATGAAGCTCACTATTGCCTTTGTTCAGTCGGGCCATACAGCCACAGATAACCATCGCATCATCATCACAGCACTGAACGCGGGATTTGGTCTTTGCTGGTATGAGTCCTTTAAAGCCAGCCGCAATATGAGCCCATGTAACGTCTTCACTGTTGTTTGCTGCCCAAGCGCCCCAGCGCTCCATTACCATTTGGATATTACGCTGCATGGTTCACCTCTTTTATCTGGCCCGTAATCATTTCAATGCTGTTGTTGCATTCGTTTCCCCAGCGGTCCCATCCGTTCCACTCTTCCCGAGCGAATATTTCGATTCTTTTCACATCGCCGTATAATTGTTCCAGTCGGTTCCTTACTTCCCACGGCTTTGCGCTATGTTCGCCCAAGCAGGTATGCACAACCTGTTTTACTGACGCGCTGGCGCGTTGTAATCCAGTTCCTCTGGTAGCAATCAGCACATCCTCGGTGTTGCTGCGGGTATGATTGCCACCGTTCATGCGGGTTTCACGGTCCAGCATTTCAAGCAGATCGTTAAAGTCCACCAGCTCTCCAGCGATCAATGCCTTATTGAAGCGATCAGCAGCGTTCTGGTTCAGCTTCACCCACGTAAAGCCCTTCATCGTTCTAACCCGGAATCCCCATGATTCAGCCAGTTCTACAGCCTCGCGGTTATGGGTCCCGGTGTACCACATCGCCAGTACAGCGTTTTCAGCAGCCAGTGACCAGACGGGAAGGCGTTTAAGCTCTTCCATGCTCATAGTGCTGTAATGATTACAGGCCGCACCGTTGCTGATTCTGTTGCCGTATTCCCACGGTGGATCGCAGTAGATAAGGTCATAGCTCATCTGAACCCCCTGAATATTACGAAAGGCCACAAGGCACCAAGAATGATTGCGCTCAGAGCTATATTTCCTGAGGCCTGCGTTTGTTTTAATCGGTTGTGCATATATTCTGCTGTTGCACCAGACATAAACGCATAGATGATCAGTAGCACTGTAATCATGCTGCCCTCTGCTTTTTCAGTTCGCGGGTTTTACGGCGGTAAGTAGCCGCAATATCTTCAAGCTCTTCTCGTGAGTAGTGCTTCGCCTCGTGTGGGCCTTCCAGCCATTCCACCAGCTCGATACCAAACCATTCGATTAGCGTTGCTCTGTAGCGCTCGTGTACCGTCTTGTTTTTAGCGGTAAAGCGACCAGCACCGCCGTTGCAGGCCTTGCACTGGCGATAAGCGTTCTTCTCTTCAAAACGCAGTTCAGGACGTGACCCAACGCTGAGGAAATGACCACAATCCCACTGACCGCCGAAAATCATCGGAGGATGGTATGTGCCGCAGGACGGGCAAGGCTTGCCTTCATCACGTTCGCGAATAAAAGCGTTAAACGCCGTTTGGGCCTTACTGACAAAGTACCCACGAGGCTGGAGTGCCTTCTTACGAATCTTCAGGCTAACCTTTCTCTCTGCTTCCGCCTTCCTGGCTTTCAGCGCACGGTTGTAGTCAATCGCACAGCGAGGGCCGCACACTTTCTGCAGGTTACGATCTGGGGTGAATGTCTTTCCGCACTGAGCGCATACCTTGGGTTTGTACACCTTTAGCTTTTGTCTGGCTGGCTTCTTCACTGCTTCATCCCCTTGTGGAATACCCATTCGAATACTTCGGAGCCATTTAGCAGCAGATCGTTAAAGTCACCCTGTGCAGGCCAGCGGACGGATACAGTCTCCAGATCGTTCTTCGCATGCAGGTTGGCAGCAGCACATTCAAATGCAGCAGCATGACCGGCACCGTTTGAGTCAGCATCAGCAAAAATAATCAGGTTCTTTACCCCGGCAGGAACACGGAACTTCTTCATGAAAGCGGTATTCATCGTTGCCCAGGTATGACACTTGGTTATCTGATGGCAGGCCAGCGCGGTTTCGATACCTTCAGCAATACCCAGCGTGGAGGATGTGGGAAACATGCGGATGGCGACGGATTTGGCAAACTCCAGGTAACTATCCTCCTGCAGCTTCATCATCTTCTTGGCTGCGCCGCCTGTTTGCGCTTTCTTGTCCCCGTCAAGCAGGGTGCGGTGCAGGTAGCAAAGTTCGCCTTTATCGTCAGTCGCCAGCGCGTAGATAGCCTGGAGGTTTTTACCGTCTACCGGCTGTTTGTCGCAGAATCTGACGCTTTCGGCTGGAAGAGTGTTAAGCCCTCTCCCCTTCAGGTAACTGTCTGCACTGGTCCCACGCAGCGGGATAAGCTTTGCAAATTTACGGCTTACCTTCTCACGCTGCTGCGCCAGCGATGTGCGTACCGGGTTTACACTGGTGCGATCTAAGGTGTATTCATTGCCGATCAGCCTGTCTATCTCAGAGGCCAGAACCTTAAATTCTTTCCCTGTTTTTGCTGTCAGCAGTGCCCAGCCATCACCTGAACCACAAACGCAGATATATGACCCGGTACCGTTTTTATTGTCACAACGGAATTTTCCCTTACGACCACACAGAGGACATTCCCCTTTAAGGTGGTTTTTCCCGGTAATTCCAGGAAGACCGTAGTGTTTGTATATCTCAGCCCAGCGACCAATGGCGGCTTGTTTGGTATTCATGCGGCTTCCCCTTGTTTCTCTTTACGTTTCGCGAAGGCGATAAGTTTTGATTTGATGAAATTCGTCACTTCAGGTGTGATTTGCTGCGGGGTGTGATGTAACCCTCTCGGCCATACTCCGAATTTTTGGCGATAGGTATGCGCACACCATCCGTCACTGACAGGGCGTCCCTGTGCTGCGCGGGTGCGCTGATAGAAAAGAATCTGAGACCACCATGATTGCTTCTGCTCGGCGGTGTATTTAACTTCCGCTTTGCTGACCTTTGTCAGTCCACGGGATTTGTCTGTTTCAACGTCTTCCCCGGCCAGCGGTTTAAAACCACATTTCGGGCAGATATAAATTCCGGCAGGTTTCACGTAGTGACACTGGCTGCACTCTTTCGGCAGTTTCTCCGGTTCGTCGGTCTTGGTAACGCGCTGCGGCGCTTCTTCCATGCCGTCAGACGACGAAGGGAGATAGTCATATTCAATATCATCGGGATAACCCAGCTTGTTGACTGTGCCGCTGTGGTCGAAGATGAGGCAGTGATCTTTGCCAGGGGCCGCACGTAATCCACGCCCGAGCGTCTGAATCCAGCGAATTTCACTTTTAGTCGGTCGGGCAAAGATGATGCAGCGAACATCACTGTCGAACCCGGCTACCAGTACACCAACGTTGATGATGATTTTGGTAATGCCCTGCTCGAAGCGACGAATAGTCAACTGACGTTCATCATGGGGTGTGCTTGCCGTCATGACTTCAACGGTCACTCCGGCGCGGGAAAACTCCATCGTGACGTAGTTCGCATGGGCCACATCAACGCAGAAACAGATTGTTGGGCGATCCTGCCCGTTCTCCAGCCAGTTTTTCACTATGTCGCCAACCAGTTTGGCTTCACTCATAACCTTACTGAGCTGGCCTTCCTTGTAGTCGCTGCCATAACCAGCAACGTAAGACGTTTCCACTCCAGAGAGATCGGGGTGTGACGGCGCGTAAAACTCGTATTTGCTCAGTGCGCCAATCGCGATCAGTTCCTTCATCGTTGTTGGCTTAATCAGGCGCTGATAGTAATTGCCCAGGAACTTGGCGAAAGGCGTACCGGAAAGACCGACCACTTTCGTTTTTGTGTTGCGGGTCAGGTTGTCGATAACCTCCAGCAACTTTTTTCGCTTCAGGTGGGCTTCGTCAACGATCAGCAGGTCGATGTTGTCCGGGAATTCACGGCGAATGAGTGTATCGGCGCTGGCAATCTGAATAAGCGCTGTCGGGTTATATGACGGGTGATCACGCCAGACATAACTGATCTCTTCGCCAGGAAGACCATATTCCATGAATCGGGTGGCAGTCTGGTCAAGCAGTACCGTATATGGGGCCACAAACATTACGCGCATTTCGCGGCTGACAAAGCCATCAGTGATCAGCGCGGCAATAGCTGTTTTGCCGAAACCAACCGGGGCATAGAGCATGAACGAATTATTCTGCTTCCATGCGCCGCGCAACATGTTGAGTGCGACGATCTGCTTCTCACGAGGCTGGATGTTAAGCATTGGTTGATACCTCCCCGAATGCTTTAGCAACCAGATCGGCAATGACAAACTTCTCGCGCTGACGCTGAACGGACAACGTAACCGTTTTGGTACCGTCTTTACGCATGCGGCCTTTGAGAAAACCGCCGTGAATGTGACGAATAAAATATTCAGAGTTAGCCAGGCGCGGAATGCTGCGAACACGGCCAAGATTGCTGACTTCATAAGCTTTTGAATAAAGCTCAACTGGAACAGGGGCCCATTTTTCGTTAGCGTCTGAATAAATCATTTCATCTCCTTTTGGATGTCTAAATGTCTGGATTTCCAAGAGACGTTTTAACCCCATACAGTGATCTGTCTGTTAGATCGATCTCTTCTGGTAAAGCTGTTCCAGCCCTTCGGGCTAAAACCCAACACCGCCCCCTTTCCCCCAACCCAGTATCAAAAATTCATACCCTGGGTGGGAGCGAGGTATATCCCCTGACCGCTGGGGTATATCTCGTGCAAAACTCTCGCAATCGGCGGTTTGCCGTTCGTCGTGCTGCGTTCTGCTGCCGGAAAGACACCGGTTCTGCGTCGAAAGCCTCCTGGTACGCCTGCGCATACGCCATCGCGATTTTTTCCCGCATACCAGCCGGGAGTGTTGCTAACTGCTGTTTAATCCACGGGGCGTCCTCACGAGAAAAAACCGTGGGCATAGTCACGTGAAAATATTCGTCCTGATACATAAGCCCTCCTGCGTCACGTTTGTGAGCCGGGCATAGACTGATTAGTCTGGAGGTCTGGAAACCTCATCAGGGGCACAGAAGACCCGGAATAACAGCGTCAGGTGTTCCTGCCATTTGGTCATAACCTGATAGCTGTTCTCTTCAATCTGAGCGCGTTCAGCGGCGTCGATGACTCCGTCTGCTGTAGCTTTACGGATGTACTGAGAGTGCCTGCCGATCCACTCGATGGATTCCATCAGACGCTGATTGATGTCGGCGTTATCAACATCATCAACATCTGCCAGCGGCACAAACAGACCGTTCGAGTTCCGGGCAACAGCATTTGCGATATGGCTTGATCCACCAGCAGCCTGCAAGACCATCGCCCATCCCAACGGGAAGATTTGATCACCAGTAGTGCGGAGTCGGTTATGCAGAGGATCGGTTGCAGGTGTTACGTCATCAGACTTGTATACACCCAGAATTTCCGCAGCTTCTTCATAGCCACCAGGTAAATCAGCGATAGTTCTCCTGATCGCAGCCACCAGCCATGCAGGCTGTTTTTCAACTTTTTTCCACTCTGGTTGATTACCCACGACTCACCTCTTAATACTGTGGTTACTGTCACGCTGCGGATTCGTTAGTCTTGTCGTATGACTTAGAGTCAAAGGTCAGCGCACCGTCTGTTTGTTTTTCAGCTAGCAGTGCGTACTGCCAAGGGACAATTTCTTTCCAAAGACTTACCGTGGATTTAGAAACCCCTAGTGCTTTTGCAGCAGCTGTCGCTGTTCCAAAGTGACTGATTAGATCTCGCTTTAACATTTTCCTCTCCGAGGTAAGAATGATGAAAATTAGTTTAACGTTTCAAACTAAAAATAGTCAAGAAATTAAACAACAATCTGTTTAATTATTTAAACATGAACACTGAAGGCATGAGCGACCGCATAGCGCGGCGTATGAAAGCGCTAAAGCTGAAGAGCACGCATCTTATGGCAGCTACTGGCGCGTCAAAGGGCACCGTGAGCCAATGGGTAAACGGAGGAACTGAACCATCCGCAAGATATTTAAGTAAACTGGCGGGTGTTCTCGGTGTAAGCGAACGCTGGCTAACTGAAGGCGGTTTGATTGAAGAGACAACAGGAAATGCGGAACCAGGCCCTGACCTGCGGCGGCGTGTTCCTCTAATTTCATCAGTACAGGCAGGTAACTGGAGAGAAATGATTCAAGGGAATTGGGATGAAGTTACTCAATGGATCGAGACTACCGCAAAGGTTTCTCCTTATTCATTCTCCTTACGAGTATCAGGCGATTCTATGTCTGCGCCTTCAGGCAGTGGAATTTCGCTACCTGATGGTTCGATTGTCATAGTTGATCCTGAAGTAGAAGCCACGAATGGAAGAATCGTTGTCGCACGCATTAATGGAACCAATGAAACTACAGTCAAGAAATTAGCTATTGATGGTCCAAACATCTACTTAATGCCATTGAACCCAGCTTTTCAACCCATGCAGATAGACTCTACCTGTGAGATCGTTGGTGTCTGCGTGCGCGTAGAAATGGATTTGCTTTAAACATTTAAAACTCCCCTCCTGACAAACCAGCCTCGTGCTGGTTTTTTTTCGTCCCATTCCATCAAGTTTCATTATTTAAACAATTTTATTGACAGTTTTGTTTGAAAGATTAAACTCACTATCAACAACAGCGAACAGGCAGGACGCCCACGAAGTAGCCGCCGGTGGCGTATGAATGACCGGATGATTCGCATATGTGATTTTGACAATTAATGAGGTGGTTATGCAGAAGAGCAAGCCAGGACGAATGATTGAGATTCGGGTAAACGGGGCATTGCTGGGCAGTATCGACACCAGCAAGGCTGTTGCCGCTGATTACATTTGCTTTATGCAGACTGTCTCAGAGTCCCTGATGCACATCGAATCACTTGAGCGTGAAGCGAATGCATCAGGGAAAACTATCAAACACGCCTGTTTTCGTTCTTTGGGCGCCATACAAATTACAGAGACCAAAGGTCTTTAATGAAGCTATCAACGCGGATTGTTCCTGCGCCTCTGGCTTCTCTTAAAAAATGATTAACGACCTCGTCCGATATGAGCGTGTTCCATTTTTTATAGCTGTGACCAGGAAAGTATTCACCAAAGATGGATTCAACGGCAGCTTCTCCCGTTTTGACGTCTGGAATCATGTTGTTTTGATGAAGGCATTTAGCAATAAGCGTTGATTTAAGCATTTGAAAATCTTCTTGGTTGTGTGGAAACACCAAGATACCACCGAGCCTGATGTGGTGAAAAGACAGGCACGCTCTTTAACAATCAGCAAAGTCGGAACAGCACATGAAACCTGTTTAGACCCCTGCGCTTTAATGCGACGTATCACCGGGTGCGATCCGGTCGGTGTGAGGGTTAGCCACGAATTTTCGTGCGTGAATGGGGAACACTGGCAGGGGAAGTGTGCAAGCGCAATCTGATTTATTCCAGCCCCTTCTGTATGAGGGGGTTGGGCTGAATCCACCAGCAACAAATAACGATTATTTGGATGAAACATAAATCTATTTACTTGGCTATTGGCCTCGGCTTTATCTCAATATTATAAGGATCAAAGCTAGCAACCAATTCAGTCCAATAAACATCCTCAATAGGAAACGAAATTAATTTCCCTTGCCACCGAGAAAAGGTTTTGTTTAGCACTCCAAGCTGGATTAGTTCTTCAATATGTGGGAACACAGTTTTTGTAATGACCGACTGGCGACCTTCATTAAGCGCTGCGCAGAGAACCATTGATTGAGCTTCCGTTAGATTTGCTATCACTGTACGAATTTTGTTGTCTCTTGCTCTTCGCTCCCGCTTTCTTCGCCAAGCGTGGTAGTTATTTAATGCAAACCTTGAAGCCTTTTGAATGTTAATGGCCAATAAAAAAGCTAATGCAAAAATCAACAGATGCCAAATATGAGGTATTCCTGTTTTTTCATCAACATAAGCTGCCCAGGAGTCTGGACTAAGCACCAAAAATGCAATCCAGAGGACGATCATATACATGGTTCTCTCAAGAGGTTCATTACTGAATACTCGCCCGAGAATTGCTAATGGCTCCATTTTTATGCTCTCAAACTGTTGGGGTTTGAAGATCATACATGAATTTCTCGCTGTAAGGGTAAAGGGGATTTTTTTATTAGTCTTATCCTTGGCGGCTATCTGGTCTTCAACCAACTCACAGGAGGATGAAGATAATGTTCTGACAGATAGCCGCCCTTTTTATTCAATGTGTCCGCTTCCGGTGTCGGCTGGGACTCCCTACCCAGCGCGGGTTCAACTCCTGCCGGATACCTAATCAAATGGTGACTTATATGACCTTCCGTAACGTTAATTTTTACTACGGCGACCTGATGCGCGTCACTCGTGGTGTGCAGGCTGTTCGTAATCCAAAAACAATCGCTAATTTCTGGCGGCGTAGCTGGTTATGCAGGTTACTCACTCAGAAAGGCGATCCTCGTTTATAACTGGAGATAACTATGTCAGAAACAAAGAACACCACACCATTCAGCCAGCAACTGGCTTATATCAATAAAGGCACACTGGATGCTGAACTGACCGAAGCGCTGGCCGAAGTGATTAAAGCAGTCCGCGAAACTGGCAAGAAAGGTGCGGTTACGCTGACTCTCAATTGCGCCATGCTGAATACCCGTGACGAAAACACCATGAAGGTCACGCCAAAAGTAACCCGAACCATCCCTGAACTGGACCGCGCCGATACCATCATGTTTGCAACCGCCGATGGCGATCTACTGCGTGACGATCCTGCGCAGACACAGCTTGATTTAAAGGTTATCGAACCTGCACCACAAACAGCACCTATCAAGCTGGCCCAGTAATACCCACCAAACAAACCATTCCAATCTGATAAGGAAATATTCAATGTCTCAAATTGAAGGCTCTGCCGTGCTCGACATTCGTGATCTGGTCTCTGCAACTCTGAAGACTGAGACGGACATCCCGTCAGTTGTTGTACCCGATGGCTTTGAAGTCAAATCCCTCGAAAGTCTGCAACTAGCTCCGTCGCGCATTCGTCAGAGCGCTAACCTGATTTCTCCGGGTTCGCTGATCGCTTACATCCAGCGATTCCGTGATGAACGTACTGTAGTTTTCGCGGATAAAACTAAAACGCGCATTGTCGCCGTGCTGGATTTCCACCAGAACGCTGATAATCCGAGCTGGGCTGCACATAAAGCTGTTTATGACTGCCCGTTCTCCGACGAATGGAAATCTTGGACTGCCAACGATGGCAGCAAAATGGACCAGATCAACTTCGCTGAATTCCTGGAAAACAATATTCAGAATGTTGCGCCGGTTAGTGATTCATACCATGGCCCGTCAGGTACTGAACTGCTCGAAATGGTTCTGGCATTCCAGGAGACTCGCAAATCTGAGTTTAAGTCTGTTAAACGCCTTTCTGATGGTACCTGCCAGTTCCAGTTCAGCGATGAAAAATCAGGTTCTGGTAATACCAAGATGCCGGAAAAAATCAGCCTGGCCATTTCGCCATTCCACAACGGCTCTCCTTACCAGGTCGATGCACGTATCCGCTACCGCCTGCGTGATGGTCAGTTGGTCCTCTGGTATGAGCTGATCGAACCGAAGAAAGTTGTTGAGCACGCATTCCAGGAAATCGTCACCGATATGGAAAGCCAACTCGGCGAAGACCTCCCTATCTACGAAGGCTCTGTTTAATCCCACCGTGTGTTGTTTTATGCGCCTGCCCTGCGGGCGCATAGCAAAGCACTCTCCCACTACATGAAGGAGTAACCATGCCCAGTTTAGGCCAGCTCTATAATGATAAAGACGCCGGGTTAACTACCCGCAAAACCTACAATGTTCCGCTGGATAAAATTTACGCCGAAGAAGGCTACAACGTTCGTGAACTTAATCGGGCGCATGTTGAAGAATTCCGCGATGCGTTTATTGCCGGTGAATACATCCCGCCGCTGGCCGTGGAAGTTACCGAGCGTGGCGTGAAGGTTATCGACGGTCATCACCGCTATCATGGTGCGCTGGCTGCTATCGAAATGGGCCACGACATTGTGCGCCTGGAATGCAAAGATTTCGTCGGTAGTGAAGCCGACAAAATCGCCTTCATGGTAACTAGCTCGCAAGGATTGGCGCTTACTCCTCTTGAACGTGGCGCTGCATATCATCGCCTTCAGAATCAGGGCTGGAGTCCTTCAGAAATAGCGGCAAAAGTTAAACGTTCTGAGTCCGATATTCTGCAACACCTTCAACTTCACGAATGCACCCCGTATATCAAAAAGCTCGTGCGTGATGGTTCCATGAATTATGCCATCGCGATCGGCATCTCCCGCGAGCATGGCGTGTACGCAGACCGTGAAGCTTCTCGCCTGATGAAGAAAGCTGAAGCCGCAGGTAAGAAAAAAATCACTAAAAGCATTGCCAGTCCTCAGTTTAATGCAGGAAAAGCCAGGAAGTTCCTGGAGCTTATTTCTTCATGTGCAAAGGACTCTGGCGAAGCGCTGACCATTGAAGTGCCACCAGCAATGCAGGCTGAAATTATCTCTATTCTTCGGGAATTTCGTCATGAAACAGTCTGATTTACCAAGATGCCCTGAGTGCGGAAACATGCCCGAATACTCGCTGAAACCCAATCATCTTGGCTGGGTTTGGGGTGGTATCAGATGCCCGTATGACCATTACAGTGTGAAGCTCAACGGACCGGCCAGTAGCCGGGCAAAGGCAGAAGAAACTCTGGCTCCGCAGTGGATTGCGTTGGTTGAAAAAGCAAGATAAGAGGTTTTATGATGAGCAAATCAAGTATGGAATATTACTTCGAATTCCCAGCTTCTCGCGGGTTACAGGGGAATACGCCTATTCTTCTGATGAACGTTCCAGGGCGAACCTTGTCCCGTGTACTGGCATCCGATAATTACGGACACACCCTCGAACGTTCTCAGCGCGAAATTAACAAATCACGCGTCAAAAAGTTTTACGATTATCTGGTTACAGCAGCAGAAAATAAAGAGCCATTCATCATCCCACCGCTGGTTGGTAATTGTGCTTCACATGTTGAGTTCGAAGAATTCGGCAATACAAACGTCGGTGTTGTTCGATTCCCTATGGACGCCGAAATTAAACTTTTTGACGGCCAGCACCGCGCGGCAGGTATATCTCAGTTCTGCAGAGATAATGATGCCCCCCTGCATGTGCCGTTGATGATGACTCTGCAACTTCCACTGAAGACACGCCAGCAATTCTTCTCTGATATCAATAACAACGTATCCAAGCCATCAGCAGCAATAAATATGGCCTATAACGGAAGGGATCAAATTGCCCAGACGATGGTGTCATTTCTCTCCACTCACGCAGTGTTCTCCGAGATCACCGACTTTGAACATAGCGTGGTTCCTGCAAAAAGTGACCTCTGGATAAGTTTTAAGGCCATTGGCGATGCAACTGCAAAATTCGCGGGTAACGGGGATGATGCTCTTGCGACTGGAGATATATACGACATTTGGGAAGCGTGGCTGAAGCTGACAGCCATTGAAGGTATCCGACACGGTGTATCACCCGCTGAATACAAGCGAGATTACATCCAATTCCACGCGGTGATGATCAATGCTTTCGGTTACGCAACACAGGAACTGCTCAGACATCGCCCAGCGCACATCATCGTGCAGATGATCGAAGAACTGGTGACAAAAGCCACAATGACCGAGCTGGAAGACTTCTTCCTTATATCTTCATGGGATGGTGTTTGTGCTGATGCCAGCAAAGAAAGAGCCACGGTAATTGCCAGCGTTCCGGCACAGAAAGCTGCAGCACAAAGGCTTGCTATGACCATTACAACAGGGACATTCGCAGTGGGGTCAGCGCAATGAAAATTCGCCAATTTGATACATCAAATCGTTTTCTGGTTGATACAGCCTTTCACCGTATGGAAATAATCCGGGATGACGGACTCTATCGCCACTTGCGCATGAAGCAGCCAGGCACATCCTGTTATTACTTCGACATTATTACCTGGCCTGGTTATCTGACTGTTACCGGCGATATGGGAACGTGGACGTTTTCCCGCATCGCCGACATGTTCAACTTTTTTGGTCCATGGGACAGTGAGATCAATACTGGCTATTGGTCTGAGAAGTTAGAGGCTGGGGCGGGTTGTTCGGCGCGGGAACTGCTGGCGAAAGATTTCGATGAAGATGAATTTTGCGAGAGTCTGAAAGAGTATTTCAGTGAATACCTCGAAGTTAGCGAAACCCATGATTCAGACGTCGATGACGATTGTAATGATGATGGTATATCAGACAGAGATAAAAGGGACATACGCGAGATTGTCAGCGATCTGTGCTCCGCTAATTTCAGCAATGAACATGACGCGTATCAGGCCGTTTATGATGCTGATTGGCCTGAAGGATTTAGCGCTTGGGATATCTGCGATGGTCTGACCTTCAAGACGTACACGAGCCATTTCCGCTGGATATTGTTCGCTATCACATGGGCTATTTCTAAATATCACAATACCAAACTGGTCGATAAAGCGATGGTTACTTATTTAGCCGTGAAAGGAGTTGCCGCATGAAAGAGCTGAGATTTTATGGTGCCAGCGATGACCTTTTCGAATGCGAGGGTGCAATTCGCGAGGAAATTGACTGCTTTAACAAACCGGGCACATATCACCTGAAATCTGCCGATGGTGAAATGCAGGTAGTCGGTTATTACCTCGACTCTGGATTGTGGAGCGTAGGTATCAGCCAAACTGCCGAAGACGTGCCACTGCCAACATGGCCTGCCTCGTACAGTGTTCATGAGCGTGGCTACAGCACACTGCTGACGATTTCCGTACCTGATGATATTGCGCTGGTAATGCCAGATGATGAGGGCTAACTCATGACAACTAACCACCCGGCGCACGGTCCTGTATCACTCGAACGCCTGCAACAGATAAGCGAAATACTCACCAAGGCAGCAGCACAAAGCCACGGCGGTAATGTCGGCTATGCGATGGCTGATGCTGTGAAGGTGATTGCCGGGGTGATTGCCCGTGAGCAAATACGCCGTGAACATGCTGCATGGTCACTGACTACTTTCGGCGATGTCGGCCCAGTTGGTCCGCTGAAGCACCTTTCCAAAGAAGCGCTCGAGGCTGCTGCTGAACCAGACGACCTTAGCGAATGGGCTGACATGCAATTCCTGTTATGGGATGCGCAACGTCGTGCTGGTATCAGTGATGAGCAGATTAACCAGGCGATAGTAGAAAAGCTGGCAGTGAACAAGCAGCGCGAATGGCCTGAGCCGAAAGAAGGTGAACCGCGACTGCATATCAAAGAGCAGTCAGAATCGGTGCTTCCGGGAATTGAATGCGGTATCTGCGGACATGTATCTACTGACCCAGAGGGACGGCACTACTGCTGCGAGGATAACAGTAATGATTGATAAATACCTTTTGGAGGATATGCGGCGCGAAAGTGGTGAAAAGGGAGAGCTTGCCCGATGGGTAATCCAGTTGCAAACAGACCTGGATAGTGAGCGCCGCAAAGCTGGCAACTCTCCTGTGATTCCGAATGGCTATGTGCTGGTGCCTATCGTTCCGACCGAGGACATGATTATTAACGGCTTCGAATCGGTTCCAGACCCGCACTTCAGCGATGAAAAAGAGTGGGAGGAATACGAAGCATTGAGTGGATGCCGACAGGCGGCGCGCCGGGCTGAGTTGTGCTGGGCAGCAATGATTAAAGCAGCACCGAAACAGGAGAATATTTAACGTGAACAATTTAATGATCGACCTTGAAACTATGGGGAATAAACCAAATGCCCCCATCGTCTCTATCGGTGCTGTGTTTTTTGATCCTTCAACTGGTGAGCTGGGCCCTGAATTTTACCGGGTTGTTAGCCTGAAAAGCGCGATTGCTGGAGGTGCCGTTCCTGACCCTGAAACAATAATTTGGTGGATGCAGCAAAGCAAAGAAGCTCGAATGGCTATTTGCGATGAGGATGCGACAACGATTTCAGCCGCCCTGATAAAGCTGAATACCTTTATTCTTGATAACTCTGACATTGATAAAGTTCAGGTCTGGGGTAATGGCGCTACCTTTGATAATGTAATCCTCCGTTCCAGCTATGACCGTGAATTAATCCCCTGCATGTGGAAATTCTGGAATGATCGTGATGTCCGAACTATCGTCGAATTAGGAAGGCAAATAGGAATCAACCCACGCCGGGACATACCGTTTGAAGGTGACATGCATAATGCCCTAGCCGATGCGAAACATCAGGCTAAGTATGTGTCAGCCATCTGGAAGCATCTCATTCCAAACCAGATTGATAAGTAGAGAGGTTGTTATGACTACTAATGATTTTATGGAAGAGCAGGAAGTGTTTAACCTGCTTGGAAAGAAAAAAACAGCAGTCTGGCGATTACGTAAAGAGCATGGTTTTCCACAGCCAGTCCTGACATATCCCACTAGGTATAGTAGAAAAGCTGTCACTCGCTGGCTGGATGAAGGTGGAGTCAATAGAGCCTTATAGCTGCAAAAATATAACCACTTTGGGCAACGGTGGTTATATTTTCATCATTTTTGGTACCACGCTGGTAAATCATTATTAAAAATGATTGCGTCTGGGAAAATTTGGACAAGCGGGACAATATACTTCACCAAATCATTAGAGCAAAAATAATCAAGAGTTTCATCAACCATCCATGAGTGATTCTCTTCGATACGAGTCAATAAATAATGAATATTGAGCCTTACAAGCTCAGATTCCATTTCAAATTCTTGAGCTACTTTCTTGTTCTTCTCACGACGCTTATCTGCAACTTCTTTCTGAACATCAATATCTATCGCAATATGACCAACGCCAAGGCCATAAGAAGAAGTTTGTTTTTCGATTTCAGCCAATGTGCTTTTTATATGGCGCGAACGGCCTTCCAATGACTGTTCACTCACACAGCGCCATGTTACCAAGGACGCATATTTTATTTTTGATATAAACCTAGGATCGCGTTCATCAGAACGACCTAATGCAATGATATTGTAATTATTATCATCCAAATCTTTTCCCTTTAGTAGCCTCGCAAGTTTAGTGTGAAATGAAATAGAACCATTTATTTCCACATCCTTTTTCAATTCATGTAGCTTAGCTTGCTTTATAAAACCGACTCCGTATTCATCATCCCAATTATAATCCACTCCATAATAATTGCTCAAATGATTTACAAGATAAGTATCCGGTATCTTGTCGACTTCATTTTTATAAGTAACATCCATCCAGATGCTCATTCTCTTTGAACGAATCCGAAGCTCAACTGGCTGAATTTGTCGAAGATGAGCACTTTCCTCCTGGCAAGCATATTTTCCCTTCTGAAGTCGTTTACACTCAACTACAAAATCTACTCCATCATGGAAACTACATTTGAACTCTGGAGTTTTAGCTATCCCTTTTTTTTCTGGGATGAATTCAACATCATACCCCATTGCAGCATAATTCCCTGCAAGGATTAATTCAAATAATGCAGTATCTGGATAAACACTAGTACTATCGAGCATTCTTTTAGCCCGTTCTTTAGCCCCTGGTATTTGATCAAGAATATCAATATTTTGACCTAATTGTTTCACCCACGGAATGATTTGTGACGCTGTGGATATTTCAAAGGCTCGTCGACTATCAATTAAAGACTTCGCCTGTGAAAAAAATCCAGCGACAACATCATCTCCATACCATGCCTTATCAAACACAACACCAAAATTAACCTTTTTTGAAGTTTCTTTTATATAATTATTCTGAGCAATCTCCAATCTCTGAGAAAATCCTCGAGGGTCATTAGTAGTTTCTGCAAGCCACCTTAGTGCTTTAATGACATCCATATCCAACTCAACTCCACCTCTCATATTATTTCCTCATTTAGATTGAAAGATTAACACTCAATAAACCCAATTAATTTAATCATCATAATTTCTTAACGTGCCATAAAATTTTATCAGCATACAATTCATATGCCTCTTTCTGTTCCACCAGCCAATCGTGCTTGTTATATACTGCCATAACCCCACCTAACTCATGCCCCAACATCTTTTCTGTGACATGCGGCATAATCCCTTCCCCAGACAAATTAGTTACCAGAGAGCGCCTGAAGTCGTGCGTTCGCCATTCAGGTATATCAATCTTATCCCTTAATTTTTTCATGTAGAGATTTGCTGACGAACGATCTATGGCCTTGTCCAGTTCCTGACCGGGAAAGAGAACATCGTTACCTGAATTAAGCAGCCTTTCCACAAAAGGCTTTACTTGGTCGAAAACAGGCCTGCGAATCACATTTCCCATCTTGGAATGCTCTGATGGAGTTGTCCAAATCAGATCATCCATGTTGAACTCACTGGCGGTAGCAAGGCGAAGTTCCGACAACCTTGCCCCCCAAAGCAACAGAAGCTGATGAAGCACCTTGTTAGAGGTAACGATCTTGTTGTTTTCCAGCGCTAACCATATTTTGGCTAACTCGGTATAGGTGAGAACCCGGCTACCGACATCAGGTTTCTTGCCTATGTTCTTAACGCTGAGCTTCAAGACTTCGCATGAAGCGATTAACTGTCGGCTTATACACCAGTTCATAACGGATCGGAGCTGGAGAAGCAGCACTCGGGCCTTTTTCCCGTTTTTCTTTTCCTGCTTATCAAAGAACCTTACCCAGGCCGAAACAGGAATATTCACTACCGGTGCATCTGGAAACTCTGTGTACATGGTGTTGTACACAACTGACTTATACAGGGTCTGTGTATTTGGTTTCAGCGTTTCAACATACTTGCTCCACCACTGATCGAGACACTCTTTGAGCGTTAGCTCTCCATCTTCTTTGGCAAAATAATTTTTAGGGTTTAGCCCCTTGAGGTACAATTCACGCATCTCGCCAACGACTACACGAGCATCTTTGAGAGACATGGCTGGATAGCGACCAACAGAAAGGCGAACTGGTTTACCATTCCAACGGTAGCGAAACTGAAACGTAATCGTTCCAGTTGGGGTTATGCGTACACTCAGACCGTCACCATCTGTGACTTCGGGTGCGCCGCTGTAGGGCTTAGCATTGATGCTGCGAAGTTTGGTATCACTGAGGGCCACGGCTCTGTATCCTGTACACACTGAATTTCAGCATTCTGTACTCAATCTGTACGCAATGGCAAGTGAACGAAGTGATTTTCTAAGCGGAAAGATAAGAAAGGATAGGAAATAAAAGGAATGAAATGCTTGATGATACGGGGAATGATAGGATAACATGCGACTCAAGCTGAACGCTTGAAAATCAGTTAGATATATGTCCCCTTAGTTAAATGGATATAACGAGCCCCTCCTAAGGGCTAGTTGCAGGTTCGATTCCTGCAGGGGACACCATGAATTCTTATGCTCCCCGTTATAATTCCTTCATTTACCAGTCAGTTCATCCCTGTGCCAAGCGATAAAAAGGCACATTCCTCACTGTTGCAGTAAGATTGTCGGACACCATTGTCTGCTTTGTCGCTATCCGCATCCCTGCTTTTCTCAGCCTCAACACATCAGCGGCAATACGCTGGCTGCCAAACCAGAAAAGCCCGTCCAGCGCAGTGACATCAAGGCCCGATTCCAGTGCCAGCTTCAGACGTTCACGCGGCGCTTTTACTGTTTTAGCAATCTGCTGATATGGCGCTTCGCTTGAACCTGCAGGACTAATGCGCCGGATACGATGTGACAGGCGGTACTGAAATTTATCCGGTATCCCACCGAGACTCGCTTTCAGGCTGTAAACACAACCAAAGCGTTTGCCGTTAAAGATGACGTTTTTCTGACTAAGCTGCAGCTCTTCACGCACGCTGGCAATCAGTTGTGGAGTACGGAGTAATAACAAGCGGAAAGGCAGCTCAAAGCTGGTCACGTAGTCCACATTCAATAAAGCAATACGCAGACGTTCTTGGGGCCCCGCCTTCATTTCCCGGCATTCAGCAATAACATCAGCCCACTGGCCGGTAAGACGGGAACACTCTGTTGCCTCAGTAAAACTATATTTTTCAGCCTGATAATCAATACGCTCGGTCACACTGAATTCCCTTCTGGCCAGATCTCGGTATTGGTTGCTCACTTTACCAGCGACGACATCCCTGTGTCAGAAATCTTTTTCTAACCCACTGAAAGTGCCTGACCAATCTTCCCTCGTATCCTCACCATGAGGATACGACAACTAACCGACCCGGTATGTTTTCCGGGTCGGTTAAACGGCGCCACGTCAGACAACAAAACGGTTAACCAGATCCTTCATGGTTGCCGACAGATTGTCCAGCCGCTGGCTGTCGCTCGCAGCCTGAGATACCAACGCCGCATTTTGCTGTGTAACCTGCTCCATCGGTCGCAATGCCAGGTTTATCTGGGTTACCCCTTGTGACTGCTCCGTCGCCACACGAGCGATATCTGCAATATATTGCTTCATACTGGTGGTATTATCCGCCGCGGCTTCCAGCGCGGTAGCAGATGCAGTAACCCGTTCAACGCCCTCACTAATTTTGACCATATTCTGCGCGACCAGCTCACGGATTTGGTTAGCCTCTTTGGCGCAACGCTGCGAAAGATTTCTCACTTCACTGGCTACGACAGCAAACCCCCTGCCCATCTCTCCAGCCCGTGCTGCTTCCACTGCCGCATTCAGCGCCAGTAAGTTAGTCTGAAACGAAATATCATCAATCGAGGTCACAATATTCGAGATTTTCTCACTGGAAGCGCGAATATCCCCCATGCTCTGGTTCGCCGCACTGGCAACGTTACTGGCCTGTCGGACCTCTTTTTCCAGTCTGATTGTCAGATGCTCCGCTTCGCGGGCATTATCCGCCGTTTGCGTAATCGCAGTTGATAACTGCTCCATACTGGCCACAGCTTCTACTATTGATGCAGCCTGTTCATCTGTACGTTGAGCCAGATCCTGATTTCCCGCCGTAATACTGCTACTGGCATCGGACAAAACCACGGAGCCTTGCTTAATCTCCTGTACGATATGCTGAATACTTTCCAGCATCGTGTTATAGGCACGATTAAGTGAGGAAAGCTCATCTTTGCCCGGGGTCGCCAGACGTTGAGTCAGATCGCCATTCATACCCGCAATCTTGCGTAGCGTGTCACTAAACTGACGGTGCATATTGATTGCGATGGCCCCTGCGAACGTCAATGATGCCAGGAGCGCTAACAGGCTAACAGCCATATATATTTGCCAGTTTTTTCGTGCATCTTGCGCGAGTTTTTCTGCATTCGCCAACAGACGATTCGCTGTCACATTTTCTATCTGCCGCATCACTTCAATACGCTGGGTTTGTACTTTAAACCAGACCGTAGGATCGACACCAAATCCACCGTTCTCGACATGGTTAAACGCGATCTCGCGAAATGCGAGGGCTTTTGACGCTTCTGCTGACTGTAAGCGGCTTTTCAACATGGCCGCCTGTTCCGGTGAACTCAGACGTAACGATTCTGCCAACCAAACTTTCTGTTTACTGACGACATCACTGAGTTGATGTAACTGTCCGTCGGCGAAATGGCCGGAGGAAAAGATATTTGATAACAGCGCCCGTTCAATACCCGCTTGTTCTTTCAAATTCAGCAGGTTGTAGTAGGCGGCAAATGCGTTTGCCATCTCGCCTGAATCCGTCAACTGCCCCAATCTACCCACAAAATTCAGCACATCAGCAATGACATTGGTATAAAACTTAACCACATCTGATGCTGGAAGCCCCAACTGCGTGACGTTTTCGCGGATGGTAGCGAGCGAAAGAATATTTTTCTTAAACGCAGCGACAGAAGTAGCGACATCCCCTTCCGGTAAGGCAGTATCGGACAGTGACCGCACAAATACCTCGATCTCGCGATCGGTCAAAGCCCGCTGTGCGTTTAACTCATCTTTGAACGTCTTCCCTTCAGCCCCCAGAAACCCGACACTCATGCCGCGTTCTTTTTGCAATTCATGCACTACATTTCCGGCACTGCGTGCGAGCGCTGTCAGTTGGGCAATATTCTCCATCTGCCGTTCTGTCTCAATGCGCGTTAATATTCCTGAACCAGCAAACCAACATAACGCCAGTAATAATGGTTGTAGCGCAATTATTAACTTCATTTTCATCGGCATTCGATAAACCCACCACATGCCACTTCCCTCCATTATCCATATTTTCATTATGGTTATCGGCGTAAAGAAGCGGCTCTTTAAATTTGAACAATGGGCAACTGTTTGTTTTTTAGATTAAATTTTTGCCAAGATAACTCTATTTAATTACTTCAATTAGAATAAAACTCTAAATAATTAACACATGCAAATCTATGCTCCATTTTGCTAACTTATTTGGCATATTATTTTTTATTAAAGAATCAGGTAATCATCAACTGATTCAGATAGAGAGAGAAGCACAGGACAATGACAGCAGCCCGAGATAACAGCCATGGCGCGGCCATCATTCTGGCGTCCCGCCGAACGTTAAGGTTATAATCCTTACAACGATTTTTTGGATTAGAAGCGACAATGACAAAACTTACCCTACAAGAACAGATGCTTAAAGCAGGTCTGGTCAGCAGCAAAAAAATGGCGAAAGTGCAGAGAACGGCGAAAAAATCGCGCGTTCAGGCTCGTGAAGCCAGAGAAGCGGTTGAAGAAAATAAAAAAGCACAGGTCGAGCGTGATAAGCAGCTCAGCGAACAGCAGAAGCAGGCCGCATTGTCTAAAGAATACAAAGCGCAGATCAAGCAACTGATTGAAATGAACAAAATCACCATTTCCCGTGGCGATATTGGTTACAACTTTACCGACAATAACCTGATCAAAAAAGTTTATGTTGATAAAGTAACCCAGTCTCAGTTGATCAAGGGCCGTCTGGCCATTGCCCGCCTGACGGCTGAAAGCAGCAGCGAGAGCGAATACGCCATTATCCCGGCTGTTGTCGCCGACAAGATTGCCCAGCGCGATGCAAGCTATATTGTTCTCAATTGCGAACTGAGCCAGGAAGCGAAGGACGAAGACGATCCGTATGCTGATTTTGTCATTCCTGACGATTTGATGTGGTAAGAAAAACACCCCGATAATCACCCGGAGTTCCGTCGCGTATTTCGGTGAACGCTAGCGCCGCCACCGAAATACCGTCAACCGCTCTTCTTCCCCACACGCCATCTGCTAAAACTTATAGTGTTCCTTGCTCAGTCCGTATTTTCTCATGCGCAAATACAGTTTCTTACGCGGAATTTGTAAATACTCCGCCACTTCATTAATACGTCCCTGATGAATATTAAGCGCTTCGGTAATGATCTGTCGCTCGTACTCGTCGACCCGACGATCGAGCGGTGTCGGTTCGGGCAAATGTAGCTGTGGATTCGCGGTTTCAGCCAGTGGCAATAACCCAACTGCAAAAAGCTCGGCGGCATTGGCCAGCTCTCGAACATTGCTTAACCACACGCGACGCCGCATTCCTTTTAGTAATTCCCCGTCAACCTCGGGCACGGGATGATTCAGGCGCAGACAGGCTTTCTGCAGATAATGGCGAAACAGCGGCTCAATATCATCCGGGCGCTGAGACAACGGCTGGCAACCAATTTGCGTCATCGCAAAACAGTAATAAAGTTCGGCCACAATCTGATTAGTTGCCGCCAGTTCCACCAACGAAGTGGCGCCAATGCCAATTAAGCGAAACGGACGCCGCTCCTGGCTTTGCAAATGCACCAGTTGGTGCTGCTGTTCGCGCGTCAGGCACTCAATATGGCTCAGGACCAGCGTTCCCCCTTGCGCCTGGGCAATAAGGTCATTGAGTTGCCCCGCATTCTCTAACGTCAATTCCCCGCGGATAAACGGTCCTTCAGCGCTGCGCCCAAGCTGATGCAAATAACGGGCTCCGGTCATACGCCCCGTTCCCGGCTCGCCATAAAACCAGACGGCAATATCCGTTTCAGCCAGTTGCCGTAAGCGCTGGCGGTACTGATTAACCCAGTCACTGTAGCCGACCAGTTCAACCTGGAGCTTTTGCTGGCAATAGTGACGACGTGCAATCACAGATTTTCTCTGACGCAACGCATCCTCTACCAACACCAGCAGTTTGCCTGGATCAACCGGTTTTTGCAGAAAATCCCACGCACCTTTCTTCACCGCGTCCACCGCCATCGGGACATCGCCATGTCCGGTGATCAACAGGATCGGAAGCTGATTGTCATCCTGATGAAACAACGTCATCAGGTCAATCCCATTACAGCCAGGCATACACACGTCGCTCAGGACAATCCCTGGCCAGTCGGCCTGCAGCCAATTTCGGGCATCAAAAGGGTTACTGCATGCGAATACATGATATCCCTCCTGTTCAAGCAACAAGGTGTAAGCGTCAAGAACATCGGCATCATCATCAATAAGCAGAACAGAATATTCATCACTCAACATCGTTTACATCCGTCAGATTAAATTGCAGAACGACGCAGGCATTGCGCCCCGGGGTCGACGCCAGGCGCAGTTCGCCGTTCATTTGCATCATTAACGATACACAAATCGATAAGCCAATACCGAG
Source organism: Citrobacter sp. Cpo148 (assembly GCF_030332375.1). Lineage (NCBI taxonomy): Bacteria > Pseudomonadati > Pseudomonadota > Gammaproteobacteria > Enterobacterales > Enterobacteriaceae > Citrobacter > Citrobacter sp. Cpo148. The sequence goes on from NZ_JAOWHY010000049.1 coordinate 26,296, forward strand.
GCCAACATCCTTACTGGTGGTAAACGGTTTTAACAGTGATGGTAATAATGCCCCAGGCCAGCCGGGGCCGTTATCGCTGATAAATACGCACAACCGGCTGCCTTCGGTCTGCCAGTGAACCTCTATTTTCGCCACAACCGGACAGGCATCCAGCGCATTTGCCAGGACGTTTACCAGCACCTGCTGGATACGCACTTCATCACCAGCCACCCACACGCCCCGGTCTGGGAGCGTCAGCGTACCCTGCTGTGGCTTGTGTCGCATGGCCAACAGTTCCCAGGCAGCGTTGAACGTTTGTCGGAGATCGACCGGATGCAGAGGCGTGCCAGGTTCGGCCCGGCGAGCAAACTGACGCAGTGAACGGATAATGGCATCGATGCGAGTAATCAGCCCTTCCGCTTTGGTTAATGTGCTTCTGGCCTGAGCGGGTTGCCCCTGTTCGATTGCCCTCCCTGCCGTAAACAGGTACATCGACAGGGCATTCAGCGGTTGATTAATCTCGTGCGCCAGCGTGGTCATAGTCTGGCCGACCACCGCCAGTTTTGCCGTCTGGATCAGCTCATCCTGCGTTGCACGAAGATCGGATTCAATCTCCTTGCGTTCGGTCACTTCCTGCTCCAGCTGATTTTTTTGCGCACTCAACTGGCCCAGGGTATGACGCAGTAAGCCTGCGATACGCCCCAGTTCATCGCGTCCATATACCGGGATAGAGGCATCCGTTCTGCCAAGACCAATTTGCACCACGGCCTGGTTGAGCGCAGTAAAACGCTTCACCAGACGCGAGCGAATGAAGTAGTGGTTAAGCCCCCAGGCGAGAAGTAGCGCCAGCAGCGTCGCCAGCAGGATAAGTCCACCGCTGACGCGAACAATTTGTTCCAGCCGCTGGTTAAACGTCTGCATTTGCTGATGGCTACTCCCCAGTTGCGCTTCCAGCAGTGTTCGAAAGCGCCCAAGCGTGGCCTCTCTGGCATGGCTGGCATCAACCAGCGCTTTTTGCGCTGCGACATAATCGCGCATCGTATCGGGCATTTTATTTTTCATCATCCCGATTTCCAGCAGCTCATCGATAGTTTGTCGCAGTGTGATAGTACTGGGCCAGTCATCGAGGGTACGGATATTTTCATCCGCCGTTTTCTTCAGATTTTCCAGGTAGCGGATGTGATTCTCCACCAGCATGCCATCGTCGCTACCCGATTTCAGTTCATTGAGCCTGTCGCGTAAATCATCAACGATCTGGTTTTCAATTCTTGCCAGGGTGTAGACCTGCTGCTGCTCGTTTTGCACCTCTCGGGCACGTTTGAGATACAGCGCCGCATCACCATTTTTGGCCTCGATTTGATCCAGCAACGTCCCCTGCTGCCAGGTAAAGTCCTGCACCAGTGAATTCAGCTCAGTAGTAAAATCATCATGTAGCCAATCAATGCGCGCAGAAAGTTCGCTCACTTTTTCGCGGACAAGGAACATGTTGTAGAGCACCCGGTCCAGTTCCGCCATCAGCGCCCGGCTATCCTGCAAAATCACCGCCAGTTGCTGCTGCTCTGCTGATTGCAACCCCCTGCTCAGCACTTCGATTTTATCCAGATGCGAGATTATCTGATTGCGCAGTTGCAGCCTTACTGTTGTATTGGGAGCCAGCAGGAATTCATTTAGCTGGTCCACAACCAGGTTAAGATTTCCTTCAATCAAGAAAGCGGAATGCACGCGCGGGAAGTAATCATCAAGCGAATAGCGTATCTGCGAGCTCTGCTCATGCCAGGAGTACAAACTGACGCAGCTTACGCTCAACGTCAGTAATGCGCCCGTTAGAAAGGCTCCCCGCAGGCTGCTGCTGATGCTGAGTTGGCGAAGGCGTTGCAGTATCGATCCACCTTTCATTTTAATTCTTCCAGTTTTGATATCGCCTGACGCTGGTTTTTAAGAAACCAGAGCTGCCACTCCATCATCTGCTGTTCGGCAACGCTTTTATTATCAAACTGCGCAAGCCAGGCTTCATCTTCACTACTTTTGGCATCTATCGGAACGCTGGTCAGTAAGGCTCTGATTTCGGGTAGCGGGCGTTTCAGGCGTGCTTCCGCACTGTATAGTGCCCGCCATGCATCCTTCAGTTGCGCAAGACGGAAACTGATGGCGGTATCAAACATCCGCTGCACTAACTGTTGTCGCTTAAGGATCAGCCGATAATTAAGCGGAGGCTGGTTCATTAAAATAGCCTGCTGAGCAGCGCGGGGATTATCAGATGCGAGCTGCGTTACCGGATATTTCCCCGTATTCGCATCAGCAAGGATCCGCTGTCCCTCCGGGCTTAACAAATAGCGGATAAAACGACGCGCTTCATTGGGGTGCTGGCTGTTCTTGAGAACAGCAACATAGGTTGGCGATACCGCCGAGCGTGGAAAATAGGTAAAAGCCAGGTGAGGATCGTTAAGCAACAGGTTGGCATAATTATCAATGACCGGCCCCGCCACGCCCAGGCCACTCTTAATTTTGTCGGCTACGCCAAAACTGCGTGATGAAATCGTCACCAGATTTCCAGCACTCGCCAGCAGCGTCGCCCACCCCGCATCCCACCCTTTTTGCTGTAGCAATGACTCAACCATCAGATGGTTGGTATCCGAACGCGATGGGCTACTCATCAACAGCGCGTTCTGATATTTGGGCAGCGTTAAATCCCCCCAGTCGGCAGGAGGCGACAGATGTCGTGCCACCAGCGCAGAACGATTAATCAACAGACCAAAACCAGATATCGCCACTGCCACGGAGGTCGAACGGATAGAGTCTGGCACCAGCCGCTGGCTTTCCGGCAACGCATTTTCGAAAGGCGCCAACTTCTGATGCTCCTGCAGATGCTGCAACAGCATAGGGGATGAGGTCAAAATCAGATCAACATTTTCCGCATTCGCGGTATCCAGCAGTTGCTCCAACGAACTGCTGGTCCGGTTTAACGTGCGAATCATCACCGACCCCGGTTCAGTCTGCCAACGCTGAATAATCCAGGCCGTTGCCCCAGGGGAAAAGGTTGTCGCCATTACCAGCTCTTTACCCTGCGCCAGGCAACTCACCGACAACGACATAAAACAGAGCGAGAACGCCCAACAACGCCCCCGGCCCAAAAGTCTGTTTGTGATCCCGTTCATAAATACCAACATATGCAAAAAATAATATTGAGACAAAACTTACCCGTTTATCACCGACTGGGGGAAGAATAAGGTTATTCGTAGAATAACCAAACGGAAAGTGACGACATCGGTAAAGAATACCCGAAAACGCAGTCTGAATTTGTTAATATCCGCACACGCCGATGATAAAAGCGTTCGTAAAAGAATAGAATTGAAAAGCCATTATTTAAAAAGAGTCAAAATCAGCCACGTAATCCACAAATTGTGTCAATAGTGACTCATTTCATCAACTTGAGTTTCTCTGCCGTCTATTTCACTCTTCACTGCGAAAAATCCTGATATTCACATCAATATAAATTTAGGTGATGATATGTTATCCATATTTAAGGCAGGGCCAGCGGCAAATAAAGTCCCGGCGGAGAAAGTCCAGGAAACTTATGGCCGATACCGCATTCAGGCATTACTCAGCGTATTTCTTGGCTATCTTGCGTACTATATTGTGCGTAATAACTTCACGCTATCAACACCGTACCTGAAAGAACATCTGGATCTCAGTGCCACGCAAATTGGTCTACTCAGCAGCTGCATGCTTATTGCCTATGGGATCAGTAAAGGCATTATGAGTAGTCTGGCAGACAAGGCCAGCCCTAAGGTCTTTATGGCATGCGGCCTGGTTCTGTGCGCCATCGTAAACGTCGGTTTAGGATTCAGTACCGGATTCTGGATTTTTGCCGCTCTGGTCGTTTTCAACGGTTTGTTTCAGGGAATGGGCGTTGGTCCTTCATTTATTACCATCGCCAACTGGTTTCCGCGTAAAGAACGTGGACGCGTCGGCGCATTCTGGAATATTTCTCACAACGTTGGCGGTGGTATTGTCGCTCCGATTGTTGGTGCCGCCTTTGCCATTTTAGGGAGCGAGCACTGGCAAAGCGCCAGCTATATTGTCCCGGCCGGTGTTGCCGTACTGTTTGCTTTTATTGTGCTGATTCTGGGGAAAGGTTCACCGCGCCAGGAAGGCTTACCGGCTCTGGAACAAATGATGCCGGAAGAAAAAGTAGTATTAAATTCCCGACACACTGACCAGGCGCCAGAAAATATGAGCGCCTTCCAGATCTTCTGCACCTATGTGCTGCGTAATAAGAATGCCTGGTATGTTTCACTGGTAGATGTCTTCGTCTATATGGTGCGTTTTGGCATGATTAGCTGGTTGCCTATTTATCTGTTAACCGAAAAACATTTCTCGAAAGAGCAAATGAGCATCGCTTTTCTGTTTTTTGAATGGGCGGCAATCCCTTCCACATTACTGGCGGGCTGGCTTACCGATAAACTGTTTAAAGGCCGTCGCATGCCGCTGGCCATGATTTGTATGGCGCTGATTTTCGTCTGTTTGATCGGCTACTGGAAAAGTGAATCCCTGCTGATGGTCACTATTTTTGCCGCCATTGTGGGTTGCCTGATCTATGTTCCACAGTTCCTCGCTTCTGTTCAGACGATGGAAATCGTCCCCAGCTTCGCAGTAGGTTCTGCAGTAGGACTGCGCGGATTTATGAGCTACATTTTTGGCGCATCGCTGGGCACCAGTCTGTTTGGCGTAATGGTCGACAAAATGGGGTGGCACGGCGGCTTCTATCTGCTGATGGGGGGTATTGTTTGCTGCATCCTGTTCTGCTACCTCTCTCATCGCGGTGCGCTGGAACTTGAGCAACAGCGAAAAAATGCTCAGCAAGAGGAAGCATCACTCCAGTTGGCGGATGCCCGGTAATTCATTTCGGTCTCACAAAAAAGTGCCAGCGATGCTGGCACTTCGATAAACTCAGATAAATAATAAATAACTCAAAGTGATAATTTATTGCTAAACGTAACATTGCAAATTATTGCTTACCATCCGCGACCATAAAGCGAATGATCAAACCACATGTCGGAGCAAGAAACAGGAATAATCCAGTTACCATTTCGTTACCATTGGTCAGCCGCATAGTAAAAACGTAAATTAATGCCGTAAGGATGGCCATGCCGAGAAAAGCGCTAATTGACGCCGCAGCGCCTATAACCTGCCAGATATAGCAACTGACGCACAGAATGCTCAGTATGAGAAAGGTCCAGAAATAGAGCATAGCGATACCTCCTGTCTGCCGTAAACTTAACGTAAGTCCTTACACTCCCTTAACTTTATATTCTAAGACAATTCCTATCTGCATGCAATTTGAGCAACATTTTATTCACAAAAATTATTCGACCGCTTACTATTACACTGTTTCTCCGTCGTTTATTTAATCATCATAAAAACAACGAATTATATATAGGCGAAATTTTGCCCTTAATCGCCCTAAAAACATTTACGAATCTTGAGTAATTATTTCTGGCTGACATTAATTTTCGGGTGTACATTGTGCGTCCGATCATTCATGCCCCCTCGTGGTTTTGTCCTGACTCAGTTTTACACTCTTTACAGGAACCAATGTCGTTCATGGCGGCCTAACGATCAGTGCAGAGTGTAAAGCGACAGGCAAAGAATCTTCGCGATACATCTATTTCGTATCAACAACAGGTGCTTATGTTCCCCCAATGTAAATTTTCACGCGCGTTTTTGCATCCGCGCTACTGGCTCACATGGTTTGGTGTTGGTGTGCTCTGGTTACTGGTACAGCTTCCCTATCCCGTATTGTGTTTTCTTGGTACCCGTACAGGAACGCTGGCTCGTCCATTTTTAAAACGCCGTGAATCTATTGCACGTAAAAATCTCGAACTCTGTTTCCCAAATCTGTCACAGGAAGAAAGAGACAAACTGGTCGATGAGAATTTCCGTTCGCTCGGCATGGGGCTGCTTGAAACAGGTATGGCCTGGTTCTGGCCGGACCGTCGGGTGCGTAAATGGTTTGATGTAGAAGGGCTGGACAACCTGAAGCGCGCTCAGATGCAAAATCGTGGCGTGATGGTCGTTGGCGTACACTTTATGTCGCTCGAGTTGGGTGGTCGCGTAATGGGGCTTTGCCAGCCAATGATGGCAACCTATCGTCCGCACAATAATAAGTTGATGGAGTGGATCCAAACCCGCGGTCGTATGCGCTCCAACAAGGCGATGATCGGCAGAAATAATCTGCGTGGTATTGTCGGCGCCCTGAAAAAAGGCGAGGCAGTGTGGTTTGCCCCCGATCAGGACTATGGTCGTAAAGGGAGTTCATTCGCCCCCTTCTTCGCAGTCAAAGACGTGGCGACCACCAACGGTACCTACGTGCTGTCACGATTATCGGGCGCAGCAATGCTGACCGTAACCATGGTGAGAAAAGCAGATAACACCGGTTACCGCCTGTTCATCACCCCAGAAATGGAAGGTTACCCGGCAGATGAAAGCCAGGCTGCGGCGTATATGAACAAAATTATCGAAAAAGAGATCATGCGTGCACCCGAGCAGTATCTCTGGATCCACCGTCGCTTCAAAACTCGCCCGATGGGTGAAGCTTCGTTGTATATCTAAAAAGAAAGGCCGTAAGGCCTTTCTTTTTTTCTACGGTTGAATTACTTAACGCCCCATTTGCTGTGCAGTTCAGCCATTCGCTCGTTGTAGTTGCGGGCGATGCAGGCTGATTTATCCTGTTCCTTCCAGCACTCGTTACGCCCTTTCACCCAACCGCGCTGCTCTGCTTTCAGCGTCGGGTTATTGCTCGATTTAACCAGCGCCTGCTTGTAGGCCCCGTTTAACGCTAAATCCATTTCTGAGAGCGAAGGACTCTGGCAGATAATCTCTTCGATACTGCCCTTTGCAACCGCAGCGCAGGAAAAAGAGGGTCCAGTGCTGGTCGATTTTTTGGCCCCAGAAAAGTCAATATTATCTTCAGGCAGGCATACCCCGTGCTTTCGATTCGGCCCACTCCAGGAAACGTCCGGATTTCCGTCATCTTTACGAGAAATAGAAACCGTATTGTTCCCGCTTTTGGCTTCCCAGTAATTTTCATTGAAGGCCTTCACCGTCGCCTTCGAGCCATCAATCCAAACATTGCCTTTGCCATCACTATTCACACCACCAATACTTGCGCAGCTGAAATTAAACGCCAACGGTGAGGCCGCCATCGACGTCAGTGGCGTAAAAACGAGTGCTAACATCATTAATCTGGTCATTTTTAACCTTTTCATTATCTCATTCCGCGAAAAATTAACCGCATTAACATCATGGCGATATGAGAATTCTCCGAGTAACCATTCCGTCGCTCAATAGCAATTTATTACCGGCAGAAATTAAACTGTCGCCGAATCACGACAGTTGTAAGTTATTCAAATTAAATAAAAAAACGCCTCTTGTCTCTCCTCATTTTTAGGCGTACATTAGCGCCGTCTGGAGCATTAAAGCTCAGAATTCTGAGGTGATGCAGCCAAGCAAATGAGGGGTATTCTCCCTTTCGTTCGCGAGTGCATCAGCTCTCTGTCAGGTAAGCATATGTTCATTTAGACGTACCTCAGGTACGCGGAGAGATGAAAAGTGAAATATTTCTTTATGGGCATTTCTTTTATGGTCATCGTTTGGGCCGGTACTTTCGCCCTGATGATCTAAATTAAAAGACGCAGCAAAAAAACAGGAGCCATCAGGCTCCTGTTTTGCATTTTGGGGGAACATTCTGTCAGTCGGTACTTTCAGAAGTCGATTTTGCACTGGTCGGTAACAGGCCATCTGCGCGAAACATCGCCTTGATGCCGCGAATAGCCTGGCGGGTACGGTCACGGTTTTCAATCAACGCAAATCGCACATGCGTATCACCATAATCACCAAACCCAATCCCTGGCGAAACGCATACCTTCGCTTCGTTCAGCAGCTTCTTGGCAAACTCAAGTGACCCCATCCCGGCGTATTGCTCTGGAATTTTCGCCCAAACGTACATTGAGGCCTTTGGCATCTCGACCATCCAGCCTGCTTCATGCAGTCCTTTGACCAGCACATCGCGACGACGTTTATATTGCTCAGCGATATCCCGTACACATTGCTGATCGCCTTCCAGCGCGGCAATTGCCGCAACCTGCAGTGGCGTAAAGGTCCCGTAATCGTGATAGCTCTTGATTCGCGCCAGCGCGTTCACCAGCGTTTTGTTGCCCACCATAAACCCGATACGCCATCCCGCCATGTTGTAGCTTTTCGACAGGGTGAAAAATTCAACAGCGACGTCGCGAGCGCCGGGTACCTGCATAATCGATGGTGCCTTCCAGCCGTCATAAACAATATCAGCGTAGGCCAGGTCGTGAACCACCAGCACGTCATAGCGTTTAGCCAGGGCCACCACTTTCTCAAAGAATTCCAGCTCGACGCACTGCGCGGTCGGGTTGGATGGGAAACCTAAGATCATCATCTTCGGCTTCGGGTAACTTTCGCGTATTGCGCGTTCCAGCTCATTAAAGAAGTCGACCCCCTCAACCAGCGGCACTGAACGCACCTGCGCGCCGGCAATCACCGCGCCATAGATATGGATGGGATAACTTGGGTTGGGCACGAGGACCGTATCACCGTGATCGAGTGTTGCCAGCATCAGGTGCGCCAGCCCCTCTTTGGAACCGATGGTCACAATGGCTTCGGATTCAGGATCGATCTCAACGTCATAGCGTTCCCGGTACCAGCGGGAAATCGCCCGACGCAAACGCGGAATGCCGCGTGAGGTGGAGTAACCGTGAGTATCCGGGCGCTGAGCCACGGTACACAGTTTTTCGACAATGTGAGGAGGCGTGGCCCCATCCGGGTTCCCCATACTGAAATCGATAATATCTTCGCCGCGCCGACGCGCAGCCATCTTCAGTTCAGCGGTGATGTTAAAAACGTACGGGGGAAGGCGATCAATACGCGTAAAGCGACGTTCAGGGCGGGAGTCAGCCATAATATCCTCAGATTAACGTTAGCGCCCGGACCGTCCGAGCGACGCTGCCACGATGGTGGCACGTTTAGAAAATAGCCTGAATAATTTCCTTCTGTCGAGAGGCAAAACAAAATATTTTTTCCTGACGAAAAAGAGGAACAGCTGAGTAAAATGAGGAAATAACCATTTTCACAACCCGCCAAAAATTACCATCATTTAACATTTTGTTGTTAAATACATTACCTTGAACGCAGCACTCACAGGACAGGTATTGTAAATACAACAATCATGCAACAATCCCCTTTTAATATTATGGTTTTTCCCCATTAGCTCTGAACTGCGGGGTGCTGGTCATCCTGCCTCAGGTTACCTATCATAGTGGTTTAACCCTTGCGCAAGAGTCACCCGTGCACGAAATATTCAATATGCTGCTGGCGGTATTTGACCGGGCAGCACTGATGCTGTTCTGTCTGTTTTTCCTGATTCGTATCCGCCTGTTTCGCGAACTGTTGCACAAGTCAGCCCACTCCCCAAAAGAGCTGCTCGCCGTTACCGCGATTTTCTCCATGTTTGCCCTGTTCAGTACCTGGTCAGGCGTACCGGTAGAAGGTTCTCTGGTCAATGTGCGTATTATCGCGGTCATGTCAGGAGGGATCCTGTTCGGTCCATGGGTTGGCATTATTACGGGGCTGATCGCAGGCACCCACCGTTACCTGATCGATATTGGCGGCGTAACTGCCCTACCCTGCTTTATTACCAGCATTCTGGCTGGCTGCATTGCCGGGTGGATCAACCGTAAGATCCCCAAAGCGCAGCACTGGCGCGCGGGTATTTTAGGCGGAATGCTGTGCGAATCACTGACCATGATACTGGTCGTCGCCTGGGCACCCACCACCGAACTGGGGCTGGATATTGTCTCAAAAATCGGTATTCCAATGATCCTAGGCAGCGTCTGTATTGGTTTTATCGTGATGCTGGTACAAAGCGTTGAAGGTGAGAAAGAAGCCAGCGCTGCAAAACAGGCCAAGCTGGCGCTGGATATCGCCAACAAAACGCTGCCGCTCTTTCGCCAGGTCAACAGCGAGTCGTTACGTCAGGTGTGCGAAATTATTCGCCACGATATCCACGCTGACGCGGTTGCAATCACCAATACTCAGCACGTTCTGGCCTATGTTGGCGTCGGAGAGATCAACTACCGCGATAACGATGACTTCGTCAGCCCTACCACGCAAGAAGCCATAAATCACGGTAAAATAATCATAAAAAACAATGATGAAGCGCATCGCACCCCGGAAATCCACTCTATGCTGGTGATCCCGCTTTGGGAGAAAGGCGTCGTGACCGGCACGCTGAAGATCTACTACTGTCACGCTCATCAAATCACTTCCTCGTTACAGGAAATGGCGATCGGTCTGTCGCAAATCATCTCCACCCAGCTTGAAGTCTCCCGCGCAGAGCAACTACGAGAAATGGCAAATAAGGCAGAGCTACGCGCGCTGCAAAGCAAAATAAATCCCCATTTTCTGTTTAATGCCCTGAACGCGATTTCATCGTCGGTACGCCTTAACCCGGACACCGCACGTCAGCTCATTTTTAATTTATCGCGCTATCTTCGCTATAATATTGAATTAAAAGACGATGAGCAGATCGACATCAAGAAAGAGCTGTATCAAATCAAGGATTACATCACCATCGAACAGGCCCGCTTTGGCGACAAGCTGACCGTTATTTATGATATCGATGAAGAGGTAAGCTGTTTTATTCCCAGCCTGCTGATTCAGCCGTTGGTCGAGAACGCTATCGTCCATGGGATCCAGCCCTGCAAAGGGAAAGGTGTGGTCACTATCAGCGTTGCGGAGTGCGGCAACCGGGTACGGATTGCCGTACGAGACACGGGTCATGGTATCGACCCAAAAGTGATTGAACGGGTCGAGTCCAATGAAATGCCGGGCAATAAAATTGGTCTGTTGAATGTGCACCATCGCGTTAAGCTGCTCTACGGTGAGGGATTACATATCCGCCGTCTGGAGCCAGGCACAGAGATTGCCTTTTATGTACCTAATGTGCACTCGCCCGCAGCCGCGCCAACTACATTATTGCTTTAACCAGGAGTGAAGTCGTGAAAGTCATCATTGTTGAAGATGAATTCCTGGCCCAACAGGAACTGAGCTGGCTGATAAAAGAGCACAGCCAGATGGAGATTGTCGGCACGTTTGACGATGGTCTGGACGTGCTGAAATATCTCCAGCACAACCGCGTTGACGCCATTTTTCTGGATATTAATATTCCCTCGCTGGACGGCGTATTGCTGGCACAAAATATCAGCCAGTTCGCGCATAAACCCTTTATTGTGTTTATTACCGCATGGAAAGAGCATGCTGTTGAAGCCTTCGAACTGGAAGCTTTTGACTACATTCTGAAGCCGTACCAGGAATCACGCATTGTCAGTATGCTGCAAAAGCTGGAAGCCGCCTGGCAGCAACAGCAAACGGGAACGTCTCCTGTAAGTCCGGTGGCCCGCGAAAACGATACGATCAACCTGATCAAGGATGAACGGATCATCGTGACCCCAATCAACGACATCTACTACGCTGAAGCGCATGAAAAGATGACGTTCGTCTATACGCGACGAGAATCATACGTCATGCCGATGAACATCAGTGAATTTTGCAGCAAACTGCCGGCTTCGCATTTCTTCCGCTGCCACCGCTCGTTCTGCGTAAATCTGAATAAAATCCGCGAGATCGAACCCTGGTTTAACAACACTTATATTCTGCGTTTAAAGGATCTGGAATTTGAAATCCCGGTTAGTCGGAGCAAAGTGAAAGAATTCAGACAATTAATGCATTTATAGTGCTGAAAAAGCGTGACGAATGGAGAGTACAGCGCGCGCTTTCAGTCGTTTCCGCGACGAACAGGATAGCGGAACTAAGTTTGTAGTATATTGGTCGTCACTCTATTTTTTACAGGTGATGTCATGGCAAAGCTGAGCGAAAAATATCAACGTACATATCTACGCGAATACGCAAAAGAAGCGGAAAAAAATGCTCTGATATGGATAAGTACGGACGATTATTTAGCTGAGTGCCTGGATATTCATGAACAATGCCATCTGGATTATTCACTGCAACAACAGCTGAGTTCATGGCTTTTTATGCTGCGCATGAAGCGCAGCCCGGATTTATTAGGATATAAAACCGCGATACAGTCAAATGATATGGAATCTCTGCACTTATCCCTGCGACAGTCTGCGATGATTAAACATGTGACGCAGGGTGTGGACTCAGGCTGCGATCACAGTATTAATGTATGGACGACACTGGAGATTCTTGCCGCGGGTTTATTTGACCGAGTACCGCTCTTATTGCCTGAAAAATTGGGCATGAGTGATAACGGTCACCCTGTTAACCTGGCCATGACGAATTTAATGATGGCGGTGTGGTACAAACGTGCAGACTTTGCAGTGGATGCCAGAAAAAGAGCGCAAAAGGTACTGGCCACGAAGCAGACAGCAAGCGATATGTTCATCCTCCGCTACCTGATGGCGCTCCTGGATGAGGATGTGACAGAAGCAGGGACACAACTCGATTTATATTGTAAAAGCATATCTGCATTGAGAGAACCGGGACTCACTAAGCTCCATAAAATGTTCTGGCCATACGCGCACGGGTTATACAACATGGCTTATATTGTATTGGGCAAAGATAAAGCCAGCGCGATGCCAAAACCAACCGCAGAGTGTTTCATGGACGATCTGGCGGAATGGCAAAATAAAAATAACTATCGCCATGGCCCGCTATTTGTTGAGTACCCTAAACCAATTGACCTTATTAACACCCTGATCTCATGCACGCCGCCAGAATGTTGTTTGCATCAACCCTATCTGGATACCAATAAAAAATATAAAAACACAAGATACCTGCATGCCGATTTATTTGAACAACAGATGATCAAGATAATTTTAGAAAATATGAACAGCCAGAACGACAAGGCCGGATAAGCGCTGAGCGCCATCCGGCCCTGACCTTACAAAATGTGGCCCAGCGTCTGACGTAAATGCGCACCAGCGCCAAGTAGTCCTGGATTATCGTGCACGATCAGATACACCGGAATATCCTGCACGTAGGCTTTAAAACGACCTTTATCTTCAAAACCACCGCGGAAGCCCGACGCTTTAAAAAAGTCGAGGAAGCGCGGCACAATGCCGCCGGCGATGTACACACCGCCAAATGTGCCCAGCGTTAATGCCAGATCGCCACCAAAACGTCCCATGATGACGCAGAACAGCGACAGCGCACGACGACAGTCAATGCAGGAATCTTCCAGCGCCCGTGCGGTGATATCCTTCGGCTGCAGATTTTCCGGCAGGCGTCCGTCAGATTTAACGATCGCGCGATACAGATTCACCAGTCCCGGACCCGACAGCACGCGTTCTGCGGACACGTGACCTATTTCCGCGCGCAGAACCTCAAGGATAATTCCCTCTTCCTCGCTGTTAGGCGCAAAATCCACGTGGCCGCCTTCACCAGGGAGGCTTACCCAGCGTTTATCCACGTGGACCAGATGCGCCACGCCGAGCCCGGTTCCTGCGCCATAAACAGCAATAGGTTTACCTTCAACAGGTTCCGCGCCACCAAACTGGATTAAATGCTCTTTTTTCAGCATCGGGATCGCCATCGACACAGCGGTGAAATCATTGATGATTTCCAGATGGCTGAAGCCCAGGTTTTTTTTCATCTCAGCAATAGAGAACGCCCAGGTATGGTTGGTCATTGCCACCCAGTCGCCGGTTATCGGACAGGCAATGGCAATACAACCATCTTCAACGCTAACGCTATGCTCATCCAGGTACACGCGCACCACCGCCTCCAGACTTGGATAATCCAACCCGGAATAGGTTTTTGCCTGCGAAATCTCGCCACTGGCAATATCGCACAGAGCAAGACGCGCGTTGGTGCCGCCAACATCCCCTACTAAAGCATATTTTGTCATTCTTCCACTGCTCCGCTAAAGTCAGAATAAATCTTTGCCACACTGTAAATTCATGGGGACATAACAACAACGGTCTGAAGGCTGATGCCCGTGGAAAATCGATCCAGATCACACAATTACTTTATCGTTTCAGCACCATTTGCAGCGATGTCGTCAGGCAGGCTGTGCAAACTATGTCTATGACTCTGTTTTAAGGAATAGAAAATGCTCCATCCGCGAGCCAGAACGATGCTCTTGCTATCAACCCCAGCGCTAATCATTGGCATAGCGTCCAGCCTGGTGTTGATCGTTGTGATGAAAGTGGCTTCCGTTTTACAGCAGTTTTTGTGGGAACGTCTGCCTGTTAGCATCGGTATAGCCCAGGACTCTCCGGTCTGGATTATCGGTATGCTGACACTCACGGGGATCATGGTCGGGTTAGTTATCCGTTACAGCCATGGCCACGCGGGCCCGGATCCGGCCTGTGAACCGTTAATTGGTATGCCGGTGCCAACGTCAGCAATACCGGGCCTGCTGGCAGCGCTAATCCTCGGCCTCGCGGGTGGCGTCAGTCTGGGTCCGGAACACCCCATCATGACCGTGAATATCGCACTGGCAGTGGCACTTGGTAGCCGCATGTTTCCGCGCATTGCCAAGCTGGACTGGACCATTCTCGCCTCTGCCGGCACCATCGGCGCGCTATTTGGTACCCCCGTTGCCGCCGCGCTGATATTTTCGCAAACGCTAAATAGCTCAAACGATGTGCCCTTGTGGGATCGCCTGTTTGCACCGTTAATGGCCGCCGCCGCGGGTTCGCTAACCACCAGCCTGTTTTTTCACCCCCATTTTTCACTGCCCATCGCGCACTACACGCAGATGCACTTGATCGATATCCTCAGCGGCGCGGTTGTTGCTGCCATCGCCATTGCCGCTGGGATGGTTGCCGTCTGGTGTCTGCCGCGTTTGCACCATTTAATGCATCGATTAAGACACCCGGTGCTGATCCTCGGGGCAGGCGGTTTTATCCTTGGTATTTTGGGTGTTATCGGCGGGCCGCTTACCTTGTTTAAGGGACTGGACGAAATGCAGCAAATGGCATTTAGCCAAACGCTGGGGACATCAGATTATTTCATGCTCGCCGTGATCAAACTAACGGCATTGGTGGTAGCAGCGGCGAGTGGTTTTCGCGGCGGACGAATCTTCCCGGCGGTATTCGTTGGCGTCGCGCTTGGCCTGATGCTGCACGCCCATGTTGAAGCTGTGCCGGCTGCCATCACGGTTTCTTGCTCTATTCTCGGGCTGGTGCTGGTCGTCACCCGTGACGCCTGGCTGAGCCTGTTTATGGCAGCAGTGGTGGTGCCAGATTCCACCCTGCTGCCGCTGCTGTGCATCGTCATGCTGCCCGCCTGGCTGCTGCTGGCAGGCAAACCGATGATGGTCGCTGAGCGCCCTGATAAATAGCTATCCGCCGTTGCGAGATTCCAGCGCACGGGTCACCGTGCGCAATAATTCAGGAAGATCGGCTTTCGGTAGCACCACCTCAATTAACGACAGTCGTTGCGGATGGGACAACCGGGCCAGCACCTCTTCCAGCTGTACCGCCTGCTTCACCCGCCAACATTCGGCCTGACATTCACGGCTAAACGCCTGCGGCATCGACGTCCAGCTCCAGGCGGCGATGTCGTTATAGCGCTGATTTGCCCCATGTATGGCCCGCTCCACGGTATATCCGTCATTGTTGAGCAGTAAAATAACCGGCGATTGCCCGTCTCTGAGCATGGAGCCCAGCTCCTGAATGGTGAGCTGCGCCGCGCCATCGCCAATAATCAGGATCACCCGACGGTCCGGACAGGCCGTTTGCGCGCCGAATGCCGCCGGGAGCGCGTAGCCGATAGATCCCCACAACGGTTGAACCAGTACTTCCGCCCCGCAAGGTAGTGAGAGCGCAGCCGCGCCAAAGGCGGCGGTTCCCTGATCGACGAGGATAATGTCATCAGGCTTCAGAAACTGCTGTACCGTGTGCCAGAAGTTTTCCTGCGTCAGTGGGCCCTTCTCAACCTGAACACGCCTAATTGGCGGACGTTCTGGCGGTAGAGAAAACGACATTTCCAGGCACAGCTCGCGTAATGTGGTGACCGCTTGCTCCATCGGGATGTTAAACCAGTGGGATCCAATTCGTGACGCATGGGGCTGAACGTCAATGGTGCGATCCAGCGGTAGCTGTTGTGTAAACCCAGCTGTCAGGGTGTCGACAAATTGTGTGCCGACACACATTATCGTATCGGCATCTTCTATCGCCTGACGTACATAATCGCTGCTGGCTCCAGCGCTGTACGTGCCAACAAACGCCGGGTGACGCTCATCAAACAGTCCTTTGCCCATCAACAACGTGGCATGAGCCATCGGCGTTTCTGCCATCCAGCGCTGTAAAACCGGCTGCAGACCAAAACGCAGCGCGAGGAAGTCGGCCAGCAACGCTACGCGTGGGCTGTCCAGCAATCGTTCACGGGCATGGTAGCGAAACGCCTCTATCACGCTGTTTTCCGGCTCGCTCAGAGGAACACTCATAATATCATTCGGTGGCGTAGCAGGCTGTTTAGCCACATCAGCAGGTAGCATCAGATAGCCCGGCCTGCGCTCGCTGAGCATCATTCGCAACACACGGTCAATCTCATAGCAGGCATTTTGTTCATTCAGCACCGCGCTGGCCGTCGTCACCGCCTGCTGCATACGGTAAAAATGCTGAAAGTCACCGTCACCCAAAGTGTGATGCATCAACTCTCCGCGACGCTGCGCGCCGCGACAGGGTGCGCCGACAATATGCAAAACAGGAACATATTCCGCGAAGCTACCCGCGATACCGTTAATTGCGCTTAACTCCCCCACACCAAACGTGGTGAGCAGCGCCCCAACCCCGGATACCCGGGCATAGCCATCTGCCGCATAAGCCGCATTCAATTCATTCGCACACCCGACCCAACATACGTTGGGATGTTCAATCACGTGGTCAAGAAACTGCAAATTATAATCGCCCGGCACACCAAAGAGATGGCCGACGCCACAGCCTGCCAGCCTGTCCAGCAGATAATCAGCAACGGAATACGGGGTTTGCATGACAGCTATCCTTCTGACGGTAACCTCATGTTGAGTATCGAAGAACTGTGATGACTGTCCAGGAAAGTCACTGTGAAGGGGTGGAAAGCAGGATTTACAGTTTTGGCGGTAAAAATTCATTGAAGAATCGACAGTGTAACCGTATACACTGAAAGGCACACGCATTGTGGAAGGGGGGTGACATGGTTTATCACGCAGATGAAAATCGTTATCAGACAATGGAGTACTGCCGCTGCGGTCAGAGCGGCCTTAAGCTCCCGATTGTCTCTCTGGGTTTGTGGCACAATTTTGGCGATACCACACAGGTCGAGAACAGTCGCGCATTGTTACAGCGCGCATTCGATCTGGGGATTAACCATTTTGATCTGGCAAATAACTATGGTCCACCGCCGGGTTCGGCAGAACGGAATTTTGGTCGGATCCTGCAGGAAGATTTTTTACCGTGGCGAGATGAGCTTATTATCTCCACAAAAGCGGGCTACACCATGTGGGAAGGTCCCTACGGTGACTGGGGTTCACGCAAATATCTGATTGCCAGTCTCGATCAAAGCCTGAAGCGTCTGGGGCTGGAGTATGTCGATATCTTCTACCACCATCGCCCCGACCCTGGAACACCGCTCAGAGAAACCATGCGCGCGCTGGATCACATCGTCCGTCAGGGCAAAGCGCTGTACGTCGGGTTGTCTAACTATCCGGCAGATCTTGCCAGGCAGGCGATTGAAATACTCGACGATTTAGGTACGCCATGCCTTATTCACCAGCCCAAATATTCCATGTTTGAACGTTGGGTCGAAGGCGGCTTGCTGTCGCTATTACAGGAAAAAGGTGTCGGCAGTATCGCCTTCTCACCGCTGGCTGGCGGACAGTTAACCGACCGCTATCTGAACGGCATTCCTGCGGATTCTCGTGCGGCAAGCACCAGTCGCTTTCTGAATCCGGACCAGATCACTCCACAAAAACTGGAAAAAGTGCGGGCGCTGAATGTGCTGGCAGAACGACGCGGGCAAAAGCTTTCCCAAATGGCGCTAGCATGGGTGTTACGGGATGACAAAGTCACGTCCGTGCTGATTGGCGCGAGTAAAACGGCGCAGATTGAAGACGCTGTCGGTATGCTGGCAAACCGTCACTTTACGTCTGAAGAGTGCGCGGAGATTGATGCTATCCTGAGTTGATTGAAATAAAGACACATTTATTAACAAAAAGTGCTCTCACTTGCGATTTAAGAGTTAAGGCGATGAAACGGGGCTTTACTGCCCCGTAATATTACGTTAACAGGCCGGCTACGGCTCGATCGTGAAGGAGAGAAAACATGTTCAGGTCACTGATTCTGGCGGCAGTCTTATTGGCTTTTACACCGCTGGCCGCGAACGCTGGCGAAATCACCCTGCTGCCATCAATAAAATTACAAATTGGCGATCGCGATAACTACGGTAACTACTGGGATGGCGGCCGCTGGCGCGACCGGGATTACTGGCACCATAACTATGAGTGGCGCAAAAATCGCTGGTGGCGTCATGACAATGGCTACCATCGTGGCTGGGACAAACGCAAAGCTTATGAGCGTGGTTATCGTGAAGGCTGGAACGATCGTGACGACCACCGCGGTCGCGGGCGTGGCCACAAACATCATCATTAATGTAACAAAAGGGCCAACGGGCCCTTTTGTTTTTACAAACCGAGTGCGGTTCCTACCAACAGCCAGATATTGAGCGCCACCACCAGCACAACAATCACCCAACCTACCTGTTTTACCCAACGGGTATTCACCAAATCGCCCATCAGCTGACTGTTGCTAGTGAAGATCAACAGCGGCACCAGCGCCAGTGCAATACCAAAACTGAGCAATACCTGGCTCATCACCAGAATACGCGTCGGATCCAGTCCCATCAAAATCACAATAAATGATGGCATCATGGTGACGGTACGGCGTACCCAAAGCGGAATGTGAAAGCGGATAAACCCTTGCATCACCACCTGCCCGGCCAACGTACCGACCACGGTAGAAGAAAGTCCCGCAGCCACCAGGCTTAAACCGAATACCGTCGCCGCAGCGTGACTCAACAGCGGTTCAAGTGTCAGATACGCTTGATCGAGATCGGCAATACCGGTATGCCCGCTAAAGTGAAATGCAGCGGCAGCCGTCGCCATCATCGCAAGATTGACAAATCCAGCAATCGTCATGGCGATTGCCACATCCCATTTCGTGGCCGCATAGCGCTGTTGACGTGTTCCGCCGTGCAGATGCTGAGTTAAGGAAGAGTGCAGATAAATGACGTGTGGCATGATAGTCGCGCCGAGCACGCCAGCCGCCAGGAACACCGCTTCAGAATTAGGCAGGCTCGGGATAACCATTCCCTTGCTGAGTTGCGCGAAGTTCGGCTGGGAAAAGATCAGTTCCACAATGTAAGCCGCAGCCACAAACAGCAGCAAGCCACCAATCACTTTTTCCAGCGGTTTTTGCCCACGGCGCTGCAACATCAAAATCAAAAAAGTCGCGATACCGGTGAGCACGGCCCCCTGCAATAACGACACGCCGAGGATCAATTTGAAACCAATCGCGGCACCAATGAATTCAGCAAGGTCTGTCGCCATGGCGATAATTTCGGCCTGCACCCAGTAGAACCACACCACCGGACGAGGATAGTGATCGCGAATTTGCTCCGCCAGGTTTTTACCCGTGGCAATACCCAGCTTTGCCGACAGCACCTGAATCAGCATTGCCATCAGATTTGCCCAGACCACCACCCACAACAGTTTATAGCCAAAGCTGGCCCCTGCCTGGATGTTGGTGGCGAAGTTGCCCGGATCGATGTAGCCGATCGCCGCGATGAACGCAGGTCCCATTAATGCGAGCTTCAACTTGCGCGCTGCCCGTCCACTGCTACTCTCAACGCGATCGTTAGTCATTTTAGTGCCTCAGAAACATAGCCTTTGCTATATTTCAAGCTACGCCTATTGAGAATGATTATCAAATTCATTTTAATGGGTGAAGTTGATTTCTCTGATAGCGTTTGTCTATGGATCGATAAGGATTCTGGAAATACCGGTGAGATGTTTAATTATTGTTATGAGATTAGCACAATGACATAACTTTTCACTTCCATACTAAACATAACAGAAGTGTATCACCGATCACTAATTTTGAATCTCGTCACAGGTCCTTATTATAGTGTGTGTTTGATCTCGTTTTCTTTATGGTTGTTACATAGAATGTGCACGAAAACTAAACCTGCCTCATATTTGGAGCAAATATGGACCGCGTTCTTCATTTCGTCCTGGCCCTTGCCGTGGTTGCGGTACTCGCACTGCTGGTAAGCAGTGACCGTAAAAAAATCCGCATTCGTTATGTTATTCAATTGCTTGTTATTGAAGTGTTACTGGCATGGTTCTTCCTGAACTCTGATGTCGGTCTGGGCTTCGTGAGAGGCTTCTCCGAGATGTTTGAAAAACTCCTCGGATTCGCTAATGAAGGGACAAACTTTGTCTTCGGCAGCATGAACGACAAAGGCCTGGCATTCTTCTTCCTGAAAGTGCTGTGCCCAATCGTCTTCATTTCCGCCCTGATCGGTATTTTGCAGCATATCCGCGTTCTGCCGGTTATCATCCGCGCGATTGGTTTCCTGTTATCCAAAGTGAACGGTATGGGCAAGCTGGAATCCTTCAACGCCGTCAGCTCCCTGATCCTGGGTCAGTCCGAGAACTTTATCGCCTATAAAGATATTCTCGGCAAAATGTCTCGCAACCGTATGTACACCATGGCTGCAACGGCGATGTCGACCGTTTCCATGTCTATCGTCGGCGCGTACATGACCATGCTGGAACCGAAGTACGTGGTTGCGGCGCTGGTTCTGAACATGTTCAGCACCTTTATCGTGCTGTCGCTGATCAACCCGTACACCGTTGATGCCAGCGAAGAAAACATTCAGATGTCTAACCTGCACGAAGGCCAGAGCTTCTTCGAAATGCTGGGTGAATACATCCTGGCAGGTTTCAAAGTGGCAATTATCGTTGCGGCGATGCTGATTGGTTTCATCGCGCTGATCGCAGCCCTGAACGCCCTGTTCGCCACCGTGACCGGCTGGTTTGGTTACAGCATCTCCTTCCAGGGCATCCTGGGCTACATCTTCTACCCGGTTGCATGGGTAATGGGTGTGCCGTCCAGCGAAGCGCTGCAGGTGGGCAGTATCATGGCAACCAAACTGGTTTCCAACGAATTCGTTGCGATGATGGATCTGCAGAAAATTGCCGCCACGCTCTCTCCGCGTGCAGAAGGTATCCTGTCCGTGTTCCTGGTCTCCTTCGCTAACTTCTCTTCCATCGGTATTATCGCCGGTGCGATTAAAGGTCTGAACGAAGAGCAAGGTAACGTGGTTTCCCGCTTCGGTCTGAAGCTGGTGTACGGCTCTACGCTGGTGAGCGTACTGTCTGCATCTATCGCAGCACTGGTGCTGTAAGCGTAAGACAACATCGTATTGATAAGACCGGGGAGATTCTTCTCCCCGGTTTTTTTATGCCTGCTATTCAGCAAACCGAAGAGATACAGGGTGGAAACAGAAACAAAAAACCCCCGCTTTTCAGCGAGGGTTTAAATTTTGGTGGAGCTAAGCGGGATCGAACCGCTGACCTCTTGCATGCCATGCAAGCGCTCTCCCAGCTGAGCTATAGCCCCACGATGCTATTACGTACGTACCAAATTTATTGGGATTAAATTTGGTGGAGCTAAGCGGGATCGAACCGCTGACCTCTTGCATGCCATGCAAGCGCTCTCCCAGCTGAGCTATAGCCCCATTACGTAAAGCTTGTCGAGTTGACGGGCGGCATCATATGAATTCCCTTCGCGTGTGTCAACGGCAAAATTAACTCATAGAATTCAATCGCTGAAAAAGCAGTCAAATGAAGAACATTGCGTAACAACTCGCATTCAGTAGTTAAACGCGTCACGGTTTCTACTAAAATGGTGCTATAAAATGAGCCACTAATTAACCCCACGACTATTCAGGGAATCGTTATGTTCAAGGAACGGATGACGCCAGAAGAACTTGCTAATCTGACCGGATACAGCCGACAGACCATCAATAAATGGGTGCGCAAGGAGGGTTGGGCTACATCACCAAAACCAGGCGTACAGGGCGGTAAAGCGCGTCTGGTTCACGTCACCGAACAAGTTCGTGAATACATTCGCAGTGCTGAGCGTTCAGCCGAAGGTTTATCAGATAATTTATCGTTATCCGGCGATACCTCTATCGAAGCTCTACTGATTAGGCTCGCCAAAGAGATGACTCCGTCAGAACAAAAAATGTTTACGTCACTGATCCTGCGTGAAGGCATTACGGGTTTGTTACAACGCTTAGGGATCCGCGACAACAAATAATATGAAAAAATTACGCAGCAAAATGACGACCGAAGAACTAGCGGAATGTCTCGGGGTTGCCAAACAAACCGTCAATCGTTGGATCAGAGAACAAAACTGGACCACCGAAAAGTTTCCCGGCGTTAAAGGGGGTCGTGCAAGGCTGATCCATATCGACTCCAGCGTCCGTACGTTTCTGCTCAATATTCCGGCTTTTCGCAAAGTCCCTGAAATTTATCAGGCTGAGGAACCGCTGGCAGAATACACCCACGTGGTGCGTAGCCACGCCTGTCGCCAGATAATTAGCGCACTGGACAACATGTCCCCAACGGAACAAGAAAAGCTGGCAATGTATATTTCGCGCGAAGGTATTCGCACTTTCCTTACCCGTCTGGGTATTGATGAGTCTGAATAACAGGCAAAAAAACGGCAGGATGCGCTCCTGCCGTTGTTTCATCGCTCAATCGGTCTTACTGCTGGCTTTCACGCTCAGCAATAAACGCCAGCGCTTTATTAATACGCTCAATGCTGCGTGATTTACCAATCGCATGCACCGTTACGTCTAACGCCGGAGACTGACCCGCGCCGGTTACGGCTACGCGCAGCGGCATCCCAACTTTACCCATACCCACTTCCAGCTCATCAGCGGTTGCCTGAATCGCGTGGTGCACGTTTTCTGCCGTCCACTCGCTGATAGCAGCCAGCTTATCGCGAACCACTTCCAGCGGCTGACGCGCTACCGGACGCAGGTGTTTCTTAGCTGCATCCGCGTCGAACTCAGCAAAGTCTTCGTAGAAGTAGCGGCAGCTCTGCGCCATCTCTTTCAGCGTTTTGCAGCGCTCACCCAGCAGTTTAACCAGCTCAGACAGCTGCGGGCCGACGCGAGTATCGATATTTTCCTGCTCAATGTGCCATTGCAGATGCGTTGCCACATATTCCGGTGCCAGCGAATTAATGTAGTGGTGGTTCAGCCACTGCAGTTTTTCCGTGTTGAACGCACTCGCAGACTTGCTCACCGCACCAAGGGAGAACAGTTTGATCATCTCTTCACGGGTGAAGATTTCCTGATCGCCGCTGGACCAGCCCAGACGCACCAGATAGTTCAGCAGCGCTTCCGGCAGGTAACCGTCGTCGCGATACTGCATAACGCTGACCGCACCGTGACGTTTAGAGAGTTTTTTACCGTCGTCGCCGTTGATCATCGACACGTGTGCATAAACCGGCACCGGCGCATTCAGCGCTTTCAGGATGTTGATCTGACGCGGAGTGTTGTTGATATGGTCTTCACCACGAATAACGTGAGTGATTTCCATATCCCAGTCGTCGACCACAACACAGAAGTTGTAGGTCGGGGAACCGTCAGTACGGCGGATGATCAGATCGTCCAGCTCCTGGTTGCTGAATTCGATCGGCCCACGGATCTGGTCGTCAAAAATAACGGATCCATCCTGCGGGTTGGCAAAACGCACCACGCATGGTTCATCAGCAGCATGATGTTCATGCCCGTGGCGGCAGCGACCGTCGTAACGAGGCTTCTCACCGTTTGCCATCTGCTCTTCGCGCAGTGCGTCCAGACGCTCTTTGGAGCAGTAGCATTTATACGCGGTACCGGCTTCCAGCATCTCATCAATCACGGCGTTGTAGCGATCAAAACGTTTGGTCTGGAAGTACGGGCCTTCATCCCATTCCAGATTCAGCCAGTTCATGCCATCCATAATGGCTTCAATAGCTTCCGGAGTGGAGCGTTCAAGATCGGTGTCTTCAATACGCAGCACAAACTCACCGTCATGGTTACGTGCAAAAAGCCAGGAATATAGAGCAGTACGCGCACCACCGACGTGCAGGTAACCTGTCGGGCTTGGCGCGAAGCGAGTTTTGATTTTCATGAAATGGCCTTACGTTTATAAAGATGCCGACAACCGGCAAATCCTGGAAAGATTATCAGGCTCGTATTCTATCACTGTGGTCTGATTCCTCAATGTTGTTCAGGTTGGAACATCACGCTTTGCCATTTTCGTATACAAATCATGCTGCATGGATTGATTTGCGATCGTTTTGTTTAAATTTACGACGAACGAACAAATTCTTTAGAAAATGCGTTGACTCATTTTCAACTCTCCCTATAATGCGACTCCACACAGCGGGGGTGATTAGCTCAGCTGGGAGAGCACCTCCCTTACAAGGAGGGGGTCGGCGGTTCGATCCCGTCATCACCCACCACTTCGGGTCGTTAGCTCAGTTGGTAGAGCAGTTGACTTTTAATCAATTGGTCGCAGGTTCGAATCCTGCACGACCCACCAATGTAAAAAGGCGCCCTAAAGGCGCCTTTTTGCTATCTGCGATTTATAAGATTCGAACCTGCATCGCCTGATGCGCTACGCTTATCAGGCCTACAGACAATACCGCACACGTAGGCTGGATAAGACGTCAGCCGCCATCCGACACAGACAACACAACACGCGTAGGCCGGATAAGACGTCAGTCGCCATCCGGCACAGACATCACATCGTCAATGCCGCTACCAGTTTCTCCAACGCGGGTGTCGCCTGCAGTTGGTCATACACAATATACAAATCCGCCGGAATACGTTCCTCTAACGGTCGAAATACCACGCCAGGCCAATTCATCTGCGCATAGCTGTCAGCAATTAACGTAATACCAATCCCCATGCTGATCATCGCCAGCACCGTTTGCGGCTCCCTCACCTCACGAATAATCATCGGGGAAAATCCAGCACTCAGGCAAACTCGCTGCAAAAATGCCCAGTCAGTATGAATGGAAGGCATTGTGACAAAATATTCATTTCTCAACGCCTCCAGCGGTATGGACTCACAGGCAGTAAGAGGATGTTCTTCCGGCATGGCAACCAGAAAAGAGGACTCATGCAAACGCAAACTGGTAAACCCGGGAGAAAGCTCCGTAGCCATCCGCCAAATTCCCGCATCCAGTTCACGCCGTTCCAGCATCGTCATCTGCATCGCGGGCATGTTCTCGCGAAACAGCACCTCAACATTGGGATTATCCTTCATAAAACGCCGCATCACCGGACGCATTTTTCCCCACATCGCTGTACCGATAACGCCAAGCTCAATTCGCCCTGCCTCACCACGACCAATTTGCTCCACTCTCGCCAGCGCCTGATTAGCACTGGATAACAGTCGGCGCGACTCTTCCATCAATATCTTTCCCGCGTGAGTTAACGCCACGCTGCGGGAATGACGGATAAATAGCAAAGTGCCGAGCTGTTGCTCCAGCTCTTTAATATGGGTACTGAGCGGCGGTTGCGACATATTCAGGCGAGCAGCAGCACGTCCAAAATGCAGTTCTTCTGCGACAGCAAGAAAATAACGCAGTAACTTCAGATCGATGCGGTGCGTGCGTTCCATGGATAATGCGCTCCTGAAATAAGGATAATGCGCAAAGTTACCACATTGCCTCGCAGAAAATGAAACGGCGGGTATCAGAACCCGCCTCCAATGGAGTGTTAATGTGCCGGTGATTTCTGTGCCAGTCGTTCAGGCTCATGCTTGTACTTAAAGAACAATGCAAAGATAACCGCCAGAGCCAGCGCATACGCGGAAAACACCAGCCAGATAGTTTGCCAATCCTTGACGCCATCGACAGAAAAATAGTCCACCGCCATACCACTCAGAATTGATCCCACCCACGCGCCAACGCCGTTTACCATCGTCATAAACAGCCCCTGCGCGCTGGCGCGAATGTTAGAGCTAACCTCCTGCTCGACAAATACCGATCCCGAGATATTGAAGAAATCAAACGCACAGCCGTAGACGATCATCGACATCAGCAGCAGCACAAAACCAAACGGCGACGGATCGCCAAAGGCAAAGAAGCCAAAGCGCAGCGTCCATGCCAGCATGCTCATCAGCATCACCGTTTTAATGCCAAAGCGTTTAAGGAAGTACGGAATAGTGAGAATAAAGCCCACCTCCGCCATCTGTGAAACGGAAAGCAATATGGAGGGGTACTTCACCACAAAGCTGTCGGCAAATTCCGGGTTACGGGCAAAATCATGCAGGAACGGATTGCCAAAGACGTTGGTGATTTGCAACACCGCCCCCAGCATCATCGCAAACAAAAAGAAGATTGCCATCTGCGGTTTTTTAAACAGAACAAAGGCGTCCAGACCGAGCTTGCTGGCAAGCGTGGTGTTTGCTTTCTTCTCAGCAACCGGGATTTTCGGCAACGTAAGCGCATACAGAGCCAGCAGCAGCGATGCGCCTGAAGCGATATACAACTGCGCGCTGCTCAGTTCCAGTCCCATCAAGCTGACAGTCCACATCGCCACAATAAACCCAATGGTGCCAAACACACGAATTGGCGGGAACGCGGTGACCGGATCCTGACCCGATTGTGCCAGGCACGAGTATGAGACGCTATTCGATAACGCAATCGTCGGCATATACGCCATTGCGTTAACCAGCATCACCCAAAACATAGTCTGCGGATCAGTAACGGTTGTGGCATATAGCAACACGCCCGCACACACCAGATGACAAAGCATATAGGCGCGATCGGCGCGTAGCCATTTATCGGCAATGATGCCCATAATGCCCGGCATGATAATCGCCGCCAGCCCTTTCGAACTGTAGACCATACCCACATTCGCGCCGGTAAAATCCAGGGTATTAATCATGTAGGAACCCAGGGTTACCAACCAGCTTCCCCAGATGAAATATTGCAAAAACGACATGAGCTTTAAGCGAGATGCGATACCCATTTTTCCGTTACCTTGCCATAAAGTAAGACCCCGCAAGCGGGGTCATTTTTTAGTTATTCAGGCCAGTTTGCGCAAGAATCCGCAGATCAAATTGATGAAATTCTGCCGGGAGAGTTCCGCCGCAGCCAGCGTCTGCGCGTGAGATAATTTAACATCACCCAGACCTTCCGCCAGGTTGGTGATGGCCGCCACCGCAACCACTTTCAAACCGCAGTGGCGCGCAGAGATAACTTCAGGCACCACCGACATCCCCACCACGTCACCACCGATAATTTGCATCATGCGGATTTCTGCCGCGGTTTCAAAGTTCGGCCCCGGATAAGAGACAAAAACCCCTTCACTCAGCGGGAATCCTTCCTCAGCGGCAACAGTTTGCAGGATCGCGCGGTAGTCAGCATCATAGGCATTCGCCAGTGAAAAGAATCGCTCGCCAAAACGCTCATCGTTTGGCCCTACCATCGGCGTACCCGGCATCGTATTGATGTGATCGCTAAGCGCAACGAGGCTACCCGGTCCGACTTCGGGACGCAAAGAGCCTGCAGCATTGGTGCAAAACAGCAGCTCACAGCCCAGCAGCTTCAGCGTACGAATGGCATCCGTCATCACCGTCATACCGCGACCTTCATAGAAATGTCCACGTCCTTTCATACAGGCCACCGGAATTCCCGCCAGATTTCCCAACACCAGTTCACCAGCATGACCGTGTACGGTACTCACCGGGAACCCTGGTAGTTTCTCGTAAGAGATGGCAACCGCATCCTCAATTTGATCCGCCAACGCCCCCAGGCCTGAGCCGAGGATAAAGGCTACGCGCGGCGTAAAATCCGGTTTGTAACCACGAATGATATCAGCGCTATACCAGGGATTTTGCGAGAAAAGAGAGTGGCTCATGAGATGTCCTTAATACTGAGTAATCGAAATAACGTAGCGTACCGCATTGTTATAGCGAGACTACGCAATCGATTACCAATACCGTTTATCCCGATAACCGATAGTAAATCGGTATAGATGGCACGTGCTAAATCGGCCTGAACTCACATTTTTTTTCTGCCAGAAATGGCAAGGAGTACCAACACATCAGGAATTCGTCAGACGAGTGGGCTGACAAAGCCCGCCTTGCAAATGACTGACTAACATTTGTTGATTATTAATAAGCGAAAGCAGGTACAACAACGCACTTTCGCTAATCAATAATTAAAACGGGGGAAACTGCTGTTTACTTCTTATAGAGTTCGCTGGTCACTACAGCCTGAGAACCATTGCCTATAGAAGAGAAGTTCTTAATAACAAAGAAATCAGCACCTTCTTTATCTGCCATTTTCGAAATTTTGTGCATACATTGATTTACCGTATTTTCCGTTACGGTGATTGACTTGACATGCTTTAAACTATTGGCTTCTTGTTGCGAGATTTCTGTAGCAGCAAAGGCAGACAGACTGAGAAAACACAAAGAAGCGGCCAATGATGTGACTAATGTCTTTTTCATAACTATCCTCATAACTTACATATTAATATTTGAGCGTCAAGATATACTCTTCACATAATATTGCAAACAAAAAATCTTCTATTTATAAAATAGACGAACCGACAAACATTGAAGAGTAATGAACATCATATGTATTATTCAATAGGTTTATTATAGCGGGTTAAACACTTGCATAATAAACGCAGAAAAATAACACTAAATATCCACGAGGCATTTAGTGTTATTTGCAATTAATTACCGGCCACTTCGTTAAGAAGGGTTGTCAGGATGCTAACTGGAGCAACAATATTATGTGCAACATCATAGTCAAACTCCAGAACAGTACTTGCATCCTGATAATCTATATGGGTATCACCATTGTCATCCTGCCAAATAACTACCCGTAGGGGTAACTCTATTGCCGCATGAGGATTTGCTTGCATGGCAGGAGTACCACCCTTTGGGTTACCAAACAGAAATAACATCGTCGGTCGCAGAGCAAGACCTACTTCCGTTGCCGCTTGCTGTTGATCAACCTGCACAAAAATACGAATATTTTTAGCATTCAATACGCTGACGAGTCTGTTTACAGTATCATCAAAATTGAACTTACTAGGCAGCGTTTTTGTCCGCTCCGGCTTTCTCATCTGTCGTTCCTTTATTTATAGAATATTCATGAAAATACCCGCCAGCGAATGACGGGTATTGATAAATGCTAGCACAGTTATTTAGGCGTCACTTCGACAGAGCCCCAGCTGATACCATTTGGGTTGTTGTCTACCGGGAGCGTGTTCACTACCTTACGCTCATTAATGTCAATCATCGAGACAGAGTTTGCAAATGAGTTAGTTACGTAAGCATATTTGCCATTTTTATCGACAACCACGCCATGGGCCCCATTGCCAGTGGTGATAGTTTTCGCTACCGTAATGCTTGCGATATCAATCATGTTTATTGTGTTACCCGGCTTGCTCTTCGAGCCCTGATTGGTTACCAGCATGCTTTTACCATCCGGAGTGCCAAACAGCTGGATTGGTACGGTACCGACATTAATTTTCTTCACAACTTTACGCGTTGCTGTATCAATCACCGCTACAGCGTCTTCACCAGACAGGGAAACAAACACCCGTTTTCCGTCCGGTGAGAAACCTACCTGGGCTGGCATTTTACCTAATGGGATCTGCGCGACTTCTTTATTACTGGCTGTATCGACAACGGATACCGAGCCCCCTTTCATATTCGCGATATAAACTTCTTTACCGTCAGGACTCACTCTGAGGCCATGAGGGAATTTACCTACATTAATTGTCGTTAAATTTTTCAAATGTTCTGCATCAATCACGCTGATAGTGTTATCTGCACTATTTGAGATATACGCCATTTTCCCATCAGGGGTGACGACAACATGCGCAGGGTGTGCGCCAACCGGAAGTTTTGCAATAACCGTATCATTTTCGGCATTAATAACCCAAACTTCGCCATGTTCCTTTTTGCCTGCATGAGAATCTTTGCCCATATCCATTTTCTCAGAATGGGCATCTTTACTCATATCCATATGTTCAGAGCCTGATGAATGTGTCCCGTTAGCACCAAGGTTGGTTACCCAAACTGTTTTATTGTCTGGTGACACCTGAACGTTATGCGGCATTTTACCAACATGTACTTTATCTACAGTCTTTAAAGACGCAGCATCAAGTACATTAACTGAATCTGCACCTTCATTTGCTACATACACTCTGTCTGCTGCAAACGTATAACCAGACCATGCCAGCATACTAATTTGCATTGCAATTAAAATTTTATTTTTTCTTATCATCGCCGCCAATACCCCATTAGTTAAATATATTTACCGGATTAGTTTCAGCAACCAGCTATTGTAGGATTATTTAACATGTCACTAATATTACTCCATCGGGATCGTGTTAATTCTACCTATAACGAGTTACTGTATAAATTGCTTAGTCATTTCATTAATCAATCGCTATACATCATTGTATTAGATACTGCTATCCGTACTTGCGTATAAAGAGTATCAACCTTCCAGCAAGTGGAAGGTCAAGAAAAAAAGTAATAATTTAAAATAGCCTTACAAATCCGCAAGCTAAGCAATTGCCTAAGAATATCGCAGGAGAATTTATAAATATAAAGAGGTAGTCCGGTGCCGGGTAAAAATATAAAAGTTAACGATCAGTTCATCGATACTGAAAGCCAAACTTAACGACATGACAAACACCAGCCATATCGTTAAAGCTGGTACAAAGGATCCCGTGCCCGACCGGCGGTTAATTCACTGGCCTGCATCCGTACTACGTCCCACAGCGCCTGGGCCGCAGTCGATAAAGAACGATTTTTACGTCGTGCCAGCATCAATTGTCGTTCCACAACCGGCGTCAGGCGTTTAACCTGCAAATGGCTGCCCTGTGGCAGAGGAAGCGCCAGCGCAGGCAGCACGCTGATACCAATCCCCGCCTCAACCATCGGGAAAAGCGTGGCAGGGTGACCTATCTCCTGAACGATATTGGCCTCAATGGAAAAGTGAGCCAGTGCCGCATCGATCAACGGTCGACTGCCGGAAGCGTAATCCTGTAATACCAGGCGCTCATGATATAAATCCTGCCAATTTACCCATTCGCGTTGGGCTAGCGGATGATCCTCTCGACACAACAGCAGGAACGGTTCGGATAACACCGCTTCACACTGTAGATCGGTCACAGCACCTGGATCTATCACAATGCCAAAATCTACCTCGCCCTGACGAATACTCTCCAGCACCCACTGTTGCGGACGATCGTGCAGCACAAAATCGATTGCTGGATAAAGCTGATTACTCTGGGCAATACACTGTGGAATAAGGTGAGCAGATATTGTCTGGCTGGCGGCAACGCGCACCGTTCCGGTTAACTGCGTTCCCACCTGGCCTGCTTCGCGCAGCGTGCTGTGCAGTTCATCCAGAATACGTTCCAGCCGCGCCGCCAACTGGTGCCCTGCTTCCGTCAGCACCACTTCCCGCGTTGTTCTATCTAACAACCGCACACCCGTCTGCCCTTCCAGCTCTTTAACGCTGTGGCTGACCGCAGACTGGCTTAAGCCAATGATATCCCCCGCCCGGCTAAAGCTTTTGGCCTGAGCGACGGTAACAAAGATACGGAGCTGACGCAGAGAGTAATTCATCTATTCGATTCATATATGGATGCAATAAATCAATTTTATTTCTCAAACAGAAAAACGCAAAATGTTCCTACCGAATTTCAGGAGCTTTTATGAAACTTTTTCGTATCCTTGATCCGTTCACGATAACGTTGATTACGGTCGTTTTACTGGCGTCCTTTTTCCCGGCCGAGGGTGGCTTTGTACCTTTCTTTGAAGGCTTAACCACCGCCGCCATTGCCCTACTGTTTTTTATGCACGGGGCGAAGCTTTCGCGTGAAGCCATTATTGCCGGCGGTAGTCACTGGCGTTTACATCTGTGGGTGATGTGCAGCACGTTTGTTGTTTTCCCGGTGCTGGGCGTTCTGTTCGCCTGGTGGGCACCGGTAAGTGTTGACCCGATGCTGTACACCGGTTTCCTGTACCTGTGTATTTTGCCAGCCACGGTGCAGTCGGCAATCGCTTTTACGTCGCTGGCGGGGGGTAACGTTGCTGCCGCCGTGTGTTCCGCTTCGGCCTCCAGCCTGCTGGGTATTTTTCTCTCGCCATTGCTGGTTGGCCTGGTAATGAATATACACGGCGCAGAAGGCAGTCTGGAGCAGGTGGGGAAAATCATGCTGCAACTGTTGCTGCCGTTCGTACTGGGACATCTTTCACGTCCGTGGATTGGTAACTGGGTGTCCCGACATAAAAAATGGATCGCCAAAACGGACCAATCCTCCATCTTGCTGGTGGTGTACTCCGCCTTCAGTGAAGCCGTGGTTAACGGGATCTGGCACAAAGTGGGGATTGGTTCGCTGTTGTTTATCGTGGTGGTCAGCATCGTATTGCTGGCAATTGTGATTGGCATCAACGTCTTTGTTGCGCGGAAATGCGGCTTCAACAAAGCCGATGAGATCACCATTGTCTTTTGCGGATCGAAAAAGAGCCTGGCGAATGGGATCCCAATGGCAAATATTCTGTTCCCGACGTCAGTGATAGGAATGATGGTGCTGCCGTTGATGATCTTCCATCAAATTCAGCTGATGGTGTGTGCCGTGCTGGCACGTCGCTACAAGCAACAAACGGACGCATTGCAGGCGCAGCAGAAAAGCCGCGCCGCAAAGGCTTAGAGCGGGCGCTTCAGGGGCTGCACCAGTTGCGTCAGCCCTTCAGTTTTAATCAGCAGCGTGATTTGCATCAGCTCGCCGAGCTTGCCCGGCGGGAATTCATCTTTACGGGCAAACCACAGCAGATACTCTTCCGGTACATCAATCAGCCGACGCCCTTTATATTTGCCAAAGGGCATCACGGTATTGGCGATTTCAACCAGCTGCTCTTTTTCCATCTCAGGCACCCAGTAAGCGGATCATTTCAGCTTCATCGATCACGGCAATACCCAGTTCCTGCGCTTTTGCCAGCTTCGAACCCGCCGCTTCACCGGCAATCACCAGGTCGGTTTTCTTCGATACGCTGCCGGCCACTTTTGCACCCAACTCAGTCAGTCGCGCTTTGGCGTCATCGCGTGACATCAGGCTCAGGCTCCCGGTCAGCACCACCGTTTTCCCCGCGAAGGGGCTGTCGATTTCTTCAGCGTTGATGACCACCGGCGCTGGCCAGTGAATCCCCTGCGCCAGCAGTTGGACGATCACCTCGCGGTTACTCTCTTCAGCAAAGAAATTAAACACGTGGGTCGCTACCACAATGCCGACATCCGGCACTTTTTGCAGCTCTTCAATGGAAGCCGCTTCCAGCGCCTCAAGGGTGCCAAAATGCGCCGCCAGACCAGCCGCCGTGGCTTCACCGACTTCGCGAATACCCAGCGCGTAGAGGAAACGGGCAAACGTCGTTTCTTTCGCTTTTTCCAGCGCATTCACCACGTTTTGCGCCGATTTCGGCCCCATACGATCGAGTCCGGTCAGCTTGCCTGCCGTCAGAGTGAAGAGATCTGCTGGCGTATGGACATACTCTTTCTCGACCAGTTGATCGATAATTTTGTCGCCCATACCGTCAACATCGAGCGCGCGGCGAGAAACGAAGTGTTTCAGCGATTCCTTACGCTGCGCCCCGCAGATTAAACCACCGGTACAGCGAGTGACCGCTTCGCCTTCCACACGCTCAACGTCAGAGTTGCATACCGGACAGTGGGTGGGAAACTCAATTTCACGCGTATCGTCCGGGCGCTCGGAAAGCACGACATTCACTACCTGCGGGATGACATCGCCCGCACGGCGAATGACGACTTTATCGCCAATACGCAAACCAAGACGCTCAATTTCATCCGCATTGTGCAAGGTGGCGTTACTGACCAACACCCCGGCAACCTGAACTGGCTCAAGGCGGGCGACAGGCGTAATCGCCCCGGTGCGTCCAACCTGAAACTCAACATCACGTACGAAGGTCATCTGCTCTTGCGCCGGGAACTTAAAGGCCACAGCCCAGCGCGGCGCGCGGGCAACAAAACCCAGTTGTTCCTGCAACACCATAGAGTTGACTTTGATCACCACACCGTCGATATCGAATCCCAGCGTCGGTCGGTCTTCTTCAACCTTGTGATAGTAAGCAAGTACTTCCTCCGGAGAGTCGCAAAGCGTAACTCTGTCGCTCACCGGCAATCCCCACTCTTTAAATTGCAGCAGACGGCCCAGGTGGGTATCAGGCAGCACACCACCTTCCAGCACACCAACGCCATAGCAGAAGAAAGTAAGCGGTCGCTTCGCTGTGATACGCGGATCGAGCTGGCGCAATGACCCGGCCGCTGCGTTACGCGGGTTAGCAAACACTTTGTTGCCAGTGCGGCGGGCCTCTTCGTTAATTTTTTCAAATCCGGCCTGCGGCAGGAACACTTCACCGCGCACTTCCAGACGCGTCGGAATGTTATCGCCTCGCAGTTTTAACGGGATCGCACGAATGGTGCGCACGTTCGAGGTAATATCCTCACCCGTAGTACCATCACCACGCGTTGCGGCACTGACCAGCACACCGTTTTCATACAGGATACTGACCGCCAGCCCGTCCAGCTTCAGTTCGCAGCACCAGGTTAGTTTATCCGTACTCTTTAGTCTGTCCTGCACGCGCTTGTTGAAGGCGAGAAAACTCTCTTCATCAAACACGTTATCCAGCGACAGCATTGGCACTTCATGGCGAATCTGGCTGAACGCTGCTAACGGGGCGGCGCCAACACGTTGGGTTGGCGAGTCGGGGGTGATAAGTTCCGGATGCTGCGCTTCCAGCTCGCGCAGTTCACGCATCAGGCGATCGTATTCCGCATCGGGAATTTCCGGCGCATCCATCACATGGTAGAGATACTCATGATGGCGAAGCGTGGTTCGCAGTTCTGTCAGTTGTTGTTCGATTGATTCCATATCGCACCATCAATGATAAAAAACCCCCGACAGGCGGGGGTTTAGCAAGGATATGTCACGCCAGAGGAAAATCAGGCGTGAGATTCTTTAACTTCGCGGATGCGGTCCTGATACTCGCGCAGTTTCTGCGGCGTCATCATGCGACGTTGATCGTCGAGCACCACACCACCCACTTCATCGGCAATGTGCTGTGCGGACTGCAGCATCAGCTTAAAGTTTTGCAGCTCGTCACCGTAAGACGGAACCTGCATAAAAATAGTCACGCCAGGGGTGCTGAAATCACCCGTCATTTCGGGGTCAAACGTTCCTGGGTTAACCATATTGGCAAGGCTGAACAGCGAAGGACCGCTGCCATCCGGGCTCAAATGACGATGGAAAATATTCATATCGCCAAATTTAAAACCGGCTTGCTGAATGCTGTTGAGCAGCACTTCACCGTTGAGCTCACTACCGTGATGCGCCGCAACGTTCATAATAATGACCGCTTCTTTACGCTGCGGTTTTTCAGCAACAGGCGCTTCTTCAACTACCGGCTCAGGCTGCGGTTGATGTTCAACGGCAGGCTCTGCGGGCTGGAAAGCCTGCGGCGCAGGTTGCGGTGCTTGCTGCACGGGCTGCTGAACCTGCGGAGCAACGGGCTGATGCTGCATCGGCTGCTGCACAGGTTGTTGCTGAACAGGCTGATGCTGCACCGGCTGCTGCGGTTGTACAGGCTGCGGCTGCTGCTGAGCATGCGGCGGCGGTACCGGCGCTTGTGCAGGCTGCGGCGCGGGTTGACGCGGCTGAGCAGACGCATAAGGCGGCTGGTACTGGTGTTGCGGCGACTGAGGAGGAACACCATGTTCCTGCGCGTTACCGGGAGCATGATTCACACGATGAACGCGAACTTCGCCCACGCCTTCGTCTTCCTCGACGTTGTCGTCGAACGAATCCTCGTCTTCACGTTTAGACTTCATGCGTTTCAGTGGGCGATCGCGGAATATAGAAGACCGCTCTTTACGGCTAGTCCAAAAACCATGTACCAGTAAAGCGATTATGGCGATCGCGCCAACAATGATTAATATCAGACGCAAATCCTGCATCATTATATTCTCTGTTGTTCTAACACCTTGCCACCACGGCAAACATTTACTCACTAAGAGTATTTGTCGATTACGCCAAGTGCAAGTGCACTCTTGGCTTTCACGGCATAAAGATGAACAAAATTGTGCTTTTTGCTGTTTTTTCGAACATTTCTGAACAGCTTAACGCTCAACAACCCGGTAAGATACGCAAAGTTTACCAGAGCTTATATAACAAGGAGTATGTCCTGACCATGGTTTCATCATCTGCAGTCGTACCTCGCAGCGGCCTTTATTACTTTTCACAGGGATGGAAGCTCATCACCCAACCGGGCATTCGTCGCTTTGTCATCCTGCCTTTGCTGGTGAATATCCTGCTGATGGGCGGCGCATTCTGGTGGCTATTCACACAACTCGATAGCTGGATCCCCGCGCTGATGAGTCACGTCCCTGACTGGCTTCAGTGGCTCAGCTACTTGCTGTGGCCGATTGTCACTATCTCCGTACTACTGGTGTTCGGCTACCTGTTTTCCACCATAGCCAACTGGATTGCCGCGCCGTTTAACGGTCTGCTGGCAGAACAGCTGGAAGCACGCTTAACGGGCGCAACACCGCCTGACACCGGCGTTCTCGGCATCATGAAAGATGTTCCCCGTATTATGAAACGTGAATGGCAAAAGCTGGCGTGGTATCTCCCGCGCGCCGTCGTGTTGCTGATCCTCTATTTCATTCCGGGTATTGGTCAGACCGTAGCCCCGGTGCTGTGGTTCCTGTTCAGCGCGTGGATGCTGGCCATTCAGTACTGCGATTATCCGTTTGATAACCATAAGGTGCCTTTTAAGGAGATGCGCGTCGCGCTGCGCACACGCAAGGTCACCAATATGCAATTTGGCGCATTGACCAGCCTGTTCACCATGATTCCGGTGCTCAATCTGTTCATCATGCCGGTCGCGGTTTGTGGTGCCACGGCGATGTGGGTAGACTGCTATCGTGCTAAGCACGCGTTATGGAAGTAATGCAAAAATGTGTAAAAGCGGGCTGGCTTATGCCCGCTCTTATTCCATACTGCAACGCATTATTTCCTGGTGGCATATAGATATACGAATTCCTTACTTCCCCATACTTTCTCAACAGGTATGCTGAAGCGGTATCCCAATTTCATACAGTTAAGGACAGGCCATGAGTAAGATTTTTGAAGACAACTCGCTGACTATCGGTCATACGCCGCTGGTTCGACTGAACCGTATCGGTAACGGACGCATTCTGGCGAAGGTGGAATCACGCAACCCAAGCTTTAGCGTCAAATGCCGTATCGGTGCCAACATGATTTGGGATGCCGAAAAACGTGGTGTACTGAAACCGGGTGTAGAGCTGGTCGAACCAACCAGCGGCAACACAGGGATTGCGCTGGCCTACGTTGCCGCAGCTCGCGGTTACAAACTGACTCTGACCATGCCTGAAACCATGAGCATTGAGCGCCGCAAGCTCTTAAAAGCGCTGGGCGCAAACCTGGTGCTGACCGAAGGCGCAAAAGGTATGAAGGGCGCGATTCAGAAAGCGGAAGAAATTGTGGCCAGCGATCCGGAAAAATTCCTGCTGCTGCAGCAGTTCAGCAACCCGGCAAACCCGGAAATCCACGAAAAAACCACCGGCCCGGAAATCTGGGAAGATACCGATGGCCAGGTTGATGTCTTTATTTCCGGCGTCGGTACTGGCGGTACGTTGACTGGTGTGACCCGTTACATTAAAGGCACTAAAGGCAAAACCGATCTGATCACCGTCGCGGTTGAACCTACCGACTCCCCGGTTATCGCCCAGGCGCTGGCAGGTGAAGAACTCAAACCAGGCCCGCATAAAATTCAGGGCATTGGAGCAGGCTTCATTCCGGGTAACCTTGATCTGAAGCTTATCGATAAAGTCGTTGCCATCACTAATGATGAAGCTATTTCTACTGCGCGTCGTCTGATGGAAGAAGAAGGTAT
This sequence comes from Citrobacter sp. Cpo148, assembly GCF_030332375.1. Lineage (NCBI taxonomy): Bacteria > Pseudomonadati > Pseudomonadota > Gammaproteobacteria > Enterobacterales > Enterobacteriaceae > Citrobacter > Citrobacter sp. Cpo148. Next base: position 64,418 of record NZ_JAOWHY010000049.1, read on the forward strand.
TCTGGCTGGGATCTCTTCCGGTGCTGCGGTTGCTGCCGCGCTTAAGCTCCAGGAAGATGAAACCTTTACCAATAAGAATATAGTGGTTATTCTACCGTCATCGGGTGAGCGTTATCTGAGCACTGCACTGTTTGCCGATCTCTTTACAGAGAAAGAACTGCAACAGTAGTGCCAGCATGTTAAAAACGCGTAAAAAAGCACCCTTTTGGGTGCTTTTTTGTGGCCTGCTTCAAAGTTTCAACTCGCCTGGCATTGATTCAGCCCGCCGGAACTGGTATTTAACCAAACTAATTATTTTGATGCGCGAAATTAATCGTTACAGGAAAAGCGCTAGCTGAATCGATTTTATGATTTGGTTCAACTCTTCCTTTCGCGGCATAATGTTTAATGACGAACGAAACGTCAGCGGCAAGAAGTTGCCAGCAACGGATTGCACCGAACTCCTTTTGTGTCGCGTCCAGTTTACGCCGATGCTAACAATACAGGCTAAAGTTGAGCCGCCAGGCTAGACTTTAGTTCCACAACACTAAACCTATAAGTTGGGGAAATATAATGTTCCAGCAAGAAGTTACCATTACCGCTCCGAACGGTCTGCATACTCGCCCTGCTGCTCAGTTTGTTAAAGAAGCAAAAGGCTTTACTTCTGAAATTACTGTGACTTCCAACGGCAAAAGCGCTAGCGCCAAAAGCCTGTTTAAACTGCAGACTCTGGGCCTGACTCAGGGTACCGTTGTCACCCTGTCCGCAGAAGGTGAAGACGAGCAGAAAGCAGTTGAGCATCTGGTTAAACTGATGGCTGAACTCGAGTAAGTTCAACGAGTTCTTTTAAATATCAGTCACAAGTAAGGTAGGGTTATGATTTCAGGCATTTTAGCATCCCCGGGTATCGCTTTCGGTAAAGCATTGCTGCTGAAAGAAGACGAGATCGTCATTGACCGGAAAAAAATTTCTGCCGACAAGGTTGATCAGGAAGTTGAACGTTTTCTGAGCGGTCGTGCCAAGGCATCTGCGCAACTGGAAGCGATCAAAACCAAAGCTGGTGAAACGTTCGGTGAAGAAAAAGAAGCCATCTTTGAAGGGCATATCATGCTGCTCGAAGATGAGGAGCTGGAGCAGGAAATCATAGCCCTGATTAAAGATAAGCACATGACGGCTGATGCAGCTGCGCATGAAGTTATCGAAGGTCAGGCCACAGCCCTGGAAGAGCTGGATGATGAATACCTGAAAGAACGTGCGGCTGACGTACGTGACATCGGTAAACGCCTGCTGCGTAACATTCTGGGTCTGGCAATTATTGATCTGAGCGCTATCCAGGACGAAGTTATCCTGGTTGCCGCAGACCTGACCCCGTCAGAAACCGCACAGCTGAACCTGAACAAGGTGCTGGGTTTCATCACTGACGCGGGCGGACGTACCTCTCATACCTCTATCATGGCGCGTTCTCTGGAACTGCCTGCCATCGTAGGTACGGGTAGCGTCACCTCTCAGGTGAAAAACGACGACTATCTGATTCTGGATGCCGTAAACAATCAGGTTTACGTCAATCCGACCAACGACGTTATTGAGCAACTGCGTGCCGTTCAGGAGCAGGTTGCAACCGAGAAAGCGGAACTCGCTAAGCTGAAAGATCTGCCGGCTATCACGCTGGACGGACATCAGGTTGAAGTTTGCGCCAACATCGGTACCGTTCGTGACGTTGAAGGCGCCGAGCGTAACGGCGCTGAAGGTGTGGGTCTGTACCGCACCGAATTCCTGTTCATGGACCGTGAATCGCTGCCAACTGAAGAAGAACAGTTTGCTGCGTATAAAGCCGTTGCTGAAGCCTGTGGCTCTCAGGCGGTCATCGTCCGTACCATGGACATCGGCGGCGATAAAGAACTGCCGTACATGAACTTCCCGAAAGAAGAGAACCCGTTCCTGGGCTGGCGTGCCGTGCGTATCGCCATGGATCGTAAAGAGATCCTGCGTGACCAGGTTCGCGCTATCCTGCGCGCCTCTGCTTTCGGCAAACTGCGTATCATGTTCCCAATGATCATCTCTGTTGAAGAAGTGCGTGCACTGCGCAAAGAGATCGAAATCTACAAACAGGAACTACGCGACGAAGGTAAAGCATTTGACGAGAGCATTGAGATTGGCGTGATGGTGGAAACACCAGCTGCGGCAACAATTGCGCGTCATTTAGCCAAAGAAGTTGATTTCTTTAGTATCGGCACCAATGATTTAACGCAGTACACCCTGGCAGTTGACCGTGGTAATGATATGATTTCACACCTTTACCAACCGATGTCGCCATCTGTGCTGACGCTGATCAAGCAAGTTATTGATGCTTCTCATGCTGAAGGCAAATGGACTGGCATGTGTGGTGAGCTTGCAGGCGACGAACGTGCTACACTTCTGTTGCTGGGGATGGGTCTGGACGAATTCTCTATGAGCGCCATTTCTATCCCGCGCATTAAGAAGATTATCCGTAACACGAACTTCGAAGATGCGAAGGTGTTAGCAGAGCAGGCTCTTGCTCAACCGACAACGGACGAGTTAATGACGCTGGTTAACAAGTTCATTGAAGAAAAAACAATCTGCTAATCCACGAGATGCGGCCCAATTTACTGCTTAGGAGAAGATCATGGGTTTGTTCGATAAACTGAAATCTCTGGTTTCTGATGATAAGAAAGACACCGGAACTATTGAGATCGTTGCTCCGCTCTCTGGCGAGATCGTCAACATCGAAGACGTGCCGGATGTAGTTTTTGCTGAAAAAATCGTTGGTGATGGCATTGCTATCAAACCAACCGGTAACAAAATGGTTGCTCCTGTTGATGGCACCATCGGCAAAATCTTTGAAACCAACCACGCTTTCTCTATCGAATCCGACAGCGGCATTGAGCTGTTTGTTCACTTCGGTATTGATACCGTTGAACTGAAAGGCGAAGGCTTCAAACGCATCGCTGAAGAAGGTCAGCGCGTGAAAGTGGGCGACCCGGTTATTGAATTCGATCTGCCGCTGCTGGAAGAAAAAGCCAAGTCTACCCTGACTCCGGTTGTTATCTCCAACATGGACGAAATCAAAGAGCTGATCAAACTGTCCGGTAGCGTGACAGTGGGTGAGACTCCGGTTATCCGCATCAAGAAGTAATTCTTTTTGCAGAGAAAAATGGCGCCATCAGGCGCCATTTTTTTTATCTGATGGATATCAAAACCCTGCCGGATGGCGCTACGCTTATCCGGCCTACAGCAAACTCCGTAACGTAGGCCGGATAAGACGTTCTCGTCGCCATCCGGCATTAAATCTGTGAGGTGACCGGTCGGTAACACGCCTCGCGCATCAGAATCTTCATCCCTTCCGGCCCGCTTTCCAGCATCCGTCGCTCCGAGTCTGCCACTAACAATTCACAGTCGTAGCCACCCGCAATACCAAACATGGCCCGCGCTACACAGATATCTTCCAGCGCTGCTGCCCCGTTGGTGTCAAAATGTCCAACCATACGCCCATTCTGGCGAACTACCAGCCGGTAACTCTTCATCGCGCCTCCCCTGCCGGTGGCAGAATTAATTCATCACAACCGCACAGGTGCGTCCACGTCATCACGTCCAGCACCCGCTGCGCGGCGTCGTGCGTCGCGGTCGTCAGCGCTTTCCCCAGTACAAGGCCGCTCACCAGCTCTGCACAAAACAGATCGCCAGTCCCCTTCAGATCCGTTTTCACTCGCGGATGGGCTAACACCTCAACCGTTTCAGCCGTCACCACCGCAACGTTAATAATCTCTTCGGTATCCCCCGGCGCGCTGGTTATTACCACCCATTTCAGGGTGTCATTGAGCAGTGATTGTGCCGCCGTAATGGCTTCATCAAGCGTACGACACGGCTTTCCGCTTAGCATTTGCAGCTCGAACACGTTCGGCGTCAGCCCCTGTGCCAACGGCAGCAGGTGCTGACGATAAGCTTCCGGGATTTCGGCTTTCACATACATGCCGCTATCCGTATCGCCAATCACGGGGTCGACCAAAATGCATAGGTCCGGATGCGTGGCCCGAACGGTTTCCAGCCACTGTGCCAGCAAGGCGATTTGCTCCGCGCTGCCCATGTATCCTGTTGTCACCGCCTTTAGCTCACGCAAGGCATCACGCTCGCTTAAGGCGCGGAGATAGCCGCTAAACCAGTCAGACGGAATAACGCCGCCGTAAAAGGTTTCATAATGCGGGGTATTACTGAACAGCACCGTGGGTACTGCCGTCACGCGTAACCCCTGCGCTTTAATGGCCGGGACGGCGATGCTGTTACCTACGCTGCCATACACCACCTGTGACTGGACGGCGACGATATCGGTCTGTAACGCCCGATTCGTGTCGTCAAAGAGCACTGACTGGATATCACTCTCCTGCTCCATAAATTTCTCCTCTCGCTGGACAGCGGGCCTACGCCTCACTATTATCGTCATATGCTAAAATTCATTTTGTCATAGGTCAATAATGATCGACGGAAAAACCGCTAACGAAATTTTTGACAGTATCCGTCAACATGTCACTACAGGCACGCTGGCAGCAGGCGAAACGTTGCCGCCAGTGCGGGAACTGGCAACGGAATTAAACGTGAACCGCAATACTGTCGCGGCGGCTTACAAACGCCTGGTCACCTCCGGGTTGGCGCAGAGCCTGGGACGCAACGGCACGGTGATTAAGGGGATTACTGCCCCCGTTGCGCTGGAAGGTGGTAATCCGGATACCCCGCTTATCGATCTTTCCGGCGGTAATCCAGCGCCCTCGCGTCTTCCTGACCTGAGTAGTTATTTCGCGAAGATAAATAAGAATCCGCGGTTGTACGGCGATGCCGCTGTATCACCAGGGCTTAAGGTATGGGCATCACAATGGATGCAAAATGCAATGCCCGGCAAAGGGGAAATTGATATCACCAGCGGCGCCATTGATGCTATCGAACGGCTACTGTGCGCCCATTTACTGCCTGGAGATAGCGTTGTCGTAGAAGATCCATGCTTTTTGAGCAGCATCAACATGCTGCGTTATGCTGGTTTCTCCGCCAGTCCGGCCAATGTTGACCACGAAGGCATGCTGCCGGACCAACTGGAACTCGCGCTACAGAAAGGTGCGCGGGCAGTGATTCTGACACCGCGCGCGCATAACCCGACAGGATGCAGCCTGAGCGCTTCACGCGCGGCGCAATTGCAGGAAATCCTGGCCCGCTATCCGCAGACGCTGGTGATCGTCGACGACCACTTTGCGCTGCTATCTGCTTGCCACTGGTATCCGGTGATTGCGAAGGAAACCACGCACTGGGCGATTGTCCGTTCGATGTCAAAAACGTTAGGTCCGGATTTACGCCTGGCCATTGTGGCCAGCGATCCGCTCACTTCAGGGAAGCTACGTTTACGGCTCAACTCCGGCAGTCAGTGGGTCAGCCACCTGCTGCAGGATTTGGCCTGCGCCTGCCTGAGTGACGAGACTTATCAACACACGCTGGCGCAAACTCAGCAGTTTTACGCCACCCAGCAGCAAAAGTTGACAGCAGCGCTACGGCGACATGGCATTGAGTTGCCCGTTGGTGACGGTCTGAATATGTGGCTACCGCTGGATGATAACAGCCAGGCGATCGCTTTTGCGCTGGCAAAGTCCGGCTGGCTGGTGCGGGAAGGCGAAGTTTTTGGCGTCAATACGCCTGCCCACGGCCTGCGTATTACGCTGTCAACCTTAACTGACAGCGACATTGATAAGCTGGCGGCTGATATTCATCAGGCGCTAAAACGCTAACAGGAGAGAAAAAGTGCGAGTTCATTTTGTTATTCATGAGTCTTTTGAATCTGCTGGCACGTACCTGCCGTGGGCCGAATCGCGCGGCTATACCATCACCTGGTCACGCGTATACGCCGGAGAAACAGTTCCCGCCAATGCCGATGGTTTCGATATGTTGGTGGTGTTTGGCGGTCCGCAGTCACCACGAACCACGCTGGCAGAGTGCCCGTACTTTGATTCTCAGGCCGAGCAGCATCTGATCAACCAGGCGATTGCGGCACGTAAAATTGTGGTGGGGATCTGCCTGGGTTCACAGTTAATCGGCGAAGCGCTGGGTGCGAAGGTGTGCCAGAGTCCGGAAAAAGAGATTGGTCACTACCCCATCGTTCTGACCGAAGCCGGTCAACAGCACCCGCTGTTCAGCCATTTCGGCTCACCGCTTACCGTCGGTCACTGGCACAACGACATGCCAGGATTAACCGACCAGGCGACCATTCTTGCTGCCAGCGAGGGCTGCCCACGACAAATCGTGCAATACGGTAATTTTGTTTATGGTTTTCAGTGCCATATGGAGTTTACGGCTGATGCTATAGAAGGGCTTATTCAACACTCCGAACAAGAACTGGCGGAAGCTAAAGGCAAGCGTTTCATCCGTTCCATTGAAGAGATGCGAGCATGGGATTATCAGCAGATGAATGAGAAACTGTGGCAATTCCTTGATAAGCTTGTGGAAAAACGTAACGATTGATTATGGCAGGCCGGATAAGACGCTTTACGTCGTCATCCGGCGCTCGTGCCGTACGTTTGCCAGATAGTGCTATGGTTATCAGGCTGAAAACTAAATCCCTAATCCCTGGTTAAAGTGCTCTTCGCCAAACACGCCGGTTGAAAGGTAGCGATCGCCGCGATCGCAGATGATCGCCACCACCACCGCTCCCGGGGTCGCGCGCGCCACACGTAACGCCCCCGCTACCGCGCCACCAGAACTGACACCACAGAAAATCCCTTCGCGCACGGCCAGTTCACGCATGGTGTTTTCCGCATCGTTCTGGTGAATATCCAGCACCTCATCCACCAGCGAGGCGTTAAAAATGCCTGGCATATACTCCGCAGGCCAGCGGCGAATTCCCGGAATACTACTGCCCTCTTCCGGCTGCAGGCCAACGATAGTGACCGCTTTTTCTTGCTCACGCAGAAAACGCGACACACCGGTAATGGTGCCTGTCGTTCCCATACTGGAGACAAAGTGGGTAATACGACCTGACGTCTGCTGCCAGATTTCCGGTCCGGTGGTAGTGTAATGCGCGTACGGGTTATCCGGATTATTAAACTGATCCAGCAGCTTGCCTTCTCCCCGCTGCGCCATCTCAAGGGCTAAATCGCGCGCGCCTTCCATCCCCTGCTCTTTGGTGACCAGAATCAGCTCGGCACCATAGGCGCGCATCGCCGCACGGCGCTCCTGGCTCATGTTGTCTGGCATCAGCAGCTTCATGCGATAGCCCTTCAGCGCGGCGATCATTGCCAGCGCAATTCCGGTATTACCGCTGGTCGCCTCAATCAGCACGTCGCCTGGCTTAATTTCTCCGCGCTTTTCCGCTTCGACGATCATCGACAACGCGGCGCGGTCTTTCACCGAACCTGCGGGATTATTGCCTTCCAGCTTGACCCAAATTTCACTACCGTTATCCGGCGCCAGACGTTGTAATTTCACCAGAGGCGTATTGCCAATTGTTTGTTCTAATGTGTTCACGTTTTCAGCTCAATAAAAATGCCGGGTGGCGCTGTACTTACCCGGCCTACAGGTCATGCTGCACCTGGTAAGCCCGGTAAGCGCAGCGCCACCGGATGATAACTATACGAATTAACCTATCAGGCGCTTTGCGCCAGGGCAAGTTCCTCTTCCCGCGTTTCAATACGCTGGTCGCCGTTATACAGGCGCGCATTTTGCAGCCCGACAAACAGACGTTCGCCGCGGCCAGGGGAATCATCGCCCTGCATGACTACCGTCAACGGTTCGTTATACCACCCCAGGGGTTGCACAACTAATTGGGTGTAGTGTCCTTTCGGGCTGGCTTCCAGCACTTGTACCGGCAACGGCGAATCCAGGCTGGTACGACGGCTCACGTCCACTTCCCACGGGCGCAGGAACAGATCCACCGGTCCCTGATAGCCAGGCGTATAACCCAGCGGCCAGCGGTGTGCGCCCACATGGAATTGGCCGCCACGAATCGTCCCCTGCAGGCGGTTAACCTCACCCATAAATTCCAGGACGAAACGAGTAGCCGGTTCGCGCCATACCTGATCCGGCGCATCAGCCTGTTCGATATGACCCTGACTCATCACCACCACGCGGTCTGCGACTTCCGTTGCTTCTTCCTGATCGTGGGTAACAAACACGCTGGTAAATTTCAGCTCTTCATGCAGCTGGCGCAGCCATCGACGCAGCTCTTTGCGCACCTGCGCATCAAGCGCACCAAACGGTTCGTCGAGCAGCAGGATCTGCGGCTCTACCGCCAGCGCACGCGCCAACGCCACGCGCTGTTTTTGCCCGCCGGAGAGCTGTGCCGGGAAACGGTCCGCCAGATGAGCCAGTTGAACCATTTCCAGCAGTTTGGTCACTTTTGCTTTGATGGCCGCCGAATTCGGGCGCTCACGCCGTGGCAGGACCGTCAGACCAAACGCGATATTGTCGAAAACGGTCATATGACGAAACAGCGCATAGTGCTGGAACACGAACCCCACCTTACGGTCGCGGGCGTGCAATCGGCTGACGTCGGTACCGTGAAAACGGATATGCCCGCTGGACTGATGCTCCAGCCCGGCAATAATGCGCAGCAGCGTGGTTTTGCCCGAGCCGGATGGCCCCAGCAGCGCGACCATCTGACCTGAAGGAATATCCAGCGAGATATCGTTCAGCACCTGGGTGCGACCAAAAGACTTCTTAATATTGGCAATCTCAATGCTCATGATTTTCCTCCTGCTGCGCGCGTTTTTCCTGGTTCTCCAGACGCCATTGCAACATGCTCTTCAAAAACAGGGTAATAATCGCCATCAGCGTTAATAGCGCCGCGGCGGTAAAGGAGCCGACCGTGTTGTAGTCCTGCTCCAGTAATTCAATCTGTAGCGGCAGCGATAAGGTTTCGCCGCGAATCGAGCCGGAAACCACTGACACCGCGCCAAACTCACCAATCGCACGGGCGTTGGTCAAAACCACACCGTACAGCAATGCCCAACGGATATTCGGCAGCGTAACGCGGCGGAACATCTGCCAGCCGGATGCACCCAGCAACACAGCCGCTTCATCTTCATTGCTGCCCTGGCTTAACATCACCGGCACCAGCTCACGCACCACAAACGGACAGGTCACGAACACTGTCACCAGCACCATCCCCGGCCAGGCAAACATAATTTGCAGGTTATGCTCATCCAGCCACCCACCAAGCGGGCCGTTAGAGCCGTAAAACAGCAGATAGACCAGACCGGCGACCACCGGCGAGACAGCAAATGGAATATCCAGTAACGTTAGTAGTAGTTGGCGTCCTGGGAAGTTAAAACGGGTCACCAGCCAGGCCAGCAACACACCAAACACCAGGTTCACCGGGACCGCAATCAGCGCAATCAGCACTGTCAGCCAGATGGCATGCAGCATGTCCGGATCCGCCAGGTTCTGTAATACCGGCATTAATCCCTTGCTGAACGCCTGCACGAAGATGTAAATCATCGGCACCAGCAAAATAAACGCGGAGACCAGCATGCCCGTGCCGATCAGAAACCATTTCCCCCAGTTGATGCGGGGTGCGCCATAGCGTTTCAATTGGGTAATGTCTGCCATCAGTGACCTACCACACGTCGACCAAAGCGACTTTGCAGAGTGTTAATTGAAAACAGCAGCAACAACGAAGCCCCGAGGATCACAGAAGCAATCGCGCTGGCGGCCGGGTAGTCAAACTCCTGCAAGCGAACAAAAATCATCAGCGAGGTCACTTCCGTCTTCCATGCGATGTTTCCGGCGATAAAAATAACCGCGCCAAACTCACCGAGGCTGCGGGTAAACGACAGCGCAACGCCCGCCACCAGCGCAGGAGACAGCTCCGGCAGCACTACTTTACGGAAACTTTGCCAGCGCGTAGCACCGAGCGTTTCAGCTGCTTCTTCATATTCCGGGCCTAACTCTTCCAGTACCGGTTGCACGGTACGCACCACAAACGGAATGCTGGTAAAGGCCATCGCTACCGCGATACCGAGCCAGGTGTAGGTCACCTTGATATCCAGCTTCGCCAGCCACTCGCCGTAGAAGCCATTAACCGAAAACAGTGACGCCAGCGTCAGACCTGCCACCGCCGTAGGCAGTGCGAACGGCAGGTCCATCAGCGCATCCAGCAGCGTACGGCCCGGAAAGCGATAGCGTGTTAAGATCCACGCCATCAGCAAACCGAACACGCCGTTAAAAATCGACGCCACAAACGCTGACAGCAGCGTCACTTTATAAGCCGCCACCACCTGCGGATTGGTAATCACATCCCAGTATTGCGCCCAGCTCATTTGCGCCAGTTGCATCACCAGCGCGCTCAGCGGCAGCAGCAATATCAGGCAGACAAACAGTAAGCTGGTGCCCAGGCTCAAAGTGAAGCCGGGCAGCACACGTCGGGAAGAAACAGCAAACATTTACTTACGCCCCGCCGCCAGCAGTTTGTCCAGCTCACCGCCGCTGACAAAGTGCGTTTTCATCACTTCAGGCCACGAGCCAAACTTATCTTCCACACGGAACAATTCGGTCTGCGGGAATTTATCTTTCAGCTTGTCCATTACCTGCGGGTTATTCACGCGGTAGTAGAAATCGGTAATGATGGTTTGCGCCTGCGGGCTGTACAGCCAGTTCAGGTAAGCTTTCGCCGCTTTTTCAGTACCGTTGGCCTGCACATTTTTATCTACCCAGGCCACCGGGAACTCCGCCAGAATGTTGACCTTCGGCACCACCACTTCGAAGCCCTGGTCTTCGTACTGTTTACGGATATTGTTCACTTCCGATTCAAAGGTAATCAGTACGTCGCCCAGACCGCGCTCCACGAAGGTGGTAGTTGCACCACGACCGCCGGTATCAAATACTTCCACGTTTTTCAGAAACTGGGTCATGAACTGTTCGGTTTTAGCTTTATCCCCACCGTCCGCTTTATCTGCCGCGCCCCACGCAGCCAGATAGGTATAGCGTGCGTTACCGGAGGTTTTCGGGTTCGGGAAAATCAGCTTCACGTCCGGGCGAACCAGATCGTTCCATTCGTGGATATTCTTCGGGTTGCCCTTACGCACCAAAAACGCCATGGTGGAATAGAATGGCGAACTGTTATTCGGCAGGCGGCTTTGCCAGTCGGCAGGGATCAGCTTGCCTTTGTCATGCAGGATCTGCACGTCGGTCACCTGGTTATAGGTCACGACGTCAGCTTTCAGCCCCTGCAAAATCGCCAACGCCTGTTTTGATGACCCGGCATGAGATTGTTTAATCGTCAGTTTGTCGCCGCCGTTATCCTTGGCCCATTGCTGTTCAAACGGCGGATTAAGGGCGGCAAACAGCTCGCGGGAAACATCGTATGAACTGTTCAGCAGTTCCGTTGCCTGCGCCTGCCCCACCAGCAACAGCATGGCTGCCAGCGTCAGTGTTCTTTTTTTCAGTAAGTTAACGGCCATTGCGCACCCTTATAAATTAAATGACTTTCTTATGGTCATCATATTTATAACCAGTGCTAAAGGAGTAACGGTTTTATATACCGTTTGATGATTTGAAAGTTGAAAAGAGAATAAGGGGTACCTCCTCCCCAGCACATGGGGAGGAGACCGGCATCAATCAGACGCCGACGCTTACGCTTTCAGGCAAAGTGCTGCCGCCATCAATCACGTTTTGCGTGCCAGTTAAATAACTGGACTCATCCGATGCCAGGAACGCCGCCAGTTCACCGACCTCAAGCGGGCAGGCCAGACGACGCATCGGGATCGCTTTCGCCATTTCGACTAAAACGGATTCAGGATCTTCCGGGTTAGACTGACGCGCAATGCTTTCCGCCATCGGCGTACGAACGTAGCCAGGGCAAATGGCATTCACGCGAATGCCGGACTGCGCATATTCTACCGCCAGGGATTTGGTCAAACCGATGATCGCGGCTTTCGACAGCGCGTAGGCCGTTTCGCCCGGGTCAGCAACCATATCGCCGGTCACCGATGACATCATCACGATGCGCCCATCTTTGCGCGCAATCATCTCCGGCAGAACGGCTTTCGTCACGTTCCAGACGCCTTTAATGTTGATATCAATGTGGAAATCGCGATCTTCATCGCTCATATCAAGGAAGTTGCCGAGGCGGCATACGCCGGCATTGTTCACCAGAATATCGATTTTGCCTTCAATCTGCTTCGCGCGCGTCACCGCTTCCTTGACCGACGCAAAATCTCTGACGTCAGCGTGAACGGCTGTGCAACGGTGCCCTCGCCCAGCCAACTCATCCGCCAGTTTTTCAATCTCATCGGAGATATCCAGCAGGATTAAGTTCGCACCATGGCGGGCAAACGTTCTGGCGATACCCTCGCCAATACCCTGAGATGCGCCCGTAATCAATGCTGTTTTGCCCGTGAGTTTTCCCATTTCAATATTCTCCTTTTGAATATGAAGCCTTCGCTTCATTCACGCAGAAGATACAGCAATAACAAATTAGTGCTGAGGAATAGCTCACTAAATCAGGTTAATCTCAGGTAAAAAAAATCCCCGACGATGCGGGGATGTCTATTTCGTGGCCGATAACAGGATCAGCTCGCCATTACAGCGCCATTAAACGGTCCAGCGACGGTGCAAAGTAATAGCCGCCGGTTACCGGTTTGGTGAAGCGCAGCATCGCATCACGCTTACCGTCGGTGTCACCAAACATGCTCAGCAATTGTTGTTCAATGTTGTGCAGACGAGCGCAGTAGGCGCAGAAATAGAGACCATGCGTGCCGCTGGCAGTACCGTATGGCAGGCTCTGGCGCACAATTTTCAGCCCTTTACCGTCTTCTTTTAGGTCAACACGGCTCAGGTGAGAGGTGACCGGACGGTCATCACCGTCGATCTCTTCGTTGGCTTCCTTGGTACGACCAATCATCATTTCCTGGTCATGGATGCTCATGCGATTAAGCTGCTTCAGGTTATGTTCCCAACGCTGCACAAACACATAGCTGCCACCGGCATCCACACCATCTTTGATAACGGCAACTTCACGGCGCGTTTCTTCGCCTGCCGGGTTTTCCGTACCGTCAACAAAGCCGCTGAGATCGCGCTCTTCGACCCAACGGAAACCGTGGATTTCTTCTTTAACTTCAATACAGTCGCCAAATGCTTCCATTGCCGCCTGTGCAACGGAGAAATTCACGTCATGACGCAAAGAGAGAATATGGATCAACACGTCATATTGGGTTGCTGGTGCCAGACCTTTACCGTAAGGGATAAAGTCTTTTAACTCTTCAGCACCGACGCCGCCGCTCAATGCACGCCAGGTGTTGTTGCCAAAAGCGACAACCGCGCCCAGATGCGCATCCGGGAACTTAGCTTCAAAGGTCGCCAGCTTATCGGCGAAGGTTTTGCTGGCCGCACGCAGGGCATCAACGTCGCCTTTAACATTGGCTTCAATCCAAATCGCCGCACGGCAATGTTCTGGCAAAATGCCACTCTGAACCTGAGACATTGTTCCTCCTGAAAAAAAGATGCCACGACATCGTGGCATTGATGGGCGCTATTCTACCTGTTTTTTTAACAAGCTGATTTGTTCAGACGCAAATTAACGCCGCCAGATAATTTTGCTTACTTTCCACGCTTTCAGCGTGTCGTCAGACGGCATTATATCCTCAGGCCCGCTCCATTCACCGGAAAAAATATAGCTAATATGTTGACTTCCTTCAGCTTTACACTCAACGCCCGCGCTGTCATCTCCGGTTGCTTTTTGGCAATTACCGAAAGCTTTAGTGTAAAGGTCACTAAACGGTGTACCGATTTCGACACCCGCGGCTGACGAAATATCGTGATCTAATACATCAATACGATTGATGGTTCCCTGGCTGCCGTTGATGACTATCGCCAGCTTGTCGTCTTTCATCGCTTCATAGAAGCGCACCACATTACCGTTATCGGTCTTCATTCCGCTACGCAGGCGGTAATCGCCGTCCAGCGCATCAGCAATGGCTTTTTCATCCAGCGGCGTAGCGCCCGTTAACGCTCCGACGCCCTGCTCTGTGACCTGCGTTGAAGAACCAAACCAGTTCCACGGATTGGCGGCAGACCAGTTCACCGAGGACAACGTTGAACACCCGGCCAGTAGCAGCGGCATCGTGCATAAAGTCAAACGCAGTGATTTCATTTCACTTCCTTCCTTATTTATCAACGGTGCTTGGAGTCCGGTTTCCCCAAAAAGTGCCGTTATTCTTTCTCAAGGGAAAAACAGGCACGCAGACGTTGATTGGTTAACAGCCAGATCAGCGCGACGATATCCGCCACCAGCAGCGCCAGCCCGACGCCGTTGAGCGGATCGCCTGCCAGCCACATCACCGGCTGCCAGCACAGCAGCACCAGTTGAGCGAGAATCAATAATCCGCGCAGCCAGCGCCAGATCACCGGAAACGCAAAGCGTCGCCCGCTGAGTAAAAACGCCAACACGGCGGGAACGCCGGGAAGCAACCCCAGCCAGAATGCGTCATGATCGGGATAAAACAGATTCAGCAAGGTGTTGCCCTGCTCACGGGAAGAACCGGCAATCACAAACAAAACCCAGGTGCGTGCCTGCAACAGCAGTACGCACCAGAAGAGAAAAGGCAGGCGCAGACGCCCATGACCGTCATAGTCGGCCGGATGAAACTCAGTACTCTTCATCTTCGATCAAACGCTTGCCCAGATTGAGTACATCCGCATGTTCATAGCCCAAACGTTCATACATGCCCTGTACGACGTCGTTATCGTCACGCACCATGATTTGAATCTTCGGACAACCGCGGGCAATGAGCTTTTTCTCCAGCCGGTTGAGCAGCGCATTGGCGATGCCGCGACCGCGAAACTCAGGATGCACGCCCAAGTAATAGGCGGAACCGCGATGCCCGTCGTATCCGCCCATCACCGTACCGACCACCTCACCGTTCACTTCAGCGACGAGGAACAAGCTGACGTCATGATTGACTTTACGTTCGATGTCCATTTCAGGGTCGTTCCATGGACGCAGCAAATCACAACGCTCCCAGAGGGTGATCACCTCTTCGAAATCTTCCTGGCGAAAAACGCGTATTTCCATGGTATTGGGTACCTTTTCAGGACGTTAAAAAGCGATTATGGCGCGAACGGCTGATTTAGCCAATATCTGACGCGAAGCGGCGGAAAAAATGGCATAATACGGAATTGTCACGTATTGAAATGAAAAGTAAAACAATTCTTATCTCGATCCGTCGCAACGGACTACGCGATACGATATAACGTTTAGAACCTTTTTTTTACAACTCAGGCCGTATGAGCACTTTTAAACCACTAAAAACACTCACATCGCGCCGCCAGGTGCTGAAAGCCGGGCTGGCCGCCCTGACGCTGTCAGGCATGTCACAAGCCATCGCTAAAGAAGAAGCGCTAAAGACCAGCAATGGACACAGCAAACCGAAAGCGAAAAAATCCGGTGCTAAGCGCGTTGTTGTCCTTGATCCGGGGCACGGAGGGATTGATACCGGCGCAATTGGTCGCAACGGCTCGAAAGAAAAGCACGTTGTGTTGGCTATTGCCAAAAACGTGCGCTCGATCCTACGTAACCAGGGGATTGATGCACGCCTGACCCGCTCCGGCGATACGTTTATTCCGCTCTACGATCGCGTCGAGATCGCCCACAAACATGGTGCCGATCTGTTCATGTCGATCCACGCCGACGGTTTTACCAATCCGAGCGCTGCGGGTGCTTCGGTCTTTGCCTTATCCAATCGCGGCGCCAGTAGCGCCATGGCGAAATATCTGTCCGATCGTGAAAACCGGGCCGATGAAGTCGCCGGAAAGAAGGCCACTGACAAAGATCATTTGTTGCAGCAGGTGCTATTCGATCTGGTGCAAACTGACACCATAAAAAACAGCCTGACGTTAGGCTCGCATATTCTTAAGAAGATCAAGCCGGTACACCGTCTGCACAGTCGCAGCACGGAACAGGCCGCCTTCGTGGTGCTAAAATCACCTTCGATTCCGTCGGTCCTGGTCGAAACCTCGTTCATCACCAACCCGGAAGAAGAACGATTGCTGGGTACGGCGGCGTTTCGTCAGAAAATCGCCACCGCTATCGCCAATGGCATCATCAGCTATTTCCACTGGTTTGATAACCAGAAAGCACACTCGAAGAAACGTTAACCATGAAGCCCGATGCACAGCGCGTAAAACAGTTCCTGCTCAGCCTGCAGGATGAAATTTGTCAGCAGTTATCCACCGTAGACGGCAGCGAATTTGTTGAGGATAACTGGCAACGCGAAGCGGGCGGCGGCGGGCGCAGTAGGGTGTTGCGTAACGGCGGTATTTTCGAGCAAGCAGGCGTCAACTTCTCCCACGTCCACGGCGATGCAATGCCGGCCTCGGCTACCGCGCATCGCCCGGAGCTTGCCGGGCGCAGCTTTGAAGCGATGGGCGTCTCGTTGGTGGTGCACCCGCAGAATCCCTACATTCCAACCAGTCATGCCAACGTACGGTTTTTTATCGCGGAAAAACCGGGGGCCGATCCCGTGTGGTGGTTTGGCGGCGGCTTTGACTTAACGCCCTACTACGGATTTGATGAGGATGCGGTTCACTGGCATCGCACGGCGCGGGATCTGTGCCAGCCGTTTGGCGATGACGTGTATCCACGTTACAAAAAGTGGTGCGATGACTACTTCTTCCTCAAGCACCGCAACGAACAGCGCGGCATTGGCGGGCTGTTTTTCGATGATTTGAATACCCCTGATTTCGACCACTGCTTCGCTTTTATGCAGGCGGTAGGTCAAGGATACACCGAGGCGTATCTGCCCATCGTCGAACGCCGCAAAATGATGAGCTGGGGCGAGCGCGAGCGTAATTTCCAGCTTTATCGTCGTGGGCGCTATGTGGAATTTAATCTGGTGTGGGATCGCGGCACGTTGTTCGGTTTGCAAACCGGCGGGCGCACGGAGTCGATTCTGATGTCGATGCCACCGCTGGTACGCTGGGAGTATGACTGGCAGCCGGAAGCGAACAGCCCGGAAGCTGCCCTTAGCGAGTTTATTCAGGTCCGCGACTGGGTGTAATTGCCTGATGGCGCTACGCTTATCAGGCCTACAACAACGGCAAACCCGTAGGCCGGATAAGACGCGTTAGCGTCGCATCCGGCACAATAATCTCATCATGCCCACTGGCGCATACGCTGATGCAGCGTCAACGACGGTTTCTCCGCAAACAGCTGCTGGTAGTCGGTGGCAAACTGCCCTAAATGCCAGAATCCCCACTGCATGGCGGCGTCTTTCACAGTCGCACTCTGCGACCATGGGCTTATCAACTCACGGCGCACGGCGTTCAGGCGAATACGTTTCAGCCAGGCATTCGGTCCAATACCGAGGATCGCGTGAAAGGCGTTTTGCAACGTCCGGCGGCTAACGTGCAGCTGATTGCATAAGTCGAGCACGGTCAGCGGCTCTGACATATTTTCCAGCACATATTCGCGCGCACGTGACAGCAAGCGACGATAGCTCTGATGGCTGATGCTCTCCGCAGTCATAATCGGCTGCGCTTCTTCCAGCATGGTGCCCATCGCCAGCAGCAGGTTATCCCCTAACACTTTACGCACCGCGGGTTGGTGAAGGTTTTCAGGATTCTCACTAAACGTCGCCAGCGCCTGCTGCACAAAGCCCCATAGCGCGGCTTTGTGTTGTTCTTTAACTTCCAGCGCCGACTGATTGCGCAGCATATGTAGCACCCTTTCCGGGTTATGCAGGAAGTTAGCCTGACGAGCAATGGCCTCTTCCGAAATGACGACACCCAAAATGGTGTAATCATCCGGCGTACTCAGTTCAAACTCCGTCCCGCCTGGGCGGGTGGCAATTTCAGCGCTACCCAAACACTGGGTACCAATAAATCCCTGCTCGCCGCGCGTGGCCGGAATGCCAAACCAAAATGAGTTTGGCCAGACAAGGCACGACTGACGCAGCGCCAGTCCGGTGTATTCACGGAACACCTGAATATCATCGAGCAGGATTTCCGTGAACTCGCCATGAAATTTTCCCGGATGCAGCTGGTCGTAGATCTGCTGCCAGGCGGTAATCGTCAGCGCGTGCTCATACACATCCGTTGTTCGCCGTTGGTGAACGTTGTCCACTTCCACTTTCGGCGTCAGTTTAACGTCTTCGGGTAATACTTCATGATAAAGATGGTGCAAGTTTGCAGTACGGTTCTTTTTCATGATCTTTTAAGCCGGAAGCTTCAACGAAGCCCCCGGCCCTCCGACAGGTTAATTTTTTAAGCGGTAGCGACTACTGCGTTTACGCAACGCTCCATCAGAAAAGAGCTGTTCCAGCGCATTTCTGGCTTCATCAAGTGACCAGCCAAAGTGGGCCGCCACTTCCCCTGCCGTCATTCCTTGACGGACCGATGCTAACAGCGTCAGAAGTTGGGCAGAGGATTCAGACGTCACTGGGGCGTCCTGTGTCTTCTCTGGTTTCACTTCTGTTTTCGCTTCTGGCTTCTGTTCAGGTTTCTTCGGCTGGCGTTTAAAACCGCCGATCAGCCACTGGGTGTCATCGTCCGGCCGGCCTATTTCCTTACGGCTGATAACACGGCCCGTACGCGCTGCGGCTGCACTGCCAGCATCCAGCGCTGCGCGGCATGCCGCCAGATCGCCTTCCACCACCAGCGTCAGCCGACCAGGATCGAGCACTTCGTGGCTAAGCAGACGCACGTTCGCGGCTTTCAGCATGGCATCGGCCGCGTCCACGGCAGCCACCATGCCATCCACTTCCAGTAATCCCAGTGCATTGATCATCACTACCTCTCTTACGCGCGCTGGATTGGATTACGGGCAATATCCAGAACGGCATCGGCAAAGGCGTTACATGCGGCTTTACAAGCGGCCTGGCTACCGGTCAAAAACGCGGCTGAATAGTTAGTTTCTGACGGCGGTGGTACATAGGTCACCAGTTGTACATCGGCAGATTTCAGCGCGGCATCAATACCAAATGTCGCTTCCAGCGGCGGTGCTACCAGATACGCCATCGGATCGCCCAGTCGGCATCCCGCGGTTGCGGAGAGATACGAACCGGTACGCGAAACCACATGCGCCAGGAAGGCGGTATCTTCTGCGTCATTCGCCCACTGGAATGCCGCCCCGCTTTCAATATTGGCCACCATCGCGTCCAGACCCGCGCGAACTTCGGCCGGGTTTGGTCCACCGAGCATAATCAGCACTTCGCCCGATGTTGGAGAGGGACTGTGCGCCGCACCGGCATACAGCGAGCGGCCATAAACCACTTCGACCATTGCCTGTTTTGTCGCTTCGTCTGCGGCAATATACGCCACGTCATCAGAATCTGCTGTGATGAGTCCGAGGCTACGTATATGTGGCGGTAATTTAAGTTCGCGGGCAAAACCGTCATTTACCGAGGCAATCACACGCATTGCGGTGACTGAAGGTCTAATTAAATCTAATGCTGGCATGATGCCTCCTTAACGGGTCATATTGATGCCGGATGCTTTTTGCTCCAGCATGCGCTTGGCCAAATCCACAATCACCGCCGCCGCTTCAACCGGTGGCGTACCGCCCTGGTGAATGTTCGAGATACAGGTACGATCAGCCTCAACGGTGGTCGCCACACGCGGCGAATAGACGGCATAGCAAGAAAGACTTTCCGACTGGCCGAGGCCCGGACGTTCACCAACCAGCAGGATCACCGCTTTTGCACCCAGCAGTTCGCCGATCTGATCTTCTATTTTCACGCGCCCATAGCGAACAAAGAACGGCGTCCCGACCTTCAATCCGGCCTGTTTTAAGCCCGACAACAGCGGCGGCAGGATCTCTTCATAGTTAGCGGTAATCGCGTCGGTAGACAGGCCATCAGAAATAATCACCTGCACATCCGGATTCATTACACACTGTGATTTCAGTGCTTCAATGGCTTCCGCACTCAGACGACGCCCCATATCCGGACGCGTCAGATACAGGTTTTTGTCGCTGATTTCCGAGCGCACTTCCAGTAGCCCCTGGGCTTTTACCCACTCTTCCGGCACTTCTTTCAATACCGTATCTTTCGAACGCGAGTGGTCAGCCAGGAAACGCAGCAGCGCCTGGGTACGCGGACGAGGACCGGCACGACCGGTACATACACGCGCAGCGGTGCTACGGCGAAGTTCAGTCAGCACCTCTGCACGGTGCGGATTCTCAACGCCAATCCATGCTTTGGCTTCGGCTGAGCCTAAGTCCATCGCGCAGCTTTCACCGGTCGGCGCGGCGCACTGCATGGTGCTGCATTTTGCTGGAGCTGACGGTTCTTGAGCCTGCGGTTGAGACTCACCCATTGACGCCATTACGCTGCGTACAATTTCTTCAATCTGTTTTTGATCCATCGTGTGTCATCCCCGCGTCATCAGAAGAACAGTGACGGATCGCCCGCCCGTTTGGTCAGGCGACCGTTTGCCATAATGCCCATGGTTTCCAGCCAGCGTTCAAACTCCGGCGACGGACGCAGGTTCAGCAGCTGACGCACGGTCGCGGTGTCATGGAAGGCGGTGGTCTGATAGTTGAGCATGATGTCGTCACCGAGCGGCATGCCCATGATGTAGTTGCAGCCAGCGGTGGCGAGCAGAATCATCAGGTTTTCGTTAAGGTTCTGGTCAGCATCAGCATGGTTGGTGTAGCAGCAGTCGCAGCCCATTGAGATGCCGCTCAGCTTGCCCATAAAGTGATCTTCCAGACCCGCGCGAATAATCTGACGGTCGTTGTAGAGATACTCCGGCCCGATAAAGCCCACCACGGTGTTCACCAGGAACGGATCATAGTGGCGTGCCAGCCCGTAGTTACGCGCTTCCATCGTCACCTGATCGGCGCCGAAGTTCGCGCCCGCGGAAAGTGCAGACCCTTGCCCGGTTTCGAAGTACAGGCAGTTTTCCCCGGCGATACGGTTGAACTCAGCGCCCACTGCGCGCGCTTCATCCAGCATGGCCAGCTCAACGCCAAACTCTTTTAAGCCTTTTTCGCTACCGCAGATACTCTGGAAAATCAGCCCGCCCGGCGCGCCGCGACGAATCGCTTCTATCTGGGTAGTCACGTGTGCCAGTACGCAGCCCTGGGTCGGGATGTTGAATTTGTCGATAACGCCGTACACGGTATCCAGTACGCGGCTTAAGTTTTCCACGTCATCCGTTACCGGGTTTACGCCGATCACCGCATCGCCCGCCCCGAAGGACAGTCCTTCGTAGATTTGTGCGGCAATACTCTGCACGTCATCACGGGTGTCGTTCGGCTGCAAACGGCAGCTGAAGGTGCCCGGCAGACCGATGGTGGTATTGGCCTTTTTGATCACCGGCATTTTCTTACCGCCGTAGATCAGGTCCGCGTTAGAGCAGATTTTTGCTACCGCAGCGACCACTTCCGACGTTAACCCTTTGCGCGTAAACGCAATGTCATCAACGGAGGTTTCATCGCTCAGCACGTACTCGCGCAGCTCGCTGATACTCCAGTTTTTGATACGGCTATAGGCCGTCTCGTTGACGTCATCCTGAATCAGACGAGTAACACAGTCCTCTTCATAGGAAATCACCGGGTTATTGCGGATATCCGCCACCGTCATTTCCGACAGTACCTGCTTGGCCGCCACGCGCTCCTGCGAACTGGTTGCGGCCACTCCTGCCAGCACATCCCCCGAACGCAGTTCGTTGGCTTTTGCCAGCACCTCTTTAACATCCTTAAACTGATAAACATTGCCGAACAATGTGGTCTTTAGTTTCATAAGTCGTTCCCTCAGGAAGGAAATGCGAGTGATTTCACCGTCACCGGCACAACCGATCCGCCAAAAAGAGGCGTACCAATGTCGATATAGTCCCCCGCCCGGACAACCACCTCATCGATGACTGCCAGCGGGTGTTGCTGTAACTGTGGGCGTAACAGCATGCCCAGGGCCTTACCAAAATCCTGCTCGGCTACCACCAGCAGGGGATGCGGATTCGGATAGCGCGCGACAAAGGCCAGCAGCGCATCAATCACCGTTAACAGCGCGGCATAGCGCACCGGCAGCGAACCGGGCAGCGCCAGCACGTAGGCGTCCGTTTGCGGGTCCAGATCGAGCTGCATTAGCGCCTGTTGCCAGGCGGCCACCAAATCAGCCTCATTAACCGGAATCGCCACCGGCAGATTGCGCAGCGGAAGCGCCACGCCTTCCAGCCAGATGGTGCTGCCCGAAAGCGACAGCGTATGCGCACCGGCGCCAATCACCGTGGCGCGCACGGTTTGCGCCGGGAACTGCACGTTCATCTCACGCAGGCGCGGATGTTCATGCAGTGCCGTTGCTAACAGCGGGCCAATGTCGGAAAAACAGAACGGATCGGCTGGTTGGTTGCGGTAGCACTCGCCCACCCCGCCGGACAACGTAATCACTTCCGGTTTCACGCCCGCCGGTAACAGGCCGGTTTGCATCAGCGCCTGCGCCAGCGGTGATAACGTGCCGTCAATCACCTCCACAATCAGCGCCGCCATCCGTCGGGCTACCTGAACAAGCTGCGCCGCATTGAGGGTTCGGGCGTCGGTGCCCGGACCAAATACGTCATCAACAATCATCTGCCCCGGCTGATGCGCATGTACTACTCGCCCCTGGCCGTCAGTTTCCAGCAGTCGTCCGCCGACGTTCAGGCAAGCCGAACCGCTGACCTTTCCGGCATCAAACAGAACGTAGTTTGACGTACCGCCACCAATGTCGATATTCAGTACGCGGCACAACTTCTGCTCGGACAGGGTTTGTGCCCCCGCACCGTGACCGGCAATCACCGATTCCAGATGCGGTCCGGCGCTGGCCACCACAAAATCCCCCAGCGACTGAGAGAGCGCCATCACCGCCGGACGCGCATTACGGGTTTTGGCACTTTCTCCGGTGATGATGATCGCGCCGGAATCGACAGTCTCAGGTGCAATACCCGCCGCCTGGTACTGGGCAAGGATCAGCGCCTTAAGTTCGGCCTCTTTCAACCCGCCCTGCTTATCAACGGGGGTAAAGAACACCGGGCTTTGCCAGCTAATTTCGCGTTTGATGAATTCGTAGCGCGGCACCTGCGACACTGCCGCACGGTTGACTAACTCAAGGCGCGAGAAAATCACCTGAGTGGTAGTGGTGCCGATATCGATACCGACGCTCAATAGCTGGCGAGTATTCACGATTGCGCCTCCGGGTTGGTTTCTACTTCTGCTGGCACATCTTCATCTTTCGGTACCAACAGCATAGCCACACCAATCGCCGTCACGCCGCCAATCAACTTGCCGACAATCATCGGGAAGATCATCGCGTTCATGTTGGCAGCGGCGAAGCCTAAGTGGTCACCCAGTGCAAAGGCCGCGGAGACCGCGAAGGCGCAGTTGATCACTTTGCCGCGGGTATCCATATTCTTCATCATGCCGAACATTGGGATGTTGTTCGCCAGCGTCGCAACCATACCGGCAGCCGCAATATTATTGATTTTTAACAGGTTACCGACGCTCATCAGCGGTTTTTCAAACCAGCGGGTCAGCAGCAGTACCATTGGGTACGCACCGAGCAGTACGCAGGAAATAGAACCGATAACTTCGATGGCGCGCATCACTTCACCCGGCTTGTCGCCCGGAGCCATGAAGATAGGATCAAGACCTGGGATCAGCTCCCAGCCGAGCAGGAATTTGACCACCGCTGCTGCCAGGCCGATGGTGATCAGCGCCACCAGGAATTTCGCGAAGATCTGGAAGCCGTTGATCATTTTTTCCGGGATGAATTTCAGTCCCAGCGCCACCAGCACAGCCACGATCAGCACCGGGATCATATTCATAAGGATCAGCGCGAAGGTGAACTCCACCGGCTGTCCGTTGATTTCGACGCCGGAGTACATCGCAATCAAACCGCCCGCAATACAACCAATCGGAATGGTGACAATACCCGCCAGCACGCCCAGCGCCAGATAACGACGGTCAGACGGTTCAATAATCCCCAGCGCAACCGGAATGGAGAAGACCAGCGTCGGCCCCATCATCGCCCCGAGGATCAGGCCAGAGTACAGCCACGCCGCAACGTCGCCGCCCGCCAGTTCTTTCGCCAGGAAGAAGCCGCCCATATCGCACGCCAGCAGCGTTCCGGCAAACATCGACGGGTTCGCGCCCAGCATTTCATACAGCGGAATAATTACTGGCCCGAGCACATGCGCCAGAACCGGTGCCAGCGCGGTCATACCGACCATCGCCAGACCCAGCGCGCCCATCGCCATAAAACCTTCTTCAAACTGGCCGCCCGATCCCTCAATACTCTTACCGAACTTACCGAGGAAGCGCGCCGAACCGCCGAACTGCGACAGGATCCTGTCCACGGCGGCAATCAGCATAAAGAACATCATGATGTACATGATGATTTCGTTAATTCCCATAGCCCCTACTCCCTGTCATTTGTGATTTGTAGGCCGGATAAGACGTTTACGTCGCCTCCGGCATTAACGCCGTGTTATTACCGGATGGTGGTGCGAGCACCTTATCCGGCCTACAGGCATTACCCGGCAGCCGCGTACAGGTCGATGATCTGTGTCTGCGTGGCGGTGCGTGGGTTACTGCGAATACAAATATCCTCCAGCGCGGCGTGAGCCCATGCGCTGTACTGCTCGGGCTTTGCCCCAACGTCAGAGAGTCGTTTGGTCTGGCCCACTTCGCTAATCAACTCGCTGACCGCGTTGATAGCATCACGATCGTCCGATTTCTTGTTGGTTAACGCGCGTCCGATATGGCTAAAGCGCTCACGACACACCATGCGGTTGAACCCCATTACCGTGGGAAGCAGCATGGCGTTAGCCTGTCCGTGTGGAATGTGCAACGTCGCCCCCGGCTGGTGCGCCATCGCATGGCACAGGCCAAGCCCCGCGCTGGAAAACGCCATCCCGGCCATACAGGAAGCCAGCAGCATGCTTTCGCGCGCCGCCAGATCCTGACCGTAGCCGACGGCCTTCGGCAGCGATTTACCGATCATCGCTATCGCACCAATCGCCAGGCTGTCGGTAAACGGCGTCGCGTTCAGGGCGCTATACGCTTCAACGGCGTGCGTCAGTGCATCAATCCCGGTCATCGCCGTTACGTGCGCAGGCACACCTTCCGTCAATGCAGCGTCAAGGATCGCCACATCCGGCATCAGGGTTGCGTGGGCCAGTACTTTTTTGAGTCCGGTCGCGGCGTCGATAATCACCGTGACGTTCGTGGTTTCTGAGCCCGTTCCGGCGGTAGTCGGTACGGCAATCAGCGGCAGACGCGGGCGTAACACGCTACGCTCGTCCATGTCAGCCAGCGTCTGGGTAGGATTGGTCACCAGCAACGCCACTGCCTTGGCGGCATCCAGCACGGAACCGCCGCCGAAAGCCACGACACCGTCGCACTTCGATTCACGCAGTTGCGCGACTGCCGCGCAGACGTCCGTAATGCACGGTTCACCTACCGGACATGGCCACAGCGTCATCGCCACGCCTTTCATCGCCAGGCTGCGCTCCAGTGCGGCGGTCATCCCCGCCTGATGCAGAAAGCTGTCAACCATGACGAACATATGCGTCAGTCCGCGCGTTTGTGCTTCCTGTCCGCAGGTACTAAGCGCTCCCAGTCCACATAACGTAACCGGGGGAACGCTAAACGTTTTTACGCGTTGCAGATTCAGGGTATCGAATGCCTGAAAGAGCGCGGTCTGCAATTCAGCTTGCATAGATTCCTTCCGCTTTTTCTTTTCCGCTGTTTGCAATCGCCAGCGGAGTCATAAACAGGCTGTGCTGGGGTAAATGCACCTGCAGTTCCGGGAAACGCTTACGGAACAGTTCATCAACGCCTGGCTGCATACAGGAGCCACCCGCCAGCCACAAATCAGCGACATCCTGTCCGGCAATATGGTGCGCCACGATTTCCGCCATCTTTTCGTAGACAGGCTTCACCACCGGCCAGATTTCTTTGCCATTGCTGCGCTTGTACTGCTCGGCTTCTTCCAACTGGATACGACGGTTCCCGGCCAGCGTCAGAGAGATATGGTGCCCGCCAGTCGCTTCATCAGCGGAGTAAGTCACTTTGCCCTGTTTAACAATCGCAATCCCGGTAGTGCCACCACCAATATCCACCACGCCGGCGTTATCAAGCTGCAACAGATCCGCCACCGCGGTTGGTTCGTCGAGGACATGGCTCACTTCAAGCCCGGCAGACTCCAGCACGTTAATAGAGATGCGTGGGTCAGTTCCCGGTGGAAACGAGGTTGCCGCATGGGTAAAACGGCAACCCAGTTGTTGTTCGAGCGTATCGAGATGGCGACGAACGATGGTCACCGCACCAAAGAAATCCCAGACGATGCCATCGCGCACGACATCGGCCCAGTCCAGGCAAACCGCGACCGGCTGTCCGTCACTGTCCACAACCATCGACACCACATCACACGTTCCCAAATCAATGCCCAACCACAGCGGTGAATCGCTCTTTGCGGGCGTCTGGTTACATAGCGTTGCCGCTTTTAGCAGTCTGGGTGTCAACCAACGTTGTTCGTCGTGCGCCATCTCATTTACTCCTTATACAATTCTGAAGGCGTCTACCAACACACAGCGACGCAGGCGCACAAACGTACGCGCACTGGTCACCCCTTCCCCGGTTGGTGTGGTAATGGTCATCGTGGTCCAGCCTTCACCGCCCAGTCCAAGACCGGCAATGCACGGCCCGTTCTTAACGAAGATGCTGGTATCTATGGCGTTTGCCATACTGTTCATATTTTCGATATTGCGTGAGTGCATCGCCGCCGTATGGTGGCAGCCGCCTTCCAGCTTGACCGCCAGTTCAATGGCTTCATCGACGTTGGCAACCCGCACGACCGGCAGCACCGGCATCATCAGTTCGGTAACGGCAAACGGATGCGTCGCGGAGGTTTCGACGAATAACAGACGGGTTTGCTCCGGTACGTTCAGACCAATCGCCGCAGCGATTTTTCCGGCATCGCGCCCGACCCAGTCACGACTGACTGTGCCTTTACCGCGCTCATCGATATTTTTCAGCAGCACCGGCTGCAGCTGTTCGGCCTGAGCCGCGGTCAGTTTCACCGCATGCTGGCTTTCCATCAGACGCATCAGTTCATCAGCGACGCTATCGACCACGATCAGCACTTTTTCATCGGCGCAGATGATGTTGTTGTCAAACGATGCACCTTTGACTATCGACTGCGCCGCGCGTGCCAGGTCAGCCGTTTCATCAACCACCACTGGCGGATTACCCGCACCAGCGGCAATCAGACGTTTGTTGGTGTGCTTACGCGCGGCGTCCACCACGGCTTCACCACCGGTCACCACCAGCAGGCCGATACCTGGGTACTTGAACAGACGCTGGGCAGTCTCGATATCCGGGTTGGCAACCGTCACCAACAGGTTTGCCGGACCGCCTGCGGCAACTACCGCCTGGTTAAGCAGAGTGATAGCGCGCTGAGAGACTTTTTTCGCCGCCGGATGCGGTGCGAAGACCACGCTGTTACCAGCGGCAATCAGGCTGATGGCGTTGTTAATGACGGTCGCGGCCGGGTTGGTGGATGGAGTTACCGAGGCCACCACGCCCCACGGTGCGTTTTCAATCAGCGTCAGACCGTTATCGCCGGTCAGAACCTGTGGAGACAGGCATTCCACACCCGGCGTGCCGCGCGCCTGCGCCACGTTTTTGGCAAATTTATCTTCGACGCGTCCCATGCCGGTTTCAGTGACGGCAAGTTCCGCTAATTCTCTGGCGTGCTTTTCGCCCGCCTCACGTAGGGCCGTGATAGCCAGTTGGCGCATGGTGACGCTTTTCAACCCCTGTTGGGCCAGTTTTGCTGCCGCCACTGCGTCATCCAGGGAGGCAAAAACGCCCATTTCTTGAACGGCACTGACGGGTTGGCTGCTGTCTTTCATTTTCAGCAGTACCGCTTTCACGACCTGTTCAATATCCTGTTGATTCATGATTTTCTGCCTTATTTATGGAAGATCACCTGACCACCTGCCACCACTTCATCGACAATGCCAATCACGCACAGATCGACAGGCGATGATTCATTCCGGTGCGCCTGACGGGCGGAGCTTCCGCTGACCAGCAGCACCCACTCTCCGGTTCCCGCCCCGATGCTGTCGATAGCAACAGCACATTGCCCGTCGGGATTTCCCTGGGCGTCAATCATTTCCACCATCAGCAACTTGTCGTGCGCGAGCCCCTGATGGCGTACGGTACAAACAATTTGTCCTGTAACGATTGCCAGTTTCATACGCGCCTCCGTGGCATATTTCAGGTAAAACCTCCCCCTACCCTCCGCAGAAGGTAATGTGAAAAGGAGAGAGGGTGACGCCAGCAATGAAGTCTGTGGCGTCACATGGACGACTTACATGTCGTTGCTGTCGCCTTTAAAGCTGATCGGGAACACTTCTTCCAGATCGCCGTGCGGACGTGGGATCACGTGTACTGAAACCAGCTCGCCAATACGCTGTGCTGCCGCAGCACCTGCGTCCGTTGCAGCTTTACATGCCGCTACATCGCCACGGACCATGGCAGTGACCAGACCGCCACCGATCTGCTTCACGCCAACCAGTTTCACGCGTGCCGCTTTAACCATTGCGTCAGAAGCCTCAATCAGTGCAACCAGGCCCCGGGTTTCAATCATTCCTAATGCTTCCATTATGCTTTCCTCTTAAGTCAAAGGGGGTCCAGAACGGGACCTTATACAACCAGTGTGTGCGAGGCGTTTTCACGACTCATGTCAGTCTGGCGCGGCACTGCTGCCACCAACGCCAGTTCGATAATTTCCTGTACGCTACAGCCACGAGAGAGATCATGAAGCGGTGCGGCAAGCCCTTGAATCAACGGACCTACTGCGCGATACCCTCCCAGACGCTGAGCGATTTTGTAGCCAATATTGCCTGCCTCCAGCGATGGGAAGACCATCACATTGGCATTGCCCTTTAACGGACTGGCGGGCGCTTTTTGCGCTGCGACATCCGGAACAAAGGCGGCATCAAATTGCAGTTCTCCGTCCACGGTAAGCTGCGGGGCACGCTCACGAACGATCTCGGTCGCCTGCTGCACGTTAGCGACGTTAGGATGGCGAGCACTGCCATTACTTGAAAACGACAGCATGGCGACGCGCGGCTCTTCACCTGTGATCGCCTGCCATGTCTGCGCGCTGGCAATTGCAATATCCGCCAACTGTGCAGCGGTGGGCTGCGGCACGACGCTGCAATCGGCAAAACCTAATGACGGACCAAGGTACTGCGGCAGCATCAGGAAAATTGACGACAGCGTTTTACAGCCAGGCTGTAGCCCGATAATGCGTAATCCGGCACGCAGCACGTTCGCTGTTGATGAGAGATTGCCCGCAATACAGACGTCAGCTTTACCCGCGCTGACCATTGCAGCGGCGAACATCAGCGGATCGTTGAGTTTTTCCAGCGCATCCGCAGGCGTTTTATCTCCCGCGCGAGCCAGCCAGCGCAGCGCAAACTCTTCGCGCATTGGCTGATTGCTTTGCGGATCGATAACCTGAATGCCATCCATTGCCACCCGGTGGCTGAGGGCAAACTGGCGCAGCGCAAACGGGCTGGCGACGAGAATGGGATGTGCCAGACCGTGCTGATGCAGGTAATTCGCCGCCTTCAACACCCGGACATCCAGCGCATCCGGGAACACCACCCGTGCCGGTGAGCGTTGGGCGAGTTGACGAGCACGTTCAATGATCATTGCTTCTCCCCCAGTCGCTGTTGAATTTGGTTAACCGTCAGCGGATGCTTCGCAACGCTCAGAATCATCATCACGTAGACCGTACTGGAAAGGCGGTTGAGCGCCTGCATAATGTCCGGTCGCATAACCTCAAAACTGCGAGTGATGAACACCTGGGCCGCCACCGTCTCCGTTTCACGGACTTTGGTACGCAGCAGATTAAGCAGCGCGCAATCACGTCCGTGGCTGGCTTCAGGCACCAGATGGTCGTGGTCCAGATAGCGCAGCGGTTGATGCGAAAGACGGTGTAAATCTTCGTCACTTAAACCCACGACAGCTTGTGCTGCCAGCGGCTCATCCATGGCGTCAGCGCGCATAATATTGCCCAGGCGCGAGCGGATATCCGCCAGCCACGGCTGCCACGGTTCTGCCATCTCAATCTGCAACCACACAGCCAGGGCGATGGTGCTGTCCAGCGCGGCGCGAAATCCCAGCCGGGGGTCACTTTTGGCGACCATCTTGTCCGCCGTCAGATGCGTCAGGGTGTCCGGTTTCTTCGCCACCGGTTGATGGCACAGTTCGCAGCTGGCCTGTGGATGCGTATCACTGCTGGTTAACCCATGCACCGGCTGCGGCTGCTGTTCTTCGTCATCAATAAACAGGCTGCCCTGCTCGTCGATAAACTTAATACGCAGATGTCGGCTTTCCAGTAATTCCCGGGCAGACGGCGTCAGGCGAGTGTCAGCGGGGAGATGAATTTCAGCCCCTTCGCTGAGCGTATGATTCGCTCTGAGCCATGCTTCGGTAATGAAATCCTTCATACATCCGCCTTAGCAGGACTGCCAGTTCGCAGGCCAGGCCACATACAGAAACTTCACCGTCGATGGCGTACCAAATTCGATGCTGGAACCTTTCGGGATAAACATGACGTCCCCGGCTTTTGCAATCATGGTTTCGCCTTCGTGGCGAACGTGCAGCTCGCCTTCCAGAATCATGTCGATTTCGTCGTAGTTCAGCGTCCATGGGAAAAAGGCGTTATCCCACTGCATAAACCCGGCGGCCATGCTGCTACCGTCCTGGTCGGTCACCAGATCGGTTAAGCCCACGCAGTGCGGCTGCGCGCCGTCAAAACGACCAAACTTCACGCTGCTACCGTCGATGACTTTGACGCCGCCTTTGCCGGTTACCGAGTTAAAGCTCGGCTGCATTCCGCCCTGCTCCAGCGACTGCTTCTCCTTCATAACTTTGTCCATCAGCTGGGCGACCAGGCTTTCGGTAAACTGCCCTTCCGGTAACTGCGCAATGATGGTTTCGCGAATGCGCTGGCTTTCCGTTTTGCCATCATCAACCGCCGCCGGTACAGCAGCAGTTGGCGCGGATTCATCGCATTCACTGATGGTAACGCCCAGCAGCTCCGCAACTTCGCGCGCCTCCGGGGTGATGATGCTGGCGCGCAGAACAACCGACATTTCCTGTTCGCCGCGTGCGTGGGCCGCACGAATATCGTTAGCTGTGATGAGTTTTTTCACCTGCCCTTTCCTCCTTTTGGCTGAGCTCAGTCAGATAATCCACCAGGTGCTGCACGCTGCGCGGGTCATGGCTATTGAGCTCAAAAATCGGCTCCTGAAACCCCATCCCGCGAAGTAGTTGTCGCGTTGCGGCGACGTCGGCATCCGGCATGTCCGTTTTACTGATAACGGCGATTTGTCGTTTACTGGCGCCGATATCCAACAGCCCGGCAGGTAAGCGACTTTCTTTGTCATTTGCCGCGTGTATATAAATCAACGTATCGACATCCTGCAGCGTGGTAATTAAGGCGTGATACCAGCGCGGATGGCTAAAATATTCCCCTGGCGTATCGATATCGCCATTTTCATTAAACTCCACGGCCTGTGTTTTTCTGGCGAGGGAATAATTCCCCTGTAGCGCATTAAAGAGCGTTGTTTTCCCCGCCCCCACCGTACCGACAAATGCAATACGTTTCATCGCCGCCTCTGATTAACTTTTTGTCAGGTTGCACAAAGTGAAATTTAATAATCGACCCAGACCACTTACCGTCTGTAATAACGCTTCTTCTACTGCGCCTACCGAACCGTAGATCACCAGTGCGCCGCTGAATCTATCGAGAAAACCGATATGTACATCCGCCGCCTTCATGGCTAAGTCACCGGCAATCATCGCGGTTTCGCCTGGCGTCAGCGTCATGATGCCGATAGCGCCCGCTTCGGGTACGCCGATCTTTTTCGCTAATTCCTCGCCGGGGTGCGCAATGAGATGCGCCAGCGTGACCTGTTTCCCCGGCACAAATTCCTGAATAATGCGTTCTTTTTCCATTGCTCACCGCCTCCGCTAAAACTGCCCTCATCGTGGCAATTTTTTGTCAGAGTAAATAACAAAATTCGGCAACCAGGTTTAAAAGGTGAAGTAGATCACTAAGAAAGGGAAAATAAAAAGGCGCGGGAGAAACCCGCGCCGGAAATAAATTAAAGTGAAATTACAGCGGCTGCGTTTGGGCTTCTACAACCGCCAGCGCCACCATATTAACGATACGACGAACAGAGGCGATCGGCGTTAATACGTGAACCGGTTTCGCAACCCCCATCAGCACCGGGCCAACCGTTACGCCTTCAGAACTGGAAACGCGTAGTAAGTTGTAACTAATACGGGCAGCTTCCATATTCGGCATCACCAGAATATTCGCTGAGCCTTTCAACGGACTGTCCGGCATGCGGTCATTACGGATGCTATCCACCAGCGCGGCGTCGCCGTGCATTTCGCCGTCAATCATCAACTCTGGCGCGCGCGCCTTAATCAGCTCCAGCGCGTCGCGCATTTTGCTGGCCGACGGACAGTTAGAGGAACCAAAGTTGGAGTGCGACAGCAACGCCACCTTCGGTTCGATACCAAAGCGACGCACGGTCTCTGCCGCCATCACGGCGATTTCCGCCAGTTGCTCAGGCGTAGGATCGTCGTTGACGTAGGTATCGGCGATAAAGGTGTTACCGCTTGGCAGCAGCAAGGCGTTCATCGCCCCGGCAGTATGCACGCCGTCGCGATGACCAAATACCTCTTTCACCACGCTGAAGTGCTCATGGTAGTCGCCAATCGTACCGCAGATCATCGCATCCGCTTCACCGCGCTGCACCATGATCGCGCCGATCACCGTAGTGTTGGCAATCACCGCACGCTGCGCCTGCTCCTGGGTAATCCCACGACGCTTCATAATCTGGTAGTACTCGCTCCAGTACTCTTTAAAGCGCGGATCGGACTCATTGTTGACGATTTCAAAATCGACGCCCGCTTTGATCTGCAGACCCAGTTTCTGGATGCGCATCTCGATCACGCTCGGACGACCGATCAGGATCGGTTTTGCCAGCCCTAACGTGATCAGCTCCTGGGTAGCGTGCAGTACGCGCGCTTCTTCCCCTTCGGTCAGCACCACGCGCTTCGGCGCTTTGCGTGCCAGGGAGAAAATCGGCTTCATGAACAGGTTGGTTTTGTAGACGAATTCAGTCAGCTTATCGATGTAAGCGTCAAAGTCGGCAATCGGACGCGTTGCCACGCCGGAGTCCATCGCCGCTTTCGCCACCGCGGGGGCGATTTTGACGATCAGACGCGGGTCGAACGGTTTCGGAATGATGTATTCAGGGCCGAAGCTCAGGTCCTGATCGCCATAAGCAGAGGCCACCACTTCACTCTGCTCGGCATGCGCCAGCTCAGCAATCGCGTGCACCGCCGCCAGTTTCATCTCTTCGTTGATGGCCGTCGCACCAACGTCCAGCGCACCGCGGAAGATGAACGGGAAGCACAGGACGTTGTTAACCTGGTTCGGGTAGTCTGAACGACCGGTACAGATGATGGCGTCGGAACGCACCTCTTTTGCCAGCGGCGGCAGGATTTCCGGCTCCGGGTTGGCGAGTGCCAGAATCATTGGCGCACGCGCCATCTTCTTAACCATTTCCTGCGTCAGCACTTTCGGGCCCGAGCAGCCGAGGAAAATATCTGCGCCGTCAATGACATCATCCAGCGTACGCTTACCGTCATCCACCACCGCGTAAGCCGCTTTGGTTTCCGCCATGTTCGGTTCGCGGTCTTTGTAAATCACACCTTTGGAGTCACAGACCACAATATTGTGTTTCTGCATACCCAGCGCTACCAGCAGGTTCATACAGGCAATCGCCGCCGCACCTGCACCAGACACCACCATGCGCACGTCAGAGATATTTTTCTCAACCACCCGCAGACCGTTCAGAATAGCGGCTGTACTGATGATTGCCGTACCGTGCTGATCATCGTGGAAGACCGGAATATTCATGCGCTCGCGCAGTTTTTGCTCAATGTAGAAGCACTCCGGCGCTTTAATATCTTCGAGGTTGATACCGCCAAACGTGGGCTCCAGGGCCGCAACCACATTGATAAACTTATCCGGATCGAGTTCATCGACTTCAATGTCGAACACGTCGATCCCGGCGAATTTCTTAAACAGAACGCCTTTACCTTCCATCACCGGTTTGCCGGCCAACGCGCCAATGTTGCCGAGACCCAGCACCGCTGTGCCGTTGGAAATAACCGCAACCAGGTTGCCGCGCGCGGTGTATTTGTAGGCTGCCAGCGGATCCTTTTCAATTTCAAGACACGGTGCAGCCACGCCCGGCGAGTAGGCCAGCGCCAGGTCGCGCTGCGTTGCCAGAGGCTTGGTCGGAGAAACCTGGATTTTACCGGGTACCGGAAATTCGTGGAAATCGAGGGCGCTTTGTTTTAACTGGTCATCCATCTTGTTGTTCCTTTCACGTATCTATCAAAAAAGTGGCGCGGGTAACCATTCTACTGAGCCGCACATTATCACCTCAGTCAACGGTACAAACTTTGAAGGTCCCCAAACTCTCACCATTCAAAGAAAGAATTTGTTATCAATTTATAACAACCATGTTACCTGCTTAATCCAGCAATACCATGCCTGTCTGCTATGCTTTTTGCTGACAACGCCCGCAATTTTCCCAAAAGTGTGAATCACAACACGCATCTAACACTTTACTTTTCAAGGAGTATTTCCTATGACCCGTAAAGAGCTTGCCAATGCCATTCGTGCGCTAAGTATGGATGCCGTCCAAAAAGCTAACTCCGGCCACCCTGGAGCACCAATGGGGATGGCCGATATCGCCGAAGTTCTGTGGAACGATTTTCTACGCCATAACCCGACCGATCCCACCTGGTACGATCGTGACCGATTTATTCTGTCCAACGGCCACGCCTCAATGCTGCTTTACAGCCTGTTGCATCTTTCCGGTTACGACCTGCCGATCGAAGAATTAAAGAACTTCCGTCAGCTCCATTCGAAGACGCCAGGGCACCCGGAAATTGGCTACACGCCAGGCGTGGAAACCACGACAGGACCGCTGGGTCAGGGTTTAGCCAACGCCGTCGGTATGGCCATTGCCGAGCGTACGCTGGCAGCGCAGTTTAACCAGCCGGACCATGAGATTGTTAACCACTTTACCTGGGTCTTTATGGGCGACGGCTGTCTGATGGAGGGTATTTCGCACGAGGCTTGTTCGCTGGCGGGCACGCTGGGGCTTGGCAAACTCATTGGCTTCTACGATCACAACGGCATCTCAATTGACGGTGAAACTGACGGCTGGTTTACCGACGATACTGCAAAACGCTTTGAGGCTTATCACTGGCATGTGGTACACGACATTGACGGTCATGACCCAGAGGCGGTGAAAAAAGCCATTCAGGAAGCGCAGGCTGTTACCGATAAACCATCGCTGATTATCTGCCGCACGGTGATTGGTTTTGGCTCACCAAATAAAGCCGGAAAAGAAGAAGCGCACGGCGCTGCGCTGGGCGAAGAAGAGGTGGCACTGACCCGGCAGAAGCTGGGGTGGCATCATCCTGCTTTTGAGATCCCCAAAGAGATTTACCGGGCGT
This sequence comes from Citrobacter sp. Cpo148, assembly GCF_030332375.1. Taxonomy (NCBI): domain Bacteria; kingdom Pseudomonadati; phylum Pseudomonadota; class Gammaproteobacteria; order Enterobacterales; family Enterobacteriaceae; genus Citrobacter; species Citrobacter sp. Cpo148. Next base: position 99,993 of record NZ_JAOWHY010000049.1, read on the forward strand.
GGGACGCACGCGAGAAAGGCGAAAAAGCGCAACAGGGCTGGAAGGAGAAATTCGCAGCTTACCAACAAGCCTACCCGGAACTGGCGGCAGAGTTTTCTCGCCGGATGAGCGGTGGGCTGCCGAAAGAGTGGGAGGCAACAACCCAGAAATATATTACCGAGCTGCAGGCCAATCCGGCCAAAATCGCCACCCGTAAGGCCTCGCAAAATACCCTTAACACCTACGGGCCTATACTGCCAGAGCTGCTTGGCGGATCGGCGGATTTGGCCCCCAGCAACCTGACCATCTGGAAAGGCTCCTCCTCTCTTAAAGAGGATCATGCAGGAAACTACATCCACTACGGCGTGCGTGAATTTGGTATGACGGCGATTGCCAACGGTATCGCCCATCACGGGGGCTTCGTACCGTACACCGCCACGTTCCTGATGTTTGTCGAATATGCCCGAAATGCCGCGCGTATGGCGGCGCTGATGAAGGCCCGACAAATCATGGTTTATACCCACGACTCAATTGGTCTGGGGGAAGATGGTCCTACGCACCAGGCCGTTGAACAGCTCGCCAGCCTGCGCCTGACGCCTAATTTCAGTACCTGGCGACCGTGCGATCAGGTGGAGGCGGCAGTAGGCTGGAAGCTGGCAGTCGAACGTCATGACGGGCCAACGGCGCTGATCCTCTCGCGGCAGAATCTGGCACAGGTTGAGCGCACGCCAGAGCAGGTACAGCAAATTGCCCGCGGCGGCTATGTGCTGAAGGATGGCGGCGGTAAGCCGGATGTTATTTTGATTGCTACCGGTTCAGAAATGGAAATCACGCTGCTGGCAGCGGAAAAACTGACCGGCGAAGGTCGTAACGTGCGAGTGGTTTCTCTGCCCTCAACCGATATCTTCGACGCCCAGGATGAGGCGTACCGGGAATCGGTCCTACCAGCAAACGTCAGCGCTCGCGTGGCGGTAGAAGCAGGAATTGCTGACTACTGGTACAAATATGTCGGGCTGAAAGGGGCAATTGTTGGGATGACGGGTTATGGAGAGTCGGCTCCAGCGGACAAACTGTTCCCGTTCTTCGGCTTTACGGTAGATAACATCGTCGACAAAGCGCACAAGGTGCTTAACGCGTGATCCACAGTGTGGGCCAGGCATCTGGCCCATGCCAGTTATCGCAGCTTGGCTCCTGGGCATAGCGCACCAGGCGAAAACGTTGACCGTCGTAGCGCCAGCGGGTCTGGATACCGCAATCTGCCAACCCTCGTCCTTTAGCGAGGGTGACCAGCTCCCGCGACTTCTCGTCAAACGTAGCGTTGGTCAACTCCATATCGCGACTTTCTGCATCCGTTTTAAACGGCAGGCTTAACCGTACCGCGCGTGAAGTCAACGGAGTCGTACGTGAAACCACCCACGCCAGATCGATGGTGTTATACGCCCCGGCCTCACAGCCAATCATCAGCAGCGCTTTATCATCCGTTAGGGCCGTGACGCGCATCTCGCGACGCAGCGGATCGATAGAGCAACGAATACCGTTGATCCGCCAGTTACCATAGTCCAGCAGTTCACTGCGCTCCTGCTGTGTGAGAGGCGTTGGCGTTGGATTAATGACCGCTACACCTTTCAGCGCGGGGGCCGGAGGTACGCTGAGCGGAGGCTCGTCACCTTTTTCAATCCATGCGGTTTCGCTCCCCACCCGTTTTTGCTGGGCGTCGATAAACAACAATGCGGCTTTTAGCCCGACCAGCGAAAGGTTTTGCGCACCTTTTTGCAGGGTAATCGCCTTCGCGTCCTGTACGGTTTGTAAAAATGCGCTGATGGTGGCGGGATCATCGGTCGTCAGCTGCCAGGGAGTTATGCGCCAGTGCTCGCCGCTCAGCGAGAGTGGCGCACCATCCAACAGCAGACGCGGCGCAATATCGCTCTCTTTGACGCTGGACGATTCCAGCCCGCCCAGCTCAATACGCAACACGGCGTCGGTATGTGCCCCGGCGCTGCGGCTCAAGGTCATGACCAGGCCGTGGTGCTCTCCGGTATTACGCGCCACGCAAAAATTTTGGTTATTACACGTTACCTGCCAGTCAGAAAATGCCTGTTGCGCGGGCGCAGCCCACAGCAATCGGGCGGGTAGCAACCCGAGCAGGAAAAGGAGAATAACGCGATAGCGCATGGACGGTACAACCCCGAAGTCAAAACACACAGCCTAAGCGGTATCTTCCTTGCGCGACTGATGTGGCTCAATAAGAATCGTCGGATTGGCCGTAAATTTGTAAAGAAATATAAATCCCGCGCATTAGTCCATGAGATGCGATGACTGCAAATAGTTCAGCAATAGCACCGTTTTACCGTCACGGATCTCACCCGTTTTGATCATTTCCAGCGCCTGTGTGAACGGCAGTTCCAGAACTTCAATATCTTCATCTTCCACGCCGCCACCCGCGTTTGTCCGCTGACTGTCACGGTATTGCGCGATGAAGAAGTGGATTATTTCCGTCACACCGCCCGGCGACATGTATAGCTCAAACAGTTTACGTACTTCACCCACTTCAAAGCCGGTCTCTTCAATCGCCTCTTTTCGAATACATGCTTCCGGTTCGTCGTTATCCAGCAGCCCGGCGCAGGTTTCAATCAGTTGACCGTCTTCGTTACCGTTGACCCATGTCGCAACGCGAAACTGGCGGATGAGCACCACCGTTTTCTTCTCCGGGTTATACAGCAGAATTGTGGCGCCGTTGCCACGATCGTAAACCTCACGTTTGTGACGGATCACCTCTCCATTCTTACGGGTCAGGTCATAAGTGATATTGCGCAGGACGAAGTAGTTATCGGAAAGGACTTTATCTTTGATGAGGGTAATTTTTTGCGACATACCGGCTCCACAGCAAGAAGTGAGAAATAATACTACGCCGCGAAACCGGGTTTGTCTTGGAACAATGTAGGCCTGATAAGCAAAGCGCCATCAGGCATTCATGCGGCACATTGCCGGATGGCAACGCTAACGCGTTTTATCCGGCCTACTCGCCGATTAATGAGATTTGACTGATTTTACGCCCAGCCAGTCGACGATCCCCTGGGCGGCATGCCGCCCTTCCGCCATAGCCGTCACCACCAGGTCTGCACCGCGTACCGCGTCACCACCGGCAAAGATTTTCGGGTTACTGGTTTGATAACGGTATGCACTTTCAACATCGGCGGCAATGCGCCCCCAGTTATCGACCTTAACGCCATGCGACTCCAGCCACGGCATGCCGTGTGGGTGAAAACCAAACGCCATAATCACCGCATCTGCGGGCATCACAAACTCACTCCCGGCAATGGGAACCGGGCGGCGACGGCCCTGCGCATCAGGTTCGCCAAGTTGAGTACGTAAGAAACGCACACCGCTGACTCGCCCATCGGCATGCAACACCAGCTCAACCGGCTGAACGTTAAACTCGAAATTTGCCCCCTCTTCCCGGGCGTTCTTCACCTCTTTTTTCGAGCCGGGCATGTTGGCTTCATCACGACGATAGGCGCAGGTTACCTGGCTTGCGCCATGACGCAGGGCGGTTCGCACACAGTCCATTGCCGTATCGCCTCCGCCCAGCACAACCACGTTTAGTCCGGCGGTATCGATAAATGGTTCTTCAGGCAGTTCCTCCAGCCCCATCACCTGCTTGGTGTTGGCGATCAGGAACGGCAGCGCATCATACACGCCAGGCGCATCTTCATTTGGCAGGTCCGCCTTCATGGAACGATAGGTTCCTACGCCCACGAACACGGCATCGTAATCCTCCAGCAGCTTTTCAAGCGCGACATCCTTACCCACTTCACAGTTAAGTTCAAAATGAATGCCCATGGCGCTGAAGATTTCACGGCGACGCGCCAGCAGCGATTTGTCCAGCTTGAAGGCCGGAATACCGAACGTCAGCAAACCGCCAATTTCAGGATGGCGATCGTAAACGGTAGCGCTGACGCCGCTGCGCGCAAGCACATCCGCACAGGCCAGACCCGCCGGACCCGCACCGATGATGGCAACACGCTTGTCCACTTTCTGCACATGGCTTAAGTCCGGTCGCCATCCTTTACTCAGCGCCCGATCGGAGATGTAACGCTCAATATTACCGATGGTAACTGCGCCATGCTCGCTACGCACCGTACATGCCCCTTCGCAGAGTCGATCCTGCGGGCATACGCGTCCGGTCACCTCCGGCAGGCAGTTGGTCTGGTGAGAAAGCTCAACCGCCGCGTCGATATTCCCGGCTTTGACCAGTTCAATCCACTGCGGAATGTGGTTATGCAGTGGACAGGTCCATTCGCAAATACTGTGGTCGCCGCATTTCAGGCAGCGAGAGGCTTCGCGCTCCGCCTGCGCCGTACGAAACGGCAGATAGATCTCTTCAAAGCTGGTTTTCCGGGCCTCAATCGCCAGTTTATCCGGCTCCCCGCGCGCAGGCGTCGCCTGCATTTGCTCACGTTTAGTGATGACATGCGGAACAAAATCGGTAGTGCTGGCATGCCATGGCTGGCTTTCCAAACTTGCGGTACGCAGCCTGCGCGCTTTTGACAGACCGGTAAGCGAATTTTCCGTCACCAGCTGTAACGCCTGCGCCGGACAGTTCTCTACGCAGGCGGGTCCCTGTTCACGCCCCTGGCACAGATCGCATTTGTGCGCGGTAGCTTTCACCTTCCCTTTGGCGACGGGAGTGAGTACGATCTGCATCGTGCCGAAAGGACAGGCTACAACGCACGATTTACAGCCAATACACTTTTGCGGGTTCACCTGAACGCTGTCGTTATCATGGCTAATTGCCCCGTTTGGGCAACTTCTGGCGCAGGATGCATCTTCGCAGTGGTGGCAGGTCACCGCGCTGCGCTGCTGCTGATGCTTAATGACGGTAATTCGGGGCTGAAAATGCCGTTGGCTCAGGACATGCTGTTCGCCATTGTGAGCCATGACGCAGGCGACCTCACAGGCATGGCATCCCAGGCACTGCTGGCTATTGACCATAATAAAACGATTCATGGCTTCCTTCTTTTTTGGTTGCAAAAACCTTATTCTTTATAAGAGTGTTATTAACCGACACGGAAGGAAGCGGCAATGTTCATTTGCCCAGGAAGCACAACTATTTATCCAGAACCTGTGGCAGATCAATTTATTTCATCGCATATGAAATTGTGTTTCAGTTACCATCCAGTTTCATGGCGTTTTATTAACATTTATCAAATACACCGCATCGTTCACGCTGTTTTCAGGCGCGACGTGTATTGTGTGAGGATGCACAAGTGACGGTAAAGCGTCCGGTCTCGGCCAGTCTGGCTAAAGCTTTTTTCTACATAGTGATGCTGTCGATTCTCTCAACGGGTATTGCGCTGCTCACGCTGACCAGCAGCTTGCGAGATGCGGAAGCCATCAACGTTGCTGGCTCATTGCGCATGCAAAGCTACCGTCTGGGTTACGATCTACAAAGCCAGAGCCCGCAGCTTAACGCCCACCGCCAGCTTTTCCAGCAGGCGCTAAACTCGCCAGCATTACAGAATCTGAACGCGTGGTATGTGCCACAAGCGGTAAAAAGCCGCTATGGACGTCTGCATGCTAACTGGCTGGAAATGAACGCCCGCCTGATCGACGGCGATTTAAAATGGTACCAGGCCAACATCAACAACTACGTCGATCAGATCGATCTCTTCGTGCTGGCGTTGCAGCATTATGCCGAGCGTAAAGTAATGCTGGTATTTGGCATCTCGCTGGCGGGCGGGATCGGCATATTCACCCTCGTCTTCTTTACCCTGCGGCGCATTCGCCAGCAGGTGGTGCGTCCGCTGAATAAACTGGTGATGGCCAGTCAGCAAATTGAACACGGTCAATTTGATATCCCACCGCTGGATACCGGTTTGCCTAATGAACTGGGGTTGCTGGGCAAAACATTTAGCCAGATGTCGAGTGAATTACACAAACTGTATCGCTCGCTGGAAGCGTCTGTGGCCGAGAAAACTCACGATCTCCACGAAGCCAATCGCCGTCTGGAGGTGTTGTATCAGTGCTCGCAGGCGTTAAATACCAGCCAGATTGACGTGCACTGCTTCCGCCATATTTTACAGATCGTCCGCGAACATGACGCCGCGTATTTCCTTGAACTCACCGTCGGTGATAACTGGCGGATTAGCGAAGGGACTAAAAGCCTCGAGCTACCGATGCAGATCCTGCCTGTCACCATGCAGGAAACCGTCTACGGCGAACTGCACTGGCAAAGTCCAAACGTCAATGCTTCTACTCCGCTGCTCAACAGCGTCTCCTCGATGCTGGGACGCGGGTTGTACTTCAACCAGGCGCAAAAACATTTTCAGCAGCTGTTGTTAATGGAGGAGCGAGCGACGATTGCACGCGAGCTGCACGACTCGCTGGCGCAGGTGCTCTCTTATTTACGCATTCAGCTCACGTTGCTTAAACGTTCAATCCCGGAGGATAACGCCCCGGCGCAAAGCATTATGGCGGATTTCTCCCAGGCGCTGAATGATGCCTATCGTCAATTGCGCGAGCTGCTGACCACCTTCCGTCTGACCTTACAGCAGGCAGACTTACCCTCCGCCCTGCATGAAATGCTGGAAACGCTGCAAAATCAAACCTCAGCTAAACTCACACTCGACTGTCGGTTACCCACGCTGGCGTTGGATGCGCAAATGCAGGTGCACCTGTTGCAGATCATCCGCGAAGCGGTGCTGAACGCCATTAAGCATGCCAGCGCGAGCGAAATTGCCGTCAGCTGCGTAACGGCTCCGGACGGCAACCACACGGTTTATATCCGCGATAACGGCATCGGCATTGGCGAACCACACGAGCCTACGGGGCACTACGGTTTAAATATTATGCGCGAACGAGCGGAAAGACTGAGCGGCACGCTGACCTTCTCTCAACCCTCCGGAGGGGGCACGCTGGTGAGCATCAGTTTCCGTTCGGCTGAATCAGACAGTGAGCTAACGTAAAGAACCGCAAAGCGCCGTCGGGTCTGGATCCAGGCCTGACGGCGTTGGCACGAAAGGTATGCTGTAAACGGGCATGATAATTTACATTATCTTCTTTTTTTCTCCACGTTTGACCCGTACCTTGCCGCTAAAGTGAAGCAAGCCATACCCATAACGATACGCAGAAACACGAGGTCCTCTTTTAATGGCGAATTTTTTCATCGATCGCCCCATTTTTGCCTGGGTGTTAGCTATCCTGTTGTGCCTGACAGGAGCCCTGGCTATTTTTTCACTGCCCGTTGAGCAATATCCCGATCTGGCACCGCCAAACGTGCGGGTCACCGCCAACTATCCTGGCGCTTCGGCTCAGACTCTGGAAAACACCGTCACCCAGGTTATCGAGCAGAACATGACCGGTCTCGATAACCTGATGTACATGTCATCGCAGAGCAGCGGGACAGGTCAGGCTACGGTTACGTTGAGCTTCGTTGCCGGAACCGATCCTGACGAGGCCGTCCAGCAGGTGCAAAACCAGCTGCAATCGGCAATGCGTAAACTGCCGCAGGCGGTACAGGATCAGGGGGTCACGGTGCGTAAGACCGGGGACACCAATATTCTGACTATCGCCTTTGTCTCCACCGATGGCTCAATGGATAAGCAGGACATCGCCGACTACGTCGCCAGTAACATTCAGGATCCACTCAGCCGTATTAACGGCGTGGGAGATATTGACGCTTACGGCTCACAGTACTCCATGCGTATCTGGCTTGACCCGGCCAAACTGAACAGTTTCCAGATGACCGCTAAAGATGTGACCGACGCTATCGAGTCACAGAATGCGCAGATTGCCGTCGGACAACTTGGCGGTACGCCTTCGGTGGACAAGCAGGCGCTGAACGCGACGATCAACGCCCAGTCGCTACTGCAGACTCCGGATGAATTCCGCGCCATTACGCTACGCGTCAACCAGGATGGTTCAGAAGTTAAACTGGGCGATGTGGCGACGGTCGAAATGGGTGCTGAAAAGTATGATTACCTCAGCCGCTTTAATGGAAATCCTGCCTCCGGCCTGGGCGTGAAGCTGGCTTCAGGCGCCAATGAAATGGCGACAGCAACGCTGGTCATTAACCGTCTGAACGAGCTGTCACAGTATTTTCCGCATGGGCTGGAATATAAGGTGGCTTATGAAACCACCTCCTTTGTCAAAGCCTCAATCATCGACGTGGTAAAAACCCTGCTGGAAGCTATTGCACTGGTATTCCTCGTGATGTACCTGTTCCTGCAAAACTTCCGCGCCACGCTGATTCCCACCATCGCCGTTCCCGTCGTCCTGATGGGTACCTTCTCCGTGCTTTACGCCTTTGGCTATAGCGTTAATACCTTGACGATGTTTGCGATGGTGCTGGCGATCGGCCTGCTGGTCGATGACGCCATTGTGGTAGTGGAAAACGTCGAGCGTATTATGAGTGAGGAAGGACTCTCACCTCGGGAAGCGACACGGAAATCGATGGGGCAAATCCAGGGTGCGCTGGTCGGTATCGCCATGGTGCTGTCAGCGGTGTTTATCCCGATGGCCTTCTTCGGCGGCACTACCGGGGCTATTTACCGCCAGTTCTCGATTACTATCGTCTCCGCCATGGTGCTGTCTGTTCTGGTGGCGATGATCCTGACCCCCGCTCTGTGCGCCACCCTGCTCAAACCGCTGCATAAGGGCGAGCATCACGGACAAACCGGTTTCTTCGGCTGGTTTAACCGGATGTTTAATCGCAACGCTGAGCGCTACGAAAAAGGCGTTGCCAGGATCCTGCACCGCAGTCTGCGCTGGATACTGATCTACGTCCTGCTGCTCGGTGGAATGGTTTTCCTGTTCCTGCGCCTGCCAACCTCCTTCCTACCGCTGGAAGACCGCGGCATGTTTACCACCTCGGTACAGCTGCCCAGCGGCTCCACACAGCAGCAAACATTGAAAGTGGTTGAGGAAGTGGAGAAGTATTACTTCACCCATGAGAAAGACAACATTATGTCAGTCTTTTCCACGGTCGGTTCTGGCCCTGGCGGGAACGGTCAAAACGTGGCACGTATGTTTGTCCGCTTAAAAGACTGGGATGAGCGCGACACCACTACCGGAACCTCTTTCGCCATCATCGAACGTGCGACCAAAGCCTTTAATAAGATTAAAGAAGCCCGCGTCTTCGCCAGCAGCCCTCCGGCTATCAGCGGCCTCGGAAGCTCTGCCGGTTTCGATATGGAGCTGCAGGATCACGCCGGTGCGGGCCATGATGCGTTAATGGCCGCGCGCGACAAACTCATTGAGCTGGCCGGGAAAGACACGTCCCTGACCCGCGTTCGTCATAACGGTCTGGACGACAGCCCACAGTTGCAAATTGATATCGATCAGCGCAAAGCCCAGGCGCTGGGCGTTTCCATCGACGACATCAACGACACATTGCAAACGGCCTGGGGTTCCAGCTACGTCAATGACTTTATGGACCGGGGCCGCGTGAAGAAGGTTTACGTGCAGGCGGCAGCAAAATATCGCATGCTCCCGGACGACATTAACTTGTGGTACGTCCGCAATAACAACGGTGGCATGGTGCCTTTCTCGGCCTTTGCGACTTCACGCTGGGAAACCGGTTCACCACGTCTGGAGCGCTATAACGGCTACTCCGCGGTCGAGATTGTCGGCGAAGCCGCGCCTGGCGTCAGTACCGGTACGGCAATGGACATAATGGAATCGCTGGTGCGCCAGTTACCGACAGGGTTTGGCCTCGAATGGACTGCGATGTCTTATCAGGAACGGCTATCGGGCTCTCAGGCCCCTGCCCTGTACGCCATTTCTCTGCTGGTCGTGTTCCTGTGTCTGGCGGCACTGTACGAAAGCTGGTCGGTACCCTTCTCCGTCATGCTGGTCGTGCCATTGGGGGTTATTGGCGCGCTACTGGCGACCTGGATGCGCGGCCTGGAAAACGATGTTTATTTCCAGGTCGGGTTACTTACCGTGATCGGGCTATCGGCGAAGAACGCAATATTGATTGTTGAATTCGCCAATGAGATGAACGAGAAAGGACACGATCTGCTCGACGCCACGCTCCATGCTTGTCGCCAACGTTTACGCCCAATTCTGATGACGTCACTGGCGTTTATCTTCGGGGTGCTGCCGATGACCATCAGCAGTGGCGCTGGTTCTGGCGGTCAACATGCGGTGGGGACTGGCGTAATGGGCGGGATGATTTCAGCCACGCTCCTGGCGATTTACTTCGTTCCCCTGTTCTTTGTGCTGGTGCGCAGACGCTTCCCATTGAAGCCACGCCCAGAATAATCGGACACAAAAAAGGCGACTTACGTTGAGTCGCCTTTTTTTATCCTTTACAGGATATGAATTTCTTCCAGAAAATTATTTACGAAGCATCACTTCGATAAAGTCTTTCCAGTTCCCCAGTTCACGTTCAATCATAACAACCTCTCTTATTATTATGGGAATTCTACGAAATCATCATCATTAAAAGAAGGCAATTTAACCGATGGTTGCGATTGATTCCTCCAGTGTTTGGGGTTTATGTGATCACTATGCGCTATACCCATAAATTTTATGTGACTTACTGCAATATTTTGAAATATTCATACATCATCTACTACTTTTGCAATTCTGATGGAAAAACAGGCTGATGCAAACAGGCAGATTCTGATTTTTAGTTATACGGTATTTTTTGGAGCTTTCAGGAATCATTATTCACTGTTGTTCAACAATGTTATATTTTTCTATAACGATTGAATGACAATATGTATTATTCATTGCCACAGAATAAAAGAATAAATATTCAAGTTACGTCAATAAGGATTCAAATGATCACCCTTTACGGCATTAAGAATTGCGACACGATTAAAAAAGCCAGACGCTGGTTGGAGGCTCAAGGTATTGACTACCGCTTTCATGATTATCGCGTCGACGGTCTGGACAACACGCTCTTACAGTCCTTTATCAGCGAATTAGGTTGGGAGGCGCTGCTCAATACGCGTGGAACCACCTGGCGTAAACTCGATGAATCCACGCGCAGTCAAATCACCGATGCGGCTTCCGCCGCCGCGTTGATGATTGAAATGCCAGCAATTATCAAACGCCCATTGCTCTGCGCGCCGGGTAAGCCTATGCTGCTTGGTTTCAGTGAATCCAGTTATACTCTGTTTTTTAATGAGGTGTAGTCTATGTCGTGCCCGGTCATTGAGCTGACACAGCAGCTTATTCGCCGTCCTTCCCTGAGCCCGGATGATGCCGGGTGCCAGGCGTTAATGATTGAACGCCTGCGCGCGGTAGGTTTTACCGTTGAGCGAATGGACTTTGGTGACACACAGAATTTTTGGGCATGGCGCGGTAAAGGTGAGACCCTGGCATTTGCCGGTCACACCGACGTAGTGCCTGCCGGCGATGTCGATCGCTGGATCAATCCACCGTTCGAACCGACCATTCGCGATGGCATGTTGTTCGGGCGTGGCGCTGCCGATATGAAGGGTTCACTGGCGGCGATGGTCGTGGCCGCAGAACGTTTTGTCGCCCAGCATCCAAACCATCAGGGTCGTCTGGCCTTTTTGATAACGTCTGACGAAGAAGCCAGCGCCAAAAACGGCACCGTGAAGGTGGTTGAAGCGTTGATGGCGCGTAATGAACGACTGGATTATTGTCTGGTGGGTGAGCCATCCAGCACGGAAATCGTTGGCGACGTGGTGAAAAACGGACGTCGTGGTTCACTGACCTGCAACCTGACCATTCATGGCGTGCAGGGCCACGTGGCCTATCCGCATCTGGCCGATAACCCGGTACACCGCGCAGCCCCCATGCTCAATGAACTGGTGGCGATCGAGTGGGATCAGGGTAACGAATTCTTCCCGGCGACCAGCATGCAGATTGCCAATATCCAGGCTGGAACCGGCAGCAACAACGTTATCCCTGGAGAACTGTTTATCCAGTTCAACTTCCGTTTCAGCACTGAGCTGACCGATGAGATGATTAAAGCACGGGTTCACGCGCTGCTGGAGAAACATCAGCTGCGTTATACCGTCGACTGGTGGCTTTCCGGTCAGCCGTTCCTGACCGAAAGCGGTAAACTGGTGGATGCAGTGGTGAACGCCATTGAGCACTATAATGAGATTAAACCGCAGTTACTGACTACAGGCGGGACGTCCGACGGGCGTTTTATTGCCCGCATGGGGGCGCAGGTAGTAGAACTTGGGCCGGTCAACGCCACTATTCATAAAATTAATGAATGTGTTAATGCCGCCGACCTGCAGCTGCTTGCCCGTATGTATCAACGTATCATGGAGCAACTCGTCGCCTGATGAGTGTTCCTGTAAGAGGAAATGAGCATGGACTGGCTGGCAAAATATTGGTGGATTCTGGTGTTGGTGTTTCTGGTAGGCGTGCTGCTGAACGTGATTAAAGATCTCAAGCGCGTCGATCACAAGAAATTTCTTGCCAACAAGCCGGAGCTTCCCCCGCATCGTGACTTTAACGATAAATGGGATGACGACGACGATTGGCCGAATAAGGACCAACCGAAGAAATAATTAGTAGGCCGATAAGTCCCGTAGGCCCGGTAAGCGTTAGCGCCACCGGGCATTACGTGCCGGATGGCAACGCTTCGCGTTTTATCCGGCCTACGGTGATCAATCAGATCATGGCAATCACATCATCATCGTGAGGCTTACTGCCGCTCAGCGCTTCATCAAAGTAGTGCTTCGGTACGGTAAAACGCAGATGATCGAGCGCAAACTGCATGCTGCGTTCATCAATGGCGTGCCCCAGATTTTCGACGATATCCAGCGTCACATCCCCACCGGCGCGAATTAACGCTTCCTGCGCGGCAACGGCATGAGATAACTCAATTACCCGGTCTTCACCACCGTGAATCAAATGCACCGTCGTCGCGGTGGTTGCAGCCTCTGGCAAGGTGGCATAGCGGCCATTGAAGGCGATAACCCGCGACGCCAGCCCCGGCTCAGCTTTGATGCTCTCAAGTGACATAATCGCCCCCTGAGAAAAGCCAATCAGCGCGGTTGCCTGCGGCGAAACGCCGCTGTGCTTCTGCCAGTAGCGCACGGTTTCGATAAACACCGGCATAATGGCGTCAACACGAGCCTGACGATTCTCTTCTGTTACGCCCTGCACCGAAAACCACTGACGTCCGGAAGTCGTACCGTAAGGCTCTGCTCCACCAATGCTAACGATTAGCGCATCCGGAAACAGCGGCGCAAACCAGGTGCCAATTTCGCCCATAGCAACCGGGTTATCGCCGACGCCATGAAACAGCAGCAGTAGCTGTTGAGCGGGTTTATCGGGACTTTGAACAACAAAATGGTCATGTTTCATGGCGTTCTCCTTAGCTGATGAGAATCATTCTACGCCGCTTAACCGCAATGACCATGCCAGGAAATTGAAGAAGTTAGTGAAAAAATTGCCATTGCATAATGCGATTATGTAGCCGCTGTTCACGCTCTGCATCCAGCTGATTTAATGCCTGCGCCGCTTCGGCGCGCTGAATGACCAGCAACGCTTTACGACCAGAAATCTTGAGCTGTTGGCACAATTCGGCGTCGCTACGTTTAGCCTGGATGCGTCCGCGCAAGGCCGGAAGAGGTAACTCACTGTGCTCAAGCAGACGACTCAGACAGCCTAGCGACGTCAATAATGGCCGATGCGCGAAGGCAAACCCAGCCAGCTCAGCCCAGTCATCCTCATTAAGCGTAGTCTCTTTCAGCGGGACCAGCGGAATGCTCTCACCGTTCCATTGCGCAAGGATTTCCGCATCACGACGCAAATGCTGGTGCTCCCGCTCGGCAAGGCGTTTCCCCGCTTCGCTAATGGGAAGTAACGCCATGGCGGTATAACAGCCGCTGCTGGCTTCCCGATGATTTCCCATTCGCACCAGCACAAAACCGCAGCGTTGCCAGAAACGCCATAGTTCAGCCGTATAACCAAAGCTGACGGACAGATAATCACACTGCATGGAATAACGCAGGGCCTGCATAATCAACTGCTGTCCGATACCTTCTCGCTGGCGAGCAGGATGAACCGCAATTCGACTGACCCGTCTCCCGACGAGCGTCGCCGCCAACGGGTCACCACCGTGCGCCGCCAGCGACTGCGCAACCAGATTCCCTCTCGGTCGACGATATCCGGCCCAGACGGCCTGGCTTAATTCCGCGGATAGTCCCCCTTCATCGACCAACCAGACAGCCCCCGCCACTGAGTCAGCGGTTGATGCCTGAAGAAAATGCTGACCAGGCGCGTCCATCATCCGCCGCAGGTCCAATGGCGAGGTGCGATAATGCGCTCCAGAAAGCAGCAGGTATACCGCTAACGGCAGCGCCGGATTAGCATGCCAGGACTGTTGCTCAAATGCCGAGAAGTGAAGCTCCCCCAATGGGGCATGCGTGAACGTTTCATCATCAAACACCAGCGCATCGCTGACGATTTGCTCCAGCGGACATCCCTGCGCCCAGCGTACCGGTTGCTGCAACTCATAGCGTTGAAGATTGGGGAAGCGAGCACAGAATTTCAGCAGGAAGCCTCTCCCCGTTCCCTCGTAGCCTTGTACTGTAGTGGTTAACAGCGTACGAGGAAAACGCGCCACCAGTTGGTACAGCAGCGGCGCGGGGATCGCGGCGGCTTCATCCACAATTAGCCAGTCTGCGATTGCAGAACTGCTTAACAGCGCATCCGGGGCCATAAAACGGTAACGCTCTCCGGCAAATTGCGCCAGCACATCGGTTGCCGCTTTGGCAGGCGCTGTCACAATCGCAGTGCCGTTAATCCGCGCTATGAGTTGCCCTGCCAGAGCAGACTTGCCCCGACCCCGTGCGGCCGTCACCGCAACCACACCGGGAGGCATAGCCAGCAAATGATTTAATATCATCGCCTGTTCTGGCTGGGGTTCGCCGGTTGCCGCATGCCAGGCTGCGCGAGCAGGAAAATGCGGACAGGCAACCGGCTGATGCTGTTGCCAGTGCAGAGCCTGTCTATCGCGGGAAATCACCCGTTTGACGTGTTCAATAAAGTGCGGTGTAGGGATAGGTTCAGCACAATCGCTCCAGCGTAGTGAATCCGCGTCCGGATGCGTGTGCCAGGAATGCCAGGGTGGGGTCAGCAAAACCAGCCAACTGCCAGCAAGCAGTGTGCCGCTTAAGGCGGCAAACGCCGCAGCGTCAAAACCCTGCCCTGCGTCAAAAACCGCATGACGAAACTCGCGCCCTAATAATGTTTTTAGCGCCTGCGGCGTACAGCACGGCTCGGTAGGGGCTTGCTCCCCTACCCACAGCCAGTCGCCGGGTAACGTGCTACGTAGCGCTAATGCCTGTTCCTGACACCAGTTATCCTCGCCGCTGATAATCAGCAGACGACGGATCCCTTCGTGGGTCATTTGTTCGGTTAACGCGCTCAGCGCCGTGTTATCGGACATCCCTGCCACAGAGTCTTAAATACCTTTACCAAAAGTATTACATTGCCCCGGATCGCCGCTGTCAAAACCGCGTTTGAACCAGGTAAAACGCTGTTCAGAGGTTCCGTGAGTAAAGCTGTCCGGCACGACGCGTCCTTGTCCCTGCTGTTGCAGACGATCGTCACCAATGGCCTGTGCGGCGTTCAGTGCCTCTTCCAGGTCACCAGACTCCAGTACGCCCTGCTGCTGCATGCTGTGGCCCCAGACACCGGCAAAGCAGTCTGCCTGCAGTTCCATTCGAACGGAAAGACGGTTCACTTCTGCCTGTGAGGCATTCTGCTGCATCTGACGAACTTTAGGTTCAATGCCCAGCAGTTTCTGCACGTGATGACCCACTTCATGGGCGATAACATAGCCCTGAGCAAAATCACCATCAGCGCCCAGCTTGTTTTTCATGTCGTCATAGAATGAAAGGTCGATGTAAACCGTACCATCTGCCGGGCAATAAAACGGCCCCATCACGGACTGACCCGCACCGCAGCCGGTACGCGTCGCGCCCCGGTACATCACCAGCTTCGGCTGTTGGTAGGTGCGGCCCATTTTTTCAAACTGCTGTCCCCAGGTATCTTCTGTTGTAGCCAGAATCACCGAGGTAAATTTTGCCGCTTCATCATCGTTTGGGCTGATGGAGCGTGATGATTGCTGTTGGGAGACCGGCTGGCCAGTCATTAGCCCGGTGAGATCCACGCCATAATAACCCGCCACCAGCACCACAATCAGCAGGATGATGCCGCCTTTACCACTGGGCAGACGAAAACCGGGCCCACCCATAGAGGGGCCGCCGCCAGAGCTGTTTCGTCTGTCTTCCACATTGTCACTTTCACGACGCCCTTGCCAGCGCATAATCACCTCAACTTTTTATTCATTATGATGATGATCGTAGGCGGTTCGGAACAGGATTACCATAAGAAATAGTAATCAAATCAGGTGGGGTTAATGAGCCGGAGAGCGATCGCCGGCTCAGGGGAAGATTAGTCTAACTTCACACCCAGGCGATGCGCGACGGCTTCATAGGCTTCGATCAGGCCGCCCAGACTCTGGCGGAAGCGATCTTTGTCCATTTTATCCAGCGTTTCTTTGTCCCACAGGCGGCTACCGTCCGGTGAGAATTCATCACCCAGGACCACTTCACCTTTATACAAACCAAACTCAAGTTTGAAGTCGACCAGAATCAGACCAGCATCATCAAACATCTTTTTCAGCACGTCGTTAGCTTTGTAGGTCAGCTCTTTCATACGCGCCAGATTCTCTTTGCTCACCCAACCAAAAGTTTCGCAATAGGAATCGTTAATCATTGGATCGTGCATAGCATCGTTTTTCAGGAACAGATCAAACAGCGGCGGATTCAGTTCAATACCTTCCTCAACGCCTAAACGCTTAACCAGAGAGCCTGCCGCGCGGTTACGTACCACACATTCAACCGGTACCATCTCCAGTTTTTTCACCAGACATTCGGTATCAGAAAGCAGTCGCTCCATCTGGGTAGGAATACCCGCTTCTTGCAGTTTAGTCATAATGAAATGGTTGAATTTGTTGTTCACCATGCCTTTACGGTCAAACTGTTCAATGCGCACGCCATCCCCTGCTGACGTATCATTGCGGAATTCGAGCACCAACAGGTCCGGGTTTTCCGTGCTGTATACGGTCTTCGCTTTACCACGATACAACTCAGCTTGCTTTTGCATCTTTATTACTCCTGGGTGTGAATTAACGATAAATATTGCGTTTTTCTGCCGACGCACACGTTTGCGTATCATATCAGAAAAAAAGGGCTGGAGTTATCCAGCCCTTTATTTTTACTTACTGAACGCTGCCTGGAAGACGGCGACCAGCGCGTCGTTCTGGCTTTGCGTCAGGGTATGCCCCTTCGGATCGATAAACTGCAAGCTGCTGCGGTTGTCTAAATCACCGACCTGCAGTTTATAGTCGCCGGATACCAGACCCGGATCGCTTGCGCCCAACTCCTGCCAGTTGCTATCGGACAGTGGTTTGTAGGTCACCGCGATGCTGCCCTGAGAACGGGTGCTGTCGGTTACCTTCATCCCCACTTTCTCAAGCGCTGCCGGCAGACGCTGCCACACCACGTTGAACGGTCCACGTACCACCAGCATTGGTAAACCGGTGTCATCGGCGGCGCTCTGAACATCCATGGTGGCTGCAGAGCGGTTCTGCGCGGCATTCGCGGCGTCGGTGGCGTTCTTATCCAGACCAGCAGAGATAACGTTCATCATCTCAGCGCTGTAACGCTGCATTGATGCCGCATCGGCTACGGGTTTACCCGCCTGCTCGAGGTTAACCAGTTTCACCGTTACCGCTTGCTGATAGCCCTGCGGTTTAACCGAGATTTGATAACGTCCACGGTACTGCTCGTCTTCATCCAGACGGTTCCAGTCAACCCAGTCGGTGGTCAACGTCTGGCTGGCATCATCACGTTTGGTGATCGTGTAGTTTTTAGACTGAATGACGCTAACGACCTGCGGCCACAGTGTGTTGCCACGACCGTTTTCCACCAGTAATGTCGACGTATCACCCGCGATCTGTGTGCGAGCACCGGTGACTAATGCTAACGGCTGAGCCGGTGGACGAATATCCAGCGCTTTACCCACGGCACCACTGCCGTTGGTTACCGGGATATTATAGTCGCCCGACATAACCGGCAAAATCATCCCAGCTGGAGCATGAAGCTCAGCAAGCGGTGCGGCCTCCAGATAGGATTCATCACCGCTCACCTGGCGCTTATAGCGCGAGTCAGAGCTACAGGCCGCGAGCAACATAACAAGCGAAACACCCGCAACCTTGGCCAGGCGCGACTTTTGTACTGAGTAAGCCATCAAATCTCCCTAAACTTTACAGCAAACCGGCATGCTTAAGCGCCGCTTTGACGATTTCACGAGCATTGTCCGTGATTGGCGTCATCGGCAGACGTAGCGTATCGGTCGCCACAAGTCCCAACTCCTTACACGCCCATTTCACGGGGATAGGATTGGGTTCGACAAATAGTTTGTTGTGTAACGGCATCAGACGCTGGTTAATCACCCGCGCCTCGGCAAATTGCCCGGCTGCCGCCAGTTTGCACATTTCAGCCATATCACGTGCCGCAACGTTAGACGTTACGGAAATCACGCCATGACCACCGAGCTGCATAAAATCCAGTCCGGTCGCGTCATCACCGCTGAGCAGAATAAAGTCGTCCGAAACCAGCTCTTTGATCTGGTGAACGCGACTTAAGTTCCCCGTGGCCTCTTTAATAGCGATAATATTTTTAACTTTCGCCAGACGACCAACGGTTTCCGGCAGCATATCGCAGCCAGTACGGGACGGCACATTATACAGAATTTGCGGCAGGTCAGTATGCTCAGCGATGGCTTTGAAATGCTGGAACAAACCTTCCTGGGTTGGGCGGTTGTAGTAAGGCGTCACCGTCAGGCAGCCGACAACACCGCTGTCGTTGAAACGCTGCGTCAGACTAATGGCTTCCGCGGTCGCATTGGCGCCGGTTCCGGCAATCACCGGAATACGCCCGTCAGCCAGTTCCAGCGTCATCATCACCACATCGCCATGTTCATCATGACTCAGGGTGGCGGACTCACCGGTGGTGCCAACAGAAACGATCGCCGAGGTGCCGCTGGCGACATGATAATCAATCAGTTTTTTCAGGCTCGACCGGCAGACTTTACCTTTCTCATCCATCGGCGTAACAAGCGCGACAATACTTCCCGTGAACATGGGCCATCCTCTGTGCAAACAAGTGTCTCAATGGTACGTTTGGTACGACAATAAAAGCAAGCGACCAGAGCCGTTCTGATTGTTGTATGCATGTTTTTTTTATGCTTTCCTTATGATTACCTCACCGCTCAAAGGAAGAACAGGTTTGACATCGTCATCGCAACACTATCTGGTCATTACTGCGCTGGGTGCCGATCGCCCAGGAATTGTGAACACCATCACGCGTCATGTCAGCAGTTGCGGCTGTAATATCGAAGACAGCCGACTGGCCATGCTGGGTGATGAGTTCACGTTTATCATGTTGCTGTCGGGCACCTGGAATGCCATCACCCTGATTGAATCAACCCTGCCATTAAAAGGCGCAGAGCTGGATTTACTCATTGTGATGAAGCGCACGACCGCGCGCCCCCGTCCGGCAATGCCTGCTACGGTATGGGTGCAGGTCGATGTCCCTGATTCTCCCCATTTGATTGAACGCTTCACCGCTCTGTTTGACAGCCACCAAATGAATATTGCGGAACTGGTTTCACGCACGCAACCGGCTGAGAATGGAAAGGCGGCGCAGTTGTTTATTCAAATTACCGCACATAGTCCTGCGTCACATGATTCGGCAAATATTGAAGATGCGTTTAAAGCACTCTGTACAGAACTCAATGCGCAAGGCAGTATTAACGTCGTCAATTACTCACAGCATGATGAACAGGATGGAGTTAAGTAATGAACCCACTGAAAGCCGGTGATATCGCACCGAAATTTAGCTTGCCGGATCAAGACGGAGAACAAGTAAATTTAACCGACTTCCAGGGACAGCGTGTTCTGGTTTATTTTTACCCGAAAGCCATGACACCCGGCTGTACCGTACAGGCCTGCGGCCTGCGCGATAACATGGATGAGTTAAAAAAAGCGGGTGTTGAAGTGCTGGGGATCAGCACTGACAAACCAGAGAAGCTTTCCCGATTCGCGGAGAAAGAAGTCCTGAATTTCACGCTCCTGTCCGATGAAGATCATCAGGTTTGCGAGCAGTTCGGCGTCTGGGGTGAGAAGTCATTTATGGGCAAAACCTACGATGGCATCCACCGCATCAGCTTTCTGATTGATGCCGAAGGGAAAATTGAGCATGTGTTTGATGACTTCAAAACCAGCAACCACCACGACGTGGTAATGAATTGGCTGAAAGAGAACGCCTGACCGTGAAATGCCGGATGGCGGCGTGAACGCCTTATCCGGCCTACAAATGCACGCGCGTAGGCCGGATAAGACGCGTTAGCGTCGCCATCCGGCAGATGACCGCCCGGTTACTCAAACGTCCCTTTCACACACGCTTTCTGCTCCCTGACTACGGCTTTTCCCTTCGCCCACAGGTGATGAACTTCCAGCGCGCCGTTGAGCACCAGAATGTCCGCATCGCATCCCACCGCCAGACGCCCTTTATGCTCCAGTGCCAAAAATTCTGCGACCGTACGCGTCAGCGGACACAGCGCCTGTTCCAGCGGTATGGCATGAACCTTCACCAACTGGCGCACCGTCTCAGCCAGTGATTCAAACCCCGCAACACCGATGCCGGTGAGATTGCCAAGCTCATCAAATTCCGGCTGGCTGCCGTTGCCATCCGAGCTCAGGGTAATGCGCGACAGCGGCACGTTCTGGCGCAGCGCCGTGGCGATAGCCGTGGCGGGGTCGACGGGCTCATCAATGCTGCTGGTAATGTCGATATAACCACCTTTACGGGCATACTCCAGCGCCGCCTGGAACAGCGGTTCCGCACGGTTAACGTGTGTCGGCAACAGTTTAGTAATCGGCACATCGCAACAGTCAAGGATCTGGTACAACGGTTCCAGCATGCGCTGGCTGTCGCCCATATGGAAAACGCTGATCCCCGGTTTGCGCCCTAACAATCCGCCGACACGCGACTGCGCCGCCATATTTGCCAGCGCCGAGGTATCCGGGGCTGAAGAACGATGGTCCGAAACCGCACACTTCACGCCAATCACTTTATCGATCAGCGCCACGTCGCGATCGATGCTGCCGGTGATAGTCGGGGAAGGCAGAGAGTACGCCCCGGTCAGCATCCAGGCGCTGATGCCTTCAAACTCCAGCGCGCGGGTTTTTGCCAGCAGCGATTCCGGGTGACGGGTAATGCCATCGGTACCCAGCAAACCCACCACCGACGTGACGCCAGCTTCAACCAGCCGTGACAAGCGCACTTCCGGCGTGCGGGTATGCGGCCCCGCCTCCCCGCCGCCGCCAATAAGATGGACGTGTTGATCGATAAATCCTGGGCACACAATCGCGCCGTCAAGATTGATACACTCGCAACCGGGAAAGTCTTCAGGAGAAATTGACGGGGCGATGGCAACAATTTTGCTGCCGGAGACCAGTATATCCTGTCGCCCTAAATCTTCCGGCGCATACACGTGTCCCTGCTGGAACAACGTCAAATCAAGAATTGAACAGTTCATAACCTTCCTTGTCAGGCAATAACCTGCATAACCCAAATAGAGAGCAGCGCATTAATGACGCATACCGCAATAATTAGCGGGTAATAACGAGGATGAACCCCCGCGGTCCCCAGACAACGGCCCACATTTTGCACCGGATTGCCCATCAGGTAGATAGCCGGTAACAACACCGTGGCATCATGTCCCGAAAGCGTACCGGCGACAACCAGACTGGCGCACACGCCGACGCCGCCTCCCATACTCATCACCGCTGCCAGCAGCACAGTGGCAGATTCCCCTGGCAGCCCCCACAGCGCCATTACCGGCTCGCATACCCGCCCGACAACCTCGAGCAGCCCTGTCACCTTCAGCGCCTGAATAATCACAAACGCCATCACCACGTTAGGCAACAGACTGGTTGTTGCAATGGTAAACCCGCGCCGTGCGCCATCGATAAACATATCCATGACGTTTTTACGTACCTGTGTTGTCATCTCACGCCTCCTGCTGCATACGGCGATTTTCCAGCTGCGCGATCCACACACGCAACAGGTTCGCACCCACAAATTTGAAGACAAGGATCACCGCCAGCGGCGTAATCACCGGAACGGTCACCATCGTAAACAGCGCTGCGCCAGAAGAAAAATAGTTGGTAATGCACGCGCTACCGCTGGTTTGCCAGCAGGCAAAAATAGCGCGTTCCTGCTCTGTGATAATGCCCTCTTCCGCCATTTCTTTGGTCATCCCGGCCGCGGCATCGGTATTTTGCAAATTCGCAATCAACGCCAGCGAACAAATACCCGGAATGCCCAGTAACGGACGCAGGACAGGCGTCATCAGCTGTTGTGCCGCACGTAAACCACCCAACCCTTCGGTGACGGAAATGATCCCGAGTGAAAGAATGACGGAAGGCGCCAGCTCAAGCGCGAATAAGAAGCCGTCTTTTGCCCCCATCCCCCCAGTGCCACGAAAAGAGACTGCCGTGTCGCCCGCATCATTAATCTGCCCAAACGCACCGTTGAGGACGGTGAAGTCAAAGACCCGCCACCATTCGGTACTTTTCGCAAACATGCCGGAAAAAAGAATAATCGTAATAAAAAAAGCGAGATAACCGCCCCATCCCACCTTTTGCTGCGTGTGTGTGCTGTGACCCATTTTGTTCTCCTGTTGGCCTTAATCCTTGTGTGACTAAAAGACATCACGATGGTCAAGTTAAAGACAAACGCGGAGAAAAACGACACCAAAGGAGATTATTCAGAAAGAGTGGATAGAGGTCAGACAAGTTCAGATCCGGCGACATGATATCGCCGGATCTTGCAGATTAGGGTTCGTCAACGACCTGACCATCCGGCCAGGCATGCATTACCGCTTTGATTAACGTCGCCAGAGGAATCGCAAAGAATACGCCCCAGAATCCCCACAGACCGCCGAAAATCACCACGGAGAGAATAATCACCAGTGGATGCAGATTGACCGCCTCGGAGAACAGCACGGGAACCAGCAAATTGCCGTCCAGTGCCTGGATTATCAGGTACACAGCAAAACAGCTCCAGAACTCAGTGCCAAGCCCGAACTGGAACAGCGCCACGCCAACCACCGGAATCGTCACCACAAAAGCGCCGATATACGGGATCAGCACAGAGAACCCGACCAGTACCGCCAGCAACAGCGAATAGTTGAGACCAAACAGCAGGAAGCCGAGCCAGGTCGCTACGCCGACCACCACCATTTCCAGCACCTTCCCGCGGATATAGTTGGTGATTTGCTGATTCATCTCTTTCCATACCTGCCCCGCCAGCCCGCGGTTACGCGGCAGCACCCGGCGCACGGCGTTCAGCATCTGGCCTTTATCTTTGATCAGGAAGAACACCATCAACGGGACAAGCACCAGATAAACCGCCAGCGTGAGTAATCCGACCAGGGAGGCTAACGAATATTTCACCACTGAATCCCCCATGGTGAGCATTCGTGAGCGCATATTTTCCGCCATCGCATCAATGATGCCCGCATCCATCAGCGCCGGGTAACGTCGTGGCAAGGTGGCGGCAAAATCAGACAATTTATTGAGCATGCCGGGCATGTCGCGGATCAGGTAAATTCCCTGCTGCCACGCAACAGGCATCACAACAAAGGCCATCAGCAGTAAAATACCGACAAATACCACCAGCACAATCGATGTCGCCCAACGCCGTGAACACCCAATATGTTCCAGCCGCACTGTCGGCCATTCAAGCAGGTACGCCAGCACAATGGCGACCAGCAGCGGCGCCAAAAGACCGCTAAAGAAAAACAGGATGCCAAAACCGGCAACAAGAATAATCAGCAGGGCGATGGCTTCGGGGTCGCTAAAGCGGCGACGATACCATTGCATCAACATTTCGAGCATAAAACCCTTCCATGAACCCAATAGCGGGATTGCGATCCCGAATTGTATCGAAATGTCACAAAAAAGACTTCGCTTTTTATGGCTGATTACGCAAAGTGAAAAGACATTTTTCCTGGGTGTTCATCGTCAGGTTTCGCAGTTACACTCCGTAAGCTTGCGGAGTGTGAACGATACTTCACAGCATCGGTCAAATGGCTATCTCAAAAAAGAATACAGGACAGAGGTTATGTTCAGGCAGTTGAAAAAAAACCTGGTTGCTACCCTCATTGCCGCACTGACTATCGGTCAGGTTGCGCCCGCATTTGCTGATACTGCGGACACCCTGCCTGATATGGGAACGTCGGCAGGCAGTACGCTTTCCATAGGACAGGAAATGCAGATGGGCGATTATTACGTACGCCAACTGCGCGGCAGTGCGCCATTAATTAACGATCCATTGCTCACCCAATACATTAATGCGCTGGGGATGCGTCTGGTCTCGCACGCCGACTCGGTAAAAACGCCCTTCACCTTCTTTTTGATTAACAACGATGAAATCAACGCCTTTGCTTTCTTTGGCGGCAACGTTGTCCTGCACTCCGCACTATTCCGCTATTCCGACAACGAAAGCCAGCTGGCATCGGTTATGGCGCACGAAATTTCCCACGTCACGCAACGCCACCTGGCGCGTGCCATGGAAGACCAGAAACGTAGCGCACCGCTAACGTGGGTTGGCGCATTAGGTTCAATTTTATTAGCAATGGCCAGCCCGCAGGCGGGTATGGCGGCGCTGACCGGTACGCTGGCGGGTACACGTCAGGGAATGATCAGCTTTACGCAGCAAAACGAACAGGAAGCAGATCGCATTGGTATTCAGGTACTGCAACGCTCGGGATTCGATCCCCAGGCCATGCCAACGTTCCTGGAAAAACTGCTCGACCAGGCTCGTTACTCTTCGCGTCCGCCGGAAATTTTGCTGACTCACCCCCTGCCGGAAAGCCGTCTGTCTGATGCCCGTAACCGCGCCAACCAGATGCGCCCGGTGGTCGTCCAGTCGTCAGAAGATTTTTATCTGGCTAAGGCACGAACCTTAGGCATGTACAACTCTGGTCGTAACCAGTTGACCGATGACCTGCTGAGTAGCTGGTCGAAAGGCAACGTACGTGAGCAACGTGCGGCGCAGTATGGCCGGGCATTGCAGGCGATGGAAGCCAGTAAATACGACGAGGCGCGTAAAGCGCTGCAACCGCTGCTGGCGGCAGATCCTAACAATGCCTGGTATCTCGACCTGGCAACGGATATCGATCTCGGCCAGAAGAAAACCAGTGATGCCATTAACCGCCTGAAAAACGCCCGCGACCTGCGCACTAACCCGGTTCTGCAGCTCAACCTGGCGAATGCCTATTTACAGGGTGGACAAGCCAAAGAGGCGGCGACCATCCTGAATCGCTATACGTTTAACCATAAAGATGACCCTAACGGCTGGGATCTGTTAGCGCAAACGGAAGCCAACCTGAGCAACCGCGATCAGGAGCTGGCGGCGCGCGCGGAGGGGTATGCCCTCGCGGGACGTCTGGATCAGGCTATTTCGATGCTCAGCAGCGCAAGCTCTCAGGTGAAACTGGGTAGCCAGCAGCAGGCCAGATACGATGCCCGTATTGACCAGCTACGCCAGCTGCAAGAACGCTTTAAACCGTACACGAAAATGTAATTATCGAACCCTTGCCGGATGGCGACGCTGTAGCGTCTTATCCGGCCTACGTCAGACGCAATATGTAGGCCGGATAAGGTCTTTTGGCCGCCATCCGGCAGTATTGTTATGCAAGGAGAAGTCATGTCAGACGCGATTAAAATCTACCATAACCCACGCTGCTCCAAGAGCCGTGAAACGCTGGAATTACTGAAGTCCAACGGCGTGGACCCGGAAGTGGTGTTGTATCTGGAAACGCCGGCTGACGCAGCAACCCTGCGCGAACTGCTGCAAATGCTCGGTATGTCCAGCGCGCGTGAACTGATGCGCCAGAAAGAGGATCTCTATAAATCGCTTAACCTGGCGGACAAAAATCTGAGTGAAGATGCGCTGATTCAGGCAATGGTGGAAAACCCGAAACTGATGGAGCGCCCGATTGTGGTTGCCAAAGGTCAGGCTCGAATTGGACGCCCGCCTGAGCAGGTACTGGAAATCGTCGGTTAACCTGCAACCTGCCGCAGTCTTCTCGGCTGCGGCGCTTACAGCTTCAGAATTTCTTTTACGAACGGAATGGTCAGCTTACGCTGGGCGGTGATCGACGCATGATCTAACTGATCCAACGTCATAAACAGCGTTCGCATTTCACGATCCAGACGCTTCAGCAGAAAACGTCCCACATCTTCCGGCAGTTCAAATCCACGAAGTCTGGCGCGTAATTGCAACGCCTGCAGCTTATCTTCATCGGAAAGCGGTTGTAGCTTGTAGATTTGCCCCCAGTCCAGGCGTGAGGCGAGATCCGGCAACCCCAGATTCAGCTGTCTTGGCGGACGATCGCCGGTGATCAGCAAACGCGTTTTCCCCGACTCCAGGATACGGTTGTAGAGATCAAAGATCGCCATTTCCCACAGCGAATCACCGGCCACACATTCGATGTTATCAATGCAAACCAGCGATAAATGCTCCATCCCGTCGAGCACCTCGGGGACGAACCAGGTGCGTTTGTCGAGCGGCACGTAGCCTACCGCATCGCCGCGCGCGGAGAGTTCCGCACAGGCTGCATGCAGCAAATGACTACGGCCAGCGCCTTCACGCGACCAGAGATAAATATACCCGCTATGTTCCTGACGCAGCACGTTTTGCAGTGCAGCCAGTAAAGAGGAGTTATCCCCCGGCCAGAAACTTGCGAAAGTTTCGTCGTCAGGAAGATAAAGTGGCAAAGAGAGCTGTGCCGGTGTGTTCAGAGATACCTCAACCCAGGATTTCATAAAATCGCGTTGAGTTTAACACAGAAATACGTCGCGATAGAACCGGGCAGCGCTGCCGCCCGGTCAGAGATTTACTGTTGCGGACTGTCTGCATCTTTCGCGTCAAGCACAACTTCTTCCGGACGCAGCAGGCTGATAACTTTGAAAATCAGGCTCAGACAGACACCAACGATGGTCGCCAGCGCCATGCCTTTCAGCTCTGCGGCACCGATGTGAACTTTCGCGCCACTTACGCCGATGATCAAAATAACCGAAGTCAGGATCAGGTTCTGCGCCTTGTTATAGTCAACCTTCGACTCGATCAGTACGCGAATACCAGAAGCGCCAATCACACCGTACAGCAGCAGCGATACGCCGCCCATAACCGGCAGTGGGATAATTTGGATCGCCGCCGCCAGTTTACCCACGCAGGAGAGAAGAATGGCGAAAATTGCCGCACCACCGATAACCCAGGTACTGTAAACGCGGGTGATCGCCATTACGCCGATATTTTCGCCGTACGTGGTGTTCGGCGTAGAGCCGAAGAAACCAGAGATTACCGTAGACAGACCGTTGGCAAACATAGAACGATGCAGGCCAGGATCGCGAATCAAATCTTTTTTCACGATATTCGCCGTCACTACCAGATGCCCGACGTGTTCGGCGATGACCACCAGCGCCGCTGGCAGGATGGTCAGAATGGCAACCCATTCAAAACGCGGCGTGTAGAACGTCGGCAGCGCGAACCAGTGGGCCTGCGCAATCGGCGTAGTGTCCACAACGCCCATCACGAAGGAAAGCGCATAACCGGCCAGCACCCCGATCAGAATCGGGATAATCGCCATAAAACCGCGGAACAATACGGAACCAAAGACCGTTACCGCCAGCGTTACCATAGAAATGATGATGGTTTTTGAATCCGGTAATTGCCCCTCAGCAGGCAGTAACCCCGCCATACCCGCAGCAACGCCAGCCAGCTCCAGACCGATGACGGCAACGATTGCGCCCATCGCCGCAGGCGGGAACATGACATCCAGCCAGCCGGTTCCTGCCTTCTTAACAATGAAAGAAACCAGGCAGAACAAGACGCCGCACATAATGAAACCGCCCAGCGCCACTTCATACCCTAACGGCAGCAGCAGCAGTACCGGGGAAATAAAGGCAAAGCTGGAACCCAGATATGCGGGAATTTTACCCTTACAAATAAAGAGATACAGCAACGTACCAATGCCGTTAAACAGCAGAACGGTAGCCGGGTTGATGTGGAACAGGACTGGCACCAGTACCGTTGCGCCAAACATGGCGAACAGGTGCTGCAAACTAAGCGGGATTGTCTGTAAAAGCGGCGGTCTTTCACTCACCCCGATAGCACGGCGCGTCATAGTGTTTTCCTCTGAGTGTTGTTTGTTATTAGCCATTGGGTTGTTTTATTCAAAAAAAAGCCGACTCTTAAAGTCGGCTTCTTTTCACTTATTCGTTTACTTAGTACCAAAAATCTTATCGCCGGCATCGCCGAGCCCCGGAATAATGTATCCGTGCTCGTTCAGTCCCTGATCGATGGAGGCGGTGTACAGCTCCACATCCGGGTGCGCTTTTTCCAGTGCCGCGATACCTTCCGGTGCCGCAACCAGGACCAGCACTTTAATGCTGGTGCAGCCTGCATTTTTCAGCAGATCGATAGTGGCGATAACAGAGCCGCCGGTTGCCAGCATTGGGTCAACGATCAGCGCCATACGCTCATCGATGTTAGAAACCAGCTTCTGGAAATACGGAACCGGCTCCAGCGTCTCTTCGTTACGGTACATACCAACAACGCTGATACGCGCGCTCGGAACGTTTTCCAGAACGCCTTCCATCATGCCCAGGCCCGCACGCAGGATAGGCACAACGGTGATTTTTTTGCCTTTGATTTGGTCAACTTCAACTGGACCGTTCCAGCCTTCAATGGTCACCTTTTCGGTTTCCAGACCAGCGGTTGCTTCATAAGTCAGCAGACTGCCAACTTCCGAGGCGAGTTCACGAAAGCGTTTAGTGCTGATGTCGTTTTCACGCATCAGTCCCAGCTTGTGTTTGACGAGTGGGTGTTTGACTTCCACGATCTTCATACTCTTCTCCTTTCCTCAGACGAATGGCAACCACAAAAAAAATCGCCGGATTATACCGCTTTTCCTCTCTGGCGCAACACTGCATACGCTTGATATGGATCAACCAAAGTCATTTGCGTCTGAATGATGAGTATAAAACAAGCCCCGCACTGATGGCGGGGCTTGCTGTCAATACTATGAATTTTAAAGATATTCAGCATTGGTCTGGATGACTTTTTGATACCACGAAAAAGATTTTTTAGGTGAGCGCGTTAATGTCCCGCTACCGTCATTATTTTTATCGACATAGATAAACCCGTAGCGTTTTTTCATCTCCCCTGTCCCGGCAGAGACTAAATCAATGCAGCCCCACGGGGTATATCCCATCAGATCCACGCCATCTTCCACCACCGCTTTTTTCATCTCACGTATGTGGGCGGCAAGGTAGTCGATACGGTACTGGTCGTTAACTGTACCATCGTCCTCGCGCACATCAATGGCGCCAAATCCATTCTCCACAATAAATAGTGGCAGTTGATAATGATCCCAGAACCAGTTCAGTGAATAACGTAGGCCAACCGGATCAATCTGCCAGCCCCAGTCCGATTTCTGCACGTACGGGTTGGAAACCAGGCTTTTCGACTCGTCGTAATCCAGCTGTGGGTTGTCCGCCGTTGCCTGGGTCGCGAAAGACATATAATAGCTAAAGCCGATGTAATCAACGCAGCCCTTGGCCAGCGCCTGACGGTCTTCCTCGGTGATATCCAGTTCAAAGCCACGACGGGCAAAGTAGTTGAGAAGATGCCGCGGGTATTTGCCGCGCACATGGACGTCAGTAAACCAGTAACGCCGGTGCATGGCATTCATCGCCATCATCATATCGTCTGGCGCGCAGGTCAGCGGATAGATTGGACACATGGCAATCATGCACCCTATTTGTAATTCCGGGTTAATCTCACGCGCGACCTTTACCGCCAGCGCGCTTGCCACCAGCTCATAGTGCGCCGCCTGGTACATGACCGGCTCGCGGTCTTCGCCAGGCTGGTATTTCAGACCTGAGTTAGTAAAGGGCGCGAAATCTTCGTGATAATTTGCCTGGTTGTTAATCTCATTAAACGTCATCCAGTACTTCACTTTGTGCTGGTAACGAGTGAATACCACCCTGGCAAAACGGACAAAGAAATCGATAAGCTTGCGGTTGCGCCAGCCGCCGTACTCCGTCACCAGATGGTAAGGCATCTCAAAATGCGACAGCGTAATCACCGGCTCAATGCCATATTTCAGGCATTCGTCAAACAGGTCATCATAGAACTGTAGGCCAGCCTCATTGGGTTGTTCTTCATCGCCTAAGGGGAAAATACGTGTCCAGGCAATAGAGGTGCGAAAACATTTAAAACCCATTTCGGCAAACAGCTTTATGTCGTCTTTATAGCGATGATAAAAATCGATGGCCTCATGGTTAGGGTAATTTTTACCGGCAATCACACCGTCGGTAATTTCACGCGCCACCCCATGCGCTCCCGCGGTCATGACATCGGCAACGCTGACGCCTTTTCCGCCCTCCTGCCAGCCACCTTCCAGTTGATGAGCAGCGACAGCACCACCCCACATGAAATCTGCTTTAAATCCTGACATACCCTTCCCCTATCGTGATGACTCTGCGCAAAACGCTGTTGATGAGGTCCGCAACAGAAAACAGAAACCGGTTTCAGTACGATACTGTGCATTCGGCTAACAGGATTCAAGCACAAGACTGTACCCGGTTTCATTTTCGTGGCGCAGCTCAAACAAATAGATAAATGATTGTAAAATGCTGAAAAAACCAGCAGATAAAACTTGATGCAGAGCAGGCTCGCAAACGTTTGCTTTCCCTGTTAGAATTGCGCCGAATTTAACTTTTACTGCAAGTAAACATGTGGGGAAGCAGGCAGTGACCGATAAAACCTCTCTTAGCTACAAAGATGCCGGTGTTGATATTGATGCAGGTAATGCTCTGGTTGATCGAATCAAAGGCGTAGTAAAGAAAACTCGTCGTCCGGAAGTTATGGGTGGTCTGGGTGGCTTCGGTGCGCTGTGCGCATTGCCGCAAAAATATCGTGAACCGGTACTGGTTTCCGGCACTGATGGCGTTGGTACAAAACTGCGTCTGGCGATGGATCTGAAACGCCACGACACTATCGGCATTGACCTCGTCGCAATGTGCGTCAACGACCTCGTGGTTCAGGGCGCTGAGCCGCTGTTCTTCCTCGACTACTATGCAACCGGCAAACTGGATGTGGACACCGCAGCCAGCGTCATTAACGGGATTGCCGAAGGCTGCCTGCAGTCTGGCTGTGCGCTGGTCGGCGGGGAAACAGCTGAAATGCCGGGGATGTACCACGGCGAAGATTACGACGTGGCAGGTTTCTGCGTTGGCGTCGTCGAAAAATCAGAGATTATCGACGGTTCAAAAGTGGCTGACGGTGACGTACTGATTGCGCTCGGCTCCAGCGGCCCGCACTCCAACGGCTACTCTCTGGTGCGTAAAATTGTAGAAGTCAGCGGTTGTGACCCAGAAACCACCGAGCTTGAAGGCAAGCCGCTGGCCGATCACTTACTGGCCCCTACCCGCATTTACGTGAAATCCATTCTGGAACTGATCGAGAAGGTTGATGTGCACGCCATTGCCCACCTGACCGGCGGCGGCTTCTGGGAAAATATTCCACGCGTTCTGCCAGACAACACGCAGGCAGTGATCGACGAATCTTCATGGCAGTGGCCAGCCGTCTTCAACTGGCTGCAAACGGCGGGTAACGTCAGCCAGCATGAGATGTATCGCACCTTTAACTGCGGTGTAGGTATGGTTATCGCCCTGCCAGCTCCGGAAGTGGACAAAGCCCTTGCTTTGCTCAATGAGAAAGGTGAAAACGCATGGAAAATCGGTATCATCAAAGCTTCTGATTCCGAACAGCGTGTGGTCATTGAATGAAAAACATTGTGGTGCTCATTTCCGGCAACGGAAGCAATTTGCAGGCGATAATCGACGCCTGCGAACAGAAAAAAATCAATGGCACCATACGTGCAGTATTCAGTAACAAGGCCGATGCGTTCGGCCTTGAGCGCGCACGCGAAGCGAATATTCCGGCACACTCGCTGGAAGCCGCCCAGTTTGCCAGTCGCGAAGCATTCGACCGCCAACTGATACAAGAGATTGACGCCTATGCACCCGATGTCGTGGTGCTGGCCGGTTATATGCGTATCCTCAGCCCGGCGTTTGTCGCTCACTATGCTGAACGATTGCTGAATATCCACCCGTCTTTATTGCCGAAGTATCCCGGCCTGCATACGCACCGCCAGGTACTGGAAAACGGCGATGAAGAACATGGTACCTCAGTCCATTTCGTGACGGATGAGTTGGACGGCGGACCGGTCATTCTCCAGGCCAAAGTTCCAGTATTTGAAGGCGACAGCGAAGATGATGTCACGGCACGGGTTCAGGCTCAGGAACATACCATTTACCCGCTGGTGGTAAGCTGGTTTATCGATGGTCGCCTGAAGATGCGTGATAACGCTGCATGGCTGGATGGCGTTCGTTTGCCTCCACAAGGCTACGCCGCCGACGAATAATAAAAAAACCAACCTGTAAGCCGAATGTCACCATCCGGCTTACAGGCATAACTACCTTTTCCGGTTAATACCACCGGTATTCATCTACGCTCCCCCTTTCTCTTTGCTATCAGACGGTTTATTGTCATATTTTTCTGGCACAGTTGGACATCTGAGAGCAATGCTCGCCATAATAAATCGGTAGTGTCCCGTGAATGAAACGGAGTAAAAGTGGTAATGGGTCAGGAAAAGCTATACATCGAGAAAGAACTCAGCTGGTTAGCGTTCAACGAACGTGTACTCCAGGAAGCTGCTGATAAGTCAAACCCGTTGATCGAACGGATGCGTTTCTTAGGCATCTATTCCAATAATCTCGACGAGTTTTATAAGGTTCGTTTTGCCGAACTGAAGCGCCGAATCATTATTAGCGAAGAACAGGGTTCAAACTCTCACTCCCGCCATTTGTTAGGCAAAATCCAGGCCCGCGTATTAAAAGCCGATCAGGAATTTGACGGCCTGTACAACGAGTTGCTGTTGGAAATGGCGCGCAATCAGATTTTCTTAATCAACGAACGCCAGTTGTCGGTCAATCAGCAAAGCTGGTTGCGTCATTACTTCAAGCAATATCTTCGCCAGCACATCACGCCGATCCTGATTAACCGCGAGACGGATTTAGTCCAGTTTTTGAAAGATGATTACACCTATCTGGCGGTAGAAATTATCCGTGGTGATACGATCCGCTACGCGCTGCTGGAAATCCCTTCCGACAAGGTTCCCCGTTTTGTGAATCTGCCGCCGGAAACCCCGCGCCGTCGCAAACCGATGATCCTGCTGGACAACATCTTACGTTACTGCCTTGACGACATTTTCAAAGGGTTCTTTGACTACGATGCACTGAACGCCTATTCGATGAAAATGACCCGTGACGCCGAATACGATTTGGTGCACGAGATGGAATCGAGCCTGATGGAGCTGATGTCATCCAGCCTGAAACAGCGTCTGACCGCAGAACCTGTACGTTTTGTCTATCAGCGTGACATGCCCAATGCACTGGTCGAAGTACTGCGTGAAAAACTGACGATTTCTCGCTACGACTCGATTGTTCCCGGCGGGCGTTACCATAACTTCAAAGACTTTATTAACTTCCCTAACGTTGGCAAAGCTAACCTGGTGAACAAACCGCTGCCACGTCTGCGCCATATCTGGTTCGACAACGAGAAATTTCGTAACGGCTTTGACGCCGTTCGTGAACGCGACGTGCTGCTGTATTACCCCTATCACACCTTTGAGCACGTTCTTGAACTGCTGCGCCAGGCCTCTTTCGACCCGAGCGTGCTGGCTATAAAGATCAACATCTACCGTGTGGCAAAAGATTCACGCATCATAGATTCAATGATCCATGCCGCGCACAACGGTAAGAAAGTCACCGTGGTGGTGGAATTGCAGGCCCGCTTCGATGAAGAAGCCAACATCCATTGGGCCAAGCGTCTTACCGAAGCAGGCGTTCACGTCATCTTCTCCGCGCCAGGCCTGAAAATTCACGCCAAACTGTTCCTTATCTCGCGTAAAGAAGGTGATGAAGTCGTGCGCTATGCGCATATCGGGACGGGGAACTTCAACGAAAAAACGGCACGCCTGTATACCGACTACTCGTTGCTAACTGCCGATTCGCGCATTACCAACGAAGTGCGTCGGGTGTTTAACTTCATCGAGAACCCGTATCGCCCGGTGACGTTCGATTATCTGCTGGTTTCCCCGCAGAACTCACGCCGTCTGCTGTACGCGATGATCGACAAAGAGATCGCCAACGCGCAGCAAGGACTGCCTTCCGGCATTACGCTAAAACTGAATAACCTGGTTGATAAAGGTCTGGTTGACCGCCTCTATGCGGCCTCAAGCTCAGGTGTGCCGGTCAATTTGTTGATTCGTGGTATGTGTTCTTTGATTCCGAATCTGGAAGGTATCAGCAACAATATTCGCGTTATCAGCATCGTTGATCGCTATCTTGAACATGACCGGGTCTATATCTTCGAGAACGGGGGTGACAAGCAGGTGTATCTCTCCTCCGCAGACTGGATGACCAGGAATATCGACTATCGTATCGAAGTCGCCACGCCGCTGCTGGACCCGCGTCTTAAGCAACGCGTGCTGGATATTATCGATATCCTGTTCAGCGACACGGTGAAAGCCCGCTTTATTGATAAAGAACTGAGTAATCGCTACGTACCGCGCGGAAACCGCCGTAAGGTTCAGTCACAATTGGCGATTTACGATTACATCAAATCACTCGAGCAACCTGACTAAAGATATGCCAATACACGACAAGACTCCACGACCGCAGGAATTTGCTGCGGTAGACCTTGGTTCAAACAGTTTCCATATGGTCATTGCCCGCGTGGTTGATGGCGCAATGCAAATTATTGGGCGACTGAAACAACGCGTACATCTGGCGGATGGCCTCGGCGAAGATAACAAGCTGAGCGAAGAGGCCATGGAGCGCGGGCTAAGCTGTTTATCACTGTTCGCCGAACGTTTGCAGGGGTTTCCTCCATCAAGCGTATGTATCGTGGGAACCCATACTTTGCGTCAGGCACTGAATGCGACTGATTTTCTCAAGCGAGCGGAAAAAGTCATCCCCTACCCAATTGAGATTATTTCCGGCAACGAAGAAGCCCGATTGATCTTTATGGGCGTTGAACATACGCAGCCGGAAAAAGGTCGCAAGCTGGTTATCGATATCGGCGGCGGCTCAACAGAACTGGTGATCGGGGAAGATTTCGAGCCAAAACTGGTCGAAAGCCGCCGTATGGGTTGCGTCAGCTTTGCCCAGATGTATTTCCCGCGCGGTGTAATTAACCGCGAAAACTTCCAGCGTGCCCGCATGGCGGCTGCGCAAAAGCTCGAAACCTTAACCTGGCAGTTTCGCATTCAGGGCTGGAACGTTGCGCTGGGCGCATCGGGCACCATTAAAGCAGCCCATGAAGTGCTGCTGGAGATGGGTGAAAAAGACGGTTTTATCACCCCCGAACGTCTGGACAAGCTGACATCTGAAGTGTTGAAGCACGCGTCATTTGATGCGCTCAGCTTGCCGGGGTTGTCAGAAGAAAGAAAAGCAGTGTTTGTACCCGGACTCGCGATTCTGTGCGGCGTTTTTGACGCGTTAGCTATTCGCGAACTTCGCCTTTCTGATGGTGCGTTACGTGAAGGCGTGCTGTACGAGATGGAAGGCCGTTTTCGCCACCAGGACGTTCGTAGCCGTACCGCCAGCAGCCTGGCGAACCAGTACAACATTGACAGCGAACAGGCCCGGCGCGTACTAGAAACGACGATGCAAATGTACGACCAGTGGCATACGCAGCAGCCAAAGCTGGCCAATCCCCAACTGGAAGCGTTACTGCGTTGGGCAGCAATGCTGCATGAGGTTGGGCTGAACATCAACCACAGCGGTTTGCATCGCCACTCTGCGTATATCTTACAAAACAGCGATCTACCTGGTTTCAATCAGGAACAACAGCTGATGATGGCAACATTAGTTCGTTATCATCGCAAAGCGATTAAGCTCGACGACTTGCCCCGCTTTACGCTGTTTAAGAAGAAACAGTTTCTGCCGTTAATTCAGCTGCTGCGCCTGGGCGTGCTGTTGAATAATCAGCGTCAGGCGACCACCACACCGCCGACTTTGACCCTGATAACCGACGACAGCCACTGGACCTTACGCTTCCCGCATGACTGGTTTAGCCAAAATGCGCTGGTGCTGCTCGATCTGGAGAAAGAGCAGCAATACTGGGAAGCCGTAACAGGCTGGCGACTCAAAATTGAAGAAGAGAGCTCACCCGATATCGCCGCATAAGATCTCAGCAGGTGTCAGTTCATCTGGCACCTGCTTTTCCAGAGTTTCACTCAACGGCAGTGGCTCACCAATCAGATACCCCTGCATGTAATCAATCCCCAGTGAAATCACCGCACTGCGTATTTCTTCGCTTTCGACGTACTCCGCAACCACCAGCATTCTTTTCATCCGCGCCAGATGGCAAATAGAGGCCACGATTTGGTAGTCGAGGCTGTTCGAAACAATATTGCGAATAAAGCTACCGTCAATTTTCAGGATATCGGCATTCACATTTTTCAGCCGCGCATAGCTGGCATACCCAGTACCAAAATCATCAATCGCAATCTGACAGCCCAGTGATTGCAGCTGCAGCAACGTTGCCTGTGCCTGTTCCGCATTGGTCAAGGCATTGCTTTCCGTCACTTCAAAGATAAGTTGCCATGCTTCAACCTTGTACTTATTCAGTAACTGATTGATGTCATTAGGAAGTCGCGCGCGACATACTGAGGTGGGTGATAAGTTGATAGCAAACCGGTGGGCGGGCATTTTTTCCCGATTCTGCGCCATAAATTTCAACGTATTTTCAATCACCCACAGATCGATACGGGATGACAAACCAAACTCATGGGCTACCGGCAAGAAGTTATCAGGGGCAATAGTTTCACCGTCATCCCCCTCAAGCCGCAGCAGGATTTCGTGATAAACGTCGCCACGCACGCCAAAAATCGGCTGCGCCTTCAGGAAAAAACGATTGTTCTCCAGCGCCTGCTGAATACGGTTCATCATCGCAACTTTATCTTTCAGGTCACGTTGCAGGTGCATCACACCACGCCGCTGCAAATTCTCTGGTGAATTGGTTGCCAGCGATAATTCGGCAATGGTACTTAACTCTCCCAGCAACAAATAGATATGGTTAACAGGAGAACGGACATAGCAAAAGCTGATCCCAACCTGCGGTTGCAAAGGCATTCCGTCCCAGACAAAACGAAACTGCTTGATATGCCTGTCCAGTGCTTCAATGCGTTCCTGGTGTAGCTCAGTGTTAAAACGCAGGATTAAATCATTACCTGACAATTGATAGACATGCTCATCCTGTTCAAGCAACGGTGTTATCCACTGAGCCAGTTTTTGCTTGTACTGGATACGCAGCATAATGCCGTAATTTTTCACCAGCAGCTCCATGCCCGGAACACCCAAAAAGCAAAGCACTGACCATGGCGCGTTTTTCAAATCCCGGTTCAAAGCGCGCAAATTCGGAATATGCACCATAGGGTCAAAGAAGGCCAGGCGATGGTTGCGCCGGGTAACAAAACGTTGACGCGTTGCCAGGACAGCAATGAAATTCACGATGAAGGAAAAAACCAGATAACTTGATGAGGTAATGGCAAGCTGCGTATCGTAACCCGAATACCATGGCATATAGCGCTGATAATAATGAATTGCGGTAATAAGTACGACCGCCCATATCAACGAAATAAATCTATAACCGTAACGCATTGCCCCCCAAAGCATGACGGGAAGTAACAGTGACAAGGTATAATTCGTGCTAAATATTGAGCTTTGTTCATTGAGCGGCATACACAACATTGCCATTAGCACAGTCAATATAATCAACCAGACCGCAAACTCTGTTTTAGTCACTTTGGTATCAAACTGCTGCTTTAACTGAGAAAAATAGCCTCTCAGATGCAAGGGGTTGCGAATTGTTCGAATGATGAAATAACACAACGGCACACCTACAAGATTCCCCGCGAGTATGGACTGATAGTTGATCAATGTGCCTGTATTGAAGGGCATAACGCCCACCATGCCGGATTTGCTTTCATAGACACCCACAAATGCAGCAAACTGGAAGAGTATCAGAAACAGCGTTGCCGGGCAGAAGACCTGCCAGAACATACGCTGAAACATCAGGTGAGAATCCCCGTGGGAAACGTTGTTTCGTCGGGGAGAAAATACTTTATATCCTCCCCAGCTAAGCACGATTGTAACTATAAAGTGCGAAATTATTGAAAGTGTTTCAAATAACCCGACCTGCGGATATTTGTACCAGATAATGGAAATGATAATACCTGGCAATGCCGCCCAGCCAAAAAAAAGCATCAGGCTAATCATCAGCGCTAACGGCAGGTAGAAAAGAATTACGGTCCCCGTACTAATATGGGCATAGGTGGTGGCAGTGCTCAATATAGGCAACAACAAAGAAGGTAAGATGAGAGGTAATGCCCACCATCTATCTCTAATACCAATATAATTTTTATTGAGTTTCATAGATGCTCAGTAGAATCCCACACATCCTGTAGGGGGTATTCAGACAGGCATCCCACCTGACTTTAAAACGATAAAGTAAAATACATCACAATGATTCATCGATTTTAGTTGTCAGCAAAGTGTGATGCTTGATACATATCAAAAAACATGCCCCTCATTCATCAATTATTACTCTTTTCATTATTTTTTATCGTTAATACATTATTCATGCAAATAATAATATTAATTTCCATAACATAAGAAGAAAAAACAACTGAAGCAATTTTACATAAGGAAGAATTGACCATTCCCTCTCAGTGTGCCTTAATGTGAGTATCGCCCTCAGTTGGGTACACTACAAGGAACCTTTTGTGAGCCAGGTTACCAGCCTACGCAAACGACACCGATTTAACAGTCGCATGATCCGGATCGTACTGCTTATCAGCTTTCTCTTCTTCTTCGGACGCTTCGTCTACTCCGCCATTGGTGCGTGGCATCACCACCAGGACAAAAAAGAATCTCAGCAGACCACTCAGCCGCAACAGACAGCTCCTGCACAAACCGACGAACATTGATCGCTCGCGCCTGTGATACCCCCAGCATTAAGATTCCTTACCGGATGGCTAATCGCCTGACATTTAACCATCCGGTAAGGGATTTGAGTGACGAAACTTTACACATATCCCCCTCTCCCGCTTAATTATCAGATAATCGGCCGTATTTTTCGCACAAATGCACAATCTTTTCATCCCACTTCACCGCACCATTCGCGCTGATTTTTACGTTCCGGTTTAGCGGACATAAAAAGACAAACAGTACTCAAATAAACGCTAATTAATATCACCAGCAAATATCACTGACGAAAGCATTTATATTTCGCATGAAAATTAAATAGTTATTTGAATTGTTATCATTTTTAAATACTACAGGGTAATACCATGAGTGGTTTTTTATTATTCCCGAAAATAAGAAGCGGCCTTGAGTGGATCGCCGGGCACAGCGATGCTGTCATTCAATTCGGCTGGAATATCGTTGCCGCCGTGATCTTATTGTTTATCGGTAAATTTATCGCTCGTCTGCTCTCTCGTGGGCTGGAAAAGTTACTGCTTAAACGTAAAGTCGACAGAACGATCATTCAGTTCTTCACCGCGCTGGTACGTTACATTACCCTCGCCTTTTCCGTCGTCGCCGCATTAGGTCGCATCGGTATTGAAACATCCTCCATTATTGCCGTCATCGGTGCCGCCGGACTGGCCATTGGCCTCGCGTTACAAAGCTCGCTTTCCAACTTTGCCGCTGGCGTGCTGTTGGTTTCCCTGCGGCCTTTTCGCGCCGGAGAAGTAGTGCAGATTGGTGCAGTCACCGGAACAGTAGAAAAGGTGCACATCTTCTCCACCACCCTGCTAACCGCGGACAGCAAAGAAGTGGTGATTCCAAACGGTAAGATCATCGCTGACAACATCATTAACTATTCCCGTCACCCTTTTCGTCGTATCGATCTGGTGATTGGTGTGGGTTATCAGAGTCGGATTGCAGAGGTTAAGCAAGTTATTAATCACATTATCGAGCAGGACAGCCGCATCGATAAGCAACGTGGGGTAACCGTTCGTCTGGGCGAACTGGGCGCTTCAGCGTTGAATTTTTACGTGCGCGTATGGGTTCCCAATATCGAATACTGGAACACCTATTACGATCTGCTGGAAAACATTAAAGAGGCGCTGGACGCCAACCACATCGACCTGCCCTATCCGCAGATGGATGTGCGTATTCAGAATGTCGCACCTCAGCAGCAGCCTCAGCTGCAACTGGTCGATTAGCGTACTTTCCTGCAGAACATGCGCCTGAAGTATTTGCTGAAATGCGTGCAATAAAAAACCCTCTGTAAACAGAGGGTTTTTTGCATATTACCGGTTCAAAAACCGCTAACGGAAAGGGATATTATTCCCACTCAATGGTAGCTGGCGGCTTACCGCTGATGTCATACACCACGCGGGAAATACCGTTCACTTCGTTGATAATGCGGTTAGAGACGCGGCCTAAGAAGTCATACGGCAGGTGTGCCCAGTGCGCGGTCATAAAGTCGATGGTTTCGACCGCACGCAGGGAAACAACCCAGTCGTACTTGCGGCCATCGCCCATCACACCAACGGAACGAACCGGCAGGAACACGGTGAACGCCTGGCTTACCTTGTTGTACAGGTCAGCTTTGTGCAGCTCTTCAATGAAGATAGCATCCGCGCGACGCAGCAGGTCGCAGTACTCTTTCTTCACTTCGCCAAGCACACGCACGCCCAGACCCGGTCCCGGGAACGGGTGACGGTACAGCATGTCGTACGGCAGGCCTAGCTCCAGACCAATCTTACGCACTTCGTCTTTGAACAGCTCACGCAGCGGTTCAACCAGACCCATCTTCATCTCTTTCGGCAAACCGCCCACGTTGTGGTGAGATTTGATAACGTGCGCTTTGCCGGTGGCAGATGCCGCGGATTCGATCACGTCCGGGTAGATGGTGCCCTGCGCCAGCCACTTAACGTCTTCCAGCTTCAGCGCTTCTTCATCGAATACTTCCACGAATACGCGGCCAATGATTTTACGTTTAGCTTCTGGGTCGTTCTCGCCTTTCAGCGCGTCCAGGAAACGCTTTTCGCCTTCCACGTGAACGATGTTCAGGCCAAAGTGGTCGCCGAACATATCCATCACCTGCTGAGCTTCGTTGAGACGCAGCAGACCGTTGTCGACGAACACGCAGGTCAGGTTTTTGCCGATTGCACGGTGCAGCAGCATCGCGGTCACGGAGGAGTCAACGCCGCCCGACAGACCGAGGATAACTTTATCATTGCCAACCTGCTCACGAATGCGGGCAACGGCGTCATCGATAATTTTTGCCGGCGTCCACAGCGCTTCACACTGGCAGATGTCGCGCACAAAACGCTCCAGCATGCGCATGCCCTGACGGGTGTGGGTAACTTCCGGATGGAACTGCACGCCGTAGAAGCGTTTTTCTTCGTGCGCCATGATAGCGAACGGGCAGCTGTCGGTGCTGGCAACGGTCACGAAACCTTCCGGAATGGCGGTCACTTTGTCGCCGTGGCTCATCCACACGTCCAGCAGCGGTTTGCCGTCTGCGGTCAGGGAGTCTTCAATACCGCGGACAAGCGCGCTGTCGGTCTGAACTTCAACCTGCGCATAGCCGAATTCACGTTCGTTAGAACCTTCAACATGACCACCGAGCTGCATTGCCATGGTCTGCATGCCGTAGCACACGCCGAACACCGGCACGCCCGCATTGAAAACGTATTCCGGCGCACGCGGGCTGTTTTCTTCGGTGGTACTTTCCGGACCACCGGAAAGAATGATACCGCTTGGGTTGAATTCGCGAATTTGTGCTTCCGTAACATCCCATGCCCACAGTTCACAGTAGACGCCCAGTTCACGTACGCGACGTGCAACCAGCTGAGTGTACTGCGAGCCGAAATCGAGGATGAGAATGCGATGTTTATGAATATTGTCTGTCATTGACGCTAATTCCGAGGCAAGTGAAACAAATTCGCCCGGCATATAGCCGGGCGCGGAAACTTATCAGGAGCCCATGCGGTAGTTAGGGGACTCTTTGGTGATGGTCACATCGTGAACGTGACTTTCCTGAATACCCGCACCGCTGATGCGTACAAACTCTGCTTTCGTTCGCAGCGCGTCGATAGTACCACAGCCGGTCAGACCCATACAGGAGCGCAGGCCGCCCATCTGCTGGTGAATGATCTCTTTCAGGCGACCTTTATAGGCAACGCGACCTTCGATACCTTCCGGGACCAGTTTGTCAGCAGCGTTATCGCTCTGGAAGTAACGGTCAGAAGACCCTTTGGACATCGCGCCCAGAGAACCCATACCGCGGTAAGATTTGTAAGAACGGCCCTGGTACAGTTCGATTTCGCCCGGGGATTCTTCAGTACCCGCCAGCATGGAGCCAACCATCACTGCGGCAGCACCAGCAGCAATCGCTTTAGCGATGTCGCCGGAGAAACGAATACCGCCGTCGGCGATAACCGGAATACCGGTGCCTTCCAGCGCTTCAACGGCATCAGAAACGGCAGTGATCTGCGGAACACCGACGCCGGTCACGATACGAGTAGTACAGATGGAGCCAGGGCCGATACCCACTTTAACTGCGCTACAGCCAGCTTCAGCAAGCGCGCGAGCACCTGCGCCCGTAGCAACGTTACCGCCGATGATCTGCAGGTCAGGATATTTAGCGCGAGTTTCACGGATACGCTGCAGAACGCCTTCAGAGTGGCCGTGAGAGGAGTCAATCAGCAGAACGTCTACGCCAGCGGCAACCAGCGCGTCTACACGCTCTTCGTTACCTGCGCCAGCACCTACCGCTGCACCAACGCGCAGACGACCATGCTCGTCTTTACAGGCGTTAGGTTTACGTTCTGCTTTCTGGAAATCTTTTACGGTGATCATGCCGAGCAGGTGGAAGCTGTCATCAACAACCAGCGCTTTCTCAACGCGTTTTTCGTGCATTTTGGCAAAAACGACATCGCGCGCTTCGCCTTCACGAACGGTCACCAGACGCTCTTTTGGCGTCATATATACGCTAACCGGCTGGTTCAGGTCAGTCACAAAACGCACGTCACGGCCGGTGATGATGCCGACCAGTTCGTTATCTTCAGTCACTACCGGGTAGCCAGCAAAGCCGTTACGCTCGGTCAGTTCTTTCACTTCGCGCAGAGTAGTGGTTGGCAGTACGGTCTGTGGGTCAGTTACCACGCCAGATTCGTGTTTCTTCACGCGGTGAACTTCTTCAGCCTGGCGCTCGATGGACATGTTTTTGTGGATAAAACCGATGCCGCCTTCCTGGGCCAGGGCAATTGCCAGGCGCGCTTCCGTCACGGTGTCCATTGCTGCGGAGAGCATAGGAATGTTCAGGCGAATGGTTTTCGTCAACTGGGTGCTGAGGTCAGCAGTATTCGGCAGAACGGTAGAATGAGCGGGAACGAGGAGGACGTCGTCAAACGTCAGGGCTTCTTTTGCGATACGTAGCATGGGCAATATCTCACCTGGGAGGTTATTAAATATTGCCGCGGCATTATACAGAGCGTAACCGATTGCATCCACACTTTTTTGCAAAAAAACCTTGCGCTCCTCTGTGAGCATGTTACTTTCGACTGAATAACTTGCTGATTTAGAATTTGATCCCGCTCACATGTTATCCTCTCAGACCACCTCAATTTTTACCGTAAGCCGCCTAAATCAGACGGTTCGTTTGCTGCTTGAGCAGGAAATGGGACAAGTTTGGATCAGCGGTGAAATCTCGAATTTCACTCAACCGTCCTCCGGTCACTGGTATTTCACGCTCAAAGATGACACCGCCCAGGTACGCTGCGCGATGTTTCGCAACAGCAATCGACGGGTAACGTTCCGCCCACAGCACGGTCAGCAGGTCCTGGTACGCGCCAACATTACGTTGTACGAACCGCGTGGCGACTACCAGATAATTGTTGAGAGCATGCAGCCAGCTGGTGAAGGTTTGTTGCAGCAAAAATATGAGCAACTCAAAGCCAAACTGCAGGCTGAAGGGCTATTCGATCAGCAGTTCAAAAAATCACTACCCTCACCGGCTCACTGCGTTGGGGTCATTACCTCGAAAACCGGGGCTGCGCTGCACGACATTCTCCACGTGCTGAAGCGCCGTGACCCATCCCTGCCCGTTATTATCTACCCGACCGCGGTCCAGGGCGACGATGCGCCAGGACAGATCGTTCGCGCCATTGAGCTGGCGAACGCGCGGGGCGAGTGCGATGTGCTTATCGTCGGGCGCGGCGGCGGTTCTCTGGAAGATTTGTGGAGTTTTAACGATGAACGCGTAGCACGGGCAATCTTTGCCAGCCGCATTCCGGTAGTAAGCGCCGTCGGCCACGAAACAGATGTCACTATTGCCGATTTTATTGCAGATTTACGGGCGCCTACGCCATCAGCAGCGGCGGAAATTGTCAGCCGCAATCAACTGGAACTGCTGCGTCAAATTCAG
Organism: Citrobacter sp. Cpo148; assembly: GCF_030332375.1. Taxonomy (NCBI): domain Bacteria; kingdom Pseudomonadati; phylum Pseudomonadota; class Gammaproteobacteria; order Enterobacterales; family Enterobacteriaceae; genus Citrobacter; species Citrobacter sp. Cpo148. The sequence goes on from NZ_JAOWHY010000049.1 coordinate 144,647, forward strand.
CATGGCCAGCAGCGTCTGGAGATGGCGATGGACTACTACATCGCCAACCGTACTCGTCGCTTTACCCAGCTTCATCACCGTTTGCAACAGCAACATCCGCAACTGCGTCTGGCCCGTCAGCAGACCGTGCTGGAGCGGCTGCGTCAGCGGATGAATTTCGCTCTTGAGAATAAGATTAAGCAGGCCAATCAGCGCCAACAGCGCGTAAGTCAACGCCTGAGCCAGCAAAACCCACAGCCGCGAATTTATCGGGCGCAAACCCGTATTCAGCAACTGGAGTACCGTCTGGCAGAGAATATCCGCGCGCGTTTAAGCGCACAGCGAGAACGCTTCGGTAATGTGGTGACGCACCTTGAAGCGGTGAGTCCTCTCTCGACGCTCGCTCGCGGCTATAGCGTCACTACCGCGACGGACGGCAAAGTGCTGAAGCAGACCAAACAGGTAAAAACCGGTGATGTGCTCACTACCCGCCTGTCAGACGGCTGGGTAGAGAGCGAAGTGAAAGGCGTAACGACGGCAAAGAAAACGCGTAAGAAAAAGCCAGATTAAACCGGCACAAATTCCACACGTTTCTTCGAGATCAGACCATGGCCATTCTGACAGAAGTAGTCCACCGCACCGCAGGCTTTTAACACCTGGAGTGGCTGATGGCACTCCGGGCAGCGCGCTTCTAACGGAATATCTTTTTTACAGTTTTCACAGTGTGCCACACCGTTTTGTGGTTCCAGTTCTGCATGACAATCCGGGCAGGTCATCGACATGGTGACTCCTTTAAATGGCGTTCAATTCTGCGCTAATTTTACCATGATACGCTTAGTGTGAACCACGCAACTGTTGCTGTAGGATCAGTAATCGTTCTACCTCCTCCAGCCTGCGCTGCGTCGTGCGGCTCACCTCCTGCGGGCTGCGTTCAAACAGACTTTGCGTCCCCAGAATATGTTCCGCCAGACAATGGGCATAAATCGTACCAGGCAGACACCAGCGTTGCACAACATCACCGTCAATCAATTCGAGCACATCGTCGGCACCCCGTCGGTCGTAGCTGATGATACGCCCATCACGCAGATAAAGGCGCAGACCTTTTTGTCCGCCAGCAGGCCCCGCGTATTTATTCAGCCAGATATCCAACGGTACACCGCTAATCAGTCCTTGCAGATGCGCCTCTCCTTCAGCCGTGGTCAGGTCACCCTGGATGATGTTACGTCCCAGACGGTCTTTAGCGCTCTTCACCTGCAGGGTCATGCTGTCATTACCGCCCAGGTAACGCACTGTTTCACGCAGCATGGCCAGTACGTGTGTGCCAATGTCCAGAATCACACCGTCCGGGTGGCGAAGCTCACGCGTATCTGGCTCACCGGTGGCAAAGTTGAGCGCGATCGGCTCTCCTGTAGCGTTAAATCCGCTCGGCTCCTGCAAAAAACCGTCGATTTTAACAACGTCTGAAAAGTGAGAGACAAGTGCCTGTTGTGGGTTATCGCCCTGCCACTGCGCACCGAGTTTTCCCAATGCCAGCTGCATTACGCCATTACGCGCCATCCAGTGGTCGAGCGCCAGCACACGGTCGGCAGCGTCGGGTTGCTCCAGCAGCGTTTTCAGTTTTTCAATTTGGGAAAGCGTGGCAACAATCGGTTTTTCAACCACGATTCGTGCGATGGGAGCGGCCAGCGCCTGTTCAAGCACATCGAGATGATGCAGAGAAGCGGTGGTGATAAACAGGGTATCAAGCGGTGTTGCAAGAAGTTCAGCGAGCGATGCACAGCGTGTCACACCAGCGGGCTGTTTTGCGGGTTGCACGTCAAATCCCACACAGCACAGGGAATCACCGTAAAGTTTACGCAATGCGGGCAAGTATGCCGTTTCAACGACTGCGCCAAGCCCAACAAACCCTAACAGCATGTTCTCACCTCGTAAATGAATTGGCCGGGACATCACGTCTGCCCCGGCACAATCGAGGTGTTATCAGGCGCTAGTAGCCGGTTTAGTTTGCGTATTCTCCAGCATGCGACGGATCGGCACAATGAGGACGATCAGTACCGCAGCGCAGATAAGCAACGCAATCGAGCAGCGAGCGAAGAGATCCGGCAGCATATCCAGTTGGTCGGCCTTCACATGACCACCAATCAGGCCTGCGGCCAGGTTACCCAGCGCACTGGCGCAGAACCACAGGCCCATCATCTGCCCGCGCATTCTTTCCGGGGCCAGCAGCGTCATGGTCGCCAGACCGATCGGGCTCAGGCACAGCTCACCAAGCGTCAGCATCAGGATACTGCCCACCAGCCAGAATGGGGAGACGCCTGCGCCACCGTTACTGAGAACGTTTTGCGCTGCCAGCATCATCAGACCAAAGCCTGCAGCGGCACAGAGAATACCGATAACGAACTTGGTGATGCTGCTCGGGCGAATATTCATGCTCGCCAGTTTCGGCCACGCCCAGCTGAATACCGGTGCCAGTAGAATGATAAACAGTGCGTTTATCGATTGGAACCAGACCGCCGGGATTTCAAAATCGCCGATCATACGGTTAGTGTAGTCGTTAGCGAACAGGTTGAACGAGGTTGGCTTCTGCTCAAATGCAGACCAGAAGAACGCGGCGGAAACCAGCAGGATAAAGCAGACCAGCAGTCTGGCGCGCTCTTTTCGGTTCAGACCAGCAAAGACAAACAGGTAGATAAAATAAAGCGCGACGGAGGCGGCAATCACATACACCAGCATACTGGCAACCGCGACCGGATTTATCACAATCACGCCCTGCGCAATCAGCGTAACGATAACAGCTACGCCGACGGCCAGCGCCAGCAGCCATGCGCCCACACCGTTACGTTTCACTACCGGGCTGTTCCAGGTTGAGTCCAGACCCACTTCGCTGTCATAACGTTTCATCGATGGAACGGCAAACACGCGGAAGATGATCAACGCCACCAGCATCCCGATACCACCGATGCCAAAGCCCCAGTGCCAACCGTGGGATTTAATCAGCCAGCCGGAGATCAGCGGCGCGATAAACGATCCCATATTGATGCCCATATAGAACAGCGAGAAACCGCCGTCGCGACGCGCATCGCCTTTTTTATACAGCGTGCCAACCATCACTGAGATACAGGTCTTAAACAGACCGGAACCGAGCACGATAAACATCAGGCCGATAAAGAACAGGTTGTTCCCCATAATGGCCGAGAGCGCGATCGACAAGTGACCGAGCGCAATCAAAATGGAACCGTACCACACCGCTTTCTGTTGGCCGAGCCAGTTATCCGCCAGCCAGCCACCAGGCAACGCGGCGAGATACATCGTACCGGCAAAGATACCCACAATCGCCGAGGCATTTTCACGCGCCAGCCCCATGCCGCCGTCATAAACGGTAGCAGCCATAAACAGGATCAGTAACGGGCGAATGCCGTAAAACGAGAAGCGCTCCCACATCTCTGTGAAGAACAGCGAGCCGAGCGGGTAAGGATGACCGAAGAAAGTTCGGCTTTCTTTTTGATTAACAGAGGATTGCATAATTCTCCCGAAAGTTATGTCGTCGTGCGTGTAAACACCGCGATGTACGCCAGCCAGTTACGTATCTGACCGATTTTTTACATGCGGCGAAAAGTTATTTAACCATTTGATAACCTAAGGCTAGTTTTGTCTAGTACCAGCCCCCGGACTTTAAGATGAAAACTCGACAAATGTCTACTTTCTTAGATTTAAACTTGGCAAAAAACGAATAGTGATTGACTTTACACAGGGGGAGATCAGCAATGGGCAGACGAAAAAAAACCCGCGACAAGCGCGGGTTTTTATCTGCATCAGCAACAGTTACTTGCTTTTTTTGATGTGCTTAATCAGACGCTTACGCTTACGCATCTGAGTCGGCGTTAATGTATTACGTTTGTTCGCAAACGGGTTCTCCCCTTCTTTGAACTGAATACGGATCGGCGTCCCCATTACGTCCAAAGACTTGCGGAAATAGTTCATCAGATAGCGCTTGTAGGAATCCGGCAGGTCTTTGACCTGGTTGCCGTGAATCACCACGATTGGCGGGTTATAACCACCGGCATGGGCATATTTCAGCTTCACACGACGACCACGCACCAGAGGCGGCTGATGATCTTCTACTGCCATGGTCATGATGCGCGTCAGCATCGCGGTGCTCACGCGACGTGTAGAGCTATCGTATGCTTCACGGACCGATTCAAACAGGTTACCCACGCCGCTACCGTGCAGAGCTGAGATAAAGTGTACGCGCGCAAAATCAATAAAGCCCAGACGGAAGTCCAGCGTCTCTTTGACCTGCTCTTTTACTTCCTGCGTCAGGCCATCCCACTTGTTCACAACGATAACAAGTGAGCGCCCACTATTGAGGATAAAGCCCAGCAGCGACAGGTCCTGATCGGAAATCCCTTCACGCGCGTCAATCACCAGCATCACAACGTTGGCATCTTCAATTGCCTGCAGCGTTTTGATTACTGAGAATTTTTCTACCGCTTCGGTAATTTTGCCGCGCTTACGCACGCCCGCGGTATCGATGAGCACATATTCGCGTTCATCGCGCTGCATCGGAATATAAATACTGTCACGCGTGGTTCCCGGCATGTCGTAAACCACCACGCGGTCTTCGCCGAGAATACGGTTAGTAAGCGTGGACTTACCTACGTTCGGACGGCCGACGATTGCCAGTTTAATCGGCAAATCCTGCGGGTTGAAATCGTCCTCAGGCTCTTCTTCGCCGTTTTCTTTGGCTTCAAGCTGCGCCCAGTATTCTGCGTCTTCATCCACTTCTTCCTGAGGAGCAACGTCATCCATCCACGGCAGCAGAACATGCTCCAGCAGGCTGAGAACACCACGACCATGGGACGCCGCAATCGGATAAATTTCACCCAGACCCAATGAGTAGAAATCAACAACCGCCTGGTCAGGATCGAGTCCGTCAGTTTTGTTGGCGACCAGGAACGTCGGTTTCTGGCGCGAACGCAGGTGTTTAGCAATAGCTTCATCCGCTGGCATCAGGCCAGCACGCGCATCCACCATGAACAGCACAACGTCTGCTTCTTCGATAGCCAACAGCGACTGTTCCGCCATACGGGTTTCAACACCGTCTTCGGTGCCATCAATACCGCCGGTATCAATACAGATAAACTCACGGCCTTCAATTTCCGCACGACCGTACTTACGGTCACGAGTCAGACCCGGGAAATCCGCAACCAGCGCATCTCGGGTGCGAGTTAGACGGTTAAATAACGTGGATTTGCCAACGTTAGGGCGCCCGACAAGCGCGACCACAGGTACCATGTTTAAAGCCTCATTTAAAAAATCATCAGACAACGGGCACATTTTTTGCCCCGTTGTTAAAAACAGTAAAACGGCCCCTGCACCAGGAGCCGTTTTTCAAAGCGAGCGGCCGGGACGATTAACGCGTAATAGAGTACAGCGTACCGTCTTTCGCCTGGATCAGCAGTTTACCATCAGCAGAGACCGGCTCGGTCAGGAAACCTGAGCTGTCGACTTTCTGCTGGGCAACAAAACGACCATCGTCAACGTTAATCCAGTGCAGGTAGCCTTCGCTATCACCGACGACCAGATTGCCATTATACAATACCGGGGACGTCAGCAGACGGTGCAGCAGATCGCTTTGCGTCCACAGCGTCACGCCGCCATCGGTGGTCAGCGCCAGTACGCGGTCATTCTGGTCAACCAGGTAGATACGGTTACCGTCGACGATGAAATCATTCACCGAGCCCAGTTCGCGTTTCCACATAATCTGACCGCTGCGCAGATCCAGCGCCGTCAGGTTACCATTATAAGCCAGCGCGTAAACAACGCCATTGACGATAACCGGCGTGGTATCAACGTCGCTCAGACGATCGATTTCCGTTGGGCCTGTCGCCTGTGAGATACGCTGCTGCCAAATCATCTGGCCTTGCTGCATCAGCACGGCGCTCACGCGACCGTTATCACCGCCGACAATAGCTGCGCCAAAGGCGGTTGCCGGAGCGGATTCACCACGCAGAGACAGGGAAGGCATGTCGAGGTTAACGGTCCATTTGATGGCGCCATCAGCTTCGTTTAATGCCTGCAACTGGCCGTTGCTGGTGTGGATCAAAACAACGCCATCGCTCACAACAGGACGAGACAGCGCTTCACCGGCGACTTTCGTCTGCCATGCGGTGGTACCGTCGCTGGTATTCAACGCATAAACCTGTGCTTTTTCGCTGCCAATGTAAACATGTCCGCCGGACACGGTTACACCGCCAGAAAGCTGTGCAGATGCACGGGAGAACCAGCCGTCTTTCTCCCCCAGATTCACAGACCAGACTTCTTTACCGTCGCCTGCGTTCAATGCTTTCACTACACCAGCGCGATCGGCTGCATAGACAACGTTATCCGCCAGCGCAGGGTGAAGATTGGAATAGAAATCACCAATACCGTTACCTACGGAGGTGCTCCATTCCGTAGACGGAGTAAACTGGTTTTCAACCACCGGTAATGGGGACATCTTAACGACATCTTCTTCGCCACTAAACAGTGAACAGCCGCTCAATAGGGTAACGGAAAGCAGCCCTGGCAGAAGTAATTTACGCAATTGCATCGGGTCCCTCTCAGATGGACAAATTATTGATTTTCATCTGCATCATTTCGCTCAGAGCAGGAGAGGCATCGCTTTTCACACCCGCTTCCCATGCGCTACGCGCACCTTGTTTGTCGCCTTTGCTCAGCAACGCTTCACCGCGCAGATCGGCAACAATGGCCGTCCACCCTTCACCTTTAATGGTGTCGAGTGTTTTCAGCGCGGTATCAGCCTGTTTAAGCTGAACCTGAACACGAGCCAGACGCAGGTTAATCACCGCTTTGAGATTTTCATCGCTGGTCGCAGCCAAGCCCTGTTGCAGCTGACTTGCGGCTTTCTCAAGTTCATTTTGGTCAACAAACTGCTGCGCAAGTTCCAGTGAAGCTAGCGCGCCGTAGGTATTTTTATTCTCTGCAGCAAATTTCTCAGCGGCAGGAATGCTGTCCGGTTTACCCGCGCTAACCGCAGTCACCGTATTTTGATATGCCAAAGAAGCAGAGCGTGCGGACTCCGTCTGATGGCTGGTCCAGTAACGCCAACCAACCAGCGCGCCAACCCCTAAAATGATCCCAACAGCCAGCGCCTTGCCGTTTTCAGCAAAGAAGCGTTTTACCGCATCAACCTGGTCGTGTTCGTTCTCGTAAATTTCCACGCTGTCCTTCTCCTTAGCCCAGTAAAGTGCGCAAATGCGCGGCAACGCTATCCTGCGCTACTGCCGTTTGCTCACCAGAGCGCAAATCCTTCACTACAACAGTACCGTCAGCCACTTCGGACTCGCCCAGTACCAGTGCAACGCGGGCGCCCCACTTATCGGCACGGGCAAACTGTTTCTTAAAGTTGCCGCCACCGTGGTTTGTCATCAGTTTCACACCAGGAACTTCATCGCGCAGACGTTCTGCAAGCGTCATTGCCGCCGACTGCGTGTCCGCCCCTGAAGCGACCAGGTATATATCGACAACAGGATCTGCGTTAAATTCCGGATTAACTGCCTGAACTAACAAAACAAGTCGTTCCAGCCCCATAGCAAAGCCCACGGCTGGCGTTGCACGACCGCCAAGTTGCTCTACCAGACCGTCGTAACGACCACCGGCACACACGGTGCCCTGAGAGCCCAGGCTGCTGGTGACCCACTCAAATACGGTGCGGTTGTAGTAATCAAGACCACGAACCAGACGCTGATTGACGGTGTAGGCAATGCCTGCGGATTCCAGCAGTTTGCACAAGCCCGCGAAGTGCTCGCGAGAGTCGTCATCAAGATAGTCGCCCAGTGCAGGCGCGTCGTTGAGCAGCGCCTGTACTTCCGGGTTTTTGGAGTCGAGAACGCGCAGCGGATTGGTGTACATACGACGCTTGCAGTCTTCGTCCAGTTTCTCTTTATGCAGTTCCAGGTAGGCGACCAACGCATCACGGTAGTTAGCGCGGGCTTCAAGCGAACCGATTGAGTTCAGCTCAAGGCTAACATGCTGAGAAATACCCAGCGCGCGCCACCAGCGAGCGGTCAGCATAATCAGCTCCGCATCGATGTCCGGGCCTTGCAGGCCAAATACTTCGACACCCAACTGATGGAATTGACGATAGCGTCCTTTCTGCGGACGTTCGTGGCGGAACATCGGCCCGATATACCACAGACGCTGTTCCTGATTGTACAGGAGACCATGTTCGATGCCGGCGCGTACGCAGCCCGCAGTCCCTTCAGGACGCAACGTCAGGCTGTCGCCATTACGGTCCTCAAAGGTATACATCTCTTTTTCAACCACGTCGGTGACTTCACCGATCGCGCGTTTGAATAACGGGGTCTGCTCTACAATCGGCAAGCGGATTTCACTGTAACCGTAGCTACCGAGCACGTTTTTGAGAGTGCCTTCAATGCGCTGCCAGATGGCGGTTTCGCCAGGCAGATAATCGTTCATGCCGCGAATGGCTTGAATGTTTTTTGCCACGTTTATTCTCTTTATGAATATAAAAATGAACCCTCAGCGCTAACCCGAACAATGCGGGCGCCATGCGGGTTCAATCATACACGGGAAGCACGCCGCTTCCCATCACGTTGTTATTTTTCAAGCTGCTGCACGTCGATACGACGCGCTTCGTCCAGAATACTCGCTTTAGCGCGGATGCGGGCTTCAAGCTGCGTAATCATGTCGTCGTTATCGAGTCTGTCCTTACGCACGCCGTCTTCATACAGGCCGCTTTTCTTGTTACCGCCCGTCACGCCCAGCGTAGAAACCAGCGCTTCACCAGGACCGTTTACCACGCAACCGATGATCGAAACGTCCATTGGCGTAATGATATCTTCCAGGCGTTGCTCCAGCGCGTTAACCGTACCAATAACGTCAAACTCCTGACGCGAACAGGTTGGGCAAGCGATGAAGTTGATCCCGCGCGCGCGAATGCGCAGCGATTTCAGGATATCGAAACCCACTTTGATCTCTTCCACCGGATCGGCTGCCAGAGAAACACGCAGCGTATCGCCGATCCCTTCAGATAACAGCAGGCCAAGGCCGATCGCGGACTTCACCGAACCACTACGCAGGCCACCGGCTTCGGTGATCCCCAGATGCAGCGGTTGATCGATCTGTTTCGCCAGCAGGCGATAGGATTCTACGGCGAGGAAAACGTCAGACGCTTTAACACTGACTTTGAATTGATCGAAGTTCAGACGATCGAGGTGATCCACATGGCGCATAGCGGATTCCAGCAGCGCCTGCGGCGTCGGTTCACCGTATTTTTCCTGCAGATCTTTTTCCAGCGATCCGGCGTTGACGCCGATACGGATAGGAATATTTTTATCACGAGCGCAATCCACCACCATGCGAATACGCTCTTCACTGCCGATATTACCTGGGTTAATACGCAGGCAATCAACACCGTATTCCGCTACCTTCAGCGCGATACGATAGTCGAAGTGAATATCGGCAACCAGCGGGACGTTAACCTGCTGTTTGATAAGCTTGAACGCTTCTGCGGCATCCATTGTCGGTACAGAGACACGAACAATGTCTGCGCCTACGCGTTCCAGCGCTTTAATCTGATTAACCGTCGCTTCCACATCCGTGGTACGCGTGTTAGTCATAGACTGTACGGCGATGGGCGCACCATCGCCGATCGGCACGTTCCCAACGTAAATGCGTGTCGATTTTCTACGTTGAATTGGAGCCTGGTTATGCATTAAAAAATCTCCCGCATTGCCGTCTGTTACTGAGCCGGTGATTGTTCGGCATTAACGGTCAGACGCGCAACCTGGTTAGTTCTGATAAAACGACTCAGATCGACAGGTTTACCCTGGAACTGAATCTGCACTGCCGCCGGGGCGCCAATTTTCAGTTTGTACGGCGCTTGACCGGTCAGGTTTAGATTGCCGTCTTTACGCTGCATCCCGCTGAACAGTTTTTTACCGGTCGCATCGGTTACTTCCAGCCAGCAATCGGCGGTAAAGTTCATCACCAGCGCGTTAGGATCGGCTACAGGTGTAGTCACACCTGCCTGATCGGTCGGCAGAGGAGCCGCTGTAGCTGGCGCTGTTGGCGCTGCGGTTGCGGTATCGACGTTAGCCTGAGATGGGGCAACAACGGCGTTCTGTTGCGCATCAGCGGCGGGTGCCGGGGTCGCAGCAACGTCTGGCGTTGGCGCTGCGTCCGCTACCGCACCATCGTCAGGAGCCGGAGGGGTATCCTGCCCTGCTGCTGCGCTGGTATCTAACGGTACGTTCTGCGCACCCTCTTTACCGGCATTCAGCTCAGCAGAGGATTGATCGGCCATGGTGGTGATCTCTTCCTGCTGTGCTTTATGGTTCTGCCACCACCAGGCGCCTGTCAGTCCGACAACGACAAACAGTACCAGCCAGGTAAAGGTCATTAACCAGCCGTCGCGTTTCTTACGACGTTTGCCGAGCGAGAAGCTCTGCATCGGTGCGACTTTAGCTGGTCGAATCGGAGCCTGTTTTTCCAGCCCTGGCAACAGTTCTTCTTCAGGAATATGCACCAGACGCGCATAAGAACGGATATACCCGCGCAGGAATGTTGAAGCAAGATCGGCTGGCGCCTTATCCTCTTCAATATCGCGTACCGTGGAGACCTTCAGGCAAAGTCGCTCCGCGACTGCCTGCTGGCTGAATCCGAGTTGTTCACGGGCATTGCGCAGACGAACGCCGGTGGATAGTGTTTCATTTTTGTCGTGCGTGGCTTCAGTATTCATTCGCTACAGCTGCGTAAATTTGGGTTCTGATGCCGGCGAGCCACAATGCTCACCCACACCGCGAAACATCTGGTCAGTTAACCTTCGTCAGACAGTATAAAACGGTCAGACTATCAATGACAAAACGGCGTAAACCTGAGGGCTAAACACTTGTTACGCCGTTACATACTGCCTTAAAGTCGACAAAAACGCACCGTTATTATTGACCTGACGACGACAACAAAAAACCTCATATGGCTTACGTTGCACTACGGTACAGGAATTATACCGTAGTGCGCCAACATCAAACGGTCTTAATCTCGATAGCGTCGCCCTGCATACGCTTACGCAGAGTACGCTTGGTACGGTCGATAACGTCGCCCGCCAGCTGACCGCAGGCTGCATCGATGTCATCACCACGTGTTTTACGCACGATGGTAGTGAAACCATAGCTCATCAACACTTTGGAGAAACGATCGATACGGCTGTTAGAACTACGGCCATACGGCGCGCCCGGGAACGGGTTCCACGGGATCAGGTTGATCTTACACGGCGTATCTTTCAGCAGTTCTGCCAGCTGATGCGCGTGTTCAGTGCCATCATTGATGTGATCTAACATCACATACTCAATGGTTACACGACCCTGGTTAGCGTTGGACTTCTCCAGATAACGACGAACCGCGCCAAGGAATGTTTCGATATTGTACTTTTTGTTGATAGGTACAATTTCGTCACGAATTTCATCGTTCGGCGCATGCAGAGAAATCGCCAGCGCGACGTCAATCATATCACCCAGCTTATCCAGCGCAGGGACAACGCCTGAGGTGGAGAGCGTGACGCGACGCTTGGACAGCCCAAAACCGAAGTCATCAAGCATGATTTCCATCGCCGGAACCACGTTGGTCAGGTTGAGCAGCGGCTCGCCCATCCCCATCATCACCACGTTGGTAATAGGACGCACGCCCGTAGCCTTTACCGCACCAACGATCTTCGCCGCGCGCCAGACCTGGCCAATGATCTCAGATACCCGCAGGTTACGGTTAAAGCCCTGTTGCGCCGTAGAGCAGAATTTACACTCTAATGCGCACCCGACCTGTGAAGAAACACACAGGGTCGCACGATCGTCTTCCGGGATATACACCGTTTCAACGCGCTGATCGCCAACCGCGATAGCCCATTTGATCGTACCGTCAGAAGAACGCTGCTCTTCCACCACTTCCGGGGCGCGAATTTCAGCCACTTCTTTCAGCTTGTTACGCAGCACCTTGTTGATGTCAGTCATGTCATCAAAGTTGTCGCTGCAATAGTGGTACATCCACTTCATGACCTGATCGGCACGAAACGGTTTTTCGCCCATCTCTTTGAAGAATTCGCGCATTTGCTGACGGTTCAGATCCAGCAGGTTAATTTTTCCATTTTTATTTGGAACCGCAGGAATGACGACTTCAGAGGTGTTAACTAATTCAGACATAATTTTTTCCGGCCTCGTTGTTACACGTTGTGGCCCGTGGAGGGTTAAAAAGAAACGCCCCGGCAAGCGATCTGCTCTTCCGGGGCGTTGCATTGTACAAAGTCTGGCGCAGGGATGCCACGTTTGCACGAAGCATTAGCGAAAATAATATGTAAAGGAAGATCGTAGGCCTGATAAGACGCATCAGCATCGCCATCAGGCAAAGCAGAGCCGGATGCGCAAATGCTTATCCGGCCTACCCCACGAGCTTATTAGCGAGTGCGCGGGCAAACCTCACCTTCACCAAAGAAATAGGCAATTTCGCGCGCCGCTGACTCAACGGAGTCGGAACCGTGAGTACCGTTCTCGGTGAAGCTGTCAGCATAGTCTGCACGCAGAGTACCGGCCAGCGCATTCGCCGGGTTGGTTGCGCCCAGCAGATCGCGATGACGCTGTACGGCATTTTCGCTTTCCAGAACAGAAACAACGATCGGACCGGAGGTCATGAATTCAACCAGACCGTCAAAGAACGGTTTGCCATCGTGCTCAGCATAGAAGCCACGTGCCTGCTCAACGGTCAGGTGCAGCATTTTAGTGCCGACAATTTTGAACCCTGCTGCTTCAAAGCGCGCAAAGATGCTCCCAATAACGTTTTTTGCCACCGCGTTTGGTTTGATGATGGAAAAAGTACGTTCAATAGCCATGATAACCTCTGTAATGTGTTCTGTTGTTGTCTATATAGATGTACGACCTGGCGCGGATTATAAAGAGCATCCCGGCAATTGACTATTGATGAAGGTAACATTTCTTTAAAATAAGATGAATTTTAGCAACAAACAGTCACCAACTGGTCTACTGCATCGAAAATCTCACCGTCGCTACCTGACCAGCGTCATCCATCACCAGCAGTTGATAATCCCCTTTAGTCGCCAGCCGTAGCGTAAGACGACGTCCGCGTTCATCCAGCCTTTCACCGTTAAGAAACCACCAGCGTTCACCGCTCCCACCGCTGGTTTGCACCGGCAATGAGGCCTGAGCAGAACCGGGTAAACGCTTCACAATCGCGCCATCACGAATGCCTGTCAACTGCAACGGCTGTGAAGCGCCTTGTCCCAGCGGCGGACACGTGGCAGAAACTGGCGGTAATCTCGCCCCACGGCGTTCTGATTCCGGTAGCCATGGCTCCAGCGGCAACGGCCAGACGATTAATGTTTGCTCGTGCGCCTGCGGGCAATCCGCCGCCACACGTTTGCCTTCATCATCCAGCCAGACAGGAAAACGAATGCCATTAACCCCTTCCTGCTCGGGCAATAATAACGTTGGCGGCTGACTGCCATCCAGTAACCAGGTTGCCAGACGGCGACGGCAGTTGCTGTCTCCTGGGGCAAGGGATTGCCCGCCCGGCCAGCACACCACGCCGCGACTCACGGAATCAGGACGTGGATCTTCCGGCTGATTGGTCCCGCGAGAGAGCAAAAGATTGTTGACCTGATTGAGCAGCGGCACGGCGCTGGCAAATCCAAACTGGCCCACCACCGGCGTTCCGTCTGGTCTGCCAGTCCAGATACCGATCACATAACGAGCGTTAACGCCAATCGCCCACGCATCGCGATAGCCATAGCTGGTGCCCGTTTTCCACGCCAGCGGAACCACTCTGCTCAGTGCGTTATCCGGCAGCGGTTGCGCTTCGTCGGCCATAATACGGCGAATAATCCACGCCGCACCCGCCGACATCAACGGACGTTCAAGCAGTGGGTCACCCGGCTGCAGACGTAGTTTTCCCGCTTTTCCCTGGCGGGCAAAGGCGCTGTACGCTGCGGCCATATCTTCCAGCCTTGCCCCCGCACCACCTAAAATCAGCGACAGATTTGGCGCAGCCCCTGCGGGCAGATACAGCGGTAAGCCGACGTTACGTAACGATGCGGCAAAGCGCTTCGGACCATAGGCTTCGAGCACCTGCACGGCGGGTAAATTCAACGACCTTACCAGCGCTTCACTCATGCTCACCGGGCCATGAAAACCGCTGTCAAAATTCCCCGGTCGATAATCTCCGGTTCGCCGCGGGACATCCTGCAACAACGAAGCGGGATGAATGAGTCCGTCATCCAGCGCCAGACCGTAAACAAACGGCTTCAGCACCGAGCCTGGCGAACGGATCGCATTCACCATATCCACATGACCAAAGCGGGAGTCGTCATTCATATCTACCGACCCCACCCAACCACGCACGCTCATATCGGTGTGATCGACCACAATCATTGCCAGCGAACTGCGTGCAGGTAAGCGCCCCTTCCAGTTCTGCGCCAGCTCTTCCAGTTGACGCTGCAATCCGGCATCAAGGGTAGTCACGATTTTATCGCTCCGGCTTTTTCCCAGCATCATGCGTGAGAATAACGGCGCTAACTGCGGCATTTGCCGGGGCGCCAGCCAGACCGGTTCTTCACGTGACTCCTGTACCTGTCTGGCAGGCCAAATACCCTGGCTCGCCATACGCTCGAGCACTTTATTACGCGCTGCTTGGGCACGGTCCGGCCAGCGATCTGGACGCAGGCGACTTGGTGCCTGTGGTAAAACAGCCAGCAGCGCGGCATCGGAGTAACTCAATTGCGCGGGTGATTTGCCAAGATAGGCCCAACTTGCCGCCCCCACGCCCTGCAGCGTACCGCCAAACGGCGCACGGTTGAGATACAGTGTCAGGATGTCGCGTTTGGAGAGATGCCATTCCAGCTGCAATGCGCGCCAGAGCTGGCGAAACTTGCCGCCGAAGGTTCGCGGATGGGGATCGAGTAATCGTGCGACCTGCATGGTGAGCGTACTGCCGCCCGAAACCACACGCCCAGAGGAGAGGTCCTGCCATGCTGCGCGCAGTACTGAAAACGGATTGACGCCGGGATGCTTCCAGAACCAGCGGTCTTCATAGTTAATTAACGCCTCAAGGTAGCGGGGCGACACCTCATCAATCGTTACCGGATACCGCCAGATACCTTCGGCATCGGCAAAGCGCCAGAGTGGCGTACCATCATGTGCCACCACGACCCGTGCCGGATCGACTTCGCGCAAAGGCAGCGGCCAGATTTTATCTGCCGCCCAAACTGCCGCCACAATCAATAGCGCAACGGCTGCCAGCCAGAGCCAGCAGCCGCGTTTACCCAACCGGCGCATCATTTACGGTCTGACAATCAAAAGTCCCTCTGTCGCACCGGTCGCGCGCCACTGCGGAACATACATTGATTCCACCTGTGGGACGGGAACCTGGTAGGTCCCCGGCGTTACCGCTCGCGCCAGATACACCAGCGTAACCGGTTGTCCTTCATTGACCGCCACCGCAGCGACAAAACGATCGTCACGGAACTCAACGTGCTGGATATCTGCCTGCTGCATCTGATTAAGCAAATTCGCCACTTCGCTACCGCTATCCTGCAGGCTGGCGCTGCCGTTGGCCAGATTCTGGTTTTCCAGTTCCAGTCCTGCTGGCAGTAAGTCAACCACCAGTGCATCCGGCACGTTCTGGCTGGCTTTCACCTCCAGCCAGACCAGCACCAGCTCGCCGCTGCGCAGAGAATCCAGTGATTTACTGTTTCCGTCGAGCCCCAGGATTTGACGCTCAATATGCAGAACGTTGCTGGCAGGTGTCGGTGAGGTTTGCGGATAACCGCTCACATCCAGACGCAGCCACAGCGGTTGATTACCGGTATTGGTGACGCTCAGCGTAGACAGCGCATCGGCATCCAGATTACGCGTCTGTGATTTCTCCCCGGCTAACGGTTGCTCCGAGAGTGACGTTTGCGCCTGCCATGTGCCTGGCAAGTCCTGTAACGTACGGGCGGCAAGGAACAACGCATTATTTTCCTGAGTCGAGAGCCAGCGCTGCCCAAAGGCCTGTTCTGACAACGTGTTCAGCAGCGTATTCTGCACGTCAGGTTTGAGCTTGTTCTCTTCGAGCAAGGCCATCATCAACGCGTTATCCCGTAACGCACTGCCGTAATCCGCCATCCACTGTTGCGTATCGCGGCGCGGCGTATTCAGCGCCAGCGTCAACGCCTGTTCACTGCGGTTAGCATCGCCCATATTTTTCAGCGCGATCCCCAGTTGTAACAGCGGTAAACCAGAGGCCGCTTGCGCACGACGCTCCCAGATCTCACGCAATGCGCCGAGCGGGGCTTTTTGCTGACGCGCCAGAACCAACGCAGCGTAGGCTTGTACGGCAAACCGGCTTGCTGAAGAGTCGTCGGTATAGCGAATCGACAACATTCCGGGATCCTGCAAATAGCGCAGCAGCCGCTCGTTGCCACGGTTAATGACCTCTACCGGGACGCTGTAGCCCTGTTCATTTGCCCGAACGAGGAAATCCATGACATACGCGGTCAGCCAGTACTCTTCCGACCCGTTTTTATCCCACAACGCGAAACCGCCGTTATCACGCTGCATCTGCACTAAACGAGAAATCCCAATATCGACTGCCGCGCGGCGTTTTTCATCGCTGTCGCCCACAATACCTAACGCCTTCAATTGCGCAGCGTTGGTGTATAAGGATGGGAACAACCCGCTCGCAGTTTGCTCCAGGCAACCGTAAGGGTAAGCCTTCAGTTCGCGGATATAACGCGCCAGATTTAGCGGCGGCTTACCGCTGAACAGCAGTTGTCCCTGCATCGTTGCAGGGGAGAAGTTGGTCAGTTCTTCGCCCGGAAGCTGCCAGGTTGCGCCCGGCTGAAGTGCGACACCGTTATTAACGGTTTGCGCCGGGAACGCCGGACGCACGCCAATCTTCCACTGTTTATGCTGAACTGGCAGCGTTTCACCCGGTAAAGTCAGACCGCTAATTTCTGCCTGAATTTCGCCATCGCCAAACCCCTCCCGCGCACGCACCGGAATAAACAACGTAGTCCGTACGCCTGGTGCCAGATTCAATGGAGCAGGATCTTGCCCCATCAGCTCCAGTAAACCGCTGGCCGCGAGCTTAATATTCAGTGTTTGCGGTTTGTCAGTCAGGTTAGTCACGTCCAGCGTCAGTCGCGAGGTATCGCCTCCAGCCAGAAAACGCGGCATATTCAGTTCAGCAATTACCGGCGCGGCAACAATCACCTTGCTTTCACTGCTGCCAAAGTCATCCGCCGTCCAGGCCTGTGCCATTACCCGTAGCTCGCCGTTGAAATCACCAATCGGTAGCGTCACCGTACCTTCGCCCTGCTCGTTGAGCGTGACCGGCAGCGCCTGTTGCGCCACGATATTGACGTGATTGACCGGTGGCTTACCGCCGCGTTTTAATTCATCGCCATCACCACCAAAACGCAGCGCCGCCAGCCGCCCTTGCCCTTCGATCACCTGGCCGTAAATATCATAAATATCCGCGCCATAGCGTTTTTGTCCGAAAAATGCCTGCCACGGATCTGGCGTGGCGTAATCGGTAATGTTCAACACCCCGCTATCAACGGCAGAGACCAGCACGTTGACCTGTTTTGGTATGTCGCCATTTTTGACGCTGGCTTTAATCTTGACGGTCAACGACTGGTTTGGACGTATTTTCGCCGGGTTTTCCAGCGCCAGCGCCAGACGACGGTTTTCATCACCTAACGGCAAATGCAGTAAACCAACCGCCCGTTTTGGCGTGGCCGAACGGGACTTGTCGCCAGGACGAACCACTAGCGCACTGAGATACAAATCGTGGCGATTCCAGGTTTTATCAATCGGGATGGAGATATCGAGACCATCCGCCGGTACGTCTATTTCTTGCCACCACAGCGGGCCTTCGCTGGACTCCACCATCGCATAACCTTTGCCAGCAGCAGGAGCGGCAACGTGCAGCTTCATGGTATCGCCAGGACGATAGCTGGGTTTGTCCAGTTTCAGAGTCACGCGATCGGGACGCACAGCCCCACTGCCGTCGCTGTTATCCTGCCAGCTATAACCTGCCCAGAAGCGTACGCTGCTCACCGCATCATTCGGGGCTTTCACTTCCAGACGATAGGCACCCCACTCAACCGGGAAGCTGACTTTACCGGTTTCATCGGCCTTAAGATCCAGAGTCTGCTCACCTTCAACCAGATCCTTTTGATCGAACTGTGATTGCCAGCCCTCGCCTTCAGACCAGTTCCAGTAATAATCCCGGCGCTCGCGGATCAAACGCACCTGCAAACCGGACACCGCTTTTTTCTCGCCCTGCGCATCGGCATAAACAATGTCGAAAGCGGCGTTGCTGTTTTCATCAACGATAGGCTGATTCACAGTGGTATCAGTGCGGTAGTCATAGACGGCTTTTGCCGCAAACTGCGGACGAATACCCGGCAGCGTGTCCGCAGGCCAGATGGCTTGTTCAGCCCGACGCGTCACCGGGCGGCCACCTGACTCCAGCAGGCTGGCTTGCAGGATCACCTGTAACGGGGAATGCGTCTCCTGCCATTGGCTGTTGGTGGTCACTTCGCCGCGACCGTGTTCATCCAGCGTAAGCTGAACTTCATCGAGGCTGCGGGACAGGTTTTCTTCGGCAATATTACCAAATTGGAACCCCGGCAATGCCTGCACCGCTTCGCGCAGCGGGCGCAGGAAAAGCTGCCCTTGCAGAGCATTGCCGTTAGCGGGCGCGCCGTACAGGTAGTAGCCCACTACCGAGAACTTCACTTCATCAGCCGGAGCCACCGGAATCTTATTAGCGGAGAGATTGAGCGCCATCCGCTCAGGCATAAAATCTTCGACGTGGAAATCCCACATACGTGACTGGTTGTCGCCCGTATTAGCACGAATATGCCACATACCGGTTGGCGCGTTGGTGTCCAGCGGCCAGCTAAAACGGTACAGACCGTTCTCCGGCTGGCTAACCACCGAACGTAACACTTGCCCGTCGGGCTTCACGACCTCCAGCTTCACCGGCTGGTCGGGCAACGTTTTGCCGTCGCTGTCACGCAGTAATCCGTTGAGGATCACCATTTCGCCAGGACGATAGAGGTCACGGGGACCAAACATAAAGAACTGTTTGCTGTATCCCGGTGCACCGGCAATATCAAATTCAGCCAGATCCAACGCCGGGAGTTTCAGATCCAGCAGCGTGGTTTGCCCGTCTTTGCGGGCCAGCAATAAAGCCGCATCTTTATCAGTCTCCAGTTTGACATGACCCTGCGCGTCGCTGGTAGCCTGCGCCAACGTCTGTCCTTTTTCGTTGAGTAAGGTGACCTCTATACCCTGCTGCGCAGCGCCGTTTTCCAGACTCTGCGTAAAGACATCCAGTTGATTATGGTAACGGTGCGCAGACACACCAATATCGCTGAGCGTGAACAGCGTAGCGGCATTACTGTAGTTGTATTGTCCAGCCTGATTCATCACCGCGATGTAAACTCCTGCTTGCTGCAACGGCTTGATATCGCTCAGCGGCAGCAGCAGCTTCTCACGGGTGTTACGCGCAGGATTGAGGTCAAAGCGTCCGGTATACGCCAGTTCCGCCATTTTCAATAGATTGTCAGATTCCCAGTTCGTCAACGAATTGCGGTATTCCCACTGGCTGACAAATGCGCCGAGCGATTCAGGCTTCACACGAAAGAAGTTCACATCCACGCTGTTAACGTTGAGGGCCATTACCGGCAGGCCTTCAATTACTTTTCCCGGCAACAGCGAGCCGCGACTGGCAAACCCAACGCTTGGCTGTACATCGCGGGTGGTAATGTTTTTTTCATAATCAATAGCGAACGTCGCTTTATTCAGCGCCAGCAAATCACGCTCAATGGTCACCACCAGTTCCCGGTTAGGTTCCAGATGGCGTAAGCGCAGCTCTTTCAGATTTGGCACCAGCTCCCAGGCACCATCCACTTTGCCGCTTTTTTTATCAACAACATGCACGACGCGGGAAAAATCTTGTTCTGGATCGAGGGGAATGGAGAAGGTCAAAACGAGCGTTGCCGCACCGTCGAGCTGGACCTCTGAGGCATCCAGCAGCGTCAGCGACTTGCCCTGGCTTTGCTGCATCAGCTTTTGTAATTGAGCTTTATCTTTTGCTGGCGCAGTCTGTGCCGCAGGCGCATCAGGTTTCGCAGCCGTCGGTGATTTTTCGTTATTATTATCGCACCCGACCAGTGCCAGCATCAGCATGCAGGCCGCTACGCGTAAATGTTTCATTTTTCATCCCTGGCCGTAGTGGCCCGTTAGCTACGTAGAACAACTATTATGCGTCAGATTTCCGGCTGTGGAAGTCAGTAACTGAACAACGTTGTCTTAATTTAAGTGATTAATGTGGATTCACCTGACAAATCAGCCTGTTTTACTTGTCGCTTTACGGTAAACATCCGACAATTTGCCAAAACCTGGTAAAAATGGAGATGCCTATGACCACCGCCTTCTTTGTCGCTGCCGACTGGCTTGCCGAACACATTGACGACCCGGAAATACAAATTCTTGATGCCCGGATGGCACCTCCAGGACAGGAAGATCGCGATGTTGGCGAGGAGTATCGTGCGGGCCATATTCCTGGCGCAGTATTTTTTGATATTGAAGCGCTTTCCGATCATACCTCACCGCTACCGCATATGATGCCACGCCCCGAAGCCTTTGCCGTTGCGATGCGCGAGCTGGGCGTTAATCAGGATAAGCATCTGGTTATCTACGATGACGGTAATCTGTTTTCCGCGCCACGCGCATGGTGGATGCTGCGGACATTTGGCGTCGAAAATGTCTCCATTCTGGCAGGCGGTCTGGCAGGCTGGAAGCGCGATGAGTTAATGCTCCAGGAAGGCGATGAGGATTTACATGAAGGTGAATTTAACGTGGCCTTTACGCCTGACGCAGTTGTGCGCGTTACCGATGTACTGCTGGCCAGTCATGAAAAAACGGCGCAGATCGTCGATGCCCGTCCGGCTGCGCGTTTTAATGGCGAAGTTGACGAGCCGCGTCCTGGTCTGAAACGTGGTCATGTGCCGGGTGCGCTTAACGTACCGTGGACAGAACTGGTTCGTGACGGCGAACTGAAAACCACCGATGAGCTGGATGCTATTTTCTTCAGCCACGGCGTGAGCTTTGACCGCCCTATTATCGCCAGCTGCGGCTCCGGCGTAACGGCTGCCGTCGTCGTGCTGGCACTTGCCACGCTGGGCGTTTCTGACGTCGCATTGTATGACGGCGCATGGAGCGAATGGGGAGCGCGCAACGATTTACCGGTAGAACCGCAATTATAAAGCTGGAAAAGCCGGATAGCACTTCGCTTATCCGGCCTACAATTTAGATAATCCGGTTCTGTTTAAAGTCGCGCAGGAAACCGCCCCAGCGGCGTTCGTAGAACGGTGCGATATGCTCAGTGATAAAGTGGCTCACGCCCTTCTCACCCTTCTTCACCTGGCAGATATCAATAGGTTCATCGCCCGGCAGCGTATCGGTCGCGACGCTGCCAGCAGCGTGGATGATCTCTTCAATATCCCCTTCCGCTTCAATACCAATCAGCAGATTCGGCTGGGCTTCCGCGCTTTCTTTGATTGAGCAGAGAAACGCGCGTTTTACCGGCTTAATGGTTTTAAACAGCGTAGTCAGCGAGTCAATCATCTGCGCCGGAGGTTCAGCGACTTCAGAGAGGATCAGCGATTCACCGCCTTCCAGTACTTCCTGGGTGCTGAGCGGATTCCCCTCTTCCCCCATCAGCAGGCTGATTTCACGCGGCATAAATTCTTTGCCGGTCGGCAGTTTCGCGTTGAGAAAGAGCGTTTCGCCGAGCGTCATTTCAAACAACGTACGCACCGGCATAACGACAAATGCCTGCTCATCTTCCACCGCCTGCTGCAGGGCTTCCAGAGAAGTGAAGAACGGGATCACAGTCGTTCCGTCTTCTTTTTCCCAGTGCTGCAGGTCGAGAGCGCTGTCTTCAACCACCGCCTCGCCTTCTGCGGCAGTACCCGGCACCCAGACTGTGGATTCCAGTAAAGTACGGAAAAATGCCGGACGATGCGCAGGCTCTGTTGCCGCTTGTTCCAGCAATGTTTCTAATTCGTTTTTTGTTTCGGACATAAGTATCACAAATTGGATGAATACATGTAGGCCGGATAAGCGTAGCGCCATCCGGCAATACAGTAATAAATTATGCGGTCAGCAGATTCGCAATCGTGCGCACACCCAGACCGGTTGCGCCCGCAGACCACTGCTCAACCGGCGCTTTGCGATAGGTTGCAGAGCAGTCGATATGCAGCCAGCCCTGCTGGTAGTTTTCCACGAAATGGGACAGGAAGCCCGCCGCGGTGCTTGCGCCAGCCGGGTAAGCCGCGCTACCGGTGTTATTCAGTTCGGCAAAGTTCGACGGCAACTGGCTACGGTGAAACTCTGCCAGCGGCAGACGCCAGAACGGTTCGTTTTCTTGCGCCGCACTTGCCAGCAGGCGAGCAGCCAGCTGATCATCAAAGCTAAACAGCGCGTGGTAATCGTTGCCCAGCGCGGTTTTCGCCGCGCCGGTCAGCGTGGCAGCATCAATGATCAGTTCCGGTTTCTGCGCGCTGGCATCGATCAGGCCATCGGCCAGCACCAGACGTCCTTCGGCATCGGTATTCATCACTTCAACTTTTTTACCGTTGCGATAGTGAATGATGTCGCCGAGCTTAAAGGCGTTGCCGCTAATCAGGTTATCCGCGCAGCACAGATACAACTTCACGCGCTTGTTCAGACCGCGGGTGATGGCAAATGCCAACGCGCCGGTGACCGTTGCCGCACCGCCCATGTCGGACTTCATTGAGTCCATAAATGCGCTTTGCTTGATGCTGTAACCACCGGAATCAAAAGTAATTCCCTTACCAACCAGGCAGGCATAAACCGGGGCTTCTTTGTCGCCTGTTGGGTTGTAGTCCAGCGCCAGCAGCACTGGAGGACGTTCAGATCCGCGACCCACGGTATGCAGGCCCATGTAGTTCTGCTCGCGCAGATCTTCACCTTTGGTGATGCGGTAAGAGACGTTATCGCACGCGACGGAGCACAGCAGATCAACAGCGCGCTGCGCCAGCTGTTCCGGGCCCAGCTCTTCTGCCGGGGCGTTAATGGTATCGCGCACCCAGTCAATAATCTTCAGACGGCTATCCAGCTCTTTGCGCTGCGCTTCGTCCAGAGCGGCCCACTCAACTTTGCGGGTGCCTTTTGGTCCCTTGTAGCCCTGCCAGAACGCCCAGCTGCGTTCGGTATCCCAGCCTTCACCGTCCAGTTGAACGTGTTTAATACCCAGGCCGTCGATTTTACGCGCGGCACGCTGGATAAGGCCGAGGTCATCTTTTCCGTTCAGGTGCAGGGTAATGCCGTCATTATTAATGCTGTATGTCGCCTTTTCACCCCAGCGGGCATCGGCGGGTTGCGTGGAAAGCGTAATTTTCATGGCTTCTGTCATTTTATTTATCCTTATTTTCGCGCATACAGGAAAACGGGCCACCCGTGGGCAGCCCGTTGACTTATTCGGCTTCGTCCAGCCAGACCAGCAAAATGGCCTCAAGGATTTTTTCGTTCGATGCCTGAGGATCATCATCGAACTCTTCCAGGTCACAGATCCACTGGTGCAGATCGGTGAAACGAACGGTCTTGGGATCGAGATCGGGGAAAGCGTCATACAGCGCCTCGCCGATTTCGCGGCTATCGGTCCACTTCAGTCCCATACTACCCTCTGTTAATGCTCACGCGCATGATTGATTGTGTAACGTGGGATTTCGACCACTAAATCGTCCTCGGTTACCCGCGCCTGACAGCTTAAACGGCTCTCCGGCTCCAGTCCCCAGGCTTTATCCAGCATGTCGTCTTCTTCTTCTGTGCTTTCCGGCAAAGAATCAAAACCTTCACGCACGATGCAGTGGCAGGTAGTGCAGGCACAGGATTTTTCACAGGCGTGTTCAATCTCGATCCCGTTACGCAGGGCAACGTCGAGAATGGTTTCGCCGGTCTCAGCTTCCAGAACTGCGCCATCGGGACAGAGATCCTGATGAGGCAAAATAACAATCTTTGGCATATTAAACCTCGTCCACGGAATGGCCTTTCAGCGCGCTACGGACGGATTTGTCCATGCGGCGAGCGGCGAATTCCTGGGTTTGTTTGTCTACGTTTTTAATGGCTTGTTCTATCGCGTCAACATCGTCACCCTGTGCAACCTCGCTCAAGTGCGCGGCGGCGGTGTCGATAGCCTGACGTTCTGCGGCGCTTAACAGCGCGGCATCAGCGTTCAGCGCACCGGATAAACTCTCCAGTACGCGTGCCGCTTCGACTTTCTGTTCTGCCAGCATACGGGCTTTAACGTCCTGCTCGGCAAAACTCATCGAATCCTGAATCATGGAGGCGATTTCACTGTCGGTCAGACCGTAGGACGGTTTAACCTGGATTGAGGACTCAACGCCTGTGGATTTCTCCATGGCGGTGACGCTCAGCAGCCCATCGGCATCCACCTGGAAGGTCACGCGGATATGTGCGCCGCCTGCCGGCAATGCCGGGATGCCGCGCAGCGCAAAACGCGCCAGTGAACGGCAGTCCTGCACCAGCTCACGCTCGCCCTGCATCACGTGAATGGACATCGCGGTTTGGCCATCTTTAAAGGTGGTAAAGTCCTGCGCGCGCGCCACTGGGATAGTGGTGTTACGCGGGATCACTTTCTCCACCAGACCGCCCATGGTTTCCAGTCCCAGAGACAGCGGGATAACGTCCAGCAGCAGCATTTCGCTGTCCGGTTTATTTCCGACCAGAATATCCGCCTGGATTGCCGCACCGATAGCGACCACTTTGTCCGGGTCAATAGAGGTCAACGGCGTACGGCCAAAAAATTCACCGACGCGTTCACGTACCAGAGGCACGCGCGTTGAACCGCCAACCATCACCACTTCCAGCACATCTTGCGGCTCCACGCCCGCATCTTTCAGCGCGCGACGGCAGGCCAGCAGCGTACGCTTGACCAGTGCGGAAATGAGTTCATTAAAGGTTTCACGGGTGATTTCACCCTGCCATCCTGCCACGTTAACCGTTACAGAATCAGCGTCGCTAAGCGCGATTTTCGCTGCAATCGCGGCATCCAGCAGTTCGCGCTGTACGCGGTTATCGCTGCGATCGGCCACGCCCGCCTGCTCGCGAATGTAATCGGCCAGCAGATGGTCAAAATCGTCGCCGCCGAGCGCGGAATCACCGCCGGTCGCCAGCACTTCAAACACGCCACGGCTCAGGCGCAGAATAGAAATATCAAAAGTACCGCCGCCAAGATCGTAGACTGCGATCACGCCTTCCTGACCGGAGTCCAGACCATACGCGATCGCCGCTGCGGTCGGTTCGTTCAGCAGACGCAATACGTGCAGGCCCGCCAGACGCGCGGCGTCTTTGGTCCCCTGACGCTGTGCATCGTCAAAGTAAGCCGGAACGGTGATTACCACGCCGTCCAGTTCGCCGGACAGCGATTCGGTAGCCCGCGCGGCCAGCGCTTTCAGAATATCAGCGGAGACGCGCACCGGATTAAGCAATCCGGCAGCGGTTTCAATCATCGGCAGACCGTTTTCGCTCGCCTGGAACGTGTATGGCAGATGCGGGTAACGCGCCTGGATATCCGCCAGAGAGCGGCCCATCATGCGTTTTACCGAGCTAACGGTGTTTGCCGTATCCAACGCTGCATTGGCGCGGGCATCGTAACCGACAGAGTAGCCCTGCTGCTGATAGTGAACCACTGACGGCAACAGGTGGCGACCTTCATGGTCTGCCAGCGTTTCGGCCTGGCCGCTGCGTACGGTAGCAACCAGGGAGTTGGTGGTGCCTAAATCGATACCTACCGCCAGACGACGCTGGTGCGGCGCGGCGCTCAGACCAGGCTCACTAATTTGTAATAAGGCCATTTTCGCTTCCGGAAATTAAAAATCGAGCAGTTTTTCTTCGAGTTGTTCTGCACTGCTTCGCAGTTTATCGAGAAAACGCAGCTTACGCACGGTATCTGCCGCTGCGTCCCACGTCTCGCTATCCAGCTGTTCCACCATCAGTTGATGGCGAACGTTATACATTTCGCTGACGCGTTTCATAAACGCATCTAAACGTTGACTGTCTTTTGCCTGTTCAATCTCGTCCAGCTCTTCACGCAGCTCAAGTTGCTCCATCAGGAACGCGGTATCGCGCACCGTGTGCTGCTCGCTGCGGATATCAAAACCGTGTAAAGACAATAAGTATTCGGCGCGCATCAAAGGATGACGCAGCGTTTGCCAGGCCTGGTTGATAGTGGCGGACTGCGAAACCGCAGCAAGTTGTTCCGCCTGGGAGCCGCTGGCGAATTTATCAGGATGATACTGACGTTGTAGATCCTGAAAACGTAGGCTCAGCGCCTGAGTATCGAGCTGATAACGGGCCGGTAAGCCAAAGAGGGTGAAGTAGTCCATAACATTCTCAGGGCATCGATTCTCTGTTGTTCGATGAGGCAAAACCAGAGAGTCAGGTAAAACAAACCCCACGCGCAGGCGACCACGGTGGGGTTATCAGTAAGCGCGTTACACGTGGAAGCTTTCGCCGCATCCACATTCGTCTTTCACGTTCGGGTTAGTGAACTTAAACCCTTCGTTCAGACCTTCTTTGACGAAGTCTAACTGCGTACCGTCGAGGAATTGCAGGCTCTTACCGTCGATCACGACTTTTACGCCTTTGTCTTCAAACACGGTATCTTCAGCCGCCGGCTCGTCAACAAATTCCAGTACATAGGCCATACCTGAGCAGCCGGAGGTTCTCACGCCCAGACGCAGACCAAACCCTTTACCGCGGTTTGCCAGGAAGGTATTTACACGCGCTGCTGCACTGTCGCTTAAGGTAATCGACATAATAAAACCTCAACTCTTAATTATTTTGCTTCACGTTTGCTTTTGTAATCCGCAATCGCGGCTTTAATCGCGTCTTCAGCCAGAATAGAGCAGTGAATTTTCACCGGTGGCAGTTCAAGCTCGTCGGCGATATCGGTGTTTTTAATCGCCTGTGCTTCGTCCAGAGATTTCCCTTTTACCCATTCGGTAACCAGAGAGCTGGAAGCAATAGCGGAACCGCAGCCGTAAGTCTTGAAACGCGCGTCTTCAATGATACCCTCATTGTTGACTTTGATCTGCAACTTCATCACGTCGCCACAGGCCGGTGCACCCACCATGCCGCTGCCCACGTTCTCATCGCTGTTATCAAAAGAGCCCACGTTACGTGGATTCTCGTAATGATCGATAACTTTTTCGCTGTAAGCCATGTTGAATTCTCCTTATCGGTGCCGAATTAGTGATGTGACCATTCAATGCTGTTCAGATCCACGCCCTGTTTGAACATTTCCCACAGTGGAGAAAGGTCGCGCAGACGGCCAATGGAGTTGCGAACCAGATTGATGGCATAGTCAATCTCTTCTTCGGTAGTGAAACGACCTAAAGAGAAACGAATTGAGCTGTGTGCCAGCTCGTCGGTCATCCCCAGCGCGCGCAGCACGTAGGATGGCTCCAGGCTTGCAGAAGTACATGCAGAACCGGAGGATACAGCCAGGTCTTTCAGCGCCATAATCAGCGACTCGCCTTCAACAAAGTTGAAGCTGACGTTGAGAATGTTCGGTGCGCCCTGCTCGAGGTCACCGTTGAGGTACACCTCTTCCATATCTTTCACGCCGTTCCACAGACGGTTACGCAGACTGCGCAGGCGCGCCATCTCGGTTTCCATCTCTTCTTTAGCGATACGGTATGCTTCACCCATGCCGACGATCTGGTGCACAGGCAGCGTACCGGAACGCATACCGCGCTCGTGACCGCCGCCGTGCATCTGCGCTTCAATACGAATACGCGGTTTACGACGAACGTACAGCGCGCCGATACCTTTCGGACCATAGATTTTGTGGCCGGAGAAGGACATCAGGTCAACTTTCAGTTGGCTCAGATCGATAGGCAGTTTGCCCACGCTCTGGGTCGCATCAACGTGATAGATGATGCCGCGAGCACGGCACATTTCGCCGATAGTCGCGATATCCTGCACCACGCCGATTTCGTTGTTCACGTGCATGATGGACACGAGGATGGTGTCGTCACGCATTGCCGCTTCAAGTTCTTTCAGGTCGATAATGCCGTTACGCTGCGGGGCGAGGTAGGTAACTTCAAACCCTTCACGCTCCAGCTGACGACAGGTATCCAGCACGGCTTTGTGTTCGGTTTTGCTGGTGATGATGTGCTTGCCTTTTTTCTGATAAAAGTTGGCTGCACCTTTAATCGCCAGGTTATCGGATTCAGTCGCACCGGAAGTAAATACGATTTCACGCGGGTCAGCGCCCACGAGGTCGGCAATCTGGTTACGGGCGATATCTACCGCCTCTTCAGCCTGCCAGCCGAAACGGTGTGAACGAGACGCTGGGTTACCAAAGTTTCCGTCCAGGGTCAGACACTGCATCATTTTCTCGGCAACACGCGGGTCCACCGGCGTGGTTGCGGAGTAATCGAGATAGATCGGTAATTTCATTGCTCTATAAACTCCGTACATCGCTTCAATGCAAGGAATCAGGCAACCGGCTGGATGTACGACCGAGTTAACGGGGTGTGTAGCACCCCGGCCTGATTCTAAAATACTTTTATTATGCGCGTAACTTAACGTCGATCGCGTCTTGAGCACGATTAGTGCGTGGAGCGTCATGGGTATGCTGGCGACCAGACACATCCAGGACTTCCTGATTATTTACCAGTTCGCCCAACGTAATGTTGTTGAGGAAACCGGTCAGACGATCGCTCAGATCGCGCCACAGCGCGTGGGTCAGGCATTTATCGCCGCCCTGACAACCGCCTTTGCCCTGGCAACGGGTCGCATCTACAGACTCGTCAACAGCGCTAATCACTTCACCTACTGCGATGCTGCCGGCATCTTTACCCAGCAGATACCCGCCGCCTGGTCCACGTACGCTGGAAACCAGACCGTTTTTACGCAAACGGGAAAACAGCTGCTCCAGATATGACAGGGAAATTCCCTGACGTTCAGAAATATCAGCCAACGGTACCGGGCCCGTTTCGGAGTTGAGCGCAACGTCCAACATTGCGGTCACGGCATAACGCCCTTTTGATGTCAGTCTCATGTCTTACTTAGCCTCAAACTCGCCCCTGCCCGGGGTTTTTTATTGTAAAATGGGGGTATTGCATAGCAGGGGCAAGTCTGACATTCCCGACTAAATCAGTCAACTATTTACTTGACTAATTTAGTCAGGTATTTAACCTTCAGTGCCATTTTCACTTGCCGGATGCGCTTCGTTTATCCGGCCTGCAAATCGTGCGGCCTGTAGGCCGGATAAGCGAAGCGCATCCGGCATTCGTACAGTTACTTGCTTTTATTCTGCTGCTCGATTGAAGCTAAAATCCCGCGCAGGATGTTCAACTCCTGGCTCTCTGGACGCGCACGGGTAAACAGACGGCGCAGCTTATTCATCACCTGCCCCGGGTGCCCTTCGCGGATAAACCCGGTCGATAGCAGCGTTTGCTCCAGATGACCGTAAAAACGCTCTAAATCATCGACCAGCGGATACTCTGCTTCTTCGTAATCTACGGTCTTGTCGCTTTCCTGCGTCGCCAGCCAGGCCATGCGCACTTCATAAGAGATGACCTGCACTGCCATCGCCAGGTTGAGCGAACTGTATTCCGGGTTCGCGGCAATGGCGACGTGATAATGGCACTTCTGCAGCTCTTCGTTGGTCAGACCAACACGTTCACGACCAAAGACCAGCGCCACCGGCGAGTTCGTCGCTTCAGAGACACTTTTTAAACCGCATTCACGCGGATCCAGCATCGGCCACGGCAGCGTGCGGGAACGCGCACTGGTGCCTACCACCAGGCTACAGCCCGCCAGCGCTTCATCGAGCGTATCGACGATCTGCGCGCTGCCGATCACATCACTGGCACCCGCTGCCAGGGCGATGGCCTGGGAGTCCGGTTTAACCAGTGGATTTACCAGCCACAGATTGGTTAAACCCATGGTTTTCATTGCGCGGGCTACAGAGCCCATGTTGCCAGTGTGAGAGGTTTCCACCAGCACGATTCGAATATTTTGCAGCATTGTATTTCTTCGGCTAAAGATTATTCGGGCATATTATCATAAAACGAAGACATATTCCGAACTCGCTGCTATACTCTGCGCCGTTTTCCCGTTCTTTAACATCCAGTGAGAGAGACCGATGCATCCGATGCTGACCATCGCCGTGCGCGCAGCGCGCAAGGCGGGTAATGTAATTGCCAAACACTACGAAACCCCAGACTCTGTAGAAACCAGCCAGAAAGGCAGCAATGATTTCGTGACTAACGTCGATAAAGCCGCCGAAGCGATTATTATCGAAACGATTCGCAAATCTTACCCACAGCACACCATCATCACCGAAGAAAGCGGTGAACATGTTGGTGAAGATTTGGATGTTCAATGGGTTATCGATCCACTGGATGGCACCACCAACTTCGTAAAACGTCTACCGCACTTCGCGGTATCCATCGCAGTACGCATCAAAGGCCGCACTGAAGTCGCCGTTGTTTACGATCCAATGCGTAACGAACTGTTCACCGCAACCCGTGGCCAGGGCGCACAGCTGAACGGCTACCGTCTGCGTGGCAGCACCGCCCGCGATCTGGATGGCACCATCATCGCCACCGGTTTCCCGTTCAAAGCCAAACAGCACGCCGCTTCTTACATGAAAATTCTGGGCAACATGTTTACCGAATGTGCGGACTTCCGCCGCACCGGTTCTGCTGCGCTGGATCTGGCCTACGTTGCCGCAGCCCGCGTTGACGGGTATTTCGAAATTGGCCTGCGCCCGTGGGATTTCGCCGCAGGTGAACTGATTGCCCGTGAAGCTGGCGCACTGGTTTGCGACTTTACCGGTGGTCATAACTACATGGCGACCGGCAACATCGTTGCAGGTAACCCGCGCGTAGTGAAAGCCATGCTGGCTAACATGCGTGATGAACTGAGCGATGCGCTGAAGCGTTAATCGTTTGATGCCGGATGGCGGCTAGCGCCTTATCCGGCCTACCAGGGAATTCCCCGTAGGCCTGATAAGCGAAGCGCCATCAGGCATTCATCCTACAACAGTGCTAAAACGGTCTTATCCCTCGCCCCACCGGCACCGCACTCATCCACATCACTACCGCAGCAGCGATCAGCACCGCACCACCGGCTAATGCCAGCGTCGTCCAGCCAATCTGTCGCCACAATACCGGCGCTTTATGCCCGCTAAGTTTCACCGCCAGCGAGCGGAAACTGTGTACCAGCAGAGCCAGTGACGTAATCGTCAAAGAGGTTCCTGCCGCCATCGCCAGCGCCGACGCCATACCCCAGCTAAACACGCCAACCACTTTGCTGAACAGTAAAACCATGATGGCCCCCGAGCACGGGCGCATCCCCATAGACAGCACGATCATCAACCGGGCACGCCAGTCATCACCATTTTGCAGCTGTTCAGGATCGGGCAAATGCTGATGCCCGCAGCCGCAACCCTCGTGATGCACATGATGCGGCGTGAAGGCAGTGAATTTTGGGCGGCGCAGCAGCTGGCGCAATTTCTTCAGCGCACGGACGCACAATAAAACACCCAACACGCCAACCAGAGCATAACTCCCTTTCTCCAGCCAGAAACTACTCATATGTAGCTGTCGTGTGGGCAACTGCAAGATGGTAAGCACCACAACCACCAGTCCGATGGCGACCAGCCCCTGTAATAAAGATGAGGCCAGCGTCAGGCCAATACTCGACTTCAGCTTCGAGGGGTGCGTTGCCAGCCAGGTGGTAATGACGACTTTTCCATGTCCCGGCCCCAGCGCGTGCAGAACGCCGTAGATAAAACTAAACAGCAGCAGCGATCCCCCGGCCTGGGCCGGCCTGGCGGCAACTGCTTTCAGCAACCCGCTCATCTGTTGGTTAACGTCGCGCTGCCAGACGACACTTTTCATCATCACCTGCGGCCAGGCCTGCCATAGCCACAGTATGCCGCCTGCCGCCAACAGCAAAAAGACAGCCAGCGGCCATAGCGTCAGCCAGCGACGTCTGGCTGCGCGTTGTTGATAAACTACTGACATTGCAGCGTTACCGTCTGTGCAAACTGTTTACCCAACTCCATATCCTCCGGCGGTGCGTCTTCTTTATCCAGCGACTGCGCAAAGCTCAGCGTTTGTTCATTGGGCGTCGGCGTATGTACTGAAATCCGACATTTCTGGCTTATGGCCTGCCCCAGCCTGGCGTCGCTGTCTTTGTCATAGCTCATATCAACGTAGTAGGTCGGGTCGAAGGTTGAAATGGTATATTTTTGACCACTCAGCGGCTGAGCTTCGGCCAGCGGCAAAACGAACGTCAGCACTGCCTGGTGTTCCACCCGCGCCATGCCATATTCCGTCGGCCTGTTTTTAAACTTTACCTTTTTCCCGTCGTGCCACACTTCGGTGAAATAGTGCTGCCCGAGAACGTTGGCCATCACTTCCGCCGCCAGTTTCTTCCAGATCTCATCACCAGGTTTGGCATTTCCCGCATCGTAAAGCAGATCCGCCGAGGTAATTTCATCCATCGTCCAGCGCATTTTCAGCGCGACGAACTGGTCATTCTCGCTCACTATCTCAGTTTTCAGATGGATAAAGCTGTGGGGATGCGCGCCTGCGCCAAAGGACAGGACAGCGAGAAACAACGTGATAATGATACGTTTAACGCCTTGCATGAGTTCTCCACGATGAAAATCTACACCGCCACAAATAATGATGCCGGGTTTGGCGAAAGTGTGCTGAGGATACCATTGAACGAAAAAATATTGAGCACCCTTTTCCGGTATCGATTCAGTTCTCAATTTCGATAATTTCTTCTTCGGGAAATTCCCCCCAAACACCTTTTAGGCGTCAAAACTTAAGTCAAATGATAACAAAATGTTAATTAATAGTTTCATTTTAATATTTAATTAACACTTAATTTGAAAACCTGAATGTAAAACTATGCAAATTTAACTAATTATTAACCATTTTATTTCTATAAATTCACAATAATGGGCGCATATCACATTTACCAAACTTATGATTCATTCCCTCTTCCATTCATTGTTAACTTCACGCCGTGACATGTCCTGCCCCCTACGAAAGGTACAACTATGAAATTCAAACTCGCATTACTCAGTGCAACCCTGGTTTCTGCATGCATGTTGTCCGGCACGTCCTTTGCGGCGGAAAAATATGAAATTGCTGTGGTTGCCAAAGTCACCGGGATCCCATGGTTTAACCGGATGGAAACCGGCGTAAATGAAGCAGCAAAAAAACTGGATGTGAATGCTTACCAGACCGGACCTTCAACGCCGGATCCGGCGCAGCAGGTGAAAGTGATTGAGGATCTGATCGCCAAAAACGTTAATGCGATCATCGTGGTGCCGAATGATGCCAAGGTCCTTGAGCCGGTACTGAAAAAAGCGCGCGATAAAGGCATCGTGGTGCTGACGCACGAATCCCCGGATGAGCAAATTGGCCAGTGGGATATCGAAACCATCGATAGTGAAAAATACGCACAGGCTAACGTCGATGAGTTAGCGAAAAATATGGGCGGCAAAGGCGGATATGCCATCTATGTTGGTTCGCTGACGGTCCCACTGCATAACGCGTGGGCGGATTATGCAATTAAGTACCAGAAAGAAAAATATCCGGAAATGTTCGAAGTCACTTCACGTCTGCCGGTCGCGGAAAGTATCGATAAATCCTACGCCACAACGCTGGATCTGATGAAAACCTACCCGCAGATGAAGGGCATTATCGGCTTCGGCTCGCTGGGTCCAATCGGTGCGGGTCAGGCTGTGCAGAAAAAACGCGCCAAAGATAAGATCGCCGTCGTCGGGATCGCTATGCCAGCGCAGGCAGCACCTTACCTGATGCGCGGTGATATCAAAAAAGCGCTGCTGTGGGATCCAAAAGACGCGGGCTACGCGCTGGTCACCGTTGCCGATCAGCTGTTGCAGGGCAAAGAAGTGAACGCCGATCTGAGTATCGATGGTTTAGGGAAAGCCGATATCGACACGGAGAAGAAAGTGATCCGCTTTAACAAGATCCTCGAAGTCACCAAAGACAACGCACAATCACTTGGTTTCTAAGGCTTTAGCCAACACCAGGGAACCTTAACGCCGACCGTCTGGTCGGCGCTATCAACCAAACTAACACTCAGCGTCCCCCCGGACGCGCGCAGGGGTATTGTCCATGGCAGACACCACCGCATTTATCACTCTTGAGAATATCAGCAAACAATTCCCGGGCGTGCTGGCGCTGGATAACGTGAATCTGACGCTGAGAAAAGGCGAAGTTCACTGTCTGGCGGGTCAAAACGGCTGTGGTAAAAGTACCATTATTAAAGTGATCTCCGGGGTTTATCATCCGGAAAAAGGCGCGCAGATTTTACTCGACGGAAAATTATTCCATCATCTGACGCCGCAGCTCTCTTCCCATTATGGCATTCAGGTTATTTATCAGGACCTGTCGTTGTTCCCCAACTTTAGCGTCGCAGAAAATATCGCGGTCAACCGCTATCTGCCGGGTGGTGATATCTGGGTGCGTCGTGGTGCCATGAAGCAGCAGGCGCTGGCAGCCATGAAACGTATTGGGGTGAATATCGATCCCGATAAAAAAGTTGAAAAACTCTCAATTGCTGATCGACAGCTGGTCGCCATTTGCCGGGCGATTGCCGCCGATGCGCGTCTGGTGATTATGGACGAGCCCACCGCCTCGCTAACCCGCCAGGAGGTTAATGGCCTACTGCGAGTAGTTAATGAACTGAAAGCGGCCGGAATTTGCGTCGTGTTTGTCAGCCATCGTCTGGATGAGGTGATGGAAGTGGCTGACCGCATCAGCGTAATGCGCGACGGCAAACTGGTGGGTACATACCCTGCCAGCGAACTCGACAGCCACGAGCTGGCCTTCCTGATGACCGGACAACGCTTCCACTACAGCCCGTTGCCGGAAAGGCCCGCGATTGAGCAAGAGCCGCTGCTTGAGCTGCGCAATCTGAGCCGCAGAGGCAAATACCAAAACATTAATCTGTCGCTGCACGGCGGCGAGATCGTCTCCATTGTTGGTCTGCTGGGTGCCGGGCGCACTGAGCTTTGTCTGAGCCTGTTTGGTATGACGCACCCGGAAAGCGGCGAGATTCGCATTAACGGTCAGCCGGTTACTCTGCGCAATAACCATGACGCCATCCAACACGGGATCGGCTATGTCTCAGAAGATCGCCTGACGCAGGGGCTGATCATGGAGCAGTCGATCTACGACAACACCATCGTCACGGTGTTTGATCAACTGCACACCGGTAGCGGTCTGCTCGATCATCGTAAAGCGCAAAAGTTGGTCGCCGATTTAATCCGCGAACTGAATATCAAAGTGTCCGATCCGCACCTGCCGGTCAAAACCCTTTCCGGCGGTAATGCCCAGCGTATCGCCATTGCCAAATGGGTGGCGACCAATCCCCGTATCCTGATCCTCGACTCGCCTACCGTCGGCGTAGATATCGCCAACAAAGAGGGCATTTACCAGATAGCCCGCGATTTGGCGGAACAGGGTATGGCGGTGCTGATGATTTGCGATGAAATCCCGGAAGCGTATTACAACAGCCACCGCGTGCTGGTAATGCGTCGCGGCAAGCTGGTGGCGGAATTTAATCCTCATCAATGCCGTGAAGAGGAGATTGCTGAAGTGGTCGAGGTAATCAATGAATAAGATGCATCTCTCCCGTTTAATCGGGCAACATGAGTTCTGGCTGGGCCTGCTGGTTGTAGCCCTTGCCGTTGGGCTGAGCATCACCACCGACGAGTTCTTGTCTTTGGGGAACCTGACGGATGTGGCCACCAGCTACGCGATTCTCGGCATCCTGGCCTGTGGGCTGTTTGTGGTGCTGATTTCCGGCGGGATCGATATCTCATTTCCGGCGATGACCGCGATAGCCCAGTATGCAATGGCCAGTTGGGTTATCGGTCACGGCGGCAACTTCGCGCTGGCGTTAATCATCGCCATTGCGGTGGGCCTGCTGCTTGGGCTGATCAACGGTTTTCTGGTCTATTGGCTACGCGTTCCGGCAATCATCATTACCATCGCCACGCTGAACGTCTACTACGGTCTGCTGGTTTACGCCACCAAAGGCACCTGGCTGTACGGCTTCCCGGACTGGTTTATGAACGGCATTAACTGGTTCTCGTTCACCGCGGCGGATGGCTACGACTACGGTTTGACCCTCCCCCTGCTGTGCCTGGCGGCGGTGATCATTTTTACCGCCGTGCTGATGAACTATACCCGTCTTGGCCGTCAGGTTTACGCCATGGGCGGCAACCGAGACGCGGCCTCGCGCCTGGGGCTGAATCTGCTGAAGCTGCATTTTTACGTCTATGGCTACATGGGCATTCTGGCAGGCGTTGCCGCCGTGGTTCAGGCGCAAATCACCCAGTCAGTTGCGCCCAATTCGCTGCTCGGCTTTGAGCTGACGGTGCTGGCGGCGGTAGTACTCGGCGGAACCAGCATGAGCGGCGGGCGCGGTACGTTGACCGGAACCCTGCTCGGCGTGGTTCTGCTGGCCTTCTTACAAAATGGCCTGACGCTGCTCAGCGTCTCCTCTTACTGGCACACCGTGTTCAGCGGCGCCATTATCCTGGTCAGCATTAGCGCCACGGCCTGGAACGAAAAACGCAAACTGGCAAGGGAGCTTTGAGATGAAAACAATCGCCAGATTTTTACCCGGTGATGCCATCATTCGTCTGCAATGCGTGATTATTGTGGTCGTCGCCCTGGTCTTCTCGGCCCTGCTCGGCAGCCGTTTTTTCAGCGTCGCTAACTTCCAGTCGATTGGCTCACAGCTACCAATCCTCGGCATGCTGGCCCTCGGGATGGGCATGACCATGCTGACCGGCGGCATTAACTTGTCGATTATTGCCGGGGCGAACGCATGCTCGCTGGTGATGGCGGCGATTATCGTCACCCATCCGGATAACCCGCTGTTTCTGGTGCTGGCGCTGCTGGCAGGCGCTGCCGTGGCGGTGGCTATCGGCACGCTCAACGGTGCGCTGATTGCCTGGGTCGGGGTTTCGCCTATTCTCGCCACGCTCGGCACGATGACGCTTATCTCCGGGCTGAATATTCTGCTTTCCAACGGGACGGTGATTTCCGGTTTCCCGACCGCCATTCAGTACCTTGGTAACGCCACGATTGCCGGTATTCCGGTGGCGCTACTGCTCTTTTTCCTGGTGGCAATCCTGCTGTGGGTACTGCTGGAACACACCACGCTTGGGCGCAGCCTGTATCTCGTTGGTTCCAATGAACAGGCTACCCGCTACAGCGGCGTAAATACCGTACGGGTACAAATTTCGGTGTACGTGATTTCTGCCCTGCTCGGCTGGGTCGCCGCCATTTTGATGATGGCGAAATTCAACTCAGCTAAAGCCGGATACGGTGAATCCTACCTGCTGGTCACCATCCTTGCCTCCGTCCTCGGCGGTATCAACCCGGATGGCGGCTTCGGGCGCATTATCGGCCTGGTGCTGGCACTGATTGTGCTGCAAATGCTGGAAAGCGGCCTTAACTTGCTGGGGGTCAGCAGCTATCTGACGATGGCGCTGTGGGGCGCGGTGCTGATCCTCTTTATCGCATTACAGAATCGTAAAGCCTGATTTCAGGAGAAAAAATTATGGCAAGTTACTTTATTGGTGTGGATGTCGGAACCGGAAGCGCCCGTGCTGGCGTGTTTGATCTCAACGGCAGAATGGTCGGTCAGGCCAGTCGGGCCATCGAGATTTACCGCCCGCAGGCCGATTTTGTTGAGCAGTCTTCCGATAACATCTGGCAGGCGGTGTGTAACGCGGTTCGCGATGCGATTAACCAGTCGGATATCAACCCTATCCAGGTGAAAGGTCTGGGCTTTGACGCGACCTGTTCACTGGTGGTGCTGGACAAAGAAGGTAAACCGCTGACCATCAGCCCGTCCGGGCGCAGCGAACAGAACATCATTGTGTGGATGGATCACCGCGCCATTACTCAGGCCGAGCGCATCAACGCCCTGCATCATCGGGTGCTGGACTACGTTGGCGGCATTATCTCCCCGGAAATGCAGACGCCAAAACTGCTATGGCTGAAGCAACATATGCCCAACACCTGGACCAATGCGGGATACTACTTTGACCTGCCCGATTTCCTGACCTGGCGCGCAACGGGCGATGACACGCGCTCATTGTGTTCGACGGTGTGTAAATGGACCTATATGGGCCATGAAGACAAATGGGATGCCAGCTATTTCCGCCAGATTGGGCTGGAAGATTTGCTGGAGCATGATGCCGCCAAAATTGGTCGCTACGTGAAAACCATGGGCGAACCGCTCGGTCACGGGCTATCTGCGCGCGCCGCCAGCGAAATGGGGCTGATTCCGGGGACCGCTGTCAGCGTCTCGATCATCGATGCCCACGCCGGTACCCTCGGCACGCTCGGGGCAAGCGGTGTTTCCGGCGAGGTGGCGGATTTTGACCGTCGTATCGCGCTGATTGGCGGCACTTCCACTGGACACATGGCGATTTCCAAAGAGCCGCGTTTTATCGGCGGCGTCTGGGGTCCTTACTACTCAGCCGTGCTGCCAGAATACTGGCTCAACGAAGGTGGACAGTCGGCAACCGGGGCGTTAATCGACCACGTTATTCAGTCGCATCCTTGCTACGAAACCCTGCTGGCGCAAGCTAAATCTCAGGGGCAGACCATTTACGAAGTGCTGAATGCGCTGCTGCGTAAAATGGCCGGTGAGCCGGAAGATATCGCATTTTTAACCCGCGATATGCACATCCTGCCCTATTTCCACGGCAACCGCTCGCCGCGCGCTAACCCAACGCTTACGGGCGCAATCACCGGACTGAAACTGTCACGTACGCCGGAAGATATGGCGCTACAGTACCTTGCGACCATCCAGGCCATTGCGCTGGGAACCCGCCATATCATTGAAACGATGAATCAAAGCGGCTACACCATCGATACGATAATGGCCAGCGGCGGCGGGACGAAAAACCCAATCTTCGTTCAGGAACATGCCAACGCCACCGGCTGCGCGATGCTGCTGCCTGAAGAGAGCGAAGCCATGCTGCTGGGTGGCGCCATGATGGGAACTATCGCCGCAGGTGTGTTCGAAACCTTCCCGGAAGCGATGTCGGCGATGAGCCGGATTGGTAAAACGGTTACCCCGCAAACAAATCGCATTAAGCAGTACTACGATCGCAAATATCGGGTATTCCACGAGATGTATCAGGATCATATGAAATACCGCCAGTTGATGCAGGAGGACGCATGAGCGACTCCTGGTCTCAGGCCACCGGCGTATTTCAGCTCTATAGCGATGCCCTGGCGGGTCTGGGGCAGCATCTGACTGAACCGCTCTGGCAGTCGCTGATGGCGGAGCTGCGCGGCTGTCGGGGGAAAATCGTCGTCACCGGCGTCGGCACCTCCGGCATTGCGGCGCGTAAAGTGGCGCATATGCTTGCGTGCGTGGAACGTCCGGCGATTTACCTCAACGCGACGGACGCGGCGCATGGCGATCTCGGTTTTTTACGCGCCAACGACCTGGTGATTATGCTGTCGCGTGGGGGGAATTCGGACGAACTCACCCGGCTGCTGCCCGGACTAAATGCGCGAAATGTGCCGATTCTGAGCGTGACTGAAAACGCCGATTCAGCCATTGCTAAAGCGTCGAGACTGGTGATTTCCACCGGCGTCCAGCGTGAGGCCGACCCGCTGAACATGTTGGCCACCACCTCAATTTTACTGGTGCTGGCTATCTTTGACGCCGCCTGCGCCTGCCTGATGAGCGAAAGCGGTTACTCAAAAGAGACGCTGTTGTCTGTGCATCCAGGTGGTGATGTGGGATTAACACTGAGCCGTGGTAAGTAACGCCAGACAGCGCTCTTGTTACCCACCTATTTGCAGGTGTAATGGCGGTCAGTTAAACATGTAGGGAGAACGTTTTACTCTGAATAAGTTTCCGTTCACCTTATGTGCATCGCTTCTCTGATATCGCTATACCCGTGAACGTGCAAGGGAGGCTCACCGCCGCCTCCCTTGCATCCCAGGCTCCCGGCGGGAAAATCGTCGCTGCGCGAGCTATTCGTCTTATTCCGTCTGCCTGTCGGGTCGGGGCCGAGCCTGCATCCATGCAGGCCGTCCCCTCTGCCCGCATCCCTGCGGGCAGACCCGGTCAGCCGTCAACGCCTCATCGATTTTCAGCCGGACCGGGGTCATCGCTTCAACGCTCTGACTTCCAGTTAAATCTGTTTTGCTGTTTTAACAAAAAACGCAGAAGGTGGGGTGTGAGCTGGTCCGGCTGAAAATTGCCGACGTGTTTCCGTAAGGCCGGGAGAGCCAGCATGAATGCTGGCTCAGGGCGCGCTTTACAGGGACGTTACATCGCGCCCGGCCCTGTAGCCTGGAGGAATAAGCTGAGGGAACCGCGGAGCGGCAATTTTCCCGCCGGGAGCCGGGATTGTTAAGGGTGCGGCGATAGCACCCTTAACACGTTCACTGGCGTTCAGTGTACAGAGAAGCGATGAACATAAGGTGAACGGAACCTTTTCTCGGAGAAAACATATTCATTATGCTCCGCCAACATATGTTGATACAGGAGCATTAACAGTACGTCATTGCGCAACCTGCCGGTTTATTTATATCTAACCAAAAGATAAAACAGTGAAAAAGCGGATTAACGCGCTGCGTTCCACTACCGCTATCTGTTCCGCACGTTAAAAATTCTGTGACGCTCTCCAGCATTCCTGGTGGAAAGCATTCCATTCTCAAAATCTATGAGCAAACTTTAGCTATTCTTATCAAACATACTCACGGGAGAATCTACAGATGATGTCAACGCTTGCCCCACCATCTGTACTTTCCGCTCCCCAGCGCCGTTGCCAGGTGCTGCTGACGCTTTTCCTGCCGGGGCAAATCGCTACTACACAAACCTTCAGCAGCCTCAACGGTGTCGATGATGCCACGGTTCAGGAAGATATTATTGGCGCAGGACTCGAAATCCAGCGCTATCACCGGCTCGCGATAGCCACCGCGCAGAATGGTGGCTATACGATCGAAGGGACCCCGCTAAATCAACGTCTGTGTCTGTTGCAGTGGCTGCGCCGTGGCCTGCGGATTTGCCCTGCCTTTATCGCCCAGCAGTTTACCCCGGCGTTAAAAGCAGAACTTAAACAACGGGGGATCGCACGTACTCTGTATGACGACACCAATCTGCATGCGCTCATTAATCTGTGCTCCCGGCGCTTGCAGAAGCCGTTTGAGTGTCGTGACATCCAGTTCCTGCGCCTGTATTTACAGTATTGCCTGCTACAGCATCACGCGGGGATCACCCCGGAATTTAACCCACTCCAGCAACGCTGGGCGCAATCCTGCGCGGAATATCCGCTCGCAGAGGAAATTGGCCGTCACTGGCAGCGCCACGTCATGCAGCGTGCACCGCTGGGCGAATCGCTGTTTATGGCGTTGCTGTTCTCAATGCTTCGTATCCCCGACCCGATTCGCGATAATCACCATCAGGATCGCCGCCTGCGTCTTGCTATTGCGCGGTTGGTGCTACGTTTTCGCGAGTATGGCAATGTGCGCTTCAGCGATGAGCAAGGGCTGAATGACCAGTTGTATATCCACCTGGCTCAGGCACTGAACCGCAGCGTGTTTGCCATCGGCATTGATAACACGCTGCCGGAGGAGTTCAGCCGCCTTTATCCCCGGCTGGTCCGTACTACCCGCGAGGCGATTCACGGCTTCGAGGCCGAATACG
The DNA here is from genome assembly GCF_030332375.1 of Citrobacter sp. Cpo148. Classification (NCBI taxonomy): domain Bacteria; kingdom Pseudomonadati; phylum Pseudomonadota; class Gammaproteobacteria; order Enterobacterales; family Enterobacteriaceae; genus Citrobacter; species Citrobacter sp. Cpo148. The sequence continues at coordinate 186,520 of NZ_JAOWHY010000049.1, forward strand.
ATGTGCAATTTTCCGAAGAAGAGATCGGGCTGGTGGCCGTTATTTTTGGCGCCTGGCTGATGCAGGAGAAGGATTTACACGAAAAGCAGATTATCCTGCTGACCGGTAGTAACGAACAACTTGAAGTGCATATAGAGCAACAGCTGCGCGAACTGACGCTGCTGCCGCTCAACGTAAAACATATGCCGATGCAGGACTTTCAAAAAGAGGGTGCCCCGCGCGGCGTAACGCTGATTATTACGCCTTACACCACGCCGTTACCGCTATTTTCACCCCCGTTGATTCATGCGGATCTGGCGCTTACGCCGCATCAGCAGCAGCAGATCCGCAAAATCCTCGAATCATAACGTTGCAGGCTGCGCGACCACTTTCGGGCGCAGAACGATTGCCGGGAGCGCCACCAGCGCCATCACCCAGAACACGCCGCTGCCCAGATTCTGGTACAGATAGCCCGCGAATACGGTCATGATAGCGATACTGCCGCCCATCGCTATCGCGGAATACACCGCCTGCAAACGAATAACTTCGCTCCCCTGGCGTGCCGCGATATAACGCATTGCCGCCAGGTGGCAGACGGTAAAGGTTCCGCAATGGAGGATTTGCACCACGATCAGCCACGGCAGCTCGGTGCTCCAGCCCATCAATCCCCAACGCACCACCCCGCAAACGGCGGAAAGCAGCAGCAGATCGCGGGCGCTGAAGCGACGGAACAGCTTGTGGCTAAGTGCGAAAATAATCACCTCCGCCACCACACCTAGTGACCATAAATAGCCCACCGCCGAAGCGGAATATCCGGCAGACTGCCAATAGATGGCGCTGAAACCATAATACGCAGCATGCGCCCCCTGTAGCAGACTCACGCAAGCAAGAAAACGCCAGCTCTGGGTTATCAGCGCGCGCCAGGCGGGCCATCCCGCACTCTCCTGCTGACGGTTTTCACCCGCTGGCTGCACGCTCGGGCGAATCATCATGCCCAGCAGCATCGAGGCGACGCCAAGCGATAGCAGGACCAGGATCACCCGATAGTCAAACAGGCTCACCAGTTTGCCGGTTAGCGCGGAGCCGATCACAAAAGCCACGGATCCCCACAGTCGCACCCGACCGTAATCCATGGTTATCTGTTTCTGCCAGGTGTTGGCCAGCGCATCGGTCAGCGGTACCAGCGGTGAGAAAAACAGGTTGAAGCCGACCATCACCACCATCAGCCACGCCACGTTGGTTCCCGCCCAGAAGGCCAGCGCAAACACCAGCGTCAACAGGGCCAGAATACGTAACGCTGAGATCAGCCGAGAGGGATCGCTCACACGCGGCGCAATCAGCAAACTACCGAGAAAACGGGCAATCAGCCCCGCGCCTAGCAGTAAACCGATGGTTTCCGGCGTCAGCCCTAACCCTTCGAGCCAAACGCTCCAGAAAGGCAGAAAGATACCGTAGCTAAAGAAGTAGGTGAAATAACCGAGCGCCAGCCAGCGCGTGGAATGCAAAGCCATGGGTCCTCCCGTTTTGGAAGCCCTAGTCTAATGACTCAAACCACATTCTGAAGAGTACTACCGTTCACATTTACGAAATAATTGTGACAAACATCACCTTTAACCAACACGATTGGTCATCCGCATCCGCAATCGTTTACATCTGTATGATTTTACAGCAGGGAACATGATGGGATGAATAAACAGTAATGCAAGGAATTGAATGGATTTTGCGAAAAATACTCAGCTGAATACCAAAATCCTTAATATCATCACAAGTATATCATTTAGCAGCCAATATTCGTGATTGCAATATTTTGACTCCGTACTAATTTAAAATTATTTAAATGTAATAGCAGTTAGCCCGTTCATTTTTAATAAATATAATCTGAAAATCTCACTTATTAATATGACTGCCAGCGCATATCGAATACCATTGCCCAGCAATTAATTTTGATCTTTGTCTTTTCATTAATTTAATTGCTAACAGGTTAATCAAATAAGAGGGACTTTAATGAACAAAATTGCAAAATCTATAGCGGTTAGCTTGCTGGCGCTTTCTGCGGGAAGCGCATGGGCGACGGACGGTAAAATTGAATTTACGGGTGAAATTCTAACCAGCACCTGTGAATTCGCCGATGGTGACGTCATCAACGTGGAACTGGGTCATTACGCCGCCGCACAGTTTAAAACTGTCGGTGATACCAGCCCGGCGATTCCGGTTAATATTCCGTTGGAAAACTGCCCAGCCTCCCCGTGGGAGCACGTTGATGGCACAACGGACAACTCGTTCCAGCTGTGGCTGGAAACGCGCGCTGGCGGCACTGTAGCCGATCACGACGATCTGGTCACCGTTAGCAGCATGGATACCGCCGCAACCGGCGTGGGCATCCGTATCGCAAGAGCCAGCGACAACGCAACGATGGTGCTGAATAAGCTGCCCGCGGCTGATTCAAAAATCAGCTTTGCCCCGGAAGCCGATGGCACCACTATCGTAGGGCTACAAGCCTATTACGTCTCCACTGTTGATCCTAAAGAGATCTCCCCAGGCGAAGCCAACGCCAGCGTTGACGTCACCATCGACTACCGCTAATCCCGTATACCGTCTCTTTCCATCCCTTCTTCCCGCTGGGATGGAAAGAGACGTTTTTTGACATCAGGTTAAGGATAACAGCGATGAAAAAAAACACCGCGCTCGCTTTGGCATTGGTGCTGGGCAGTTGGGTCAGCCAAAGCCTCGCTGGCGGTATTGTGCTACAGAGAACCCGTGTCATCTACGATGCCGGGAAAAAAGAGGCCGCGCTGCCGGTGGCTAACCACAGTGAAGGCCTGCCTTATTTATTGCAGTCGTGGGTCGACAATGCACAGGGAACCGCACGAGGCCCCTTTATTATTACACCGCCGCTTTTTCGCCTCGATGCTGATAACGATTCATCATTACGAATTATAAAATCATCTGAAAACATTGCTAACGATAAAGAATCGTTGTTCTTTATTAATGTGCGCGCTATTCCTGCCAAAAGCCAAACCACCGATGCGAATAATAATACGCTAACGCTGGTATTTAAAACACGAATAAAACTATTTTATCGCCCGACAAATTTAGTCGGCAAGCCGTACGATGCTTATAAATCTCTTGAATATAAATATAGCAATAATGAGTTAGATATATATAACCCATCGGCTTATCACGTCGTATTCGCCGGTCTTGCGTTAGGGAAAACCGATCTCACGAATAAAATCGATTACATCGCTCCCGGCGAGCATAAACGGCTGGCGGTCCCCGCAGCCGCAGGGAAAACGGTGCGGTGGGCCGCGATCAACGACTATGGCGGTACCACCAAAACAGAAACCCAGACACTGCAATAAGCCACGCCTCACGATGATAGCTCTCAGGGAATGACAAGCGATATGACGCAAAGAACGCCGAATTTATCAACCGTGAAGCCACTTGCCTTCTGGTTGCACTGCGCAATCGCCAGCGGATGCCTGGCCTCCGGCCATGCCTGGGCCGGTGACTTCTACTTTGACCCAACCCTTCTGGAAACGGAGAAAAGCGGCCAGCAGGCGGTGGATCTGGCGGTATTTTCGCAGAATAACGCCCAGCTTCCCGGCGAATATATTGTTGATATTTATATTAACAACAAGAAAACCGGTCAGCGTAGGCTGCCGTTTGTCGCGGGTAAAGACCACCAGTTGATTCCTCAGTTCACCCTCGGGCAACTGCGTGAGCTGGGCTTTAAAATCGACAACTATCCACAGTTGGCGGAGCAGGACAACGCCACGATAGTAGCCGACCTGACGCAGGCGATTCCCGGCAGCATCTCACAGTTTGATATCAACCACAGCCGACTGAATCTCAGCGTGCCGCAGATTGCCCTTTACCGTGACGCCCGCGGCTATGTAGATCCTGCACGCTGGGACGACGGGATGCCGGTTTTGTTCACCAACTACAACTTTAGCGGTTCGCAAAACCAGTACGACAACGACAGCGATCGGCGTCAGTATCTGAATATGCAAAATGGTGCCAACATCGGCCCCTGGCGACTGCGCAATTACTCGACCTGGGCGCACAGCGATAATGACACGCGTTGGGATAGCATTAATAGCTGGCTACAACGGGATATCAAAAGCCTGAAATCGCAGTTGGTGATAGGCGAGAGCGCCACCGAAGGCACGGTGTTCTCCAGCTATCAGTTTACCGGCGTGCGGCTGTACTCTGATGAAACCATGCTGCCCAACAGCCAGCGCGGCTTTGCGCCGACCATTCGCGGCATCGCCAACTCCAGCGCTATCGTGACGGTACGGCAAAACGGCTACACCCTGTATCAAAGCAACGTTCCGGCTGGGGCTTTTGAAATCAACGATCTCTACCCTTCGGCGTTCAGCGGCGACTTAGACGTCACTATCGAAGAAGCCGACGGCAGCATACGTCATTTCGTCCAGCCGTTCTCCGCGCTGCCGCAGATGCAAAGACCGGGTTATCTAAAATACAGCGTCACCGCGGGGCGCTTTCGCGCTGCCAGCTCGCAGGACAGCCACGAGCCGGAGTTCCTTGAAAGCACCGCCAGCTATGGTCTGAACAACGCGTTCACGCTTTACGGCGGCCTGAACGCCTCGCAGGACTACCGAGCGCTGGCGCTGGGCCTCGGCTCTACGCTTGGCGTTCTGGGGGCAGTATCGATGGACGTCAGCCGTGCGGACACTCAGCTTGATAACGATGAAAGCTATCATGGCTACAGCTGGCGCACCCAGTACATCAAAGACCTACCGGAAAGCGGCACCAGCGTGTCGCTAAGCTACTACCGCTACACCAGCAGCGGTTATTTCAACTTCTCCGACGCCAACCAGAAGGGTATCAACGGCGGCGATCACCTGCGCGATGAAGCTCAGTTCACTGTCAGCCAGACGTTGTTTTCTGGTATCAGTTTCTACGCCTCTGGCTCGCAGCAGGAGTACTGGGATCGCGAGCAGCAGGATAAAAACCTGTCCATTGGCCTGAACGGCAATCTGTGGGGCGTGAGCTATAACCTCAGCGCCCAGTTTACCGACTCACATGACAGCGACAACGACCGTACGCTGTCGCTCAGCCTGAGCGTGCCGTTGGATCGCTGGCTGTCGCATGCGCAGGCAACCTGGCGCACCACCGACCAGCGCGATCGCGCTACTCAGCACGAAGTGGGCATCAATGGCTCGCTGCTGGAAGACCGTCGGCTGACCTATAACCTGAAACAACGGCAAAGCGAAGGCGGCGATCCGGGCAGCAGCAGTCTGTACGGCAGCTACCGTTCTGCCTACGGCACCGTGAATGCCGGTTACGACTACAGCAGCGATAACCGCCAACTGAGCTACGGCCTCTCTGGCGGTATTGTCGCCCATCGTCACGGCGTGACCCTGTCGCAGTCACTGGGCAATGCCTTTGCGCTGATTGACGCCAACGGCGCGGCAGGGATCCGGGTGAAAAATTACCCCGGCATCGCCACCGACTATTTTGGCTATGCCGTGATCCCCTATCTGACCGCGTATCAGGAAAACGCCATCTCTCTCGATACCACAATGATGCCGGATAACGTCGACGTCACCGAAACGGTGCGCACCGTAGTGCCTAATCGCGGTGCCGCCGTAACGGCACACTTTATTGCCCAGACCGGCTACCGCGTACTGCTGAAACTCACCGATGCGCGCGGAAAAGCACTGCCCTTCGGCGCCATCGCCAGCAGTCAGACGCAGCAGAGCATCGTCGATGAAGGTGGCGTGCTGTATATCACTGGCGTAAACAGCCAGCCGCAGATCTGGTCCGTGCGCTGGGGTAATCAGCCAGATCAACAGTGCCAGTTTACCTTCAGCCTGCCGGAAGATGCTGCTCGCAACACCGCAATACAAAATGGGAACGCGCTATGTCAATAAAGAGTCTGTGGATGAAAAATGGGATTACCGCCGCGCTACTGGCGCTATCTATCACCCCGGTCTACGCGGTGACCGGGGCCTGCTCCGCGACGGGAAGCTTTAACGTCAATATAGCCAGCGACTGGACGCAAGCACAGAACGTCACGGGAACCTCGCTGGAACTGCCAACGCCGCTCTCAGGCAATGCTTATCAAATCGATTGCAGCTGTAGCGCGGGTAGCAAAGTGGCGTTGTACTATACGGTCACCAGCGCGCTATCTAAAAACGGTAAACTCAGCGGCTTTTACCAGTTGAATGATAATCTGGATATTAAAACTGAAGTTGATGACATTCCCGGGAAGACGGCGGTCACGCCGCAGAACACTAAACCTATCCAGGAAAGTGGCTCTTACAGCCCCAGCAGCAGCAAAGGTAGCGTGTGCACGGCTGACCCAGCGGAGATCCGCGCCGCGCCGGTAAACATTGGCGCGAGCACCCGTTTTACGCTGTACGTCACCAAACCCTTCCTGGGGGAACTGGTAATTCCAGACACCCTGGTCGCCTCAGTACAGGCCGGATGGACCAGTTCGTCCACCCCACCATCGGTGAGCAGCATGGAAGATATCGCCGAACTGCGCATCCAGGGGAGCATCACCGTGCCCCAGGATTGTAAAATCAACCAGGGCGACGTGATTCAGGTCGATCTCGGTTTTATCAACGCCAACCGTTTCACCACCAAGGACCAGATGCCGGACGGCTATACACCGGTCAATTTTGACATTCACTATGACTGCGGTGATACCTCAACCATCAAAAATAGCATGGAAATGAGGATTGATGCTGATGATGTGATTGAGCAGTACACGTTAGTCGCCCGCCGCCAGGAAGCCAATAACGTCCCGGACATCGGTGTGAGAATGGCCCGTATCGACGGCACCCATGTCAATGTCCCGTTCACAAATGGATTGATCAATATCGATCCTTCCGGCAAGGGAGTAATCAACCTGGAAGCCTGGCCGATTAATATGCTCGGCGGCACGCCCGCGCCGGGGAAATTTAGCGGTACCGCGACCATCACCGTTCTCGTGAAATAATGGCTCACAACATCGGCTGGCGCTGAGCCAGTTCGATAAAATGCTGCAGGGCGGGCTTTAGCTCGCCTTTTTTCCACGCCATCAACAGCGCAATGGTCGGAACATCGCCAACAATAGGGCGGAAAACCACCTGTCCGGTATTAAAATTATTCATATAACCGGGTATCAAAGTCACCCCCAGCCCCATGCCGACCAGGTTCATGGTCACCAGAATGTTGGTTGCCACCTGCACAATGTTGGGCTGGCTTTTTTGCTGCTGAAACCAGTTTTTGACAATCATCGCTAACGCGCCGGAGTAGGCCGGATCGGTGCTGACAAAATTCACGCCGTGTAGTTGTTCCGCGGAGATTGCTTGCTCATTAGCTAACGGATGATTCACCGGTAAAACCACGACTAACGGCTCATGAATCAGCTCCAGATAATCGAGATCCGGGCTGTACACCGGGTGGCGCATTAAGCCCACATCCAGCTCTCCACTCAGGATCTTCTCTTCCTGTTCGGTGGTGATCAGACTCACCAGCTCAATGAGCGTATCAGGCTGTTTTAAACGAAACAAAGGCAGCACCTTCGGCAGCAGATTTACCTCTGCGGAAGGGACAAAACCGATGGCGAAATGATTATCTTCCTGCACCGTTTTACGGGCACGAACTTTGGCGTTTTCCGCCTGTTCGAGGATCGCCAGCGCATCTTGTAAAAAGCACTCTCCCGCCGCCGTCAGCGCAACTTTTCGTTTATCCCGCACCAGCAACGGAACGCCCACGCACGTTTCCAGATCGCGGATCTGGCTGCTTAACGACGGCTGAGAGGTATGCAGCTTCTCTGCCGCTCGGGTGAAATTCAGCGCCTGCGCCACCGCTACGAAATAGCGTAAGTGCCTCAGTTCCATGCCCTTCTCCTTGTTATCGAAAAAATGTCTCAACTGGTAGAAATTTACTATTTCACAGATTGATAACTAACCAGCAACATCCTTAAGGTACAAAAAAAGAAGGTCAATACATCTTAGCTTTCAGGATTAAAAAATATGACCACACCCTCAAATTTAGACATCTACCAACTGATCGACACGCAAAACGGTCGCGTAACCCCACGAATTTATACCGACCCTGAAATTTACCAACTGGAGCTGGAACGCATCTTCGGACGCTGCTGGTTATTTCTCGCCCACGAAAGCCAAATCCCCAAACCCGGTGATTTTTTTAACACCTACATGGGCGAGGATGCAGTTGTGGTGGTTCGCCAGAAAGACGGCAGCATCAAAGCGTTTCTCAACCAGTGTCGCCACCGCGCAATGCGCGTCAGCTACGCCGACTGCGGTAATACCCGCGCCTTCACCTGCCCGTATCACGGCTGGTCGTACGGCATTAACGGCGAGCTGATCGACGTTCCGCTGGAACCGCGCGCCTACCCGCAAGGGCTGTGCAAATCGCACTGGGGGCTGAACGAAGTTCCTGGCGTAGAGAGCTACAAGGGACTGATTTTCGGCAACTGGGATACCTCCGCGCCTGCGTTGCGCGATTATCTCGGCGATATCGCCTGGTATCTCGACGGTGTGCTGGATCGTCGTGAAGGCGGCACCGAAATCGTCGGTGGCGTACAAAAGTGGACCATCGATTGTAACTGGAAATTCCCCGCCGAACAGTTTGCCAGCGACCAGTATCACGCGCTGTTCAGCCATGCCTCGGCCGTGCAGGTGCTGGGGGCAAAAGACGACGGCAGCGACAAGCGCCTGGGCGACGGACAAACCGCCCGCCCGGTATGGGAAACCGCCAAAGACGCGCTACAGTTCGGTCAGGATGGGCACGGCAGCGGATTTTTCTTTACCGAAAATCCCGATGCCAACGTCTGGGTCGACGGCGAAGTCTCCAGCTACTACCGTGACACCTACGCGGAAGCCGAGCAGCGTCTGGGAAAAGTTCGCGCTCTGCGTCTGGCCGGTCACAACAACATTTTCCCAACGCTTTCCTGGCTCAACGGTACTGCCACCTTAAGGGTCTGGCATCCGCGCGGGCCGGATCAAGTTGAAGTATGGGCATTCTGTATTACCGATAAAGCCGCCTCTGATGAAGTGAAAGCCGCGTTTGAAAACAGCGCCACGCGCGCCTTTGGCCCCGCCGGATTCCTGGAGCAGGACGACTCGGAAAACTGGTGTGAAATTCAAAAACTGTTGAAGGGTCATCGCGCACGCAACACCAAGTTGTGTCTGGAAATGGGGCTTGGCCAGGAGAAACGTCGTGAAGACGGCATTCCGGGGATCACCAACTACATCTTTTCGGAAACCGCCGCGCGCGGCATGTATCAGCGCTGGGCCGATTTACTCAGCAGCGAAAGCTGGCAGGAAGTGCAGGAAAAAACCGCCGCTTACCAGCAGGAGGTGATGAAATGAGCACCTTAGTTTCTCAGGAACTACACCATCGCATTACACAGTTTCTCTACCATGAAGCCAGCCTGCTGGATGACTGGAAGTTTCGTGACTGGCTGGCACAACTGGATGAAGACATTCGCTACACCATGCGTACGACGGTCAATGCCCAGACGCGCGATCGTCGCAAAGGCGTGCAGCCGCCGACCACCTGGATTTTCAACGACAACAAAGACCAGCTCGAACGTCGTATCGCGCGGCTGGAAACCGGCATGGCCTGGGCGGAAGAGCCACCGTCGCGTACCCGGCACCTGATCAGCAACTGCCAGGTCAATGAAACTGGAGTTCCCGACGTCTTTGCCGTTCGCCTTAATTATCTGCTGTATCGCGCGCAAAAAGAGCGCGATGAAACCTTTTACGTCGGCATGCGCATAGACAAAGTGCGCCGTTTGCCGGGCGATGAGTGGCGCTTACTGGAGCGTGAGATCGTGCTGGATCAAGCGGTGATCACCTCCCATAACCTGAGTGTACTGTTCTGATGAGTCGTGTTTATGCTTGCCCCGTAGGGGATTTGCCGGAGGGTGAAGCGCTCCGGCTTGATACCTCGCCCGTCATCGCGCTGTTCAACGTTGGCGGCGAATTCTATGCCATTAACGATCGCTGTAGCCACGGTAACGCCTCGATGTCGGAAGGCTATCTGGAAGACGACGCTACGGTGGAATGCCCGCTGCATGCCGCCAGTTTTTGCCTGAAAACCGGCAAGGCGTTGTGTCTACCCGCCACCGATCCGCTAACCACCTACGCGGTATATGTGGACGGTAGCGATGTGTTTGTTGATATTCCAGAGGACGCTAGATGAGCGATTTACGCGATAACGTGGTCTTTATCTCCGGCGGCGGCTCCGGTCTTGGCCTGGCGCTGGTCGAGCGTTTCATCGAAGAAGGTGCGCGGGTCGCCACACTGGAGCTGTCGCCAGCTAAAGTTGCCAGCCTGCGTCAGCGCTTTGGCGAACATGTGCTGGCAATCGAAGGCAACGTCACCTGCTACGCCGACTATCAGCGCGCGGTAGATCAAATCCTGACGCATTACGGTACGCTGGACTGTTTTATCGGAAATGCGGGGATATGGGATCACAATGCCTCGTTGGTCAATACGCCTGCGGATGCGCTGGAGAGCGGCTTTCATGAGCTGTTTAACGTCAACGTGCTGGGCTATCTGCTGGGCGCGAAAGCCTGTGCCGCTGCGCTTATCGCCAGCGAAGGCAGCATCATCTTTACCCTGTCCAATGCGTCGTGGTATCCCGGCGGCGGCGGCCCGCTGTATACCGCCAGCAAACATGCGGCTACCGGGCTGATTCGCCAGCTGGCCTACGAGCTGGCACCAAAGGTACGTGTTAACGGTGTCGGTCCGTGCGGTATGGCGACAGATCTACGCGGCCCGCAGGCGCTGGGACAAAACGATACATCGATTATGCAGTCACTGACGCCGGAAAAAATCGCCGCTATTTTGCCGCTACAGTTTTTCCCTGAGCCTGCGGATTTTACCGGCCCGTATGTAATGCTGGCGTCAAAACGCAACAACCGCACATTAAGTGGCGTGATGATCAATGCCGACGCCGGTCTGGGTATTCGCGGTATTCGTCACGTCGCCGCCGGACTGGCTCTCTGAGGAGATGTTATGAACCCAAAAACTATCGCTATCGTCGGCGGCGGTCAGGCGGCGGCTATGGCTGCCGCTGCACTGCGCCAACAAGGTTTTGACGGCGAATTACACCTGTTTTCCGATGAGCATCATCTGCCCTATGAACGCCCACCGCTCTCCAAAGCGATGCTACTGGACGACAATCCGCAACTTCAGCCGATACTCCCCGCTGACTGGTGGCGGGAACACAACGTACAGCTGCATCTGGGGGTTACTGTGCAGACGCTCGGCCGCCAAACGCATCAGTTGGTGCTGGCTAATGGGCAGAGTTATCCATGGGATCGGCTACTGATTGCAACGGGCGCTGCGGCACGCCCCTTTCCGCAACTGGATAAGCTGGGCGATCGTTGCTTCACCCTGCGCCACGCGGGCGATGCCGAGCGCCTGCGCGACAATTTATTGCCGGGCAAGTCGATTGTCATTGTCGGTGCGGGCACCATTGGTCTGGAACTGGCGGCCAGCGCGACTCAACGCGGCTGTCAGGTGACAGTGGTGGAGCTGGCGCCAACGGTCATGGGCCGCAACGCGCCTGCTCCGGTGCGCGACTACCTGCTAGCCCGCCACCAACTTGCGGGCGTGCGGGTACTGCTTAACAGCGCTATTGAGCATGCCGAAGCGGGAGAGTGTCTCTCGCTCATGCTGCAAAACGGCGAAACTCTCACCGCCGATGCGGTGATCTATGGTATCGGTATCGTGGCGAACGATATGCTGGCCCGCGAAGCGGGACTGGAGACAGTGAACGGCATTATCGTTGATGCCGCCTGCACCACCTCCGATCCCGCGATTTTCGCCGCCGGTGACGTAGCGATAACGCGCCAGGCTGACGGTTCGTTAGTACGCGTGGAAAGCTGGGAAAACGCCAATTTTCAGGCACAGGTTGCCGCCGCCGCGATGCTCAATCAACCGCAGCCAGCAGCAACGCCGGGCTGGTTCTGGACCGATCAGTACCGTGATAATCTACAGTTTGTCGGCGAAATGCAGGGTGAGAACTGGCTCCTACGCGGCGATCCTGATGCGCAGAAAGCAATATGGTTTAACCTACAGGATGGCATGATTGTCGGCGCAGTAACGTTGAATCAGGGCCGAGAAATACGTTTATTGAGAAAATGGATTCAGGCAAAGAAAAAGCCGCCAGTGGCGACTTTAATCGATGAAACAATCTTGCTTAAGTCAATATAACTGCCGGATGGCACTTCGTTTATCTGGCCTACATGTGAGTTACCTGTAGGCCGGATAAGGTGTTTACACCACCATCTGGCAATCCGTATTACTTACGCGTAAACCGGGAAACGTGCACAGATATCCAGCACTTTACCTTTGACGCGCTCGATAACAGCTTCGTCATTGATGTTGTCCAGAACGTCACACATCCAGCCAGCCAGCTCTTTCACTTCAGCTTCTTTAAAGCCACGGCGAGTCACAGCCGGAGAACCGATACGGATACCGGAAGTCACAAACGGGCTCTTCGGATCGTTCGGTACGCTGTTTTTGTTAACGGTGATGTTAGCACGGCCCAGCGCGGCGTCAGCTTCTTTACCGGTCAGGTTTTTATCAACCAGATCCAGCAGGAACAGGTGGTTTTCAGTACCGCCAGAAACCACTTTGTAGCCACGGTTCAGGAACACTTCCACCATCGCTTTGGCGTTTTTGGCAACCTGCTGTTGGTAAACCTTGAACTCAGGCTCCATCGCTTCTTTCAGCGCCACAGCTTTCGCCGCGATCACGTGCATCAGCGGGCCGCCCTGCGCGCTTGGGAACACAGCGGAGTTCAGTTTTTTGTACAGCTCTTCGTCACCGCCTTTCGCCAGGATCAGGCCACCGCGTGGACCTGCCAGGGTTTTGTGGGTGGTGGTGGTCACAACGTGTGCGTGTGGAACCGGGTTCGGATAAACGCCTGCGGCAATCAGACCTGCAACGTGCGCCATATCGACGAACAGATATGCACCGATGCTGTCGGCGATTTCGCGCATTTTTGCCCAGTCAACAACGCCGGAGTAAGCAGAGAAGCCACCGATGATCATCTTCGGTTTGTGCTCTTTGGCCTGCTTCGCCATGTCTTCGTAGTCAATTTTGCCGGACTCATCAATACCGTAAGGGATGATGTTGTACAGTTTGCCGGAGAAGTTAACCGGGGAGCCGTGAGTCAGGTGGCCGCCTTGTGCCAGGTTCATACCCAGAACGGTATCGCCCGGTTGCAGCAGAGCGGTGTAAACAGCAAAGTTAGCCTGAGAGCCGGAGTGCGGTTGTACGTTAGCGTAGTCAGCGCCAAACAGCTCTTTTGCGCGATCGATAGCCAGTTGCTCAACGATATCAACGTACTCGCAACCGCCGTAGTAGCGCTTGCCCGGATAACCTTCAGCATATTTGTTGGTCAGCTGAGAACCCTGCGCCTGCATAACACGCGGGCTGGTGTAGTTTTCGGAGGCGATCAGTTCGATGTGCTCTTCCTGACGTACTTTTTCCTGCTCCATAGCCTGCCACAGTTCGGCATCATAATCGGCAATGTTCATTTCACGCTTTAACATCCGCATCTCCTGACTCAGCTAACAATAAAATTTTCGGCCTTAAAAGGCGGTCCGTAGGACAACGGCGAACAGTATAACCGAATCATTCTTCGATAACAGGTCTTGACAAAGGATTTTACGCAAACGATTACCTTCACGGTACGCAAGGCTTTGGAGAACAAAGGTCTGCTGAATTTCAACGGATTTCTTTTCAGGTTTGTGATGCAGATTTTTCACGATGTAACCTTTACAACGCAAAGTTACAAAGAACCATTTACAATGCAGGGGTATTTTTTATAAGATGCATTTGACATACATCATTAAAGTTTCAGATAAAGGAAGACCGTATGCTTGACGCACAAACCATCGCTACAGTGAAAGCCACCATTCCCCTGCTGGTTGAAACAGGTCCGAAGCTGACCGCCCATTTCTACGACCGCATGTTTACGCATAACCCAGAGCTGAAAGAAATCTTCAACATGAGTAATCAGCGTAATGGCGATCAGCGTGAAGCGCTGTTTAACGCTATTGCCGCGTATGCCAGCAATATCGAAAACCTGGCGGCACTGTTGCCGGCTGTTGAGAAAATCGCACAGAAGCATACCAGCTTCCAGATTAAACCCGAGCAGTACAACATCGTGGGTGGCCATTTACTGGCAACGCTGGACGAAATGTTCAGCCCAGGCCAGGAAGTTCTGGATGCGTGGGGCAAAGCATACGGCGTGCTGGCGAACGTTTTCATCAACCGTGAAGCGCAAATCTACAGCGAAAATGCCAATAAAAATGGCGGCTGGGAAGGTACCCGTCCTTTCCGTATCGTGGCAAAAACCCCACGCAGTGCACTTATCACCAGCTTTGAATTTGAACCTGTCGACGGTGGCGCAGTAGCTGAATATCATCCGGGGCAATATCTGGGCGTCTGGTTAAAGCCGGAAGGTTTCCCGCATCAGGAAATTCGTCAGTACTCACTGACCCGTAAACCCGATGGCAAAGGCTACCGTATTGCGGTTAAGCGTGAGGACGGTGGTCAGGTTTCAACCTGGCTGCACAACCATGCGAATGTTGGCGACGTTGTTCACCTAGCCGCACCTGCGGGCGATTTCTTTATGGACGTTGCGACCGACACCCCGGTATCTCTGATCTCCGCGGGCGTGGGACAAACCCCAATGCTGGCGATGCTGGATACGCTGGCAAAAGCGAAGCATACGGCACAGGTTAACTGGTTCCACGCGGCAGAAAATGGTGACGTGCATGCCTTCGCTGATGAAGTCAATGAACTCGGCAAAACGCTGCCACGCTTTAGCGCACACACCTGGTATCGTGAGCCAACCGAAGCCGATCGTGCGAAAGGTGCCTTTGATAGCGTAGGTCTGATGGATTTGAACAAACTGGAAAGCGCAATCAGCGATCCGGCGATGCAGTTTTATCTGTGCGGTCCGGTTGGTTTCATGCAGTTCGCCGCGAAGCAGTTGGTCGGTCTGGGCGTGAAAAACGAGAACATTCATTACGAATGCTTCGGTCCGCACAAAGTCTTGTAATGTGTTACGCGAGTAGGCCGGATAAGGCGTTTACGCCGCCATCCGGCAATCACTCTGCCTGATGCGCTACGCTTATCAGGCCTACAAATTAACGGCGCGGCTTAGATTGCCGCGTCGTCTTCTTCACCGGTACGAATACGAATAACGCGTGCCACGTCGAAGACAAAAATCTTACCGTCACCGATCTTGCCGGTCTGGGCAGTACGGATAATGGTGTCGACGCAGGTATCGACGATGTCGTCGGTAACCACAATTTCAATTTTTACCTTCGGCAGAAAATCCACCATATATTCCGCGCCACGGTACAACTCGGTATGGCCTTTCTGACGGCCAAAACCTTTCACTTCTGTCACAGTCATACCGGTAATGCCGACTTCTGCCAGCGCTTCGCGGACGTCGTCCAGCTTGAAGGGTTTAATAATCGCATCAATCTTTTTCATGCTATTCCTTGAAAAGGTCGCCTGTCTTTTGATCGAATAAAGCTAACATAATCCGCAGATTTATTCTTTGAAATCGTTTGCATCCAGCTCGTGCCGAGAAAGCAATTTATAGAATTCGGTGCGGTTGCGCCCCGCCATTCTTGCCGCGTGGGTCACATTGCCCTTGGTGATTTGCAGCAGCTTACGCAGATAGTTGAGCTCAAACTGGTTACGCGCCTCAACAAAGGTCGGCAGCGCGGTGTTTTCCCCTTCCAGCGCCTGCTCCACCAGCGCGTCGCTGATCACCGGCGAAGAGGTCAACGCCACGCACTGCTCAATTACGTTGACCAGCTGACGCACGTTGCCCGGCCAGCTGGCGGTCATTAACCGCTTCATGGCATCGGTTGAAAAGGCGCGTACGAACGGTTTGTGCCGTTCAGCAGACTGGCGCAGCAGATGGTTCGCCAGCAGCGGAATATCTTCCGTACGCTCGGCCAGCGCAGGGATCTTCAGGCTCACCACATTGAGGCGATAGTACAAATCCTCGCGAAATTCGCCCCGTGCCATCGCTTTGGGTAAATCGCGGTGGGTCGCAGAAACGATCCGCACATCAATGTCGATATCGCGGTTACTGCCCAACGGTCTGACTTTTCGTTCCTGCAATACGCGCAGCAGTTTCACCTGTAACGGCGCAGGCATATCGCCAATCTCATCGAGAAACAGCGTACCGCCTTCTGCGGCCTGAAACAGCCCTTCACGATTGCTCACCGCACCGGTAAAAGCACCGCGCGCATGACCAAACAGTTCTGATTCCAGCAGTTGTTCCGGCAACGCGCCGCAGTTAATGGCAATGAAAGGTTTTTGGCTGCGTGGGCTGGCATTGTGAATAGCCTGAGCGAAAACTTCTTTCCCGGTTCCGCTTTGACCGTTGATCAAGACGCTAACGTCCGATTGCGCCACCATCCGCGCCTGTTCCAGCAGGCGTAGCATCAGCGGGCTGCGGGTAACGATAGATTCGCGCCAGCTGTCATCGGTGGCGGGCGCAGACTGTTCCAGCGCCCCGTCAATCGCGTGATATAACGCGTCCTTGTCGACTGGTTTAGTGAGGAAACTGAACACCCCTTGCTGGGTCGCCGCAACGGCGTCCGGGATGGAGCCGTGAGCGGTCAGGATAATCACCGGCATTCCAGGCTGTACTTTCTGGATTTCAGTAAACAGCTGCATGCCATCCATTTCATCCATGCGCAGATCGCTAATAACCAGATCCACTTTTTCACGGTTCAGCACCCGTAACCCTTCCTGCCCACTTTCCGCGGTCACGACGCTGTAGCCTTCGCTGGTCAGTCGCATTCCAAGTAATTTCAACAGGCCCGGATCGTCATCCACCAGCAGCAGATGCGCGGGCTTACGGCTTATCATGGCGTAACCTCATCGGCAGACGGCGCTGCGCCTTCTTCGTTATCAGGCGTAGTGAGTTTATCGTTCCCGTGCAGCGCATCAGGATTGTAGTTACCGCCAGGTTTGCGCGTGGAAAGCTGGCGCTCAATATCGGTCAGATTCTCCAGCTTGCGGGTCGTGAGATCGAGCTGGGACTGCAAATGCTGTTGCTGTTGGCGCAGCGTATCGAGATCGCTGTCGGACGCCTGCTGGAGTTTACTGTAGCGCATACGCTCTTCGGCAAGCTGCAACTGCAACGTTTGGCTACTGCGCCATACCTGATACAGCGGGCGTACCTGCGGCGGAATTTGCGGGCTTAACGCATCGAGGCGCGTAACAGCCTCCCGCCTTTCAGGTGGCGTAATGTTGGCGTTATCGAGCAGGATCCCACGCCTGAATGCGCCCTGCCAGGTATCTGTCATCAGGGTGCTGGCTTCACTACGCGCCTGCACCGGCATCAGGCGATTGGCACAATCCATCGCCCGCAGCCAGTACAACGGATTGGTTTCTGTAGACTGGCCAGACAGCGACCAGATATCCGTACAGTCGGTTGCAAGGTAGTCCGCCAGTTGATTAGGCGGAATTTTCTCCTGCGAGGGATCGCCGATAATATGATTCACCGCGTTCGGGACACAACCAACCAGCGCCAGGCACGGCAGGCTTGCGAGGATGACGCGACGAAGAAAATGTCGTTTAAGCATTCGGACAACAACGTATGGCATACTCACCAGACTTAAGTTTATTTTAGTGATTTTTCGCAGCAGCTAGCGGCAGTTCTATGCGAAAACAAACGTTTTGCGCATGGTCATCAACCAGATACAGCTTGCCCCGCATACGGCGGATGCAATCTCTGGCAATGCTTAGCCCCAACCCGCTTCCTTTTACCGCCCCTTTTCGCTGATGACTCCCCTGGAAAAAAGGCTCGAAGATCATGGTCTGTTCTGCTTCTGGAATCGGTGTGCCGGTATTCATTACATCGATGTATACCGTTGAGCCATGCAAACTGCTGCGGATCCAAATGTTACCGGATTCAGCACCATAGTGCACAGCATTGGAATAAAGATTGTCCAGCACGCTCATCAACAGCATCGGTTCTGCCAGGCAGGTGTTCACCGCAAGCGCAACATCAGTATGTATCATTTTGGCGCGAGCGGGCAGGCTATGCGCAGAAACAACGCTTTCCACCAACGGCGCGATTTCCACACTTTCAAGTTCCACCTCGTCATCCGCCAGCTTGCGGTTGTAATCGAGGAGTTGTTCAATCAGCTTTTGCAGGTTGCGGCTGCTGTCATCCAGAATACCGACCACCTCTTTTTGCTCCGGTGTTAACGGACCAACCACCTGATCGGCCAACAATTCGGTACCTTCGCGCATGCTCGCCAGCGGCGTTTTCAGCTCATGGGAAAGATGGCGTAAAAACTGATGCCGTTGCGACTCAAGCCAGGAGAGGCGTTCGCTTAACCAGATGATACGCTGCCCCACAGATCTCAGCTCCCGTGGCCCGGTAAATAATATGCTATCCCCCAGCGAGCGCCCTTCTCCCAGACAGTTGATCATCCGTTCAATGCCCTTCACCGGGCCGATAATCATGCGGGTAAACAGCAAGACCATCGCCAGGCTGACGAGAAACAGCACCAGTGCCTGCCAGCCAAAAAACTGCCCGCGTTCGGCTATTTCCTGCTGTAACTGCTGCCCACGAGAAAAGACCACGGTACGCGTCGCTTGCACCATCTCGGTATTGGCATTGGCGAACGCTTCCAGCCGTGCAGCCGACACACTGTCAGGACCACTGTTTTTACACTGCAACTGCGCGAGATCGTTAAGATCCTGACGCAACGCCTGGTAGAGCTTGGTATCCGGCAACACCCCCGCATGCGCATCCAGCATGTCGCTGTAGCGTTTACGCTGGCTTTGGTAGACCCTGGCCAATGTTGGGTCATCAAGCACGCAGTATTGCCGATAGCTGCGCTCCATCTCCAGCGCGACGTTGGTCATCGCCTCGCTGCGTCTGGCATCAATCAGCGTGGTGCGGTTTGTCAGCGCAGCCTGCGCGCTCAGGGCATTCAGACTTTGCCATGCCTGCCAGGCCAGAACTAACAACGGCAGCAGGATAAGCAAGAAGGCCAACGTCACCAATTGACGTAAAGATCGGGGAAAAACTGACCAGCGCTTCAAGGCGTTACTCTCAATGGACAGGAATAGATTGATGCTAACTGAGGGGAACGCCAGATACAACAAAGCCGGGATTAACCCGGCTTTGTTGTGGAATAAGGCGGTGCCTAACTCGACGTTTCGCCCGGAGGTTGATATGAGCAATGCTAATATCAGATGTTGGACGGCAGGCACCTTGTTGTGCGTCATTCGAAGTTTATGTAGCACGTCCCGAAGGGGCTGACATAAGAAGGTGAATGAGCCACTGGTTAATATTATGCAGCATCTGTGCCAATATTCAAAACACTTTATTAACACAATGATAAGTATGAAAAATATTATTATTTTCACAAATAACAATTCTGGCTGTTTTTTGTTCTCTCTGTCGCCAATCAGCAACACTTGCAGTACTTAAAAACAAATCCCTATTAAATCAAATAATTAAACGTCTCTTTTTGACGACACCACAACCCTGTCCATGTCGGCATTTCCCGACACTTTACTTTTAGGTGCAAGCGCTGAGTTTATTGCCGGATGGCGGCGTGAACGCCTTATCCGGCCTACAACCGCATTTTCCCTGTAGGCCTGATAAGCGTAGCGTCATCAGGCGGGTTTCATCCGGCAGACAAAAAAAAGCCCCTCGCGAAGAGGGGCTTGATGACTATTGAGCGAATTAACCGAGCTGTTTACGCGCGTTGCGGAAAATACGCATCCACGGGCTATCCTCGCCCCAGTTTTCCGGGTGCCAGGAGTTGCTCACGGTACGGAACACACGTTCCGGGTGCGGCATCATAATGGTGACGCGACCATTTTCAGTGGTCACTGCAGTAATACCGTTCGGCGAACCGTTCGGGTTAGCCGGATAGGTCTCGGTCACCTTACCGAAGTTATCAACGTAGCGCAGCGCCACCAGACCTTTGCTCTCAAGCTGAGCCAGATGCGCACCGTCACGCACTTCGACACGACCTTCACCGTGAGAAACGGCAATCGGCATCATCGAACCCACCATATCGGCAAGCAGCAAAGACGGGCTTTGCGTCACTTCGACCAGGCTGAAGCGGGCTTCAAAGCGGTCGGAGTGGTTACGCACAAAGCGCGGCCACAGGTCGCTTCCTGGGATCAGCTCACGCAGGTTAGACATCATCTGACAACCGTTACACACGCCGAGTGCCAGCGTTTGCGGGCGATGGAAGAAGGTTTCGAACTCATCACGGACGCGGTTGTTGAACAGAATCGACTTCGCCCAACCTTCACCAGCGCCAAGCACATCGCCATAAGAGAAGCCGCCGCAGGCCACCAGTGCCTGGAAGTTACCCAGGCCGATACGTCCGCCCAGCAGGTCGCTCATGTGCACATCGATGGCGTCAAAACCCGCACGGTGGAAGGCAGCTGCCATTTCAACGTGGGAGTTCACACCCTGCTCGCGCAGTACGGCCACTTTGGGACGCGCACCGGTGGCGATGTACGGAGCGGCAACATCTTCGTTGATATCAAACGACAGTTTAACGTTGAGACCAGGGTCCGCATCGTTGGTTTTAGCATCGTGTTCCTGATCGGCGCATTCCGGGTTGTCACGCAGGCGCTGCATCTGCCAGGTGGTTTCCGCCCACCACATACGCAGGGTAGTACGGCTTTCGCTAAACACCGGCTGGCCGTTAGCGGTCAGGGTGAAGCGGTCACCTTCAACGGCTTTACCGAGGAAGTGTACGCAGTCTGCCAGGCCGTGAGTAGCCAGAATCGCTTCCACCGCCTCACGCTCAGCAGCACGAACCTGAATCACCGCACCCAGTTCTTCGTTAAACAGCGCCGCCAGACGATCTTCACCCAGAGAGTGGATATCAGCGTCAATACCGCAGTGACCGGCGAAGGCCATTTCCGCCAGCGTAACCAGCAGACCGCCGTCAGAACGGTCATGGTAGGCCAGCAGCTTACGCGCAGCGACCAGCGCCTGAATCGCATCGTAGAAGCCTTTCAGTTGCTCAACGTTACGCACGTCGGCAGGCTTATCGCCCAGTTGACGGTAAACCTGCGCCAGCGACGTAGCGCCCAGCGCATTGTGACCAAGACCGAGGTCAATCAGCAGCAGGGCGTTGTCTTCAGTAGACAGCTGTGGGGTAATGGTGTGGCGCACATCGTCTACGCGGGCAAAGGCGGTGATCACCAGCGACAGCGGCGAGGTCATTTCACGCTGCTCGTTACCTTCCTGCCAGCGGGTTTTCATCGACATAGAGTCTTTGCCCACTGGAATGGTCAGGCCGAGCGCCGGGCATAGCTCTTCCCCAACGGCTTTTACTGCTTCGTACAGGCCAGCATCTTCACCAGGGTGACCCGCAGCCGCCATCCAGTTTGCCGACAGCTTAATACGTTTGATGTCGCCAATCTGCGTTGCCGCAATGTTGGTCAGCGCTTCACCGACCGCCAGACGCGCAGAGGCAGAGAAGTCCAATAGCGCAACCGGCGCGCGCTCGCCGATAGACATCGCTTCGCCGTAGTAGCTATCGAGGCTTGCGGTAGTGACCGCGCAGTTGGCGACCGGGATCTGCCATGGACCAACCATCTGGTCACGCGCCACCATGCCGGTAACGGTACGGTCACCGATGGTCACGAGGAACGTTTTCTCCGCGACAGTCGGCAGATGCAGCACGCGGTTAACCGCATCTGCAATCGAGATTTCACCACGATTCAGGGCATCGCCTTTGGCTTTCAGCGTCTGCACATCGCGGGTCATTTTCGGTGTTTTACCCAGCAGCACATCAAGAGGCATGTCGATCGGCTGGTTGTCGAAGTGGCTGTCGCTCAAGGTCAGATGCTGTTCTTCGGTAGCTTCACCAATCACCGCATACGGCGCGCGCTCACGCTTACACAGTTCATCAAACAGCGGCAATTGATCGGCAGCAACCGCCAGCACGTAGCGTTCCTGGGATTCGTTACACCAGATTTCCAGCGGGCTCATGCCCGGCTCGTCGCTAAGAATATCGCGCAGTTGGAACTTACCGCCGCGCCCACCATCGCTTACCAGCTCCGGCATAGCGTTAGACAGTCCACCCGCGCCAACGTCATGGATAAACAGAATCGGGTTCGCATCACCCATCTGCCAGCAACGGTCGATAACTTCCTGGCAACGACGTTCCATTTCCGGGTTGTCACGCTGTACGGAAGCGAAATCAAGATCGGCATCAGACTGGCCGGAAGCCATAGAGGAAGCAGCCCCGCCGCCAAGACCGATGTTCATCGCCGGACCGCCAAGGACGATAAGCTTAGCGCCAACGACGATCTCGCCCTTCTGCACGTGATCGGCACGGATGTTACCGATCCCGCCTGCCAGCATGATCGGTTTATGGTAACCGCGCAGCTCTTCGCCGTTGTGGCTGTTGACCTTTTCTTCATAGGTACGGAAGTAGCCGGTCAGCGCCGGACGACCAAATTCGTTGTTAAACGCCGCGCCGCCCAGCGGGCCTTCGGTCATGATATCAAGCGCGGTAACAATACGGTCCGGCTTACCGAAGTCTTCTTCCCACGGCTGTTCAAAGCCAGGAATACGCAGGTTGGAAACGGAGAAACCCACCAGCCCGGCTTTCGGTTTTGCACCGCGACCTGTTGCGCCCTCGTCGCGGATTTCGCCACCGGAGCCGGTTGCAGCACCTGGCCACGGAGAGATAGCCGTCGGGTGGTTGTGAGTTTCAACCTTCATCAGGATGTGGGCTGGTTCCTGATGGAAATCGTAGCGGCCGGTTTTGTGATCGGCAAAATAGCGGCCCACTTCAGAGCCTTCCATTACCGCAGCGTTGTCTTTATAGGCAGACAGCACGTGGTCCGGCGTGGTTTCGAAGGTATTCTTGATCATCTTGAACAGCGACTTCGGCTGCTGTTTACCATCGATAATCCAGTCGGCGTTAAAAATCTTGTGGCGGCAGTGCTCAGAGTTGGCCTGCGCAAACATGTATAGTTCAATATCGTTCGGGTTACGTCCCAGTTTGGTGAACGCATCCTGCAGATAGTCAATTTCGTCTTCCGCCAGCGCCAGACCCAGACGCAGGTTAGCGTCGATCAGCGCCTGACGCCCCTCACCCAGTAGATCAACGCTGGAGACCGGCGCCGGTTGGTGATGGGCAAACAGTTTTTCGGCATCGTTCAGCGAAGAGAAAACCGTTTCCATCATGCGATCGTGCAGTTCGTCGGCCACCATCTGCCATTGCTCAGCGGTCAGCGTGGAGGCTTCTACATACCAGGCAATGCCACGTTCCAGGCGGCTAATCTGGTGCAGACCGCAGTTGTGGGCAATATCAGTCGCTTTAGAAGACCACGGGGAGATGGTGCCAGGGCGAGGCGTAACCAGCAGCAGTTTGCCTTCCGGGGCGTGGCTTTGCAGAGCAGGACCATATTTCAGCAAGCGTGCAAGCTGCGCGTGCTCATCTTCATTTAACGGTGCATTCAGATCGGCGAAATGGACGTACTCGGCGTAAATGTTGTGGACCTGGAGGTTGGCAGCCTGAAAACGTGCCAGCAGTTTGTTAATACGGAATGCAGACAGTGCAGGTGAACCACGCAGAATTTCCATCATAAGTCTCTCGTCTTCTAAGCTTTCGGTGTGCCCAAGTGGGGGAAACGGGCGTCATTATAAAGAATCTACCGCGCCGACGAAACCGTTTGCGTCGAAATAAAATCACGACCGTCACTTATCATCAAATGCGGTCAGATTTCTGAATAAGTTGCCAACTGACGCAAGTTTAAGCAAAATGCCGTTCATTAATGACGACTTCACTTCTTAATCAACACCACAGCAGACAGAGACAACGTACGGTTCAGAGAATTAACTAATTGAAAAAATTAAAGATTAATTATCTGTTCATCGGCATATTGACGCTGTTGTTGGCAGCGGCCCTTTGGCCATCTATCCCCTGGTTCGGTAAAGCCGAAAATCGTATCGCCGCCATTCAGTCGCGGGGAGAGCTGCGCGTCAGTACCATTGATTCGCCATTAACTTACGCGACCCTCAATGGCAAAAAATTCGGTCTGGATTATGAACTGGCCCAGGAATTTGCCGACTACTTAGGCGTGAAGTTAAAAGTTACCGTACGCCAGAACATCAGCCAGCTTTTTGACGACCTGGATAACGGCAATGCCGACCTGTTAGCCGCAGGTCTGGTCTATAACAGCGAGCGGGTTAAAAATTACCAGCCCGGACCGACCTATTATTCGGTTTCACAACAGCTGGTGTACCGGGTTGGGCAATACCGCCCGCGCACGCTTGCCACCGTGAACGAAAACCAACTGACTATCGCCCCGGGGCACGTGGTGGTTAATGACCTCCAGCAGCTAAAAGAGAAAAAATTTCCCGATCTGAGCTGGAAAGTCGATGACAAAAAGGGCACCACCGAACTGCTTGATGATGTAATCGCCGGAAAGCTGGATTACACCATTGCCGATTCTGTTGCCATCAGCTTATATCAACGCGTGCATCCTGAGCTGGCCGTAGCGCTCGACGTCTCTGACGAACAACCGGTGACATGGTTTAGTCGGCTGGACGATGACAACACGCTGTCTGCCGCCCTACTGGATTTCTTCAACACCATGAATGAAGACGGTTCTCTGGCGCGGCTGGAAGAGAAATATCTCGGGCATGGCGATGATTTTGACTATGTCGATACCCGCTCCTTTTTACGCGCCGTAGACAGCGTGTTGCCGGACCTCAAGCCGCTGTTTGAGAAATATGCGCAAGAGATAGACTGGAGACTACTGGCCGCTATCTCATATCAGGAATCACACTGGGACGCGCAGGCCACCTCTCCAACCGGCGTACGCGGGCTGATGATGTTGACTAAAAATACCGCTCAGAGTCTCGGGCTGACCGACCGTACCGATGCCGAACAGAGTATCAGCGGCGGCGCGCGATACTTGCAGGATATGATGAGTAAAGTACCGGATACCGTCCCCGAAGGAGAACGCATCTGGTTTGCCCTTGCAGCCTATAACATGGGTTATGCGCACATGCTGGATGCGCGGGCGCTGACGGTGAAAACCAAAGGCAATCCGAACAGTTGGTCCGACGTAAAACAGCGATTACCGCTGCTCAGCCAAAAACCGTATTATAACAAGTTGACCTATGGCTATGCACGCGGCCACGAAGCTTACGCCTATGTGGAAAATATCCGTAAGTACCAAATTAGCCTGGTGGGATATCTGCAAGAGAAAGAAAAACAGGCGCTAGAAATGCAGCAACTGGCGCAGGATTACCCGACGGTGACGCCCGCAGAGCTATTAGGTAAAGAGAAATTCCCGCTTTCGGCATTTCTGTCTCAAACGTCGTCAAACTACCTGACGCACTCCCCTTCCCTGCTGTTTTCACCGCATAAAAAAGAGGAGAAGTAGTCTTGTACGCCTGATAAGCGCACTGCCGTCAGGCTGAGAGTTACTGATTAGCGGATTTTTTCAGGGCTTTGATTTCCTGCCGGCGCATGCGGAAGAAATCACTGAGTAACGTGGCACATTCATCCCGCAGCACCCCCTCTGTCACTTCAACCCGATGATTCATTCCAGGGTGATGCAGTACATCCATTAATGACCCGGCAGCGCCCGTTTTCGCATCGCGCGCGCCAAAAACGACCCGACCGATACGGCTGTGCACCATCGCGCCAGCGCACATCACGCACGGCTCCAGAGTGACGTACAGCGTGGCATCTAACAGACGGTAGTTTTGCAGCACCAGGCCGCCCTGACGCAGCGCCATAATCTCAGCGTGGGCAGTCGGATCATGATGTCCAATAGGGCGGTTCCAGCCTTCGCCAATCACTCGGTTGTGATGTACCAATACCGCACCCACCGGGACTTCACGCTCATCCCAGGCGCGCTTAGCCAGCGTTAAAGCATGACGCATCCAGTATTCGTGGCTAAATTCAACATCTGACAAAGGGGTAACTCCAGTAATCAAAGCGGGCGCATTATACACGTCATACTTCAAATTGCATGTGCGTTAGCTATTCGAGTTGCTGAAGCTCTCCGCGCGGCGTGACGCGCCAGCGATGCTGGCAAAAAGAGAGCAGAGGATTGTCCTGATTACTGTCACTATAGCCACTGTAAAGCTGTAGCGGCGCGCCAATGTGGCGTTCCAGTTGTGTCACTTTCTCATGGCCCAGACAGCGCAAAGTCAGTACCCAGCCGCCGTATCCCCGCGCCATTTTGCTGGCAATCAGATTGACTCGCGGTAGCCATGGAGTATCAAAGTAAACCTGCTCGACCAGTGACTGCGGAGAGCCGGTAATAAGCCAGATATCAGCGTCAGAGCTTAACAGGTAGGTTGTCAGCCGCTGCTGCACGAGCGGAAACGCCGTCACGTTACTGCGAAACCAGCGCACAAAGTCGGCCTGATGCGCTTTCAGACGCGCCTCGCTGCGGCCAAAAGTGCATCCCCATAACAGCAGGCTCATTGGCCAGCGGGCGGCACGTCCCTTTATCAGCAACGCCAGCGCAATCACCGGTAACAGAGGCAGCACAAGCAACGCATTCAGCGGCTGGCGACGCAGCAGATAACGAATAAAACTACCGAACATATCCTGCTGGTGTAACGTGCCATCCAAATCAAAAAAGACAACGCGGCGCTGGTGATTGGTCAAACCTTATTCCTCTGGATCAGTGAATCCCAATAGCCAGGTAAACAGGAACCCGGCGATAACTGCTACCAGATAGCCTAACAGATAGAACATCACTTTTCCGGCAACAATCGTCAGTGCCAGCGGTAACCCGGAGATGCCAAAGGTGATGACCGTCGCCACCTTCCAGTAGCTAATCAGCGCCCCACCTACCGCGCCGCCAAGACAGGCACCGATAAACGGCTTACCCAACGGCAGCGTTACGCCAAAAATCAGCGGCTCGCCAATCCCCAGCAGTCCGACCGGTAGCGCCCCTTTGATCACTTTCTTTAGCCGCGCATTACGAGTTTTCATCAGAACCGCGATCGCAGCACCTATTTGCCCAACGCCCGCCATAGCCAGGATCGGAAAAAGCGCGTTATAACCGTGTGCCTGAACCAGCTCAACGTGGATGGGCACCAATCCCTGATGAAGTCCGGTGAGCACCAGCGGCAGAAAGGTTCCTGCCAGCACGGCACCGACCAGAAAACCGCCGCGATCGATAGCCCATGATGCGCCGTGAGCGATAGATTCAGAAATCCATCCGCCAAGCGGTTGCAGCGCCACAATCGCGATTACGCCGGTAATGATGGTGGTTAGCAGCGGGTTAAGGATAAGCTCCAGTGATTCCGGCAACAGCGTGCGGAATTTACGTTCGATCCAGCACATCAGCGCAACCACCAGCAATACCGCGATCACCCCACCGCGCCCCGGCTGCAACGCTTCGCCAAACAGGGTAATTTGCGCCAGCTGAGGGCTGGAAAGGATCCCCGCCATCACCCCGCCCATTGCCAGGGAGCCACCGAAAACTTTGGCGGTATTCACCCCGACCAGAATATTCATAATGGCAAACACGGCGCTGCCAAATATGCCCATCAACCCCAGCATATTTGGATAGTGGGTCGCAAAATCCCCCACGATATCCGGGCGCTTAAGGATGTTAATAATGCCGGTAATCAAACCGGAGGCGATAAACGCCGGAATAAGAGGGATAAAGACGTTCGCCAGCTTGCGCAGCGCATCGCTCATCGGCGCTTTGTACTTCGCTTTGGCCTCTGACTTGGTGCGCTCAATATCATTGGCACCTGCTCGCTCGCCGCCATCGGCAATCAGGGAACGCATGGCATCCACCACTTTGGCAGCTTTACCGGGGCCGACAATAATCTGGTGCTGTGCGCCCTGCTTCACGTAGCCGCTAACGCCGGGCAGTTGCCTGAGGCGGGGAATATCGATCTGCCCGTCATCCTGAACTTCCACCCTGACACGGGTCATACAGTTTTCCAGACGCAGAATATTGTTCTCTCCGCCAACGCCCAGCAGGATGTCGCTGGCCAGCAACGCCGTCTTATCCATATACACCTCTTAGTGTTCTAACGCCGCGCGTAAAAAACCCTGGTGAGCGGCAAGCTTTTCGCGGGCGGCAGCGGCATCCAGGCCGGTGAGCGCCATTAAAATAGCTGGCTTAACATCATAATCCGTCTGCTTCAGCAGCGTTTCAGCTTGAGCCCGCGCAATACCGGTGGCTTCAACCACCATACGGCACGCCCGATCGACCAGTTTGACGTTGGTTGCCTGCATATCCACCATCAGGTTCTGGTACACCTTGCCAAATTTCACCATCGCGCCGGTGGAGATCATATTGAGCACCAGCTTTTGCGCGGTGCCGGATTTCAGTCGTGTTGACCCGGTCAGCGCCTCAGGCCCCACTACAGGAGAAATAGCAATATCCGCTTCATGCGCGATAGGGGAATCCGGATTGCAAGAAATAGCCGCCGTTGTACAGCCCACCGAACGCGCATATTTCAACCCGCCAATTACATACGGCGTGCGACCAGAAGCTGCCAGCCCCACCACCAGATCCTGTGCGGTAAGATTGAGCCCGCGCAGATCGTCTTCGCCTAGCTGCGGGTTGTCTTCTGCGCCTTCTACTGCCTTCAGCAAAGCGCCCGGTCCCCCGGCAATCAGCCCAACCACCAGACCGTGCGGGACGCCGAAGGTCGGCGGGCATTCAGATGCGTCCAGCACCCCAAGACGCCCGCTGGTACCTGCTCCCATGTAAATAATGCGTCCACCGGCTTTTAGCGCGTCAGCTGCCGCATCGACCGCACGCGCAACTTCGGGAAGAGTTGCTTTTACTGCTTCAGCTACCAGCGTATCCTGTTGATTAAAACGATGAACCAACTCCAGAGTGGAGAGCGCATCCAGATCCATGGTCTGAGGATTGCGGCTTTCTGAAACTAACGCACCGAGATTCATTTTTTGTTCCTTAGGAATTTTTAATTCATAATAATCTGTCATAATGGAATATTATATTCACTAAGGCGAGTGATATTTTGTTTTGTAATCGCCATCACATTTTCGCCAGGAGAAAGCATGAACTGTTTAATTCGCATTCGTCAGCGTTATCCGGATCTCGCGCAAAGCGATAAAAAACTTGCGGATTATCTTCTTGCTCAGCCGGATACTGCGCGTCATCTCAGTTCACAACAGCTGGCCTTTGAAGCGGGCGTCAGCCAGTCCAGCGTGGTGAAATTCGCGCAAAAGATGGGCTTTAAAGGATTCCCGGCACTCAAACTGGCGATTAGCGAAGCATTGGCCAGCAATCCCAATCCCCATTCCATTCCGGTACATAATCAGATTCGCGGTGACGACCCGATGCGAATGGTAGGCGAGAAACTGATTAAGGAGAACGTGGCGGCGATGCATGCGACGCTGGACGTCAACAGCGAAGAGAAACTGATGGAGAGCGTCACGATGCTGCGTTCAGCCCGTCGCATTATCGTGACCGGGATTGGCGCATCGGGTCTGGTAGCGCAGAATTTTGCCTGGAAGCTGCTGAAGATTGGTTTTAACGCGGTGGTGGAACGCGATATGCACGCCCTACTGGCGACGGTGCAGGCGCTTTCGCCCAACGATCTACTGCTGGCCATTTCGTATACCGGAGAGCGTCGCGAGCTCAACCTGGCTGCGGATGAAACGTTGCGCACCGGCGCGAAAATCCTCGCCATCACCGGATTTACACCGAACGCCCTGCAGCAACGGGCAAGTCATTGTCTGTACACCATTGCCGAGGAGCAGGCCACGCGCAGCGCAGCGATTTCCTCCACCCATGCGCAAATGATGCTCACCGATTTACTGTTTATGGCGCTGGTACAGCAGGATCTGGAGCATGCCCCGGAACGTATTCGCCACAGTGAGGCACTGGTAAAAAAACTGGTCTGAGCAAAGAATGCGCGTATAATGCCCGCCCGATTTGTGATGTTTTGAGAGTTTCCTGATGGCCCTGTTAATCACTAAAAAGTGTATCAATTGCGATATGTGCGAGCCCGAATGCCCGAATGAGGCGATTTCGATGGGTGATAGCATTTACGAGATTAACAGCGACAAGTGTACGGAATGCGTAGGCCATTACGACACGCCAACCTGCCAGAAGGTGTGCCCGATCCCCAATACTATTTTGAAAGATCCGGCGCATGTCGAAACAGAAGAGCAGCTGTGGGATAAGTTTGTGCTGATGCACCACGCCGATAAACTTTAGCCACGTCGCCATCTGGCGATGAAGCCCCTACCCTGCCCCTGCAACAAACGCATAACCCATAGGCCGGATAAGACGCTACGCGTCGCCATCCGGCATCGTCCTGAATCTAACTTTCGATAATCACCGTGGCGCAGGCGTAGTGACGCTCATCGGCCAGCGTCACATGCATGTACGCAACGCCGAGTTTTTCCGCCAGTTTTAACGCCTCTCCCCATAATCGCAGACGCGGCTTACCGAGTTCATCGTTAAAGACTTCAAACTGATTAAACGCCAGCCCATTGCGAATACCCGTGCCAAAGGCTTTTGCTGCCGCCTCTTTGACTGCAAAACGCTTCGCCAGAAAACGCACCGGCTGCTGATGCGTTTCCCAGATTGCCCATTCGTTGTCGCTGAGCACACGTCTTGCCAGGCGGTCGCCGGAACGGGAGATCACCGCTTCGATGCGGGCAATCTCCACGATATCCGTACCTAATCCCAGAATCGCCATTAGCCACGCGCTTCCAGCATCAGGCGCTTCATTTCTACTACGGCCTCTTTCAGGCCGCTCATCACCGCACGTCCAATAATGGCATGGCCAATGTTCAGCTCGTGCATTTCCGGGATCCGCGCGATAGCTTTAACGTTGTGATACGTCAGACCGTGACCCGCATTCACCTTCAGGCCAAGACTTGCAGCATAGGTTGCCGCTTTGGCGATACGCGCCAGTTCGCTGGCCTGTTCTGCGTCGGTTTTCGCATCGGCGTAACAGCCGGTGTGAATCTCAATAAACGGTGCGCCAACTTCGGCAGCGGCCTTAATCTGTTCTTCATCGGCATCGATAAACAGCGAAACCAGAATGCCTGCGTCCGCCAGCCGTTTGCAGGCATCGCGCATCTTGTCACGCTGACCGGCGACGTCCAGCCCACCTTCAGTGGTAACTTCCTGACGTTTTTCCGGCACCAGGCAGCAAAAATGCGGCTTAGTCTCAACGGCAATCGACAGCATCTCTTCGGTGACTGCCATTTCCAGATTCATGCGCGTATCCAGCGTCTGGCGCAAAATACGTACGTCACGGTCGGTGATATGACGACGGTCTTCACGCAGGTGTACGGTAATACCGTCCGCGCCCGCCTGTTCAACGATAAACGCTGCCTGAACCGGGTCCGGATATGCGGTACCGCGTGCATTACGTAAAGTGGCAATGTGGTCAATGTTGACGCCTAACAGTAATTCGGCCATGACAATCCTCGTTTTTTATTTTCGCTTCGGCATAAACTGCCGGAATAATTCGCGGCTCTTTAAGGGCTTACCACCAAGATACGGCTTTAACGCCATGCGGGTAAAGCGTTTCGCGGCGCGAAGCGTATCAGCATCCGGAAATTCCCGCGATTCGAGTGCTTTCAGATGGCGTCCGGTAAAGGTGGCGTTATCAATCACTACGCTTGCGATAAACCCTTTTTCTTCCCGGTAGCGATAGGTCATGGTGTCGTCTACCGGCTCGCCGCTGCCCGCACAGTGGGTAAAATCGACGCCATACCCCAGATGACCAAGTAAGGCCAGCTCAAAGCGACGCAATGCAGGTTCTGGCGAACCCGTCGCGCCAGCCAGCGCCTGAATACAGTTCAGGTAATCGAAAAAGAGTGCAGAAAAGCGGGTTTCGTATTCGAGTACGCGCGAGATAAGCTCGTTAATATACAAGCCGCTATACAGCGTGATTCCGCTAAGGGGGAGTGCCAGAGAAACGGCTTCGGCGCTGCGCAAGGTTTTGACCTCGCCACGTCCACCAAAGCGAAGCAACAACGGGGTAAAAGGCTGGAGTGCGCCTTTAAGATTGGAGCGTTTGGAACGTGCGCCTTTAGCCACAAGGCGCACGCGACCCGACTCTTCCGTGAAGACGTCCAGCACGAGACTGGTTTCGCTCCAGGGGCGACTGTGCAGGACAAAAGCGCGTTGCCATCCTTCCATCATAATACTCGTCGTCTTTCAAGTTGCAGGTGCGTTGGCTGCGCCCGTTCACCCCAGTCACTTACGAGAGTAAGCTCCCGGGGATTCACGGACTTGCCGCGTGACTCTGCCTCTGGCCTCGCTCCTTCGGAGCCAGCGCAAGCGCTGTTCAAAACACTATGTGTTTTGTCCTGCACCTCGAAAGCCATAGAGTATTAAAACTACTGGTCGTCGCCGTAACCGAGGCTACGCAGCGCGCGTTCGTCATCGGCCCAGCCGGATTTCACTTTCACCCACAGTTCGAGGTGAACGGGCGCTTCGAACATCTCCTGCATGTCTTTACGCGCTTCGATGCCGATGGTTTTAATCTTGGCCCCTTTGTTGCCAATAACCATCTTCTTCTGCCCTTCACGTTCAACGAGGATCAGACCGTTGATGTCGTAGCCACCGCGCTCGTTAGAGATAAAACGCTCAATCTCCACGGTAACGGAGTACGGCAGTTCAGCACCCAGAAAACGCATCAGCTTTTCACGGATGATTTCAGAGGCCATAAAGCGCTGAGAACGGTCGGTGATGTAATCTTCCGGGAAGTGATGAATAGCTTCCGGCAAATGCTTACGCACGATGCCCGCAACGGTATCGACATTCAAGCCGGTTTCGGCAGAAATCGGTACGATATCAAGGAAGTTCATCTGGCTTGCCAGGAACTGCAGGTGCGGCAGCAGATCGGCTTTTTCCTGAACGTTGTCGACTTTGTTGACGGCCAGAATAACCGGGGCTTTGCCATCACGCAGCTTGTTGAGCACCATTTCGTCGTCCGGCGTCCAGCGGGTGCCTTCGACAACGAAAATAACCAGTTCAACATCACCGATCGAGCTGCTCGCCGCTTTGTTCATCAAGCGGTTAATAGCCCGTTTTTCTTCCATATGCAGACCCGGGGTATCAACATAAATCGCCTGATACGCGCCTTCGGTATGGATGCCAACAATACGGTGACGTGTTGTCTGAGCCTTACGTGAGGTAATAGAAATCTTCTGCCCAAGCAGATTATTCAACAGGGTGGATTTGCCGACGTTCGGGCGACCGACGATAGCAATAAATCCGCAGTAGGTTTTCTCTTCGCTCATTCCAGCTCCAGTTTTTTCAACGCCTGTTCGGCGGCAGCCTGCTCAGCCTTACGACGGCTCGAACCTGTGCCAACCACCGGTTCACTCAGGCCGCTGACCTGGCAGTGGATAGTAAATTCTTGATCGTGTGCTTCACCACGGACCTGTACAACCAAATAAGACGGCAGAGGCAGGTGGCGGCCCTGCAAATATTCCTGCAGGCGCGTTTTCGGATCTTTTTGTTTGTCGCCTGGGCTAATTTCATCCAGACGAGTTTGATACCAGTTCAGGATCAATTGCTCAACGGTTTGAATATCGCTGTCGAGGAAGACGCCGCCGATCAAAGCTTCAACGGTATCCGCCAGGATTGATTCACGACGGAAGCCGCCGCTTTTCAGCTCACCTGGCCCCAAACGTAAACATTCACCGAGATCAAACTCACGGGCTAATTCAGCCAGCGTATTGCCGCGAACCAGCGTCGCGCGCATGCGGCTCATATCACCTTCATCCACACGCGGGAAACGGTGATACAGCGCATTAGCGATAACAAAGCTCAAAATAGAGTCGCCTAAAAATTCTAAACGCTCGTTATGTTTGCTGCTGGCGCTCCGGTGAGTTAATGCCTGCTGCAACAGCTCCTGATGATTAAAAGTGTAGCCCAGCTTCCGTTGAAGCCGATTAATTACGATGGGGTTCATGCGATACCAATAAATGAATGCGTCAACAATTCAGCACACGAAACAGACCTGATATACGCACTTCGCTGAGCCATCCGGCTTCGCCTGCATGCTTTTGTATACAAACCAACGCTGTTTCGTGTGCCGTGGCAACCTGTCGGTGCCAACCTAAAACTTCGGGGGAATATTCTATACACAACGACAAGGGATGTCGTTAGTCTGCGGGAATTTATCCGAGAAATAATTCACGCTGCCGCCGTAATGACGACAACGTGAACGATTATCGGTGATTAGTGAATGCCACCAATACGGCTTAAACGCACACCGGTCGGCCATTCACCTTCTTGCTTATCAAAACTCATCCAGATAGCGGTTGCTTTACCAACCAGATTCGCTTCAGGTACAAATCCCCAGTAACGGCTGTCCGCGCTGTTATCACGGTTATCACCCATCATGAAGTAGTGTCCCGGCGGAACGATCCAGGTTGCCAACGGCTGACCAGGTTGACGGTAATACATCCCCACCTGATCCTGCGCAATCGGCACGGTCAGAATGCGGTGCGTAACCTCACCCAGCGTTTCTTTACGCTCAGAGAGGCGAATACCGTTCTCTTTCGTTTCGTTCAGCGGAACTTCAAAGAAGCCGCTGGTCGCTTCACCGCCGTTACGACGAGCAAAGGTCTGTACAAAATCACTTGGCTGAACATCAGAGTACGTTACCGGCAGCGCGTTTTCACACGCCTGACCGGAACGGCATCCTGGCTGAATAGTCACCTCTTTCGCCACTGGATCGTACGTTACTTTGTCTCCCGGTAAACCGACAGCACGTTTAATGTAGTCCAGACGCGGATCTTCCGGGTATTTAAACACCACGATATCACCGCGTTTCGGATGACCGGTTTCGATCAACGTTTTCTGGTAAATCGGATCTTTAATCCCGTAGGCGAATTTCTCCACCAGGATAAAGTCACCGATAAGCAGCGTCGGCATCATCGAACCTGATGGGATCTGGAATGGTTCATAGATAAATGAACGCACCACCAGCACAATCGCCAGTACCGGGAAAACGGACGCCCCGGTTTCCAGCCAGCCTGGCTTAGGTGCCACTTTTTTCAGCGTAGCTTTATCCAGTGAATCACCTGCAGCAGCTTGCGCTGCTGCCTGACGCTCCCGGCGCTTTGGCGCGAAGATGAATTTATCTACGCACCATAAAATGCCCGTCACCAGTGTGGCAATCACCAGAATCAGGGCAAACATGTTCGCCATGCCAACTCCTTAAGATTATTTGCTGTCTTTACCGACATGCAGAATGGCGAGGAACGCTTCCTGCGGCAGTTCGACGTTACCGATCTGCTTCATGCGCTTTTTACCCTCTTTCTGTTTTTGCAGCAGCTTTTTCTTACGGCTGATATCGCCACCGTAGCATTTCGCCAGAACGTTTTTACGCAGCTGCTTAACCGTTGAACGCGCGATGATGTGCGTACCAATGGCCGCCTGGATCGCGATATCAAACTGCTGGCGAGGGATCAGATCTTTCATCTTCTCAACCAGTTCACGGCCACGGCTCTGGGAGTTGTCGCGGTGGGTAATCAGCGCCAGCGCATCGACACGTTCGTTGTTGATAAGGACATCAACACGCACCATGTCAGACGCCTGGAAGCGTTTGAAGTTATAGTCCAGCGACGCGTAGCCGCGAGAGGTCGACTTCAGACGGTCGAAGAAATCGAGTACGACTTCCGCCATTGGAATCTCATACGTCAGCGCCACCTGGTTACCGTGGTAAACCATGTTGGTCTGGACGCCGCGCTTCTCGATACACAGGGTGATGACGTTGCCAAGGTAAGCCTGCGGCAGCAGCATGTGACACTCAGCGATCGGCTCACGCAGTTCGTAGATGTTGTTCAGCGGCGGCAGCTTGGACGGGCTATCGACGTAGATAGTCTCTTTCGCCGTGGTTTCGACTTCGTAGACTACGGTCGGCGCGGTGGTGATCAGATCCAGATCGTATTCACGCTCCAGACGTTCCTGAATGATCTCCATGTGCAGCAGACCAAGGAAGCCACAACGGAAGCCGAAGCCCAGCGCGGTAGAGCTTTCCGGTTCGTAGAACAGGGAGGCGTCGTTCAGGCTCAGTTTGCCAAGCGCGTCACGGAAGTTTTCATAGTCGTCAGAGCTCACCGGGAACAGACCGGCGTAAACCTGCGGCTTCACTTTTTTAAAGCCTGGCAGCGGTTTGTCTGCCGGGTTACGCGCCTGCGTCAGGGTATCGCCAACCGGTGCGCCGAGGATGTCTTTAATCGCACAAACCAACCAACCTACCTCGCCGCATTTCAGCTCGGTACGGTCAACCTGTTTTGGCGTGAAGATGCCCAGACGGTCAGCGTTATAGACCTGACCGGTGCTCATTACTTTAATTTTGTCGCCTTTACGCATGGTGCCGTTTTTAATACGCACCAGTGACACCACGCCAAGGTAGTTATCGAACCAGGAGTCGATGATCAGCGCCTGCAATGGGCCTTCCGGATCGCCTTCCGGCGGCGGAATGTCGCGTACCAGACGTTCAAGAACGTCAGTGACGCCAACGCCGGTTTTCGCCGAGCAGCGAACGGCATCTGTCGCATCGATACCGACGATATCTTCGATCTCTTCCGCTACGCGTTCAGGATCGGCGGCTGGCAGGTCAATTTTATTCAGTACCGGTACTACTTCCAGATCCATTTCCATGGCGGTATAGCAGTTAGCCAGGGTCTGCGCTTCTACGCCCTGTCCGGCATCAACAACCAGCAATGCGCCTTCACAGGCAGCAAGCGAGCGGGAAACTTCATACGAGAAGTCAACGTGGCCCGGGGTGTCGATAAAGTTAAGCTGATAGGTTTCACCATCAGATGCTTTGAAATCGAGCGTCACGCTCTGCGCTTTGATAGTAATACCGCGCTCACGCTCAAGATCCATCGAGTCGAGAACCTGCGCTTCCATTTCACGGTCAGACAGGCCACCGCAGATCTGGATAATACGGTCAGACAGCGTCGATTTACCGTGGTCGATGTGAGCTATGATTGAAAAGTTACGTATGTTCTTCATATAGTGTAATTATTGTGCCTTACGCCCGCCGGAGCAGGCTCTGAGAAGTCGCTGATCTGAGCTTAACGTCTGTTTAAGTGAAACGCCGCATTCTACACTACAACGCTGAGGCGAGGAAACGTTCATAGAGCAAGGATAGCGGGAACTGGAAACAACCTTGCAAAGTCGGTGAAACTTTTGCCGGATGGCGGCATAAACGCCTTATCCGGCCTACGCCTGCATCTGAGCACGCTGTAGACCAGATAAGCGCAACGCCATCAGGCAAAGATATCACTGCTGGGTTTCGACGCGAATAAGATCGGGTGGGAGAGCAACGTTTAGAATGACCGGCTGCCAGGCTTCGCGCTCAGCAAGCTTACGAGAGTATCCACGAGCAATCAGGAATCCGCCCACGCCCCCCAGCACTGCGCCGCTTAATGCCGCAAGATCGGAACCAAACAGCACCTGGAACAGCGCCGCGAAAAGAAACAGTCCCGCCAACGGAGACATGTAGACCAGCATCGCCGAACCCAGCAGGCTACCTTCGGCAATGCCCAGTTCAACTTTTTGACCAGGGGTCAAGGGTTCGTCGCAGGGCACCACGATAGTGTGTGTGGTCTGTGGTCCCAGTTTGTTCAGTACGCGGCTCCCGCATCCGGCCCGGGAAGCACAGCTGCTACATGATGCTTTAACATCACAGCTGACCGTCGCCAGACCATTTTGCCAGGAGACGACCGTCGCCCACTCTTTAATCATTGTGCTGCCCTGAACTTGATATTGTCCGCGATACGCTTCGCCGTTTGTGGCGGAAGCTCGCCCACAATCGTAATTTCCGCGTTATCACGCACGCTGGTGCTAACCGTTCTGCGGCCAGTACGCAGCAGTTGATCGGCGCTGTTCTGCGTCGCACGGTTTACGTTCACGGAGAAACTAAACAGGCCATCAGAATAAAGGCGTGATTCAATCGGCATGTTATCCATCGTCGGCAGCGGACGTCGACTGCTTGAGACCTCACTGAAACCTTGTGG
Organism: Citrobacter sp. Cpo148; assembly: GCF_030332375.1. NCBI lineage: Bacteria > Pseudomonadati > Pseudomonadota > Gammaproteobacteria > Enterobacterales > Enterobacteriaceae > Citrobacter > Citrobacter sp. Cpo148. The sequence goes on from NZ_JAOWHY010000049.1 coordinate 224,534, forward strand.
CAACCACGACGGACTCCAGTTGAAGTTGGTTTTCTCGCCTGCAGGAACCGACAGCAACGGTGGTAAATTCGCTTTTGCTAACGTCTGCATGCTGTCGCTAACACCGTTATTCACGGTAAAGGAGATCACACGGAACTGTTCCAGCGTTTCGCCATCACGATCGAGGAGATCGACACGCATTGGCAGTTTGGTCTCCGTGTCCATCCAAACGATATAGCTGTAACGGGTGCCGTCACGCGCCACAACGCGGATCACTTCACAGAGCCGATCGGCAATACGGGTGCGGCCTACTGAGATAAAATCATAGTAGGGAGCAAGGCGTTTGAAATCGGTGTAAATCAGGGATGGCAGAGAGTCAACGATATAATCGCCGTTCAGCGTGAACGGTTCGAGACCAGGCTCAAAATAGCTAATTTCGTTGCCGCGTTGCACCACTTCCCGGCGCGGTCCATCCATTTGTAATAGTTGCGCGAGTGGACGGTTATCCTGGCGGGCATGACGATAACGTAGGGATTCAACACCCTGCTTATTGATGCTGACAAATGACAGCTCATAGGTTAGCGACTGGCTGGCCAGATTCATCTGCTGCAACAAAGCCCCGGACGCAGGATTGGCCGAGGCGTTTACAGAGAAGAACAGGCTACCAGCCACAAGTGACATGGCAAACCAAAGTTGCTTCATTACTGCGATTGCGTTCCTAAAGTTTGAATTCCTGGCACCTGCACAGCGGCTTGCTGTGTTTGGGCCTGCTCAAACTGAAGCTGTTCAGAGTGCAGTCGACGTTGCAATTCGTAATCCTGCAACATGGCATTAATACGACGACGCTGCTCCTGTACCTGCTGTTGTTGACCGCCGCTGGCCGTCGCGTCAGAAGGTACACCCAAGCTAACCGGACTGGCTTTACCCATCATCGGTAATGTATTAAATACCGGTGTTTCGGGCTGCTGGGACGTTTCAGATTGCCCATTATAGTGCTGGACGCCAACGATAACTGCAAGTGATACGCACGCGGCCACACCCATTTGGGTAAGCTGCGCGGCCCACGGACGCATTTTCTTCCAGAATGGCATTTTCTGCCACTGGTGCGGTGCTGGCTGGGCCTCAGGAATCAATGGCGCCGTCTGGCGTACTGGCTCATCCTGGATGGCGGCCATTACGCGGGCGGAAATATCGAAATGGAGAACGTCGGCGGTATCACCTCGCATGGAATCGCGAATCAGGTGATAACTCTCCCAGGTTTTTTGCATTTCCGGGTCGTGAGTTAGCTCTTTGAGTAACTCAGTATCCAGCGTTTCGCCATCCATTAAAGCGGAAAGTTTCTCTTTCTGCATGCCTAATACCTTTTCCAGTATCCCGCTATCGTCAACGCCTGATAAGCGGTTGAACTTTATTATCAATAGCTTCCCTCGCTCGGAAGATACGTGAACGCACCGTACCTACCGGACAATCCATGATAGCGGCTATCTCTTCATAGCTCAGGCCATCCAGCTCCCGCAAGGTTATTGCCATGCGTAAATCTTCCGGGAGGGACTCAATAGTTCGGAAAACTATCTGTCTCAGTTCTTCTGACAACATTAAGTTCTCAGGGTTCGAAATTTCTTTCAGCGCACCGCCACTTTCGTAATTTTCTGCTTCAATCGCATCAATATCACTGGAAGGTGGACGACGCCCCTGAGCGACCAGGTAATTCTTCGCTGTATTGACTGCAATACGATACAGCCAGGTATAAAAAGCACTATCTCCCCGGAACGAGTCCAGCGCACGATAGGCTTTGATAAATGCTTCTTGTACTACATCGGGTACATCACCCGACGGTACATAGCGAGAAACCAGACTCGCCACCTTATGCTGATAGCGCACTACCAGTAGGTTAAAGGCTTTCTGATCTCCCTTCTGGACCCGTTCTACCAGGACCTGGTCCGTTAACTGCTCGCTCATCCGAGGTAAAGTCTCCCCAAACCAAATTTCCACGCGCTTTCGAAACGCCACTCCATCAGCTTCACTATGAGCAAGCAAATGCTTAGAGTGCTCAAGTTTCGTAAAGTTCCGTTACGCATTGTTTTTTGTTTGTCATGTTGTAGACAGGTCTTATCTCTCATTATAAGTCTACATAACCCGATCAACGCACTATCTGTACAGAAATGCCCATTTCACCGCTTGCAGAGTAACCCAACGGGCACTTTATTTCATCACATAATCTGATGCTAACGGCCTGCTTCACAAAATATTTTTGCCTATTTCGCCTTCATCATGCTTTTCCTTCATGTTTAGTCATTGCAACACATTTAAAAATAAAACGTGCAGTATCGCGCAATGTGGTGCTATGGTGACCAAACACTGTTTAGTAAATTAAACAAACATCATGAATACGACTCCTGAATTATCCTGTGACGTGCTGATCATTGGCAGCGGGGCTGCCGGACTCTCACTGGCGCTGCGCCTGGCTGAAAAACATCAGGTTATTGTCCTGAGCAAAGGGCCGGTCAGCGAAGGCTCGACATTTTATGCCCAGGGGGGTATTGCCGCGGTTTTCGATGAAACCGACAGTATCGACTCCCACGTTGAAGATACGCTGATTGCCGGGGCCGGGCTGTGCGATCGCCATGCGGTTGAATTTGTCGCCAGCAATGCTCGCACCTGCGTTCAATGGCTTATCGATCAGGGCGTCTTATTCGATACACAGGTTCAGCCTAACGGCGAAGAGAGCTATCACCTGACCCGTGAAGGCGGTCACAGCCATCGACGCATCCTGCACGCTGCGGATGCTACCGGCAAAGAAGTCGAAACCACCCTCGTCAGCCAGGCACAAAATCACCCCAATATCCGGGTTCTTGAGCGTAGCAACGCCGTCGACCTGATTGTCTCCGATAAAATCGGTCTGCCGGGAACGCGTCGGGTTGTCGGCGCATGGATCTGGAATCGTAATAAAGAAGCCGTCGAAACCTGCCATGCGAAGTCGGTAGTGTTGGCCACCGGCGGCGCATCAAAGGTGTATCAATACACCACCAATCCGGATATTTCCTCGGGTGACGGGATTGCAATGGCCTGGCGCGCAGGATGCCGCGTCGCCAACCTGGAGTTTAACCAGTTTCACCCGACAGCGCTGTATCATCCGCAGGCGCGCAATTTTCTGCTGACCGAAGCGCTGCGCGGCGAAGGAGCGCACCTGAAGCGCCCGGACGGTTCACGCTTTATGCCCGATTTTGACGAACGTGGCGAACTGGCTCCCCGCGATATTGTCGCCCGCGCCATTGATCATGAAATGAAGCGCCTTGGTGCAGATTGCATGTTCCTCGATATCAGCCATAAGCCGGAAGAATTTGTTCGTCAGCATTTCCCGATGATTTATGAAAAGTTGCTGGGATTGGGCATTGATTTAACCAAAGAGCCGGTTCCCATCGTGCCTGCCGCGCACTATACCTGCGGCGGTGTGATGGTGGATGACTTTGGCCGTACCGATGTCGACGGGCTGTATGCGATCGGCGAGGTGAGTTACACCGGCCTGCATGGTGCCAACCGGATGGCATCGAACTCATTGCTGGAGTGTCTGGTTTATGGCTGGTCCGCGGCTGAAGATATCGACAGGCGCATGCCTTATGCTCGCGGCGTTAGCACGCTCCCGGGCTGGGATGAAAGCCGGGTAGAAAATCCGGATGAGTTGGTTGTTATCCAGCATAACTGGCATGAGCTGCGGCTGTTTATGTGGGATTACGTCGGTATTGTGCGTACGACCAAGCGCCTGGAGCGCGCTCTGCGCCGTATCACCATGCTGCAACAGGAAATCGACGAGTATTACGCCCATTTCCGCGTGTCGAACAATTTGCTGGAACTGCGTAACCTGGTGCAGGTTGCCGAGTTGATTGTCCGCTGCGCAATGATGCGCAAAGAGAGTCGGGGCCTGCACTACACGCTGGATTACCCAGAGCAGCTTCCAGAAGCCGGCCCGTCCATTCTCTCGCCGCTAAGTCATCACATAAACAGGTAAAACGCCTGGGTCAGCGCCGTGTAACCTTCAGAGTAACGTTGGTCTGGCCCACGAATCACCAGCCTGTCGCTAAAGCACTCCCCGGCCTGCGGGGAGAATGCCAGCAATACCCGATGCGGTAGTCGGGCTTCCGTTTCTGCTACATCCGTACGTAATCGCAGATGCCAGCCCATACTTAATGCCTGCTGGGTAAACGCGTTCCCAATCTGTTCCGGCAGCACGACACAAAAAAAACCTTCTTCCGTAATGCTGTCCGCCGCCAGCGTAAGCAACGCCTCGTGATCGAGCGTGGTGGTATAGCGCGCCTGCTCGCGCTGCGGTGTTGCACATTCCACGCCCTGTTCATAATAGGGAGGGTTGCTGATTATCAAATCAAAACGCACGGTCTGACGCGGTATCCACTGCTGCGCATCTTCTGTATGAACACTCACGCGATGCATCCACGGAGATTGCGCGATGTTCTCCTGCGCCTGCTGCGCGGCATCGACATCAAGCTCCACGGCGTCAATGATGACGTTTTCATCAGTGCGCTGGGCCAACATCAGCGCCAACAGGCCACTCCCGGTACCAATATCCAGGATCCGCTTTACGCCCGCAACGGGGGCCCAGGCCCCCAATAAAATGCCGTCTGTTCCGACTTTCATTGCACAGCGATCGTGTGCCACAAAAAACTGCTTAAAAGTAAATCCATTACGTCTCAGTACGGATGTAGACTGGGGCATGAAGAACAACCTTCCTGGAAAAAAAACGATAACATAGGATAAAAACAATACCTGAGAAGGTATATCCATACAAACAGATGAAGATTGCAGCCGTAACGTCTATAATCAGCGCCCCACTCAGAGGTAGAACATGACTGTAACGACTTTTTCCGAACTTGAACTCGATGAAAGCCTTCTGGATGCCCTCCAGGAAAAAGGTTTCACTCGCCCGACCGCCATTCAGGCTGCCGCCATTCCGCCTGCGCTCGATGGCCGTGATGTACTCGGTTCTGCGCCGACAGGCACCGGTAAAACGGCGGCATATTTGCTGCCAGCGTTGCAGCACCTGCTCGACTTCCCGCGCAAGAAATCTGGTCCGCCGCGCATTTTAATCCTGACGCCAACGCGCGAACTGGCGATGCAGGTTGCCGAACACGCTCGTGAGCTGGCGAAGAATACACATCTGGATATCGCTACGATTACCGGCGGCGTGGCTTACATGAACCACATGGAAGTGTTTAGCGAAAACCAGGACATCGTGGTCGCCACCACGGGTCGTCTGCTGCAATACATTAAAGAAGAAAACTTCGACTGCCATGCGGTTGAAACGCTAATTCTCGATGAAGCAGACCGTATGCTGGACATGGGCTTTGCCCAGGACATCGAGCATATCGCCGGTGAAACACGCTGGCGTAAGCAAACCATGCTGTTTTCCGCAACGCTGGAAGGCGATGCGATTAAAGATTTTGCCGAGCGTCTGTTGGAAGACCCGGTCGAAGTCTCAGCGGATCCGTCCACCCGTGAACGCAAGAAGATCCATCAGTTTTACTACCGTGCCGATGACATCGAGCACAAAACTGCCATGCTGATCCACCTGTTAAAACAGCCGGAAGCGACTCGCTCGATTGTCTTCGTACGCAAACGTGAGCGTGTGCACGAGCTGGCAGGCTGGCTGCGCCAGGCGGGCATTAATAACTGCTATCTCGAAGGCGAGATGGTGCAGAACAAACGTAACGAAGCGATCAAACGCCTGACCGATGGTCGTGTGAACGTGCTGGTAGCAACCGACGTCGCCGCTCGCGGGATCGATATTCCTGACGTCAGCCACGTGTTTAACTTCGACATGCCGCGCAGTGGCGATGCCTATCTGCACCGTATTGGCCGTACCGGTCGTGCTGGCCGTAAAGGCACTGCGATCTCTTTGGTTGAAGCGCACGACCACCTGCTGCTCGGCAAAGCGAGCCGCTATATTGACGAACCGCTGAAAGCTCGCGTCATTGACGAACTGCGTCCAACCACGCGCGCGCCAAGTGAGAAATCTAACGGTAAGCCATCCAAGAAAGTGCTGGCGAAGCGCGCTGAGAAAAAGGCGAAAGAGAAAGAGAAGCCGCGGGTGAAAAAACGTCACCGCGACGCCAAAAATATCGGCAAACGTCGTAAGCCGAGCGGCGCTGCTACCCAGCAGTCCGACAAAGAGTAAACCGAATGCCGGGCCATTTAGCCCGGCATTTTTTCACGTGATGCAAAACTCTCTTCAATGCACTCAAGAAACACCCGCATCGCCGGGCTAACGACTTTTCCGGCATGATAACCACACAATGCCGTAATTAACTCAGGTTGTTCACTGAACGGTAATTCAATCAACTCCCCTGAACGTAACTCTTTCTCGACGGCAAAATGCGGCAAAAAGCTGATCCCAAGATTTGCCGATACGCACTGCTTAATACTTTCAATGCTCCATAACTCAATGGTATTTTCCAGCGTAATCTGTCGTTTACGCAGTAGCCCCTCGAAGCGTTGTCTGAAAATACATTGCGGCTCATTAATGATAAAACTGCAGGGAATGTGCTGGTTATGCTGAGTAAAATCAACGTGCTGAAGCAGTGGCGAAGCAACTAATGCCAGTGACTGATCGCCAAGCGGCATCAACTCCAGGCCATCGTCATTACCCACCCGATAAAAGACCCCCAGATCAACATCATCACTGAGCAATGCATCGCGAATGACATAACAGTTGAGCGACTGTAAAGACAGCCGCACATGGGGCGCACGTTGTTTAAATCGCTGTAAAACCTGCGGCATTTTATACGCCAGCAGCGTTTCGCCTGTTGCGACACGTAGATCGCCGCTCGGCTGCGCATCCTGATGTGCCGACTGTCGAATCGATGCCATCACGCGCGTCAGGTCATGGATATGCGGCATCAGCCGTTTTCCCTCACTGGTGAGACACATCCGGCGACCAATTTTTTCAAACAACTGCACCGAAAGCTCTTGCTCAAGCTGTTGAATATGAAAGGTAACCGTTGATTGCGTACAGCACAGTTTTTGTGATGCCCGCAAAAATGAGCCCTCTTCCACCACCGTTTTTAGCGTAATAAACCGACGTAAATCCATCCGCACCAACCCATCAAAAATATCGAATTCAGAATGCAAAAACATTCATTTTTTTTAATGTTTTGCCTCGGGTACTGTCTATCAAAACAGAGGAGATAACAAGTGACCCCCACGCTTTTAAGTGCATTCTGGACCTATACATTGATTACCGCGCTAACCCCCGGACCAAACAACATCCTTGCGCTCAGTGCCGCGACGTCACACGGTTTTCGTCAGAGTACACGCGTACTGGCCGGAATGAGTCTGGGCTTTTTAATCGTCATGCTGATGTGCGCCGGGATTTCATTTTCACTGGCGGTCATGGATCCAGCCATCATCCATTGGCTTAGTTGGGCTGGGGCCGCTTATATCCTGTGGCTGGCGCTGAAGATCGCCACCAGCCCGACCTCGAACGATAGATTGCAGTCAGAGCCGATTAGCTTCTGGGCAAGTTTTGGCTTGCAGTTTGTTAACGTGAAAATCATTTTGTACGGCATTACCGCGTTATCCACGTTCGTATTACCGTACACTCAGGACGCCCACTGGCTGATTGGGGTGAGTATTCTGTTAGCGCTGATCGGCACCTTCGGGAATGCCTGCTGGGCGCTGGCGGGCCATCTTTTTCAGCGCGTTTTTTGCCGTTACGGTCGACAGTTGAATATCATTCTGGCGCTGCTGTTGGTGTATTGCGCGGTGAGGATCTTTTACTAACAGATGCAAAAAAGCGGAAGACGCACTGGCATCTTCCGCTTTTTGATTCTCTACTAAACGGGGTTATTCCCCGTGAGCCTTACAGGCTCTCAGTAAAGGTACGAGCAATAACGTCGCGCTGCTGTTCTGGGGTCAGAGAGTTGAAACGCACTGCATAACCAGAAACACGGATGGTCAGCTGCGGATATTTTTCCGGATGCTTAACTGCATCTTCCAGCGTTTCGCGACGCAGAACGTTCACGTTCAGGTGCTGACCACCTTCCACGCGGACTTCCGGCTGTACGTCTACCGGCACTTCACGGTATTCGATTTCGCCCAGTTTGCTGACTGCAACGACTTCATCAGCATTGAAACCTGCTTTCGCAACGATGCAGCGAGCTTCGCCTTTTTCGCTGTCCAGCAGCCAGAAAGAGTTCAGCAGGTCGTCGTTTGCAGCTTTAGTAATCTGGATACCTGTAATCATTTGATGCCTCCCCGGCAAAATTATTTGATCTCGGTTGGCCGTCATCCGGCCAATTGGTAAAACCATTGTTGCTTGAGTGTATATATACCCCTCACACACCCTTGAATCTTTGATTTAAATCAATAAAAACCACACATGAAAAGTGGTGATAGGTGGATTTTATTGTTTTACATCAACTTACGCCATGTGCGCAGCTAAACTTTTTACATAAATTTTCAACTATCTTTAAGGGGTAGACCATTGAGTAACGTACAGAATTTTGCGACGTCGAAAGAAGCAGTTAAGCTAGGGGGATTGAAAATTCGCAGGAGAGCGAGATGGCCACCGAATTAACCTGGCACGATGTGCTGGCTGAAGAGAAACAGCAGCCTTATTTTGTTAACACGCTGCATACTGTTGCCGGCGAACGTCAATCGGGTATGACAATTTATCCGCCGCAAAAAGATGTGTTTAACGCTTTTCGCTTTACCGAGCTTGGTGACGTGAAAGTCGTCATCCTGGGTCAGGATCCTTACCACGGTCCAGGCCAGGCACACGGTCTCGCGTTCTCTGTTCGCCCCGGCATTGCCACTCCACCCTCGTTGCTGAATATGTACAAAGAGCTGGAGGCAACAATTCCAGGCTTCACGCGCCCAACGCACGGATATCTGGAAAGCTGGGCACGCCAGGGGGTACTGTTACTCAACACCGTACTCACCGTCCGCGCCGGCCAGGCACATTCTCATGCCAGCCTTGGGTGGGAAACATTTACCGATAAAGTCATCAGTCTGATTAACCAACATCGGGAAGACGTGGTTTTCCTGCTCTGGGGTTCTCACGCACAGAAGAAAGGCGCGATTATTGATACGCAGCGTCACCATGTGTTGAAAGCGCCCCACCCATCACCGCTCTCTGCGCATCGCGGTTTCTTTGGCTGCAATCACTTTGTACTGGCGAATGAATGGCTGGAACAACGAGGTGAAAAGCCAATTGACTGGATGCCGGTATTACCCGCAGAAAGCGAGTAAAAAAATGCCAGCGATTCGCTGGCATTTTTATTATCAGGCTTTGTTCTGACGCCACCACTCCGCGAGCAGCACGCCTGTTGCCACAGAAACGTTGAGCGTTTCTACCTTGCCAGTGCCGTCAATTGCAACGCACAGATCGTCGGCTGAGCATGCTGCTTCTGGCAGAGCTTCACGCTCACGCCCTAATACCAGCACCATTTTTTCCGGCAGCGTGGTAGTAAACAGCGGTTTGCCTTTCGCGCTTGAGGTCATCACAACCGTGTAACCCGCCTGGCGGAAGTCGTCCAGCACATCAACAATGCTGTCGCCGGTAATCGGCTGAACGTGCTCAGCTCCGCCTTCAGCGGTACGGATGGCCGCACCTGATTCCAGCAGCGCCGCATCCTGAACCACTACGCCTTTCACACCGAAGTGCGCGCAGCTACGCATCATGCCGCCCAGGTTATGCGGGTTAGCGATATCTTCCAGTGCCAGCACGCAATCCTGCGCCCCTGCCTGACCGACCCACTGCTTAACGGTAGTACCGTTACGTTTTTTGATCAGGAAACAGACGCCACCATGGTGTTCAGTGCCAGAGGCTTTCGCCAGCTCGGCTTCGTCAACCACGTGATAGGCTTTGCGGTTTGCCGCCATCCAGCGTAATGCTTCTTTAAAGCGCGGGGTTACGCTCTGGACAAACCAGGCGCGGACGATGGCGTCCGGACGACTCTGGAACAGAGCCTGACAGGCATTCTCACCGTAAACGCGGGTTTCTTCCGCACGCTGACGGCGTAATACTTCAGGATCGATAAAGCTCTTACCGCTAATACCGCCGTGATCGGCTTTATCCGCTGCGTCATCATTCGGTGCGCGGGACACGGTACGCCACGGTGAATCTTCACGTCTGCGGTCACGTTCTACATCGCGGTCACGACCACGTTCACGACCGCGTTCGCTGTTCGGACCCTTTCGGTCATCACGGGCAGGGCGACGACCGCCTTCGGCTCGGGAAGTACCGGGGCGACCGCCGCCTTTGCCAGTACGTGGATTTTGGGTGCGTTTATCCGAGTCATCGTCACTGCGGACGTACATCACTTTGACCTTGCCGTTTTTGTTCTTCAGTTCGTCGCTCATGTTTTTCTCCACCTGCTCTGCGCGAAGCGCGCAGATTACCCGATGTGCACGTCGTTAGCCATTATTTCATTTAAAAGCTAAGGACTATTGTACTCATTGAATAAAACGCATTGTTGTTTAGAACAGACTCCCCGATAATATGTAACATAATAGAAACATACTGGCGTTCCTGCCGTGAAGTCCACTCCACTCATCCAGAGGTTAGTTATGAATACCGTTTGTACCAGCTGCCAGGCTATCAACCGCATCCCCGACGATCGTGTCCAGGAAGCGGCTAAATGCGGACGCTGTGGTCACGACCTGTTTGATGGGGAGGTGATCAATGCGACCGGTGAGACACTGGATAAACTGTTAAAAGACGATCTCCCGGTGGTCGTTGACTTTTGGGCCCCCTGGTGTGGTCCATGTCGTAACTTCGCCCCGATTTTTGAAGATGTCGCGGAAGAGCGTAGCGGTAAAGTGCGTTTTGTTAAAGTGAATACGGAAGCCGAGCGTGAACTCAGCGCCCGTTTCGGTATCCGCAGTATTCCGACCATTATGATTTTCAAAAAAGGGGAAATTGTCGACATGCTTAACGGCGCTGTACCAAAAGCCCCATTTGATAGCTGGCTTAACGAATCATTATAATCTCTACGGGGCGCATCTTGTGCCCCGTTTTCACCTCTGCGACAATAGCGTTTTTCAACGTGTTTCCCCATGACCGATAACGCTGTTCTTCAGTTACGCGCAGAGCGCCTCGCGCGCGCCACGCGTCCTTTCCTTGCCCGAGGTAATCGCGTTCGCCGCTGTCAGCGCTGCCTGCTGCCGCAGAAACTCTGCTTGTGCGCAACGCTGGCACCCTCTGAGGCAAAAAGTCGCTTTTGTCTGGTGATGTTTGATACCGAGCCGATGAAGCCCAGCAACACGGGGCGTTTGATTGCTGATATTCTGCCCGATACCACGGCTTTTCAGTGGTCACGCACCGAGCCGCCGCAGGCGCTGCTGGAACTGGTGAAAAATCCGGATTACCAGCCGATGGTTGTATTCCCGGCCTCCTATGCGGGTGAAGAGCGTGAAGTGATTTTCACGCCACCAGCCGGTAAGCCACCATTGTTTATCATGCTCGACGGTACCTGGCCTGAGGCGCGTAAAATGTTCCGCAAAAGCCCGTACCTCGATAACCTACCGGTGATCTCCGTTGATTTATCACGCCTTTCTGCTTACCACCTGCGTGGCGTTCACGCTGAAGGGCAATATTGCACTGCTGAAGTGGCCATCGCCTTGTTGGATCTGGCGGGAGATACGCAAGCCGCAGAAGGGTTAAGCGATCATTTCACTCGCTTTAAAACCCGCTACCTGGCAGGAAAAACTCAACATCAGGGAAGCGTCACAGCAGATTCATCAGAAAACGTTTAAAATCATTCGGTCACTGGTGTCATTAAGGAAGCCGATATGAGTCAGCGTGGTCTGGAAGCACTACTGCGACCGAAATCCATTGCGGTGATTGGGGCGTCAATGAAGCCTAATCGCGCGGGTTACCTGATGATGCGTAACCTGCTTGCCGGCGGTTTCAATGGACCTGTTTTACCGGTGACGCCCGCATGGAAAGCGGTGCTGGGCGTACTGGCATGGCCCAATATCAACAGCCTGCCCTTTAGCCCGGATCTCGCCGTGTTGTGCACCAATGCCAGCCGTAACCTGGCGTTACTCGAAGCGCTTGGCGAGAAAGGCTGTAAAACCTGCATTATTCTCTCAGCTCCCGCGGCGCAGCACGCAGAGCTGCTGGCCTGCGCATCACGCTACAACATACGTTTGCTGGGCCCCAACAGCCTGGGACTTCTCGCGCCCTGGCAAGGGCTTAACGCCAGCTTTTCCCCCGTCCCGATTAAGCGCGGCAAGCTGGCTTTTATCTCTCAATCCGCTGCCGTATCCAACACCATACTCGACTGGGCACAGCAGAGAGAAATGGGCTTTTCTTACTTTATCGCGCTGGGTGATAGCCTGGATATCGACGTTGATGAGCTGCTGGATTACCTGGCGCGCGACAGCAAAACCAGCGCGATATTGCTGTATCTCGAGCATTTAAGTGATGCCCGACGCTTTGTTTCCGCCGCCCGCAGCGCCTCGCGCAATAAACCTATTTTGGTGATTAAGAGCGGTCGTAGTCCAGCGGCGCAGCGTTTACTGCATACCAGCGCCGGGATGGACCCTGCGTGGGATGCCGCTATTCAGCGTGCCGGTTTATTACGCGTGCAAGACACTCACGAGCTGTTTTCGGCGGTCGAAACCCTGAGCCACATGCGTCCACTACGTGGCGACAGGCTGATGATCATCAGCAATGGGGCCGCGCCTGCCGCACTGGCATTAGATGAACTGTGGTCAAAAAATGGCAAGTTGGCGACGTTGAATGAAGACACCTGCCAGAAATTACGCGATGCATTGCCTGAACATGTTGATATCGCCAACCCGCTGGATCTGCGTGATGACGCCAGCAGCGAACACTACGTTAAGACGCTGGATATTTTGCTCGCCAGCCAGGATTTTGACGCGCTGATGGTGATTCATTCACCCAGCGCAGCCGCTCCCGGAACCGAAAGCGCACAGGCATTGATTGAAGCGGTAAAGCATCACCCCCGAGGAAAATTCGTCTCGTTGCTGACCAACTGGTGCGGAGAGTTTTCCTCTCAGGAAGCCCGCAGACTGTTTAGCGAAGCCGGACTGCCCACCTACCGCACGCCGGAAGGTACCATCACCGCATTTATGCATATGGTGGAGTATCGGCGAAACCAGAAGCAGCTGCGGGAAACGCCTGCGCTGCCTGACAGCCTGACCTCCAACACTGCCGAAGCGCATAATCTGTTACAGCGGGCGATTGCTGAAGGAGCGACATCGCTTGATACCCATGAAGTGCAGCCGATTTTACAGGCTTATGGCTTACAAACGCTGCCAACGTGGATCGCCAGCGACAGCGCGGAAGCCGTACACATCGCGGAGCAAATCGGCTACCCGGTGGCGCTCAAGCTGCGTTCTCCTGATATTCCGCATAAATCAGAAGTTCAGGGGGTGATGCTCTACCTGCGTACAGCCACTGAAGTGCAGCAGGCCGCCAATGCAATTTTCGATCGGGTAAAAATGGCCTGGCCGCAGGCACGCATTCACGGCTTATTAGTGCAAAGTATGGCGAATCGCGCCGGCGCTCAGGAGCTTCGAGTCGTCGTTGAACACGACCCGGTATTTGGCCCGTTGATTATGCTGGGTGAAGGTGGTGTTGAGTGGCGACCGGAAGAGCAAGCCGTGGTGGCATTGCCGCCATTGAACATGAATCTGGCGCGTTATCTGGTGATCCAGGGGATCAAAAATAAAAAGATCCGCGCGCGCAGCGCACTGCGCCCTTTGGATATCGCCGGGTTGAGCCAACTTCTGGTGCAGGTCTCCAACCTGATCGTCGATTGCCCGGAAATTCAGCGTCTGGATATTCATCCGCTGCTGGCCTCGGCCGGAGAATTTACCGCGCTGGACGTTACGCTGGATATTGCCCCTTTCACGGGAGATAACGAAAGCAGACTGGCTGTACGTCCCTACCCTCATCAGCTTGAAGAGTGGGTGGAGTTGAAGAACGGCGAGCGCTGTCTGTTCCGCCCCATTTTGCCGGAGGATGAACCTCATCTTCAGCAGTTCATTTCTCAGGTGACAAAAGAAGATCTTTATTATCGCTATTTCAGTGAGATCAACGAATTTACCCACGAAGATTTAGCCAATATGACGCAGATCGACTACGATCGGGAAATGGCCTTTGTTGCGGTGCGTTGTAAAGATAATCACGAAGAGATCCTCGGCGTAACGCGAGCAATCTCGGATCCTGATAACGTAGACGCTGAGTTTGCCGTACTGGTTCGTTCCGATCTCAAAGGGCTTGGACTGGGTCGCCGATTGATGGAAAAATTAATTGCCTATACTCGAGATCACGGACTTATACGTTTGAATGGTATTACGATGCCGAACAATCGTGGGATGGTCGCCCTGGCCCGAAAACTCGGGTTTGTTGTTGACGTCCAGCTCGAAGAGGGAATTGTTGGGCTAACGCTTAATCTGGCCCAATGTGAGGAATCGTGAGTAAGGTACTGGAAATGTTGACCACATTAATGGGTACTGGTGGTATCATTGCCCGCTTATGTCGTCTGCATAGCACAGAGGACCCTTCAATGAACAGAGAAGAAATGCACTGTGATGTTGTCAAAATTTAAGCGTAATAAACATCAACAACACCTTGCCCAACTACCCAAGATTTCTCAGTCAGTTGATGATGTAGATTTCTTTTATGCTCCCGCTAATTTCAGGGAGACTCTGCTGGAAAAAATAGCCAGCGCGACGCGACGGATCTGCATTATTGCGCTGTACCTGGAACAGGATGACGGTGGTAAAGGCATACTTGACGCTCTCTATGCGGCAAAACGGCAGCGTCCTGAGCTGGATGTCCGGGTGCTTGTCGACTGGCACCGAGCCCAGCGCGGTCGTATTGGTGCTGCGGCATCCAATACCAATGCTGACTGGTATTGCCGAATGGCGCAAGAAAACCCTGGTATCGATATTCCTGTCTATGGCGTTCCGATTAACACCCGCGAAGCGCTTGGCGTCCTGCATTTCAAAGGCTTTATCATTGATGACAGCGTCCTGTACAGCGGGGCCAGTCTGAACGATGTTTACCTGCATCAGCATGATAAATATCGCTATGACCGTTATCAGTTGATTCGCAACGCGCAAATGGCCGATATCATGTTCGATTGGGTGACGCAAAACCTGATGAACGGTCGCGGCGTAAATCGCCTTGATGATGTTAATCGTCCTAAAAGCCCTGAAATTAAAAACGACATCCGCCTGTACCGTCAGGAACTTCGCGATGCGTCATTCCATTTTCAGGGTGATGCTGATAACGAACAGCTTTCGGTTACGCCTCTGGTTGGCCTTGGGAAATCCAGTCTGTTAAATAAGACCATTTTCCATCTTATGCCCTGCGCAGAGCACAAGCTCACAATCTGTACCCCTTATTTCAACCTGCCCGCCATACTGGTGCGTAATATCATTCAACTGCTGCGTGAAGGGAAAAAGGTTGAAATCATTGTCGGTGATAAA
Organism: Citrobacter sp. Cpo148; assembly: GCF_030332375.1. NCBI lineage: Bacteria > Pseudomonadati > Pseudomonadota > Gammaproteobacteria > Enterobacterales > Enterobacteriaceae > Citrobacter > Citrobacter sp. Cpo148. Next base: position 239,996 of record NZ_JAOWHY010000049.1, read on the forward strand.
ACCGCCAACGACTTTTTCATCCCGGAAGATGAGCCATTCAAGATCATCGGCGCGCTGCCTTATCTGTATGAAATAAATCTGCGCCGTTTCTTGAGCAGATTGCAGTATTACGTGAATACCGACCAGTTGGTCGTGCGCTTATGGAAAGATGATGACAATACCTATCATCTGAAAGGTATGTGGGTTGATGATAAATGGATGCTGCTCACCGGCAACAACCTTAACCCTCGTGCCTGGCGTCTGGATCTGGAAAACGCCATCCTTATCCACGATCCTAAGCAAGAGCTCACCCCTCAGCGCGATAAAGAGCTGGAGCTTATCCGCACGCATACTACCGTCGTTAAGCACTATCGCGACCTGCAAAGCATTGCTGACTATCCAGTCAAAGTGCGTAAGCTCATCCGTCGACTACGCCGTATTCGTATCGACAGATTAATTAGCCGTATTCTGTAATCAAGACCCCGTCCAGTGACGGGGTTTTTCATATGGAGGTAACGGTGCGCCTGTTCATTCTTACCAGTGTCCTTGCCATTTCGGGCTGCAGCCATATGGCTAACGACCAGTGGAGCGGGCAAGACAAAGCTCAACACTTCATCGCCTCCGCCATGCTTGCCGCAGCCGGCAATGAATATGCCCAACATCAGGGCAACAGCCGCGATCGCAGTGCGGCTATCGGCCTGATGTTCTCAGTCAGCCTGGGGGCGTCAAAAGAGCTATGGGACAGCCGTCCCGCTGGGAGCGGCTGGAGCTGGAAGGACTTCGCCTGGGATGTTGCAGGCGCATCTACCGGCTATGCGGTCTGGCAACTGGCACATTACTAGAGGCGCAGACCTTTCCCTTTTCCATGCAGCATTAGCGATACTAAAAACGCAACTACTGCCAGCGCAGTGACGTACCAGAAGAATGTCGTTTCCATACCAACAGACTTCAGGGACAACGCGACATATTCGGCTGAACCGCCAAACAGCGCATTGGCCACCGCATAAGATAAGCCGACCCCAAGAGCGCGCACCTGTGCCGGGAACATTTCGGCCTTCAGAATACCGCTAATTGACGTATAGAAACTGACGATTAACAGAGCACACATCACCAGAGCAAACGCCATATACGGGGATGTTACGCTTTGCAATGCTGTCAGAATGGGAACGGTGAAAATCGCGGCCAACGCGCCAAAACACAGCATTGAAGTACGTCGGCCAATTTTATCAGACAAGGCGCCGAACAACGGTTGTACCAGCATGAACACACACAGTGCCGCCGTCATAATCCCGCTGGCTACGTTGGCATGCATACCGGCTGTGTTAACCAGGTACTTCTGCATATAGGTTGTGAACGTGTAAAAACACAACGAACCCGCGGCGGTAAAACCAAGCACCATGACAAAAGCTTTGCGATTACGCCACAGACCTTTCAGGGAACCCGCTTCTTTCAGCGCGCGAACATCCTGTTTCGAGGTTTCATCCAGTTGGCGACGCAGCCATAGCGCAACAATAGCCAGCACGGCGCCCAACGCAAATGGAATACGCCAACCCCACTCTCTGAGCGCAGAGTCTTCTAACGTGTGCTGTAATATGACCACAACCAGTAATGCCAGTAACTGTCCGCCGATTAACGTTACGTACTGGAATGAAGCATAAAAACCTTTCTTACCTTCAACGGCGACTTCACTCATATAGGTCGCGCTGGTTCCGTATTCACCACCGACAGATAACCCCTGGAATAGCCTTGCCAGCAGTAATAGCGCAGGCGCCCAGGTACCGATAGTTTCATATCCCGGTAGACAAACGATCACCAACGATCCCATGCACATCATACAAACGGACAGCAACATGGACTTTTTACGCCCGTGCTTATCCGCGATACGGCCAAACAGCCAGCCTCCAATTGGTCGCATCAAGAAGCCAGCGGCAAAAACGCCAGCGGTTTGTAAGAGTTGTGTGGTGGTATTTCCTGATGGAAAAAAGATATGAGCAAAATAAAGAGAGCAGAATGAATAGATATAGAAATCAAACCATTCGACCAGATTCCCTGATGATGCTCCGACAATCGCCCATATACGACGACGGGTATCGCCGTCTGCCAGCGCCCCGTTCTCAGTTACACTACTATCAGCCATTAGAATTGTACCCCTGCCAACGATCGCGTGAATTTATCAATGATGGTTGTGTGTTTTTTAGTGAATAGAATGTTATATAATTGTTATATCTTATTGTGCGGTAAAGATCACGATTTTAATTAGCAGAGAAAGGATTCAGATATGTTCGAGGGAGAGATCCGTGTAGTAGATCGAGACAGTGTGCTTTTGTTGGCCGATTAAGGCTGTTACGCCGCATCCGGCAATGTACCGCCGCGTTGCCTGATGCGCTGCGCTTATCAGGCCTACAAAATACGTTCAGCCCGGCCCCTGTAGGCCGGATAAGGCGGCACGCCGCA